>NZ_JBITHV010000010.1:0-472213 GCF_044458365.1 Kribbella sp. NPDC050470 | reverse complement strand
TAAGGCCCCCAGTAGACCACTGGGTTGATAGGCCAGAAGTGGAAGCACGGCAACGTGTGGAGCTGACTGGTACTAATAGGCCGAGGGCTTGTCACCAACCCACCCCTTGTGGTGGGACAATGAGACTTGCTGCGTTACAAACGATGATTCGCGTTCACTGTACGGTTCCCGAAATACGGTCAACCCCAGCACACCAACACCCCCACACACGTGTGGGTGTTGTGACTGGTAGCAGGGCGGTTGGTTGATATTTTCATAGAGTTACGGTGGCCATAGCGTCGGGGAAACACCCAGTCTCCATTCCGAACCTGGAAGTTAAGCCCGACAGCGCCGATGGTACTGCGACCGGGAGGTCGTGGGAGAGTAGGACGCCGCCGGACATTCACACTGTTAAGGGCCACCCCGACTGGGGTGGCCCTTAACATTTCCCCCACCGTGTTCCTGACCCACCGGCAGCCCGCACGGGTCTCTGGCCGGTGGACACCGGCGTCTGTAATCACCAGCCCTGCCAACCACCCCGGGGTTGTGCCCTCGCCAGCCCTCTGGCCCCGTCACGAGCCCGCCCAGCCCGAAGACCTGCCACAGCCGGCATACAGCACAGTCGACATCTGCCACACCCGACGCCTGCGGGAACTGGGCACATGCCGCCTGACCTGCCTGGACCTCTGCCGGGTTTCTGCCCGGCGGACCCAACCGGCGCGGGTTTCTGTCGGACCGTACCCGGGCCCGCCGCCCGCCGGTGTCCGCCACGGCCGGTGTCTGCCGGACATGGGTAGCTGTCGGCCGGTCGGACTGTCCCCGGCTTGGAATTCGCCGGTGTTTGCGGCGGTCGGCGCCTGCGGGAGCTGCCCCAGTGCGCATGAGTTGGCTCGCTCGGGCTCGCAGGTGCCGAGTGCCTCGACCGACAACTGCTGGAGACTACAGTCGACTCGCTCAGCTCATGGTTGCCGAGCGGTGGGGACTCCACCGTGCGACTCTCGACGCTCACTAGTCCTCGCAACGCACCTACCCAAGGCCTCTCCTGAAGTGCTTTACCTGACTTGGGCCACTATCCGGGCCTGAACGGTTGCGGCAGCGTGCTGACCTGCGGGTTCGCCGTGCGGGGCGGCCGGATTTGCGCACTAAAGGGGGGCTCGTACCTGACGCTCGAGTCGCTGGACCCGTCACGGTGGCCGGTGCTGTGGACCTTGTGGAGGCCTACTCGGTGACGATGCGGAAGACCGGGAAGTTGGCGGCGATCCGCTCGAACTCGCTCAGCGGAGCATGTCGGTCAAGTGGGAGATGCGCGCGCGCTCCCGGCGCGACCGCAAGGTAGCGGCGCAGGATCGGCGCTCGGGCAGCCGGCTCGACCTCCTCCAGTCGGACGGGCTCACGGCGGCCGTGCCGCAGCTCCGCATGACCTCTCGCGGCCCGGACGTTGCGGACCCAGTTGGCGTCCTCGCCGAGCATCGAGACCAGATAGCGCTCGCCCTCGTGGTCGGCGATCGCCACCGGCATCGTGATCACCCGGCCGGTACGCCGGCCGGGAACGGCGAGGACCGCCAGCCGGTTCGGCAGCACCAGCCCGGATCCGTAGATCGCGGCATCGGCCCGGTTGATCAGCCGACCGGCCAGGTTCGGTCGTCCGTCGCGGTACAGCCACCGGCGCAGTCCGGCCACGGTCTCGCCGGGTGTTCTCAGCAGGCGCATGGCGGACTCCTCTGCAGGTCGAGCGGGTAAGGCCCAGCGTGGCCCCGGCGACCGTCGACCCGCAGAGTCGCGGGTCCCGCCGTGCTGGGCCGAAGGTCCCGTGCGGATGACAGCGCGTTGTGCGGTTGTTGAGGCTGCGCTTGGGGGGCATCGGTCCCTACCTGGCGGGCAGGGAGCCCGGAAGTGACTTCTCGCGGGCGCCCTCCCGGTGTTGGTCTTCCGCTTCGGCCGGCGCTCGCTCGGTGTCCTCGGCCTGGACACGGCCGGTCCTTGTGATTCGGGCGGTGGTCCAGCGCAGCAGGGTCCGACGATATCCGCGAGAACCTTCGGCCCAGTGCGATTGTCACCGGTGCCCTTGTCGCTCCAGATCTCGGTGGCGACGCTGGACTCGGTCGCCCCCGCTGAGCGACTCGGCGATGTTCTCGCCCAGTTGCTGGAAGGCGTTGACTCGGTGCCGCTCGGTTCGCCGACCAGATCCGCGCCGGACAGCAGCTCCTGACCGCCGTGGACCCCGCTGCCCAACGACCTACGGGACACCCTCGCCCAGATCACCTGAGCGGAAGGTGCGCACTACCTTGGCCCAAGTCAGGACGCTCACTGGTCCTCGCAACGCACCTACCCAAGGCCTCTCCTGAAGTGCTTTACGAAGGCGCCTGACCCGAGGTGTCTGCCTCCAGTTGTCTTCCGGCAGGTGTCTCCGCGCTGGTGTCTCCGCCCAGGTGTCCGACTCTGGGGTCTTCCCGCTCGAGTCTCCGCGCGGATGTCCCCGCCTGGATGTGCCCGTCCAAGTGCCTCCGCCTACGTGTCTCTTCTAGTGCTTGCGCGTGGCGACTGCGAGGGGACGTTTCTGGTCAGGCTGGGGTGGGGTTGGTCAGCCAGGCGGCGAGGCGCTCGGCGAGCATGACGGTGGGTAGGTTGGTGTTGGCGGTTGGGATCGTCGGCATGACCGATGCATCGGCGATCCAGAGTCGGTCGACGCCGTAGACGCGGCCACGGGCGTCCACCACCGCGTCCCGGTCGGGATCTGTGCCCATCCGGCAGGTACCCACTGGGTGATGGTAGGAGGCGACGCGAGCGCGGATGGACTCGGCGATCGCGGTACGGGCGTCGTCCGCGACAGCCGGCCCTGGTTCGATCTCGGCGCCGGTGACGAGCGCGGCGAGCGGCTCACTGCGGGCGATCCGGCGGGCCTCGACGGTGGCGTCAACCATGCGGGCGAGGTCGTCGGGGTGACGAAGGTGTGCCACGTCGATACGCGGCGGATCGCTGGGATCGGCCGACCTGACTCGCACCGATCCCTCCGATTGCGGGGCCATCAGCCCGGCGACGATGCCGAAGATCGCCCCAGACTCGCAGATCTCACGTTCGACGGGGAACGGCCCGGCCGCGAAGAGGTGGAGGTCCGGCGCTCCGCTCGAGGTCGAGGAGAGCGTGGCGATCGCCTGGAACTTCGGTCCCGCGGCCGGTCTGGTGGGGAGGTCGACGGCAACGATCGGGTGGTCGATCAGATGCTCGCCGACAGCCGGCAGATCCGCCACGACGTCGATACCGAGCCGCGACAGGCGGGCTGCGGAGCCAACGCCCGAGCGAGCAAGGATGGCCGGGCTGCCGTAGGTGCCGGCCGCCAGCACGACTCGGTCCGCCTCGAGCAGCTCGCCCGTTGTGGTGCGCACGCCGACCACGCGGCCATGTGCGATCTCTACCCGCCCGATCGTCGTGTCGGCGCGTATGGTGAGGTTCGGCCAGTGCCGGGCGGCGGCGAGGTAAGTGATCGCGGAACTCATCCGCAGGCCGTCTCGGACGTTGCGTGGAGTCGGTCCGATGCCGAGTGCGCCCGGTCGGTTATGGTCGGCGACGTAGCTGTGTCCTACCTGAACAGCGGCATTGATGAACGCTTGCTGGATCGGGGTGAGCTCGTCGGCCGGATGACGGCGGATCGGGATCGGACCGCCGTTTCCATGCCAGCGGTCGGCGAAATCGAGATCGGATTCCAGGCGCCGAAAGAACGGCAAGACTTCAGCGAAGCTCCACCCAGGATTGCCCAGAGCTCGCCAGCGGTCGTAATCGGCCGGGGCACCGCGCAGCGCGAAGCAGCCATTGGTGGCGGAACAACCACCGATCAGCCGCGCTCGAGGCAGCGGGACGCGCCGGTCCAGAGAGTCGGCCTCGGCGAAGTAGCCCCAGTCGTGACCCACGGTCGGCTCGGAAGCGTCGGCAACGTCGGCCGGCAGTCCGTCCAGGTTCGGATAGTCCGGCCCAGACTCGATCAGCAACACCGCGCATCCCGCGTCCTCGGTCAGCCGGGCCGCCAGCACGCACCCTGCGGTGCCACCTCCCACCACGATCACATCGCCGCTCATTCCGGCCTCCCCTCCCCACTTCTCACGATCGCACGGTCCACCGGACAGCCACGAGGCCGGACTTCCTTGCTGCCTGCGGCAACCTGGCTCCACCCAAACGTGGGATCGGTTGCTCCCGGACGTACCGCGTCGGCGTCCGTACCTCGTCGCGCTGAGCCATGGCTCCCTCACAGACGGCGCCGTCGGACGCGTCGAGGTCGGACGTGGCGTGATCACGGTCGACCCGGAACACCGTTAGCGAGGCAGACCCCGACCTGAGCGTGAAGGATCCGCGGGCCGGAGGGGCGGAGGGCCGGAGGGGCGGAGGGGCGGAGGGGCGGAGGGGCGGAGGGGCGGAGGGGCGGAGGGGCGGAGGGCCGGGTGGGTGGGTGCACCGATGGTGTGCGCACTGGCTTAGCGAGGGTGGGGCGGGTGTGGGGTGCCGACCTGAGGTGCGCGTCAGGCGACCAGGGGCGGGTCGGAGGGGCCGGAGGGGTGGGTGGTTCGCGGGGTTGTGGGATGGGGTGTACCGGATGTCTGGTTGTGGGGGTGGCGGCGGTACCTTTGTTCTTTGTCCATTTGCTGCAGATGGCTGCAGCGCCCTTGCTCGATCGAGCTACAGCAATTAGGAGTCAACGTGGCGACGCCACCTCGCAATCCTCGCTCCGGTTCTGGGGACCGTCGCGGTTCCTCCGGAGGTAGCGGCCGTCCTGGTCGCGACGGTGGTGAGCGGTCGGGCTCCGGTCGTTCAGGGTTCAGTGGTGGACGGGCCGGCTCGGGGTCGGGTGGCTCGGGCGGCGGGCGTACCGGTGGTCCCGGTGCTGGGCGGACCGGTGGGTCGGGTTCCGGGCGTTCGGGCGGATCCGGCGGGTACGGCGCTGGGCGTCCTGGTGGATCCGGCGGGTCTGGTGCTGGGCGTTCGGGTGGTTCGGGGCGTTCTGGTGGCGATGGTTGGAGCTCTGGTGGATCGGGTGGGTCCGGTGGTTGGGGTTCCGGCGGTTCTGGTGGTCGGGGGACTGGTGGGCCGCGTGGAGCATCGAGCCGGGGGGATGGGCCTCGGTCGGGTGGGGCGCGGAGTGGTCCGCGGTCCGGTGGTTCGTATCGCGACGGGCAGGACCGTGAGGAAGGCCGGTTCGAGGGTCGGCGCGGGTTCGCCGGGTCGCGGCGGGATGACAAGGGTGAGCGGGATCCGTTCGGCGGTCAGATGTCGGGGCGTGGGGACCGGGATGACCGCGGAGGACGTGGAGCCGGTCGGGACGAGAGGTCTGGCGGGTACCGGCGTACTGGCAGTCGTGATGACCGTTCCGGTGGGCGTGGTGGCTTCCGGCGGGACGAGGGCCCGCGCCGTGATGAGCGCGGCGGAGGCGGGTCCCGGCGGGATGAAGGTGGGCGTGGTGACTACCGACGGGACGACCGCGGTGGGCGCGATGAGCGTGGCGGAGGCGGGGGCTTCCGGCGGGATGAGCGCGGTGGGCGCGACGAGCGTGGTCGGGTCGAGCGTGGGGGGCGTGAGGGATTCCGGCGGGATGAGCGGTCGGGTGGGGGTTTCCGGCGCGATGAGCGTGGGGGGCGGGACGACTCCCGGCGGGGCGAGGGCGCTGGTCGGGACGAGCGTGGGGGACGCGGGGACTCGCGGCGTGACGAGCGCGGTGGTGGCGGGTTCCGGCGGGATGAAGGCGGGCGTGGTGACTACCGGCGGGATGACCGCGGTGGGCGCGACGAGCGAGGCGGCCGGGATGACCGCGGTGGGCGCGATGAGCGTGGCGGAAGCGGGGGCTTCCGGCGGGACGAGCGCGGTCGGGACGAGGGTGGGGGACGTGAGGGATTCCGGCGGGACGATCGCGGTGGGCGGGATGAGCGTGGGCGTGGGGCCGGGGCTGCTCGTGGGGGTGGGCCTGGTCGGGGCGAACGTGGAGCATTTCGGCGGGATGAGCGGGGTGGCCGGCGGGATGAGCGGGGTGCGGGGCGTCGTGGGGATCGGCCGCTAGAGGAGAAGGCTGGGCCGCGGCGGGATGATCCGGTGATTCCGGAGGGGATCACCGGGGCTGAGCTGGACCGGTCGGTGAAGGCTGAGCTGCGGTCGTTGCCGCGCGGCCTTGCGGACCTGGTCGCGCAGCACCTCGTCGCGTCGGGCCGGTTCATCGACGACGACCCGGAGCGGGCGTACCAGCATGCGCGGACTGCGCGGCGGCTGGCTGCGCGGCTTGGCGGCGTACGGGAGGCTGTGGCGATCACGGCGTACCTGGCTGAGCACTACGACGAGGCGCTGACCGAGTTCCGCGCGGTACGGCGGATGACCGGGAACCATGAGGTCATCGCGATGATGGCTGACTGCGAGCGGGCGCTCGGGCGGCCGGAGAAGGCGCTGACGCTGTCGCGGGACAAGCATGTTCGCGACCTGACCGAGGCGACGCAGGTCGAGCTGCTGATCGTGGCGGCCGGCGCGCGGCGTGACATGGGGCAGACGGCGGCGGCGATCCAGACGCTGCAGGTGCCGGAGTTGACCAAGCGGACGAAGGCGGACTGGCTGCCGCGGCTGCGCTACGCGTACGCCGACGCGCTCGAGGAGGCCGGTCGGGAGGACGACGCGCTGATCTGGTTCCACCGGGCGGCCGGGGTCGACGCTGACGGTTCCACTGGTGCCGCTGAGCGGGCTGCGCAGCTCGAGGGTCTCCAGTTCACGGACCTCGACGAGGACGACGAGGACGACGAGTACGAGGACGAGGCGTACGACGCTGAGCCGGAGGACGAGGCGGACGACGCGGAGTTCGACGACGAGGTGGACGAGGCGAAGGACGAGGCTGAGGACGCGGAGCTCGACGGCGAGGCGTACGACGCTGAGCTGGACGACGAGGCGGACGACGCCGAGCTTGACGGCGAGGTGGACGAGCCCGACGACGACGCTGAGACCGCGGAGCTCGACGACGAGGTGGACACCGCGGGCCTGGCGGACGACGAAGCGGACGAGGCCGAGGGGGACGCGGAGTTCGCGGACACGGGGCTTGAGGGCGAGGCCGAGGAGGACGCGGAGCTCTCGGACGTGGCGGTCGCCGGCCAGGGTGAGGACGCGGCGGGGGACGCTGAGCTACACGGGGTTGTCGATGACGCTCTGGATGGGGAAGTGGCGAAGGCCGACGAGTCGGACGGGGTGAAGGGGGAGTAGGGCTGGGCGGTGCTGTGCTGACGCGTTCACTCGGAGCAGGGAGAATGGGTGAATGGCGGAGAGCGTGGCGGGTTGGAGCGGTGCGTTGTCGGCTGAGGCCCCGGTCGGGGCGCTGGTGGTCAATGCGCTGACCAAGGGGACGACGCGCCTGCAGGGCGCCGTTCTCATGGTCGAGAAGGGTGAGGGCGACGCCATCCACCAGGTGCGGGTCTCTTGCCGGCGGTTGCGGAGCAACCTGAGGCTGTTCCGGAAGCAGCTGGCGGGCGACTGGGCACAGGACCTCCGCACCCAGCTCGCCGCCCTCGCGAACGCGTGTGGAGAAGCCCGCGACCTCGAGGTGATCGCGGCGCTCGTCCGCGAGACCGCCAACAGCGAGGACGACCCTGAGCACGTCGAGACGATCCTGACGACCCTCACTGTCGCCCTGGATCGTGCCGCTGCCCGTTCCAACCACGTGGTGACCGGCGAGAGTACGGCGGCGTTGCTGCAGACCTTGGACGCGGCCGCAGCCTCCCCACTCCTCAAGCCAAAGGCCAGCAAGCCCTGCAGCGAGGTGCTGCCACAGCTCCTGACGGCCGCCAGCCGCACGTTCACCGAAGAGGCCGACAAGCTCAAGCCCTGGACCCAGGACGACGACTGGCACGAGGTGCGTCTGCTCGCCAAGCGCGTCCGGTACGCCGCCGACACCAGCGCCGCCGTACTCGGGGACGAGGCCAAAGAGACCGCCACCCAGGCAGCCAAGTACCAAGAGCTGCTGGGTCAGCACCAGGACCACTGCGCTGCCGCGGACGCTCTGACCGCGATGGCCAGGGAGGCAGCTGCGCAGGACGATCCGGAGCTGTCGTTCACCCTCGGCCGGCTCACCGAGCGCCACCGCGCGGCCCGCAAGCCGCTCCGCGAGGAGTTCCTCAGCCTCTACCACCGCCCCTGAGCAGCGGTCACAGCGTCCGGAACAGCAACCCCACCCGCGGCTTCGGCCCGAACGACGTCGCCTTCTGCGGCAGTACGACGCCCTGCAGCGCGGACCGCAGTACCTGGTCCATCCGGGGTGCTGTGAGCTCCACAACGGCCTGCTGAGGGCCAGCCAGAGCCAGTGCGTCAGCCAGCGTGTGGTGGAAGCTGATGTCCTCTTCCACCACGCCCCACGCCGGCAGCAGCAGGTCGTGCAGCATAGACACCGCCGGAGCCTCCTGACCGTGCGTCGAGTGCAGCGTCAGCCACTCCGAGCCGTCAGTGACACCAATCCGGTCCGGCACGCCCTCTACTCGCCCCGGCAGCACCCGCCAGCCGGTCGGTGTGCGCGAGGAGACCGTGGCCAGGTCCAGGCCCGGTATGACGCGGTGGATCGGGTCCAGCGTCAGCGGGTGGCGGTTGTAGTCGACCAGCATCGCCAGACC
Organism: Kribbella sp. NPDC050470; assembly: GCF_044458365.1. Taxonomy (NCBI): domain Bacteria; kingdom Bacillati; phylum Actinomycetota; class Actinomycetes; order Propionibacteriales; family Kribbellaceae; genus Kribbella; species Kribbella sp. NPDC050470. The sequence goes on along the minus strand of NZ_JBITHV010000010.1, from coordinate 463,625 downwards.
GACATCAGTACCCCCTCGCGACGGCTCCCGCCGGCGCCGTTCCAGGTAGGCCGCATAGCGGTGGTGGCCGTCGGCAATCAGCGCTTCGTGTGTCGCCAGCTCCGCAGAGATCGCTGCGAGCACGATGGGGTCTTCGATACGCCAGATGCGATGCTCCGCCCCGGTGGTCTCGGCCTCCAGCCACGGCTCTCCGGACCGCGCGGCGTCCACTGCGTCACTGGCCACGCCCCCGTCGCCGTACGCGAGCAGGATCGGCTCCAGGTCGGCGTCGGTGGCCTCCATCAGCTCGAGGCGGTCGTCGACCCAGTGCGGCATGACTTCCTCGTGCGGCAGCACCACGCGCCGGGCCGGGTCCAGGCCGAGTGAGCCGACCAGTCCGCACAGTACGGCGTTCCCCAGCTGCTGCTCGTAGACGTACAACGCGGGCCGCTGGTCCTGCACCACCACACCGTCGCGTTGCCACCCCGCGAGCCGTCGGGCGGGCTCGTCGTACCGGCCGGGGCCGAGCTCAGGATCGCGTGGAAGGATGAGCCTCACCATGTTGTGCAGATCAGAGTCAGTCAGCCGCCGGACGATGGCGGGTTCCAGTACGTCGTACGGCGGCGACGTGACGGCGCCCAGCGCGCTCACCTTGCCGGCCACGAACCGCCAGGCGCGCAACGGCTCGAGCCGCAGCACGCTCCCGCTCGAGTCCGGCCCGGTTGCTGGCATGGGCGGCATCGTACGGGGGGAAGCATGAGCACGGAACGAACTTCGCCCGCGCCGCTGTCCGCATGTGACGAACCGCTCGCCGGCCGGTACGACGTCGCGCTGCTCGACCTCGACGGTGTCGTGTACGTCGGGCCCGACCCGGTCCCGGACGCGCCGGAGAACCTGCGCAAGGCGGCCAAGGAGGGCCTGCGGCTCGGCTACATCACCAACAACGCGAGCCGGCCGGCCCGGGTGGTCGCCGAGCACCTCGCGTCGTTCGGGCTGGATGTGATCGCCGACGACGTCGTGACGTCCGCGCAGGCGGCCGCGAAGCTGATCGCGAGCGAGTACCCGGAGGGCTCGCCGGTGCTCGTGGTCGGCGGTGAAGGGCTGACGTCGGCGCTGGAGGAGTACGGGCTGCGTCCGGTCCGCAGCAGCGACGCGCACCCGGTGGCCGTCGTACAAGGCTTTCACCCGGATGTGAACTGGGTGATGCTCGCGGACGGCGCGCACGCGATCAACGAGGGCGCGAAGTGGTACGCGACCAACCTCGACCTGACGATCCCCACGGCCGCCGGTATGGCGCCGGGGAACGGGACGCTGGTGCAGGCGATCCGGGCCGCCGTCGAGGTGGACCCGATCGTGGCCGGCAAGCCGGAGCGGCCGTTGCTGGAGACGAGTATCGAGCGGCTGAACGCCGAACGACCATTGATGATCGGCGACCGGCTCGACTCCGACATCGAGGGCGCGAACAACGTCGGGATCGCCAGTCTGTGGGTCGCGACCGGTGTCCACGACGCGCACGATCTGGCCCGGGCTCCGAAGAACCAGCGGCCGACGTACGTCGCGGCCGACCTGGGCGCGCTTGCGGAGAAGCAACCCGGAGTCATGGTCGACGGCGGGCGGCACACGTGTGAGGGCTGGACCGCCGAGGTCGTCGACAACGCCGTGAGCGTGAAGGGCGAGGGCGAGCCGTACGACGGCCTGCGGGCGATCCTGTCCGCGGTGTGGGCCGCGGTCGACACCCCGGCGAAGCCGGTCGCGAAGAAGAGCACGGCCCGCGGTCGCCGCCCACTGCCCAAGCCGGCCCCGGCGCCGGGCTCGATCGCCATCGACGCCGCCCTGCACCGCGTCGGGCTGGACAAGTAATCGCCCGGGGTTGCCCCCTCGGACCGGGGGTTGCCCCCTGGGATTCCGCGTGGGCAACCCCCGAATCGGGTGGATATCCGCCGAGATCGGGGGTTGGCGGGGACGGTGGGGGTGTGGGGTGGTGGGGGTGGTGGTATTGCGGGCGGGAGGCGATACCGTTGCTGGAACGAAGCGAGGAGGCAGTCATGGTGATGGACGCACTGCGCGGCTACGTACAACTGGCGAGCGGGCTGACCGAGGTCACGCGGCAGCGGGCCGAGGCGGCGGCGAAGGCGTTGCTGCAGCAGACCGGCGCGGACAAGCTGACGTCGGGGCTGACCACCAAGGTGAGTGACCTGGCCGACGAGATCGTTGCCACCAGCAAGAGCAACCGTCAGCTGCTGCAGGCGATCGTGACGAACGAGGTCGAGGGCGCGGTGGCCCGGCTCGGGTTCGTCCGGGCCGAGGAAGTCGACGCGCTCACTCGCCGGGTCAAGACGCTGGAGACCGAGCTGGCCGCGGCGCGGGCCGGGGCGGCTGCTCCGGCAGGCGACGCGCTTGCGGAGGCGGCGCCGGCTCCGGTGCAGGCGGCGGCTGCGAAGAAGGCCGCGAAGGCCCCGGCCAAGCAGGCGGCCGCGAAGAAGGCGGCCAAGAAGGCACCGGCGAAGAAGACGGCGAAGAAGGCCTGACGTGACCGAGCATCCTGGCGAGCAGTTCCCGCCGGGCGTCGACCCCGACGTCGAGCCGGGCTTCGACCCCTACCCGTCGGAGGACACCCCGGAGTCCCCCGACTACGACGCCGAGCCGGCGCCGCAGAACTTCTCGTACGGCGACGTCCAGCCCGAGATGGGCCAGTACGGCGAAGACGGCGAGACCGCGGAGGACACCGAAGCAACCTTCGAAGCCTCTGTGGACACCCCCGCCGACCGCGAGGACGAGCCGGCGCCGCACGTCGATCCGGCCGAGGTGGAGTTCGGCCCGGAGTTCGCACGCGCTCCCGAGGACGAGCACCAGCACCCGTTCGTCGCGGACACGGCCGCCGACGAGCCCGCCGTACAGGACGACGACGCGCACCCGCTGGTCGAGGAGACGATGTCGCGGCTCGACGAGTTGCGGGATCGGCCGGTCGGCGAGCACGCCGAGGTGTACGCCGACCTGCACGAGCGGCTCCAGTCCGCACTGGTCGAAGCGGACGCCGAGGACCGCAGCTAGACGGACGTGGCCAAAGGAATCAAGCGATCGCGGCTCGACGCCGAGCTGGTACGACGGGGCCTCGCGCGGTCCCGTGAGCACGCGAGCGACCTGATCGCCGCCGGCAAGGTGAAGGTGTCCGGCACCGTCGCCACCAAGGCGGCGACCGGTGTCGGGGCCGACGCGCCGATCGTCGTCGACACCTCGGAGACCGAAGACCCGAACTACGCGAGCCGCGGCGCGCACAAGCTGGTCGGCGCCCTCGAAGCCTTCAGCGGCGTGCAGGTGAAGGGCCGCCGGGCCCTCGATGCGGGCGCGTCCACCGGCGGATTCACCGACGTACTGCTGCGCAACGAAGCGGCACACGTGATCGCGGTCGACGTCGGCTACGGCCAGCTGGTGTGGTCGCTGCAGACCGACGACCGCGTCACGGTGATGGACCGGACCAACGTCCGCACCCTCACCCTCGACGCCATCGGTGGTGAACCAGTTGATCTGGTCGTCTCGGATCTCAGCTTCATCTCTCTCACGCTCGTCCTGCCCGCCCTGATCGGGGTGGTGAAGCCGGACGGCGACCTGGTGCTGATGGTGAAGCCGCAGTTCGAGGTGGGCAAGGAGCGGCTCGGCAAGGGCGGCGTGGTCCGCGATCCCGAGTTGCGGGCCGACGCGGTGCGCGGCGTGGCGGCCAGGGCGCTGGAGCTGGGCTGGGGCGTTGAGGGCGTCGCGGCGAGCCCGTTGCCTGGTCCGTCAGGAAATGTCGAATACTTCCTGTGGATACGCCGTTCCGCGCCGCCTCTCGATGAGACGATGCTCCAGACTGCCGTCGAGAGCGGTCCCCCTGTCCGGGGCGGCGGGGCGGGGAAGGAAAAGGCTCAGTGAGAGGCGGGGACGCGAGTGGGTGAGCACGAGCCGCGGCGCGTGCTGCTGGTGACGCACACCGGACGGGAGCAGGCGGTCGAGGTGGCGCGGGATGCGCACCGGCTGCTGACCGACGCCGGTCTGCTGGTCCGGCTGCTCGCGGACGAGGCCGAGGCGCTGAAGCTCGACCCCGCGGAGGTCGTCGACGACCACGAGAAGGCGGCGCTGGACGTCGAGCTGATCATGGTGCTCGGCGGCGACGGCTCGATCCTGCGCGGCGCCGAGCTGGCCCGCCCGCACCGGACGCCGGTGCTCGGCGTCAACCTCGGTCACGTCGGCTTCCTGGCCGAGGCCGAGGTGGACGATCTGGAGCGGATCGTCCAGGTGGTGGTGGATCGGAGCTACACCGTCGAGGAGCGGATGACGCTCGCGGTCGACGTCCGGCTGGACGGCGAGCTGATCTTCGACACCTGGGCGCTGAACGAGGCGAGTGTGGAGAAGGCGGCCCGCGAGCGGATGCTCGAGGTGATGGTCGAGGTGGACGACCGGCCGCTGTCCCGCTGGGGCTGCGACGGCGTCGTGGTGGCCACCCCGACGGGCAGTACGGCGTACTCCTTCTCGGCCGGCGGCCCGATCGTGTGGCCCGAGGTCGAGGCGATCCTGGTGGTGCCGCTGAGCGCGCACGCGTTGTTCTCCCGGCCGATCGTGGTCGCGCCGACGTCGCAGCTGTCGATCGAGCTGGTGCCGTCGTGGCACGGCCGCGGGGTGCTGTGGTGCGATGGCCGCCGGATGGTCGAGGTGCCGCCGGGCGCCGAGATCCAGGTCCGCCGCGGCAACCGGCCGGTCCGGCTGGCGCGGGCGCACGAGGCCCCGTTCACGGACCGGCTGGTCGCCAAGTTCGACCTCCCTGTGCTCGGCTGGCGCGGAGCCGCCGAGCGAAAGCGCAACGGCAAACCACAACAGGAGACCTAGAGCATGCTCTCGGAGATTCGCATCACCGGGTTGGGCGTGATCGAGGACGCCACGCTGGACCTCGATCCGGGGTTCACCGCGGTCACCGGCGAGACCGGGGCCGGCAAGACGATGGTCGTGACCGGGGTGAACATGCTGCTCGGCGGGCGCGCCGACAGCGGCCTGGTGCGGCACGGGACGCGCCGGGCCCGGGTCGAGGGCCGGGCCAGCGCCGTACCGAAGGCGATCGTGCAGCAGGCCGAGGACCGTGGCGGCGAGCTGGACGACGACGAGTTGCTGATCGCCCGCGAGCTGTCGTCCGAAGGGCGCTCGCGGGCGTTCCTCGGTGGGGCGTCCGTGCCGGTGTCCGTCCTGGGCGAGGTGTCGGGCGACCTGGTCGCGATCCACGGGCAGGCCGAGCAGTGGCGGTTGCTGCAGCCGTCGCGCCAGCGCGAGACCCTCGACACCTTTGCCGGCAAGGCCGTGCTCGTGCCCCTGCAGGAGTACGCCGCTGCCTACAAACGGCACCGTGAGGTCGAGGCCGAGCTGACCGAGCTGACCACCCGGCAGCGCGACCGCCTCGCAGAGGCGGACCTGCTGCGCTTCGGGCTCGACGAGGTCGCGAAGGCCGAGCCGCTGCCGGGCGAGGACACCGAGCTCGCCGCCGAGGAGGACCGCCTCGCGTACGCCGACGGCCTCCGTACGGCGGCCACGACGGCAGCCGACGCGATGGCTTCGGAGGACCTCGAGTCCACCCGGCCGAGCGACGTACTCGGGCTGCTCGCGCTCGCCAAGCAGGTCCTCGACGCGGAGCGCCACCACGACCCGAAGCTGGCCGAGCTGGCGGATCGCGCCGGTGAGCTCGGATATCTCGCGGCCGACCTGGCGCAAGAGCTTTCGTCGTACGCCGCCGACGTCGACACCGACCCGGCTCGGCTGGCCGTGGTGAGTGAGCGGCGGTCGCTGCTGACCAGCCTGGTCCGCAAGTACGGCGCCGACGAAGGCAATGTGGACGAGGTGCTCGAGTGGGCGAAGCGATCCGCGGAGCGACTGGCCGAGCTGGACGGAAGCGACGAGCGGGTCGAGCATCTGACCGCCGAGCTCGCCGAGCTGGATGCGAAGCTCAGCGACCTCGGCCAGCAGATCAGGGCCGCGCGCCAAGAGGCCGCCGAGCGGTTCGGTGTCGCGGTGTCCGAAGAGCTGACCGGCCTGGCGATGCCGCACGCGAAGTTGTCGATCGAGGTGCACGAAACCGCCGCTGGTCCGTACGGGATCGACGAGATCGAGTTCTGCTTCGCGGCGAACCCGGGCAGCCCGGCCCGCCCGCTGCAGAAGGCGGCATCCGGCGGTGAGCTGTCCCGGGTGATGCTCGCGCTCGAGGTGATCCTCAGCGACACCCATCCGGTGCCGACGCTGGTGTTCGACGAGATCGACGCCGGGATCGGCGGCCGGGCCGCGGTCGAGGTGGGCAAGCGACTCGCCCGGCTGGCCGAGAAGGCGCAGGTGATCGTGGTGACCCACCTGCCGCAGGTGGCCGCGTTCGCGGACCGTCATGCGGTCGTGCTGAAGAGTGACGACGGTTCGGTCACCACGAGCGGCCTGGTCGCCCTCGACGACGACGCGCGGCTGCGGGAACTGTCCCGGATGATGGCCGGCCTGGAGAACTCCGACGCCGCGCAGGCGCACGCGGAGGAGTTGCTCGCACTCGCGGCGGAGCGTCACAAACCGCGCCGGAAGAGTCGTTCGAAAGGATGATTTGACGCACAGTCACCACGATTTCCGTGCGTGATTGCCCGCCCGGCGGGGTAAATGAACCGGGAGGGGGCTCTTGACATGGCAGGATGAGAGCGCGATGAAACTGCCCAGCCTGCGGAGAGCACGCCCCACTGAACTGCCCGGCATCGCCGGCGTGGTCCGGCTCGATCGCCGTACCAAGAATCTCACCAAACGGCTGAAACCGGGTGAGATCGCGGTCATCGACCACGTCGACCTGGACCGGGTCAGCGCCGAGGCGCTGGTCGACTGCCGGGTCGCCGCGGTGGTGAACGTGGCCGACTCGATCAGCGGCCGCTACCCGAACCTCGGTCCGGAGATCCTCGTCGAGGCGGGCATCCCGCTGGTCGACGGGGTCGGCCGCGAGGTGTTCTCGATCCTGCACGAGGGTGAGCGGGTCCGGCTGCACGACGGCTCGCTGTACCGGGGCGAGGAGGTCGTCGCCAAGGGCATCTCGCAGGACAGCAAGACCGTCGCGGACCTGATGGACGAGGCCCGGTCCGGGCTGTCCACCCAGCTGGAGGCGTTCACCGCCAACACCCTGGAGTACCTGCGCCGCGAACGCGACCTGCTGCTCGACGGTGTCGGGGTGCCGGACATCCACACGCCGATGGAGGGCAAGCACGTCCTGATCGTGGTCCGCGGGTACGACTACCGCGAGGACCTGGTCGCGCTGAAGCCGTACATCCGGGAGTACCGGCCGGTGCTGATCGGCGTCGACGGCGGCGCCGACGCGCTGGCCGAGGAGGGCTACGTCCCGGACCTGATCATCGGCGACATGGACTCGGTCAAGGACGAGACGCTGAAGAGCGGCGCCGAGGTGGTCGTGCACGCCTACCGCGACGGCCGCGCGCCGGGCTCGGAACGGATGGAGCGGCTCGGGGTGGACTCGATCGAGTTCCCGGCGGCCGGCACCAGCGAGGACGTCGCGATGCTGCTGGCCGACTCCAAGGGCGCGTCGCTGATCGTCGCGGTCGGCACCCACAACTCGCTGGTGGAGTTCCTGGACAAGGGACGCCCGGGGATGGCCAGCACCTTCATCACCCGCTTGCGCGTCGGCGCCAAGCTGGTGGACGCCAAGGGGGTCGGCCGGCTGTACCGCAGCCGGGTCTCGACCTTCCAGGTGGTCGCGCTGGCCGCGGCCGGCCTGTTCGCACTCGGCATGGCGTTGGTCGCGATCGGCGCCGACGACGTGCTCTGGTCGATCCTGCGGGCGCGCTGGAGCGACTTCGTCTACTGGATCCGGGAGCTGTTCACGTGATCGACTTTCGCTACCACATCGTCTCGATCGTGGCGATCTTCTTTGCTCTGGGCGCCGGTGTGGTGCTGGGCGCCGGCCCGCTGAAGGGCACCGGCAGCGAGCTCGTCGCGAGCCAGGCCGAGAAGGACCGCCAGCAGCTCGCGGACACCCGGGCCAAGCTGGACGAGACGAAGACTCTGGACAAGTACCGCGACGACTACGTCGCCAAGGTCACCGCGGGGCTGACCGACGGCAAGCTGAGCGGCAAGAAGATCGCCGTCGTCACCATGCCGAGCGCCGACGGCGACCTGGCCAACACGCTGACCGAGGAGCTGGAGAAGGCCGGCGGCCAGGTCACCACCCGGGTTGCGCTGGACAACAAGATGTTCGACGCCGGCCAGCGCCAACTGGTCGAGCAGATCGCCACCGAGCTGGTCACGACCGACGTCGACTACCCGGCCGACAGTACGACGTACCAGCGCGCCGGGCTGATCCTGGCTCGCGCCATCGCGGCCAAGGAGGAGGGCAAGTCCGCCGACGGCGAGTCGACCAAGATCATCAGCGGCCTGACCGGGGCGAAGCTGATGTCGCTGAAGCCGTCGCAGTTCAAGGACCGCGCCGGCCTGGTCGTCGTACTGGCCGCGAAGCCGCCGACACCGGTGCCGGACAACTCGTCGTACAACGACTCCGTGGACTTCATCGAGGGCCTGGACCAGGGCACCAACGGCGTCGTGGTGGCCGGGACGCCGGTGACCGCGCAGGACGGCGGCCTGCTCAAGGCATTGCGGAGTGACTCCGACGCGACCAAGATCGTTTCCTCGGTGGACGTGGCCGACATCCCCGCCGGACAGGCGACGGTCGTCTTCTCGCTGGCCGAGCAGGCGAGCGGCAAGGCGGGGCAGTACGGCGCGATCGACGCGAAGAACGGCGTTGCGCCGTCGGACGTACAGACGAAGGACAACTGACGTGGGAATTCTGAGCGCTGCCGTCGCGGCAGCCGCCACCGCTGCGCTCGAACGCGCCGCGGCGAACCTGCCCAAGGAGAACCGCGAGCCGTTCGAGCGGACCAACCATCGCGGTGAGCCGGTCACGCTGCTCGAGGGTCCGGTCGCGGTGCTCGGCGCGCTGGCCGGCGTCGCGGCATCTCCCAAGACTCCGGGCAAGGTGAAGGCCGCCGCGCTGCTCGCCGGCTCGGTGTCGGGTGCAGTCGGCGCGTACGACGACCTGCGTGGGACGACGCAGGCGAAGGGGTTCCGCGGTCACCTCAGCGCGCTGAAGCGGGGTGAGGTGACGAGCGGTGCGGTGAAGATCCTCGGGGTCGGCGCCGCGGGCCTGGCCGCCGCCGCGTTGCTGCCGCGGAAGTCGTCCGGTGTGAAGGCCCTCGCCGGGGTCGTTGCCGACGGCGCCTTGATCGCGGGTACGGCGAACCTCACCAACCTGCTCGACCTCCGGCCCGGCCGTGCGCTGAAGGTGGTCGCAGCAGTGAACGCGCCGCTGGCGGTGACGAACGGCCCGGCCGGCGCGGTCGTCGGTGCGGCCGCGGCCGCGGCGCCGTCCGACCTTTGCGAGCGCTCGATGCTCGGCGACTGCGGTGCGAACGGCCTGGGCGCGATCACCGGTACGGCGCTCGCCGCCTCGCTGCCGGGTCCGCTGAAGGCGCTCGCGCTGGGCGCCGTCGTCGCGCTCAACCTGGCCAGCGAGAAGGTCAGCTTCACCAAGGTGATCGCGGAGAACCCGATGCTCGACAAGATCGACCAGTGGGGCCGTAGGCCCCGATGATGACTCGGTGAGCACAGACGGCTCGGGCGCGGAGCGCCCGGCCGGCGCCGGGGGAGGTGGCGGCTCAGGAACCGGCGCGCGCATCGCGCAAGCCGCGTTGCTGGTCGCCGCGGTGACAGTTCTGGCCCGGGTGGTGGGTTTCGGCCGGTGGCTCGTCTTCTCGAAGACGGTCGGGGCCGGGTGCCTGGCCGAGGCGTACGCGACGGCGAACCAACTGCCGAACATCCTCTTCGAGGTGGTCGCGGGTGGCGCGCTGGCGGGTGCGGTCATCCCGGTGCTCGCCGGTCCGGTGGCACGCGGCGACCGCGCTGCGCAGGGACGCATCATCGGTGCGCTGATCACCTGGTCGTTCGTGCTGCTGGCGCCGTTCGCCTTGCTGGCTTGGCTTTTCGCGTCCACCTACACCGACGCAATGCTCGATCCGGGCGCCGAGTGCAGCGGCTCGGCTGCGACCGCGACGCGGATGCTGGCGATCTTCGTGCCGCAGGTCTTCGGCTACGCGATCGCTGTGATCGCGACCGCCGTACTGCAGTCGCACAAGCGGTTCGCGGCCGGTGCGCTGGCGCCGCTCGTGTCCAGTCTTGTTGTCGTAGGCACCTATCTGGCGTTCGCGGGCGCGGCGCCGGACGCCGACTCGGCGTCGCGCGGGGCGTCCGATCTGCTGGCCTGGGGTACGACGCTGGGCGTCGCTGCGCTGGCGCTGACCGTGCTGGTGCCGATGCTGTTCCTGCGCATCCCGATCAAGCCGACGCTGCGCCTCGACCCCGGGGTCGCTCCGGTACTGCGAAGGCTGGCGCTGGCTGGTCTCGCCATACTGATCGCGCAGCAGCTCACGTTTGTCGTCACGACCTACCTGGCCAACCATCGAGGCGTGGCGGGCAGCATCGCGGTCTATACGTGGGCCAACGCGGTCTATCTGCTGCCGTACGCCGTACTGGCCGTGCCGATCACCACAGCTGTGTTCCCGCGGCTCGCGTCGGCGTATGACGCGGGGGAGCGGTTCGATGTGTACGCCGCCTCGTCGACGCGGGCTGTGATGTTGGCAGGCGGTGCTGGGGCCGCACTCCTGGTGGGCACCGCGGTCCCGGTTGCTCGCGTTTTCGCGTACGACGACGGCGCCGTACAGGAGGCGAGAGCGGCGACACTGGTCGACGCGTTGCTCTTGTTTGCGCCGGCTGCCATCGGGTTCGCCGTACTGATGCACGTCGGCAGGGTGCTCTACGCGAGGCACTCCGGTCGTGAGGTCGCAGTGGTGACGGCCGGCGCCTGGGTGCTGGTCGCGGTGTCCGGCGTGGTGCTTACGGCGTCCTGGGATGCCGTGCCGGCGCTGGCGGCCGCGATGTCGATCGGCATGGTGGCTGGAGCGATCGTGCTGCTCGTCGTCCTGCGTCGGGAGGCGGGTCCCGGGGTACTCGCCGGATTGCCGCGCGCCACGCTGGCTGCATTGGTCGGTGCTGTCCTTGCCGGTGCGGCCGGCTGGGCGGTGTCGTTGCCGGCCGGCGACGCCGGAGTGGGTAAGGCCTGCTTGTTCGCGGTGCTGTCCGGCCTGGCTGTAGTCGTTGTGTACGCCGCGGTCGCGGTGGTACTGGATCGCGCGGACGTCCGCGCGCTGCGGAGTCGTGGACTTGTGGAGGAGACGCAATGAGGATCGGCCTGCTGCTCGCGGAGTCGAGGGGTGGGATCGGGCAGCACGTCGCCTCGCTGGTGCCGCGGTTCCTGAACGCCGGGCACGAGGTGGTCGTGTGCGCGCCGCCCGGCACCGCTGAGCACTTCGACTTCGGCGGTGCGCAGGTCGTGACTCAGGCAGCAGCGTTGCGCGGCGCTGACGTGTTCCACGCGCACGGCTACCGCGCCGGTATGACCGCACTCCGCGACAGGTCGCGGCTGCGGCCGCTGGTGGTCACCTGGCACAACGCGGTGATCGCTCCGGGCCCACGTGGGCTTGTCATGCGGCTGGGGCAGCGGCTGGTTGCCAGGGGAGCGGACCTGACTCTAGGAGCCTCTAGCGACCTCGTGGAGCTCGCCAAGAGCCTCGGAGCGCGGCAGGCCCAGCTGGCCCCGGTAGCGGCTCCTGCGATACCTCAGGTCCGTACGCCGCGTCACGAGGTCAGGCAGTCGTTCGGGCTCGACGAGGAGCCCCTCGTGCTCACCGTGGGTCGCCTGGCACCGCAGAAGGACTACCCGACGCTACTGTCCGTGGCTGCATCGGTGCGGGAGTCCAACCCGGACGTGGTCTTCGCGATCGTCGGGGATGGCCCGCTGCGCGACAACCTGCAGGCCCGGATCGACGCGGAGAACCTCCCCGTGCGCCTCCTCGGTCACCGGGACGACATCGCGGACCTCCTGGGCGCGGCTGACGTGTTCCTGCTCACCTCGCATTGGGAGGCGCGGGCTCTGGTCATCCAGGAGGCTATGCAGGTCGGCGTACCCGTGGTTGCGACCGCGGTCGGCGGCGTCCCGGAGCTGGTGGACGACAGCGCCGTACTGGCGTTTCCCGGGGATGCGGACGGGCTGGCGGACGGCGTCCGGGCGGTCCTGGCCGAACCGGAGACGGCGAACGCTATGCGGACGCGGGGCCGGGAGTTGGCCGCCAGATGGCCGGACGAAGACGCGGTGGCGAAGAATCTGCTCGACATCTACGTGGGTCTCGTCGCGACCGGGGGTTGACAACAGGTAGGCTGAAGGCCCGTGGACAGGGCTTCGAATTCCCAGCAGACCAAGCACGTATTCGTCACCGGTGGCGTGGCGTCCAGTCTCGGCAAGGGGCTGACAGCGTCCAGCCTCGGCAGTCTGCTGACGGCACGGGGCATCCGGGTCACCATGCAGAAGCTGGATCCGTACCTGAACGTGGATCCCGGCACCATGAACCCGTTCCAGCACGGCGAGGTGTTCGTCACCAACGACGGCGCCGAGACCGACCTGGACATCGGCCACTACGAGCGTTTCCTGGACCGGGACCTGTCCGCGGTCGCCAACGTGACCACCGGGCAGGTGTACTCCAGGGTGATCGCCAAGGAGCGCCGCGGCGAGTACCTCGGCGACACCGTGCAGGTGATCCCGCACATCACCAACGAGATCAAGGAACGGATGCTGGCGATGGCCGGCCCGGACGTCGACGTGGTGCTGCACGAGATCGGCGGCACCGTCGGCGACATCGAGTCGCTGCCGTTCCTCGAGGCGGCCCGCCAGGTCCGGCACGACGTCGGCCGGGACAACGTGTTCTTCCTGCACATCTCGCTGGTCCCCTACCTCGCTCCGAGCGGTGAGCTGAAGACCAAGCCGACCCAGCACTCGGTCGCCGCGCTGCGCTCGATCGGTATCGCCCCGGACGCGGTCGTCTGCCGCGCCGACCGGCCGATCCCGGACGGCGTGAAGCGGAAGATCTCGCTGATGTGCGACGTCGACGTCGAGGCCGTGGTCGCCGCCGTCGACTCGCCGAGCATCTACGACATCCCCAAGGTGCTGCACACCGAGGGTCTCGACGCGTACGTCGTACGGCGGCTGAACCTGCCGTTCCGCGACGTCGACTGGACCCGCTGGGACGAGCTGCTGCGGGTCGTGCACAACCCGAAGGACCAGGTCACGGTGGCGCTGGTCGGCAAGTACATCGACCTGCCGGACGCGTACCTGTCGGTCGCCGAGGCGCTGCGGGCCGGCGGTTTCGACAACGACGCCAAGGTCACGCTGCGCTGGATCGCCTCCGACGACTGCGCGACGCCCGAGGCGGCCGCGCGGCTGCTCGGCGACGTCGACGCGATCTGCATCCCGGGCGGCTTCGGCGTCCGCGGGATCGAGGGCAAGATCGGCGCGATCAAGTTCGCCCGCGAGCAGCGGATCCCGATCCTCGGGCTGTGCCTCGGGCTGCAGTGCATGGTGATCGAGGTCGCCCGCAACCTGGCCGGGCTGGTGGAGGCCAACTCCAGCGAGTTCGACCCGGACGCCGAGCAGCCGGTGATCGCGACCATGGAGGAGCAGAAGCACATCGTCTCCGGTTCCGGTGACCTCGGCGGCACCATGCGGCTCGGCCTCTATCCGGCCAACCTCGCGGACGGCTCGATCGTCCGTGACCTGTACGCCGCTCCCTCGGTCCAGGAGCGGCACCGGCACCGCTACGAGGTGAACAACGCCTACCGCGACAAGCTGGAGACGGCCGGCCTGGTGTTCAGCGGGCTGTCCCCGGACAACGAGCTGGTCGAGTTCATCGAGCTCGACAAGGCCCAGCACCCGTACTTCGTCGCCACCCAGGCGCACCCCGAGCTCCGGTCCCGGCCGACCAAGCCGCACCCGCTGTTCGCCGGCCTGATCAACGCCGCCCTGGTCCGGCAGCGCGAGTCCCGCCTGCCGGTCGAAGAGCCGGCAGCCGCGAGGAAGCCGGCCGCCAAGACGACGGTCAAGGCTCGATGAAGGACCTTCCCGAGCTGCGGTTCGGCGCGGGCCTGGCCGACGTGCCGGAGAAGTGGCCGGTCGCGTCGTCCGAGGTGGTGCACGAGACCGGCCGGGTGATCTCGGTACGACGCGACCACCTCGACCCACCCGGTCGCGACCCGTTCGTCCGGGATGTGGTCGTGCACCCGGGCGCGGTCGGGGTCGTCGCCCTGGACGAGAACAACCGGATGCTGCTGGTCCGCCAGTACCGGCACCCGGTCGGCCACCGCCTGCTCGAGCCACCGGCCGGGCTGCTCGACGTCCAGGGGGAGCAGTACCGGCTGGGCGCCGAGCGGGAGCTGTGGGAGGAGACCGGCACGAAGGCTGCCGACTGGCGGATCCTCGTCGACGCCTTCACCTCCCCGGGTCTCACCGACGAGGCGGTCCGGATCTTCCTCGCCCGCGACCTGTCCCCGGCCGACGAGGCCTACGACCGGCGGCACGAGGAAGCCGACATGGAAACCGTCTGGGCGCCGCTGGTCGACGTGGTCGGCGCCGTCCTGGCCGGACACCTGCACAACCCCATCCTGGTGATGGGCGCACTCGCGACCTGGACCGCGATGAACGGGCCAGGCATCGACAACCTCCGCGCGGCCGACGCCCCCTGGCCGGCCAAGGACCGCTGACGGCGCCCTTGACGTTGGGCGGGACTCCGGTCAGCATCAGCCTGCCGAAGAACCGCGACCTGCGGATCTTCACCCTGGCCACCGGCTGATCCCGAACGCCCCAAGGAGATCTCAACGATGAGAGCCACCCGCGTCGCCCTGCTGGCGACCTTGACCGTCGCCGGCCTGCTGACCGTCCCTGGTACGGCGTCCGCCACGCCGGTCACCACGACCGGACCCTGTGGGTACACCGCGACCCCCGACGACCCGTCGCCGCGCCCGGTCTCGCTACCGCCGGACCCGACGCCGACGCCGAACAAGGGCATCGTGCGGGTCGTGGTCGCGACGAACCAGGGCCCGATGCTGCTGTCGCTCGACCGGGCCAAGGCGCCGTGCACCGTGCAGAGCTTCCTGCACCTCGCGAAGAGCCGGTTCTACGACTTCACCACCTGCCACCGGCTCACGCTGTACCCGACTCTCAAGGTCCTGCAGTGCGGCGACCCGAGCGGCACCGGTGAACGCGGCCCCGGCTACTCCTACAAGGACGAGCTCCCGACCGACCTGCCGAACTGGCCCGACGACCCGACCGGCACCCGGAAGGTCTACGCCCGCGGCACCCTGGCGATGGCGAACGCCGGCCCGAACACCAACGGCAGCCAGTTCTTCCTGGTCTTCGCCGACTCCCGCCTGCGCCCCGACTACACCATCTTCGGCACCGTCGACCGCCTCGGCCTGAAGGTCCTCGACAAGGTCGCCGCCGGCGGTGTCACGCCGACCGCCGAAGACCCCGCGCCCGTCGACGGTCCGCCTCAGCTCAAGACCGACATCCTCGTCGCCCGCTCGCTGGGCAGCTGACAGGTCAGTCCACCGACTCGCCGCCGCCTTCGCAGAGGGCGGCGGTGACGGTGCGGACGTTGACCTTGAACTCCTCGTCGGGGACCTTCGGGAGGATCTCGTCCCAGGCGGCGATCATCGCCCCGCGGAACTGCATCTGGCCGAGCGGACGGGCGAGGAACCAGACGTGGAAGTGTTCGGAGCCGTCGCCCCAGCGGTTGAAATGCGTGCGCCCGACGCCGTCGATCCGGCCGATCGCGCCGGCGACGCGCTGGATGATCGGGCCGAGCGTGGCGAGCAGTTCGGGCGGCAAGTTGTCGAGGCGGTAGTGCTCCCGCGGCTCGAGTACGGCGACGAACGGCAGCCCGCTCGGCTCGAGGCCGGCCTTCACCTGCCACTGGTCGTCCCGCCAGATCACGAACTTGTTCGGATCAGCACACGTCACGCACGGCGCCCCACCCGCCTCACCCCCACGCGGAGGCTCCGGCACCACCGGCTCCGCCAGCGGCACAACCTGCACATCCCCCTCGAACGGAAAGAACCGCTGCCCCACCAGCCCCTCCGCAGACAACCGCTCCCCATACGGCAACCGCCGATGATACGCAGAAGGCAACTCACCCATCCCCGCACTCTGCCCAAACCTTGCCCATCCGACAATGCCTTTTATGGAGAAGCCTGAGTTGGCTGGGTTGTTGGGGCTCGAGCCGCATCCGGAGGGTGGGTGGTACCGGGAGACGTGGCGGTCGGAGGTGGAGATCGCGCCGGAGGGGTACGACGGGACGCGGGCCAGTGCGACCGCGATCTACTTCCTGCTGGCGCCGGGGGAGGAGTCGCGGCTGCATCGGGTGCGGTCGGCGGAGATCTGGTTGTGGCACTCCGGCGGGCCGTTGACGCTCGAGTACGGTGACGAGTCGGTCACCCTCGGACCTGACGTCGGCGCGGGTCAGCGGCCGCAGGTCGTCGTACCGGCGGGGGCTTGGCAGGCGGCGCGACCGGCCGGGGACCAGCCGGTGCTGGTGTCGTGCATCGTGTCGCCGGGATTCGACTTCGCGGACTTCACCCTGCGGTGAGGGGAGGGCCCGCCGGGACGCGCGTCAGGGGCACACGGTCCCGGCGGACGACTGGGCTCAGGTCTGCGGAACGATCGCCTCGCCCGCTGTCACCTCCGGCAGGTGCTCACGGATCATGTAGCCGCCGGCGCAGACGATCCAGACCGCCGACAGCAGCAGCGGGACCGTGGTCATCAAGGTGCCGCCGGCAACGAACGTGCCGTCGGTGGCGAACACACCGAAGGCGCCGGCGAACGACACGACGGCGGCCGCCAGCGCGAGCCACCCGAGCCAGTTCGGCATCATCCGGGTACGCAGGACACCGATCCCGGCCGCAGCCAGCGGCAGCGTGGCGGCGAAGCCGATCATCGTCGTCATCACCGCGGTCAGCTCGTACAGCATGACGGTGGTCGCGGCGTCCCGGCCGTCGATGCCGTAGGCGGTCGCGGCGGTCAGCCCTGCAGTCATGAAGATCGCGCCGCCGACCAGCACCGATCCCGCCAGCAGCGCGAGGTGGACGTCACTGCGCTCGTCCCGCTCCCGGATCGCCTCGGCGAAGGCAGCGGCGAACCAGATGATCAACCCGGCCGCGGCGGCCCACATCAGGGACCCGACCAGCATCGACGTCCGGGCGTCGTCGATGAAGCCAGTGATCGTGCCTTCCGACTCGTCCACCGTGGGGAGATTGCCGGGCAGGAACCTGCCCAGGAGTGCCAGGACGACGAAGGCCAGTCCGGCTATGCCGCCCCAACGCAACTCGTGTCGCTCGGTCATGGGGAACACCTCCAGTGAACGCACCCCGAAATGACGTGCGTCTACTGCTGATGTTCCTCCGCTTCAAGCGGCCGTCAAGAGGTCGTCCGGCGAACAGGCGCACCGCCGGACGGACTCGGCATCACCTACAGGAGAACGGTTGCCAACGCCTCGTAACCGGGCAGCAGATCGATCCCCTCACGCCCCAGTTGCTGGACCGCGACGTGGTCCGCACCGGCGTCCAGGTGGGCCTTCAGACCCTCCGCGATCTCGACCGCCGAGCCGTGCAGCACGAGCGCGTCGACCAGCCGGTCGCTGCCGCCGTCGTCCAGGTCGGCGTCGGTGAACCCGAGGCGCTTCAGGTTCGACCGGTAGTTGCGCAACTGCAGGTACGACGCCAGGTAGTCGCGCGCCGTCGTCCGGGCGATCTCGTCGTCGGTCTCGAGCACGATCCCGTGCTCCGGCGCGAGCAGCACACCGCCGCCGAGCGTACGACGCGCTTCCCGGGTGTGCTCGGGAGTCGTCAAGTAGGGCAGGGCTCCGGCGGTGCGGGATCCCGCGACCTGCAGGACCTTCGGGCCGAGCGCGGCCAGGGCGCGCCGGTCGGCCGGCACCTTGCCGTCGTCGAGCTCGTCCAGGTAGCCGACGATCGTGTCGTACGGCGACTTGTACTCGCCGGTGCGTTCGGGGTGACCGATCCCGACCCCGAGCAGGAACCGGCCCGGGTGCTCGTCCTCCAGCCGGTGGTACGAGGCGGCCACGTCGGCCGCGGGCGACTTCCACATGTTCACGATGCTGGTGCCGACGGCAACGGAGTTCGTTGACGCCAGCAACACTTCCGCGTCGCGCAGGCCGGCGTCCGGGGAGCCGCCCAGCCAGAGCGCGCCGTACCCGGCCTGCTCCAGTCCCGCCGCCAGCTCCGGCCCCCAGTGCTGAGGTCCGTGCCAGACCCCGAAGCGTCCAAGTTCTACCGCCACGCGTACTCCTCTCGTCGAACCGTTCTCAGGCTGCAACCGGGAGCGGGCGGGCTCCATTCCGTGCTGGGAAAAGCATCCCCGACGCCCACCAGGGCAAGTCAACGATGACTGCCGGCGCAACCAGAATGTGGACGGCTACAGGTGCGCGGCGATCTCGGGGATTCGTTGCCGAAGGTCCACGAGTCGTCGCTCGGTGCGGTCGGGTTCGCCGACCCTGAGGAGGTTGAGCATGCCTGGGTCACCCGTTTGCTGGCCGGCGCGGATGACGCGGGCCGACCGCTGAGCACGGATCGGCGCGGCCTCGAGGATCTCGAGAGGAGTGAAGGTGCCGCCGTACGACGTTGCCATCAGTTGCAGGCGGGCGGCCTGGTAGGCCGGGTCCATCGGGATCGCAAGCGGAGCGGTGTTCCAGGCGGCGAAGGCGATGTCGTCGAGCGGAACGCCCGGGCCGGCCATGTCCCAGTCGATCACGCCGCTGAAACCGGACTCGGTGCCGATCCAGTTGTAGTACCCGTAGTCGTGCATGCAGATGATCTGTCCGGCAGCGAGTTCGCCGCGACTCGTGCGCCAGACGATCTCGCCGTCGGGCCGGTACGACGTGACCACGCGGTGGTACTCGGCGAGCCAGCGCATGGCGTCGGCCAGTACGTCGTCGGGCACCTCCGGGCCGTACGCCGTACCAGGCAGGTAGTCGAGGATCTCGCGGTCCTGGTCGTCGTACCCGAGCACGCGCGGGATCCCGGTCAGCCCGGCGTCGGCGAGGTAGTTGAGCAAGGCATGAACTGCCGGCGTCCACGGGCCGGTGGCCCGCCGGACGGTGTCGCCGACGCGGACCGCGCCGCCGACGTTGCCGCCGTGGAGAGCGATCTCCTCGTTCATGTCAGAACCTTTCGTCAGGAGCGTTTTTCGCGGCAGTGCAAGACTGGCGTAAAGACAGAAATGGAGATTGCGTCAAGATTGCGCAAAGCCTGTGAGGCAAGGGATTCCGCGGTCAACGTCACGCGGAGTTGCAGCGTCTTGCAGGAGTGTAACCGAACCGCCGGGCATTGGTTCCGCGAGTCTCCACCGGATAGGACCATCCGATCAGGTGGTATGAACCTTGCGGGCTTACACTCGGCAGCGACCTGGCAGCTCACCCCTCACCGCCGGGCCGCGGACACAACGACGTGGGCCGCACACCTGGAATGTGAAAGAAGGGCAAGTTGTGAAGGTCGGAGTACCGAAGGAAGTCAAGAACCACGAGTACCGGGTGGCGATCACCCCGTCCGGCGTGCACGAGTTCGTGCGCAACGGGCACGAGGTTCTGATCGAGCAGGGCGCGGGGACCGGTTCGCTGATCCCCGATGACGAGTTCGTCGCGGCCGGGGCACGGATCGTGCCGGCCGCCGACGACGTCTGGGCGGACGCCGAGCTGGTGCTCAAGGTGAAGGAGCCGGTGGCCGAGGAGTACCACCGGATGCGGCGGGACCAGGTCCTGTTCACCTACCTGCACCTGGCCGCGAGCACCGACTGCACCGAGGCGCTGCTGAAGTCCGGCATCACCGGGATCGCGTACGAGACGGTTCAGCTTCCGGACGGGACGCTGCCGCTGCTGGCCCCGATGAGCGAGGTGGCCGGCCGGCTCGCGCCGCAGTCCGGCGCCTACCACCTGATGGCCAACGGCGGCGGCCGCGGTGTGCTGCTCGGCGGCGTGTCCGGGGTGCACCCGGCCCGGGTGGTGATCATCGGCGCCGGTGTCTCCGGCATGAACGCGGCCGCGATCGCGCTCGGCATGCAGGCCCAGGTCCAGTTGTTCGACCGGAACATCGCCCGGCTCCGCCAGGCCGACCAGATCTACCAGGGCCACCTGCTGACGATCGCCGCGAACTCGTTCGAGATCGAGCAGGCGGTGCTGGAGGCCGACCTGGTCATCGGCGCGGTGCTGGTGCCCGGTGCGAAGGCGCCGAAGCTCGTCACCAACGACATGGTCCGCCGGATGAAGCCGGGCAGCGTGCTCGTCGACATCGCGATCGACCAGGGCGGCTGCTTCGAGGACTCGCGTCCCACGACCCACGCCGACCCGGTCTACAAGGTGCACAACTCGTTGTTCTACTGCGTCGCGAACATGCCCGGGGCGGTGCCGAACACGTCGACGTACGCGCTCACCAACGTGACGCTGCCGTACGCGATCGAGCTCGCGAACCTGGGCTGGCGGGAGGCGATGAAGCAGGACCACAGCCTCGCGCTCGGCCTGAACACGCACGCGGGGCACGTCACCTACGGTCCCGTGGCCGACGCCCACGACCTGTCCCAGCTGAAGCTCGACGAGGTGCTGGTCTGAGCATCAGCCGTGCGGTTGGCGCTTACCTGGACCACCTCACGGTGGAGCGTGGCCTGGCTGCGAACACCTTGGCGTCGTACCGGCGTGACCTGCGCCGGTACGACGCCTACCTCGCGGCCGCCGGGATCTCCTCGTTGGGGAGCATCTCGGAGGCCGTGGTCAGCGACTTCCTGATGCGGTTGCGGGAGGGCGACGCGGACCATCCGCCGCTCACCGCCTCCTCGGCGGGCCGGACTGTGGTCGCCGTTCGCGGGTTTCATCGGTTCTGTCTGCGTGAGGGATTGACCGAGGTGGACCCGGCGGCTGCGGTGAAGCCGCCGGCGCCGCCGCAACGGTTGCCGAAGGCACTCTCCGTGGACGAGGTGTCACGGATCCTGACCGCGGCTGCCGGCGCCGCGGCGGAGCCGGCCGTCCTGGCGGCGCGCGACGCGGCGTTGCTGGAGTTTCTGTACGGCACCGGTGCGCGGATCTCCGAGGCGGTCGGGCTGGACGTCGACGACATCGACCTCGAGGCGGGTGCGGTGCTGCTGCGCGGCAAGGGCAGCAAGGAGCGCGTCGTACCTGTCGGTTCCTACGCCCGCGACGCGCTGTCGGCGTACCAGGTCCGCGGTCGGCCCGACCTGGTACGGCGAGGACGCGGTACGCCGGCCCTGTTCCTCAACGCCCGCGGCGGCCGCCTCTCCCGGCAGTCCGCCTGGACCGTCCTCCGCCGGGCCGCCCAACGCGCCGGCATCGCCAAGGAGATCTCCCCGCACACCCTCCGCCACTCCTTCGCCACCCATTTGCTGGACGGCGGTGCCGACGTCCGGGTCGTGCAGGAGTTGCTAGGGCACGCCTCGGTCACCACGACGCAGGTCTACACCCTGGTCACGGTCGACAAACTCCGCGAGGTCTACGCGACGTCCCACCCCCGCGCGCTGTCGTCGTGATGGCGGACCGCCAGGCCATCACAATCCCGCGCTGTCGCGCTGTCCCCGCGGGGGGACATGCGCGATCCCGCATTGTGATGGCGTGGCGGTCCGCCACCCAGATTCGTGCCGCCGGCGGGGTCGTGAAAGGGTGGGGGTCGGTGCTCGGATTTTGGGGACGGTGTGCGATCATCTGGTTACGGTTGGTCACGCGGAAGCGGTGATCGGCCGGGTCCGGAGCTTTGTCGACAAACCACCCCACCCCGGTGCGGAGTGGCTGGTTGAGAGTGCTTGAATGCACGCTTACAGTCGCTGGGATCGCCCGTATCGGTTGAAAGGTTTGACGAGTCATGAACGAGTCGACATTCCCGGGCACCGAGCAGTTCCCGTCGCCGGCCCAACCGATCGCGCCGACGGTCTCCCAGCCTGCTGCCGCAGCGCAGCCGCAGCGGAACCTGACCCCACCCGAGAACTATGCGGAGATGCCCCGGCCGACGGCCAAGCTCACCGCGGAGGACATCGCACCTGTGAATGACGCGCACGGCCCGCGGAACAAGATCGGGCCGACCGGCCGGCCGGTTCCCGACCTGCCCGTGCCGCAGCCGCCGACCAGGACGGGCCCGGCGCAGGTGATCGCGATGTGCAACCAGAAGGGTGGCGTCGGCAAGACCACGACCACGATCAACCTCGGCGCGGCGATCGCCGAGACCGGCCGCAAGGTGCTGCTGATCGACTTCGACCCGCAGGGCTCGGCCTCGATCGGCCTCGGCGTGCAGCCGCACGACCTGGACATCTCGGTCTACAACCTGCTGATGCAGCGCGACATCACCCCGGACGAGGTGATCCGTCCGACCCGGGTGGAGAACCTCGACCTGCTGCCGGCCAACATCGACCTGTCGGCGGCCGAGGTCCAGCTGGTCCAGGAGGTCGCCCGCGAGTACACCCTGCAGCGCGTGCTCGAGCCGATCATCCCGAACTACGACGTGATCCTGATCGACTGCGCGCCGTCGCTCGGCCTGCTCACCGTGAACGCGCTGACCGCGTCCAACGGCATCGTCGTACCGCTGGAGTGTGAGTTCTTCGCGCTCCGCGGTCTGGCGATGCTGACCGACACGATCGGCAAGGTCCAGGACCGGCTGAACCCGAAGCTGGAGATCGTCGGGATCCTCGGCACCATGTTCGACGGGCGTACGACGCACGCCCGGGAGGTCCTCGACCGGGTGGTCCAGGCCTTCGACGAACGCGTCTTCCACACCGTCATCCGGCGTACCGTCAAGTTCCCCGAGACCACGGTCGTCGGCGAACCGATCACCACGTACGCCCCGTCCTCGTCTGCGGCCACGCAGTACCGCGATCTTGCCAAGGAGGTGCTGGCGCGTTGTCCCGCCGGGTGAGCCTGCCAGGTGCCAGTGAACTCTTCGGGGGTGCGGCACCGAAGCAGACCAGACCCGAGAAGCGCACCACCACTGACGGACCGTCGACTGTGCGGTCCAGTACGACGGTCGTCGACGACCGGAAGTCGAGTGGTCGGATCCGGCACGACACGAAGATCACCGTGTACGTGACGGAGGAGGAGCTGCTCGGCCTGGAACAGACCAGACTCGCGCTACGGGCCGAGCACGGGCTGACGGCCGACCGCGGCCGGATCGTCCGCGAGGCGATCGATGTGCTGCTGGCCGACTTCGTCGACCACGGACCGGACTCGGTGCTGGTACGGCGGCTCAAGGCCTCGGAGTGACCGTGTCCTCGGACTCGTTGCCGTTGGATCTTGGGTCGGACGCCGGCCCGGCTGTTGCCGAGGGCAAAGGATTCAGCGTTCACCTGGTCAACTTCGAGGGTCCGTTCGACCTGCTGCTGCAGCTGATCAGCAAGCACAAGCTCGACATCACCGAGATCGCGCTGTCCCAGGTCACCGACGACTTCATCGCCCACATCAAGGCGCTCGGGTCGGAGTGGGACCTGGACCAGACGTCGGAGTTCCTGCTGATCGCGGCGACGCTGCTGGACCTCAAGGCGGCCCGGTTGCTGCCGAAGGGCGAGGTCGAGGACTCCGAGGACCTGGCGCTGCTGGAGGCGCGGGACCTGCTGTTCGCGCGGCTGCTGCAGTACCGCGCGTTCAAGCAGATCGCGGCGCTGATGCAGGAGCGGATGGCCGCCGAGGCCAAGCGGTTCCCGCGGGCGGTGGGGGTGGAGCCGCGGTTCGCGGAGCTGCTGCCCGAGGTGCTGCTGGGGATCGATCCGGCCGGGCTGGCTGCCTTGGCCGCACGGGCGCTGGCGCCGAAGACCGATCTACCCGAAGGCGTGTCGCTGACGCACCTGCACGGGTCGCAGGTGACGGTGCGGGAGCAGGCGGCTGTCGTCGTGGATCGGTTGCGGCGGCAGCGCAGTACGACGTTCCGCGCGTTGGTGGCGGACTCGCCGGACACTGTGACGACGGTGTGCCGGTTCCTGGCGTTGCTGGAGTTGTTCCGGGAGGCGGCTGTCTCCTTCGACCAGGTGACGCCGCTGGGGGAGCTCACGATCCGGTGGACCGGGTCGGACGAGGGCGACATCGACGTCAGCGACGAGTTCGACGAGGTGTCGCGCCCCGAATCCGAGGACGGCGAGGCCCCGCAGGTCTCCGACGACACCGACTTCCTCGAACCCGGCGCCAGCGCCACAGCTGAAGACGACGTCGAGCCCGCCCCGGCCGACGCCCCGAACGAGACGGCGGACCAGTGACCGAACACCCCCCAACCCACCCGTCCGCCCCCGCCCACCCCAGCTCCGTAGACGAAGGCGCCGACCTCACCACCTCGACCGCCGACCCCACCGCCGGGGCCGCCGACCCCGCCGCGGACCTCACCGACCCCGCCGCGGACCCCGAGGACACCGAGCCGCGCTCCAACGACTCCCGCCCGTCCGACGAGCCCGACACAGCCTCCGCGGATCCCGCCGACGCGGCCTCCTCCACGGATCGCACCGACTCCGCCGCCTCCGCGGAGTCCACCGAGTCCGCCGCCTCCTCCACGGATCCCGCCGCCGACAACTCCTCCACGGATTCCGCCGCCGACGCCGCCTCCGCGGAGTCCGGCGACTCCGACGGCGCCTCCGCGGAGTCCGGCGAGTTCGACAACGAGGTGACCTCCGCCGCCGACTCGACCCCGGCCGACGCCGACGCCGACTCCCCGGACCCAGCCGGCACCGAGCCCTCGAGCGAGGAGCCAACCGCCGAGACGGACTCCGCCGGCGCAACCGCGGAGTCGACCGAAGCCTCACCCGACGACGCCGACTCCACGGATCTCACCGAGCCGGCCGACGAGCTGTCATCGGCCGCCGACACCTCCTCCGACGACGGGCAGTCGAGCGCCGACTCCGACGTACCAGCGGATGAGGACTACCTGCCGCCGGGGCAGACTGAGGTGCCGGTGGGGGATGAGGTCGTCGTTGACGACGAGACCATGCGGCGCGCGCTCGAGGCGATCCTGATGGTGACGGACGAGCCGTTGCCGGTGCTGACGCTGGCTCGCGCGGTCGGCCGCCCGACGGGTGATGTGGCGTCGGCGTTGGGGACGCTGTCCGAGGAGTACACCGAGCAGGGCCGCGGGTTCGACCTGCGTGAGGTGGGTGGCGGTTGGCGCTACTACACCCGCGTGGAGGCAGCGCCGTACGTCGAGAGGTTCGTCCTCGACGGCCAGCAAGCGCGCCTCACCCAGGCCGCGCTGGAAACCCTCGCCGTGGTCGCATACAAGCAACCGGTCAGCCGCGCCCGAGTCTCCGCGATCCGCGGCGTGAACGTCGACGGCGTCATGCGAACCCTCGTCGCGCGCGGCCTCGTCGAGGAAGCCGGCGCCGACACCGAGTCCCACGCAACCCTGTACCGCACCACGTCCTACTTCCTCGAACGCATGGGCATGCAGTCCCTCGACGACCTCCCCGAGCTAGCCCCCTACCTCCCCGACATGGACGACATAGAGGAAGAACTAGCCGCCCAATCCCTCCCCCGAGCCGACACCACGACGCCCGACGACGGTACGACGCCAGCCGACGACTCGACGCCAGACGCCGGTACGACGCCAGGCGACGGCGCAACGGGCGACGCCAGTACGACGCCCGACGCCGCCGACGAGCCGCCCTCGCCGGTCGAACAGCCATCCACCGCGGACACCGAGTCGGCTCACCCGGACGACTCAGCGGATGCCGGATCCGCCGAGCCGGTCCGCCCGGAGGACCCCTCCTTCGGCGTGCCCCCATCCTCCGCGGCGGATGCGGAGCTTGCCGGATCGATCCCCCAGGAGTACGCGGACTTCGACGTGCCGCCGTCCTCCTCGGCGGATGCGGCCCACGCCGCGCCGGACGAGACCGCCGAGGACCAGACCGGCATCGACGCTGACCTGGCAACCGACGAGCCAGCCGACCTGGACGTCGACCACGAGCCGGGCGACCTCGAGCCATCCGACGAGTTCGACGCCGCCGACGAACCACCGGCCGACGAGTCTGCTGAGGGTGACGCTGGGATCGACGGGGATCTGGCGACCGACGAGTCGGCCGAGTTGGACGTCGTACATGAGCCGGGTGAGCTGGAGCCGTCCGACGAGTTCGAGGCTGCCGACGAGCGGACCGCGAGCGATACGCCGACTGACGAGGCCGGCACGCCCGCGGCGACTTCTGACGATGAGGCGAGCGCCGACGACGAGGTCAGCACGTCTGACGTGAGTGCGGGCGACGAGGCGAGCGCGTCTGAGGTGAGTGCGGACGGTGGGGCGGACGGGGCATCCGTGGAAGACGGATCTGCCGCCCGGGGTGACGCTGGCACGGCGGACCAAGCTGGCACCACGGACCAAGCTGGCTCCGCGGACCAGGCTGGCGCCAAGGACCAGGCTGGTGCGGCGGAGGATGCTGGGGTGGCGGGGAGTTTGGCTTGGGAGCGGTTGCGGGGGTGGGATGGGGGGCGTGATGGGTGAGGAGGTCGAGGGGGTTCGGCTGCAGAAGGTGTTGGCTCAGGCGGGGGTGGCGAGCCGGCGTAATGCGGAGATCTTGATCGAGCAGGGCAGGGTCGAGGTCGACGGGCAGGTGGTGACCGAGTTCGGGCGGCGGGTGGATCCGGCTGTTTCGGTGATTCGGGTTGATGGGGAGCGGATTCCGCCGACCAGCGCGCACGTGTACCTGGTGCTCAACAAGCCGCGCGGCGTTGTCTCCACGATGTCGGATCCCCAGGGGCGGCGTTGCCTTGCGGACTTCGTCGAGGAACGGCCGGAGCGGCTGTTTCACATCGGCCGGCTGGACACCGACACCGAGGGGTTGTTGCTGCTGACGAATCATGGCGAGTTCGCGCATCGGCTCGCGCATCCGTCGTACGAGGTCTCCAAGACGTACGTCGCCGAAGTCGACGGCAACGTGAAGCCAGCAGTACTGCGCAATCTCCTCGACGGCGTCCAGCTCGACGATGGACCGGCGCAGGCGGACACGGTCAAGGTGATCTCCAGCATCCGCGGCCGCACGCTCATTCAGATCAGCCTGCACGAGGGCCGCAACCGGATCGTCCGCCGCATGTTCGACGCGGTCGGCCACCCGGTCAAGCGCCTCACCCGCACGGCCATCGGCCCGGTCCGCCGCGGCAACCTCCACACCGGCGAACTCCGCGAACTCGACCAAAAAGAGCTAGGCCAACTCCTCGACCTGGTCGACCTCTAACCCACCCGCCGCGCTGTATGCGTCGAGCACCGTACAGGCGGAGCCGCCGTGCGGACCGAGCCGCCGTACGGTGGAGTCGTCGTGCTGGTGTCCACCCGCACGACAGCGTCGTGCGCACCGAGCCGCCGCACGCAACGAGACCCGGAGCGGCCGAGCCGTCAAACGGGCCGAGCAGCCGTACGGATGGAGTCGTCGTACGGGCGGAGCCGACCTACAGGCTGAGCCGTCGTACGTGCTGAGTTGTCGTGCGGACCGAGTCGTCGTACAGGCGGACTCGTCGTACGTGCCGGGTCGTAATGCGGCCGAGTCGTCGTACGTACCGAGTCGTTGTACGGGGCGGGTCGTCGTGCAGGTGGAGCCGTCGTACATGCTGAGTTGTCGTGCGAGCCGGGTTGTCGTGCAGGCAGAGTCGTCGTGCAGGCAGAGTCGTCGTGCGGGTGGAGTCGTCGTACGCGCGGAGTTGTCGTGCGGGCGGTGCTGTCGTGCGGGGGGCAAGTCGTCCGGTGGGGGCTTCTGTGGGTTTGGGTTACTCGCCGTTGAGGGCGGCGGTTGGGGTGGGGAGGGTTTGGCGGAAGCGGAAGTGGGTGGGGTCGGTGAAGGTTCCGGGGACCTTGCCGAGGGAGTTGATGATGGTGGCGGTTCCGTTGGCGTGGCTCATGGCGTAGAGGTAGCCGGAGCCGGTGTCCTTGTCGATGCCGAGAAGGAGCGTGCTCGCCCGGCCGCACTTCTCCGCGATCAGGGTCTCGAAGCCCTGCCACGTCCGCGTCCGCACCTTCTTCACGATCGGTACGGCGGTGCTGCTCAGCGGGATCCGGATCGTGTAGAGCGCGCCCCCGCGGGTGTTCGCGAGGAAGGTGTCGTACGTCGGGGTCTGGCTGATCAGCGTCATCGTCTTGACCGCGTCGAACCCCTTGAACACCTTGGGCTGGCCCCAGCCCTGGTTCCAGCGGTGGATCGTCCCGGACCACAGCGCGTAGTTGTTGGCCCGGTGCGACCCGTCGGCGGCGAAGTAGAACGACTCCTCGACGTACGTGATGCTCGGCGTCCAGCCGCCCCCGATCAGCGTCTGCTCGTACGTGCCCGGCGTGACATCGGTCAGGTTGTCGCCGACGTGGTAGTAGACGTCGTACAGGCTGTTGCCGATCGAGACCGTGGCGAAGCGGTGCTCGCCCTCGCTCGCACCGGGCTCCCAGCCGACCGCAGTGGCCAGCCGCACCTGCCCGTCCGGGAACAGGTCCTTCGGCCCGTCGACGGACTGTACGACGCTCGGCGGCGTGGTCGCGGAGACCTGCTGGAGGCGGTGACCGCCCGATGCCGTCACCGACCCCAGCCTGAGTCCACAGACGGCGGTGGTGCTCGCCGTTGCCGTCGGGACGAGTGTCGCCGCCAGCAGTACGGCGCTCAGCGTGCCGGCCAACCCGGTGAGTCTCCTCATACCCACGTCGATGCACTCCGTCGCCAGAAAGTTACAGCGCCCGATCGAAGAAGCTCCGCACCAGCACGCGTACGCGCTGATCCCGCAAGACGTACTGCCGATCAGCCGAGCCCGAGCCGACGGCGTGACGAGGCCGGCCGCCTGCAGCTGCGGAGTAAGGGCGGCGTAGTCGGTGAACACCCAGTGGTTCGCATCCCGAAGCTCGACGCGCCGTACCGCTCCGCCGTGAGCCATCACGGCCGCCCAGGTCCGGTCGAAGCGATCGTCGCGGAAGCCGTCCGTCCCGGCCAGCAGCAGCGGCTTGTCGGTGCCATGCTCAGCAATCGGGTGCAGCTCACCGTCCAGCGAATCCAGGTACCCATCAAGGTTGACCGCCGCTCGGACCCGCGGATCGTCGAGCGACACCGCCGCGGTCGCGCCGCCCGCCGATCAGCTCACGCACGCCGGCGCCGTTCCACGGATCAGTGCGATCACGATCCACCAACGGCAACCTCGTCGTACCGACCAGGAATCCTCCCGTCGGCGGCGGAAGCCGAAGCGTGAGGTCACCACTGCGGGCGAAGGCCGGCGACACCCCGGTCAGGATCGTCGAGGCGAGTACGGCGGTGAAGGTTCGTCTCCTCATGACGCCGACGCTGGCATCCGCAACCTGGGTCGTCACTACTGTCGGATCGACCTCCACCCGGAGATCCACCCGTCGTCCGGAGAGCGCTCCACTCGCAGTCGGTTGACATCAAAGGGGTAACGCCGTGAAACGGCGCGCCTGAGACATGGCCCGGTTGTCGGAGGTGCCACGTAGTGTGGGTGTGTGAACCGGCGAATCTTCGGTCTGGAGAACGAGTACGGCGTCACGTGTACCTTTCGCGGTCAGCGCCGACTGACCCCGGACGAGGTGGCGCGGTACCTGTTTCGGCGCGTCGTGTCCTGGGGGCGGAGCAGCAACGTCTTCCTCCGCAACGGGGCTCGGCTCTACCTCGACGTGGGCTCCCACCCGGAGTACGCGACCGGTGAGTGTGACTCGGTCACCGACCTGATCGCGCACGACAAGGCCGGTGAGCGGATCCTCGAGGGCCTGCTGGTGGACGCGCAGAAGCGGCTGCACGACGAGGGCATCTTCGGCGACGTCTATCTGTTCAAGAACAACACCGACTCGGCCGGCAACAGCTACGGCTGCCACGAGAACTACCTGGTCAGCCGGCACGGGGACTTCGCCAAGCTGGCCGACGTGCTGATCCCGTTCCTGGTCACGCGCCAGCTGATCTGCGGCGCCGGCAAGGTGCTGCAGACCCCGCGCGGCGCGGTGTACTCGGTCAGCCAGCGCGCCGAGCACATCTGGGAGGGCGTCTCCAGCGCGACCACCCGGTCCCGGCCGATCATCAACACCCGCGACGAGCCGCACGCGGACGCCGAGCGGTTCCGCCGGCTGCACGTCATCGTCGGCGACTCGAACATGTCCGAGACCACCATGCTGCTCAAGGTGGCCAGCACCGACCTGGTACTGCGGATGATCGAGGCCGGCATCGTGATGCGCGACCTGACCCTGGACAACCCGATCCGGGCCATCCGCGAGATCAGCCACGACATGACCGGCCGCCGCGAGGTCCGGCTCGCCAACGGCCGCGAGGCCAGCGCCCTCGACATCCAGAGCGAGTACCTGACCAAGGCGCGCGACTTCGTCGACCGCCGCGAGCTCGGGACGCCGGCCGTCGAGCGGGCGCTGTCGCTGTGGGAGCGGACGCTGAAGGCGATCGAGTCCGGTGACCTGAGCGGGATCGAGCGCGAGATCGACTGGGTGATCAAGTACCGCCTGATCGAGCGCTACCGGCAGCAGAACAACCTCGGCCTGGCCAGCCCGCGGGTCGCCCAGCTCGACCTGGCGTACCACGACATCCACCGGCCGCGCGGGCTGTACTACCTGCTCGAGCGCAAGGGCGCGGTCACCCGGGTGGTCGACGACCTGCGGATCTTCGAGGCCAAGTCGGTGCCGCCGCAGACGACCCGGGCCCGGCTGCGCGGTGAGTTCATCAAGCGCGCGCAGGAGCGCCGCCGCGACTTCACCGTCGACTGGGTGCACCTGAAGCTGAACGACCAGGCCCAGCGCACCGTGCTGTGCAAGGACCCGTTCAAGTCCCACGACGAACGAGTGGAGAAACTCATCGCCAGCATGTGAGGTCCGCCGTACGACGAAATCGCTGTCACTGTACGTGGTGTGACGCAATGGTGACGCGGTCGGGCGATGGGCTCTTTGCGTGCGCAGGCTAGGGTGGGCGCGTTGTTGCCCCCCGAGAGGGTTCTGCCCTCCGAGTCGAGCGGCGCGGATCGCGCCGGGATGTTTCGAGGTGCTCGTTTCGTGCGCAAGTTGTTGAGTCTGGTCGCGGTGGTCGCGCTCGGGTCCGGGCTGGCCGCCTGTGGCTCCGACGAACCGGAGTTCGGAGCCGGTGGGGTGAAGGTGACCTCGGAGTTCGGCCAGAAGCCGACCGTCACCCACCGCGAAGGTGACCCGGACAAGACCCTGGTGACCGAGGTCCTCAAGGAGGGCGACGGGCCGGCGGTCAAGAAGGGCGAGCTGCTCACCGCGAACTACCTCGGCCAGATCTGGCGGGACGGCAAGGTCTTCGACAACTCCTACGACCGGGGTGCGCCGGCGTCGTTCCCGATCGGGGTCGGCGGCGTCATCGCCGGCTGGGACGAGGGCCTGGTCGGCAAGAAGATCGGCAGCCGCGTGATGCTGTCCATCCCTGCCGACAAGGGCTACGGCCCCTCCGGCGGCAACGAGAAAGCCGGCATCACCAAGGACGACACGCTGATCTTCGTCGTCGACCTGGTCGGCGCGGCCGCCAACGACACCCCGCTGGACGCCACCCCGGCGGCCTCGACGGCGAGTGCGATCAAGGTCACCGGCGCGCTGAACGCGGAGCCGAAGGTGACGGTCCCGGCGGGCAGCAAGGCGCCGGCGAAGCCGGGCAAGCCGGTGGTGTTCGCGACCGGCAAGGGCAAGCCGATCGAGAAGGGCAGCCAGCTGATCGGCCGGTACGTCGTGTTCGACTACGCCGGCAAGAAGCAGGCCAGCACCTGGGACGGCCAGCCCGCCGCGCAGGGCCAGCCCGCGCAGCCCGGCGCCCCGACCGACCAGCTGCAGGTAGGCCCCGGCCCGAACGGCCAGGCCGGCCCGCTGGACGCCCTCGCCGGTATCCCGATCGGCAGCCGCGTCCTCGTCGAGCTGCCCCCGACCAAGGACGCCGCCGGCAAGACCGTCAGCGCCTTCGCGGTCATCGACGTGCTGAACGCGTTCCCGGCCCCGAAGCAGCAGGGTCAGTAACCGAAGCAGCAGGGTCGGTAACCGAAGCAGCTACCGACAGCCGGTCTCCCTACGTGGGAGGCCGGCTCTCGGTGTGTTTATCGGCGGAACCAGCGGTTGGTGTCCGGGTGGAAGGTGAGGGCCAGGGCGGCCAGCAGGGCGCTGAGGTGGATGGTGCGCAGGCCTGCCGAGAGTAAGAACGAGGGAGACCAACTGAGGTCGCTGAGCTGGTGGTCGGCCAGCCAGGTGATGGGTTGGTAGACGAGGGACGCGAGGCCGACGGTGCCCAGGAGCCCGGCAAGGAGGTAGCGGGACCAGGGGACGCCGTGACGGAAGTAGCGGTCGATGGTGACGAACAGTCCGCCGTACACAAGCGTCCGTACGGCGAGCTGGACCGCGAGAGCTGGTAGCGAGCTGTCCGCCTGGATCGCGCCGACGACGGACTCCGCGACCCCCGCACCGACGGCGAGCAACCACAGCAGGGTCGCCCAACGGGCCGTCAGTGGGGCTTCGACTGCAGTAGTGGTTGCCATGCTTCCAGCGTCGCCGCCGAAGCCCTGAGCATCAGGAGTACTGCGACCACACTCGAGGTGGACGTACCCCCACCGGTCACCCTCGCTCCGGCGCTACCCCACGCTGCTGCTGCCGCCGTGCCACTGGCTGCTGACCCTGGCCGGCCAGGACCGGAGCACCGCTCGACAACACCGCCTGAGTGCTGTCCACGTGCCTGTGGAACTCGTCCTGTCCAGCGGCGTACGCCATCAGGTCGATGTCGTGCGGCAGCTTCGGCGCCGCGTCGAAGATGCGGGCGTGCGAGGCCGCCAGCAGCACTCTGATCGTCGCGTCCCCACCGCGCTGGTACTCCGGCCCCTGGTACAGGTAGTACTCCGCCGCAGTGAACGCCCGCCGCGCGTCCGGATCGGCAATCAGGTCCCCTCGGCCCTCGGCCCGCTGTGTTTCCAGATCGCCCAGCACAGTGAACGCCTCCCGCTGCAGAGCATGCCGATCGGCCTCCGCACCGGTCATCGTGCACCAGATCCCCTCGGGAGGAACGGCGACGCCGTACGCCTCTGCGGCGGCGCTCCCGCGCATCAGCACGTTCCCCGGGATCGCCCGGCCGTCCGGCAACCGCACGTGGTTCTGCAGCGTCTCCAGGCCGGGTGGCGCCTCAGCCTGGAACCGCGCCTCGATGATCGCCCCCATCCGGGCCGACGTCCGGCTGCCAGGAGTCTCGTCGACCCGGACCACCAGGCCGGTGGCCCGGTCGGTCGTCAGCTCCCGCCGGCGACCCGGACCGAAGCGATCGACCATGCGATGGCCGCCGATCGGGAGGTGGTACTGCTCGAGCTCGGCGCCGGGGCTCTGACCCTCGGCGGTATGGGCGAGGCGATACCGCCACTCCGCAAGGTCGCGGTACAGCTGCACGAAGGCCATCGATCGCTCGTCCGGCGTCGACAGGCGGCCCAGCGTCCCGCTCAACCTCTCCAGCGCCTGGTTGGCGGCAGCTGCCTGGAAGTCGGCGAACCGCGCCTTCTGGTCCCAGACCGCCGGATTGTTCGTCGTCATGATGAACTCGGGCGTCGGGAAGCTCGCGGCGGTGATGATCACGGCACGTCCACGAGTCCGGCGGCATGGCGCCCGGCGGCTGCGGCTGCCTCGAAGTACGCGCGGTCGGCGTCCAGGTCGCGGCCCATCGTCGACAACTTGACCGGCGCTGCACGCATGGCGTCGTACAGGCCGTCCACTCCCACGCGCACGACGCGGTGCCGGGCCTTGAGTGGTTCGGCGGCGTCGCGGACCGCGTCACCGAACTCACCCGGCAGATCGGGTACGACGACATCCGCCGGCTGCAACGCCACCCGGCCGTACGCGGTCAGGCTGTGGTGCGAGATCCCGCGGTGCCGCGGCCGTGGATCGGCCTCGGAGATCCGGAGCGACGCCACGGCCCGCCCGCCCAGCGTGCCGACCGCGTTGACCGCCTCACCGGACTGCACCCCGGAGAACCCCCAACGAGTCCCAGTCCCCAGATTGCCCGGCCCCTGTGTCAGTACGACGAGCTCCGCCGTCAGCACGTGTACGGCGGTCAGCAGCCCGGTGTGGACCGTGACAGCCTCCCGATCCCCGCCGTACGCCTGTCCAACGGTCACAGTCCCGCTCAGCCACCCGCTGTCCCGCAGCGCCGCCACAGTCCGCGAGAACGCCAGCGGCAGCGCCCCACCGTCAGTCATCACATAGACGACCCGCGTGGTCGGCCGTGCCTCGTACACACCGGCCAGTACGGCGGGGAGCGCCGAGTGCAGGTCCGCCACGACGATCGGCGTACGGAAGAGGTCGTCCGCGTCACGCAGTACGTCGTGGTCGGGGGAGTCCTGCTCGTCCGCGCCCAGCACCATCGTCTGCAGCGGCGTGTAGCGCGCCTTGACCAGGTGGCCGTGCTCAGGAGGGTCCTCCGGCAGCCGGTCCGGTACGGCGACCACCAAGGCGTACCCGCCCGTCCCCAGGCCCTTGTCGAGCGCGCCGACGTTCAGCAGCACCCGGTCGCCGGCCACCGGCGAACCGACCAGCTCCGGGTAGGCCAGCGCGCGCACAGCCTGCGAACCGACCGTCACTGTCAGTTCGACAGCGCCCGCCCAGCTCCGTCCGACCTCACGCACCACACCGTCGCGCCACCGAATCACAGGCCGACTGTAGTGCCTCGACGAGGCACGTGCCTCGAAGGTGTGTTCGAAGATTTCGGTGCGGGAGGGCGGGGTTTGACGCTTTCAGGCCGTAAGGTGGTCGGGTGTCGGCGCGGAAGAGTGAGCGACTGCTCAACGTGGTCATCTGCCTGCTGGTCGCGCGCACCTACGTGACCAAGGAACGCATCCGCGAGGTCGTCGAGGGGTACGCGGGCCAGACCGACGACGCGTTCGAGAAGATGTTCGAGCGGGACAAGGACGAGCTGCGCGATCTCGGCATCCCGATCGAGATGGGCACGATCGACAAGTTCTTCTCCGACGAGGTCGGCTACCGGATCCGCCGGGACGTGTTCGAGCTGCCCGAGGTTCATCTGGAGCCGGACGAGGCCGCCGTACTGGGGGTCGCCGCCCGGGTCTGGCAGCACGCCAGCCTGGCCGAGGCGACCACGTCGGCGGTGCTCAAGCTGAAGGCGGCCGGGATCCAGACCGACCAGTCCGCGCTGAGCGCCATCGAGCCGCACGTCGGCGCGTCCGAACCGGCCTTCGATCCGCTGTGGTCGGCCGTGGTCAGCCGGACCGCCGTACGGTTCCAGCACCTGCGCAGCGGTGCGTCGGAGCCGACCACGCGGACCCTGGAGCCGTGGGGGATCGTCTCCTGGCACGGCCGTTGGTACGTCGTGGGCCGGGACCGCGACCGCCAGGCGACCCGGATGTTCCGGCTGTCCCGGATCGGCGGGGACGTGAAGACGGTCGGCGAGCCGGGCGCGTTCACCGTGCCGGAGGGCACCGACCTGCGGTCACTGGTGTCCGAGCTCGCGCCGCCGCGTCCGACGTCGGAGGCGAAGGTGCGGGCTCGCACCGGCTCATGCGTCAGCCTGCGACGCCGTGCGAACGCCATAGAGCCGTACGAGGAGGGCTGGGACCTCCTGCACGTCCCGTACGCCGACTCCGGCGTGCTGGCCGAGGAGATCGCCTCCTACGGCCCCGACGCGGTGGTTGAGGGCCCAGGCGACGTACTGGACGGTGTGCTGTGGCGCTTGCGAACGGTGGCTGGCGTATGAGCAACGCCCGCGACCAGGTGCAGCGACTGCTGGCACTGGTGCCTTACCTGCGCGAGAACGACGGTGCGCGGGTCGACGACGTCGCCAAGGAGTTCGGCGTCCGGCCGAAGCAGATCATCGCGGACCTGAAGGTGCTGTGGTTCTGCGGGCTGCCGGGTGCGCAGATGGGCGACCTGATCGAGATCGACATCGAGGCGGCCGAGGGCGACGGCGTCATCCACATCAACAACGCCGACTACCTGGCCCGTCCGTTGCGGCTGGCCGCGGACGAGGCGCTGGCGCTGCTGACCGCGCTCCGGACGCTGCGTGAGGTGACCGCCGGGAGCGACCGGGACGCGGTCGACCGGGCGATCGCCAAGCTCGAGCGCGCTGCGGGGGAGGCTGCGGCCGCGAGTGAGGGTGCGGCGGCCCACGTACACGTCGAGCCGGCCGCGCCGGAGATCGCCGAGACGGTCAACCGGGCCCTTGCTGGGAAGCGTCGCCTGCATCTGACGTACGACGTACCGTCGCGCGACGAGACCACCGAGCGGGACGTGGACCCGATGCGGCTGGTCGTCTCCGAGGGGCGCACGTACCTGGAAGCCTGGTGCCGGCTGGCCGAGGACGTCCGGTTGTTCCGCCTGGACCGGATCGCTGCGGTGAAGCTGCTCGAGCTGCCGAGCGAGCCGCCGCCGGAGGCGACGCCGCGGGACCTGTCGAACGGCATGTTCCAGCCGTCCGAGCGGGACCTGCTGGCGACCATCCGGCTCGCGCCGCCGGCCCGCTGGGTCGCCGAGTACTACCCGAACGAGTCGGTCGAAGAAGGCCCGGAGAACTCACTCATCGTCAAGCTCCGCGTCGCCGACACCGGCTGGCTCCAGCGCCTGGTCCTCCGCCTGGGCGGCGCCGCCACACTCCTCCACCCACCCGACCTGACCACCCAGATCGCCGCCACCGCCCGCGAAGCCCTCTCCGCGTACGACGACCCGTCCTGACCCCACCTCTCGTTCGAGCGGATATCCGCTCGTGGTGTGCCTTCTCCCCTCGTAGACGACCGGAGAAGGCATAGGTCGAGGGGATATCCCCTCGAACGCGGGTGGGGTGGGGCTAGCCCTGGCTGAGGTTCTTTTCGAGGGGGGCGCGGAAGCGGGGGGTTACGCGGACGCCGGAGAGCCAGGCGGTCCAGCGGGCGGCTTCGGACTCGACCAGGGCGAGGGTGTCGGAGCCGACGTCTTCCAGGAGTTGGTAGCGGACTTCGCCGGACTCCGGCTGGCCCCAGCCGCCGATGATGCGTCCGTCGGCCCAGACCGTCGGGCCTACGTTGCCGGTGTTGTCGAACAGCTTCGCCTTGTGCTCGCCGAGGTACCAGTCGCGGTCCTTCCAGCCCATCGGCGTCGGGTCCAGCGCCGGCAGGAACGCCACCCACGGCTCCACCGGCACCTCGGGCGCCTCGTCACCCGGCAGCACGTAGCCCACCTGCCCGTCCAGGTCCACCTCGACCGCCTCGACCGCAACCAACGCCTTCTTCGTCTGACCGCCCGTCCAACCAGCCCACCACTGCAGGTCAGCCGCCGTACCCGGGCCGAACGACGACAGCCACGCTCGGGCCAGCGTCACCCGCGCCTCCTCAGCGGCGAGCTTGTCGCCGAGCCCGCCCGGCACCCAGTCCTCCGCCGGTGACCACTGGTGCTGGCTGCTCAGCCACGTCCCCAGCGGGCGTCCACGCACGATCCGCCCCTCCGCCGACAGCTGGAACAGCACCCGGCTCGTCACGTACGGCTGAGCGGCGTACGCCTTCCCTTCCGCCATACTGAGTCGGCTCCGCAGCCGCGGCTCGTCCGCAGACAGCTCCTGAGCGGTCGCAGACCCGCGCAGCGTCAGCGCCGTGGCAGTCGACTCCTCGACCGCCCGCAGCCACTTGCCGGACGCCTCCACGTCCGGCGCGATCCCCGCCTCGGTCAGGTGCTTGACCAGCAACTTCCGCTGCTTCACCGCGATGTCGTCCGTGCACGCCGCCTGCACCACCGGCGCAAAAGCAGTGGGTACGACGAACACCGTTCGGCGCATGCCGAGCATCCGGATCAGCGTCCGTTCCTCGTACAGAGCACGCTCCGTGCCTGCCACTTCACTCCCAGGCACGCGCGCAGCCACAGACAGGTGGACCGTCGCGGGATCGGTGGCGTGCAGGGCCACCACGGACGCGGCCGCCGCCACCGGGTCCGCGGCCTGGACGTCCGGCCCGAGCCGGTGCCGCCGGCCGATCCGCGTCCGCCGCTCCTCGACCCCGAACCGCACCATCCAGCCGCCCCCTCGCCGTACCGAAAGTTTCCGTGCTCACACGCTCGCGGAAGCAGTCTGCCCGCTCACCGGCCGACCGGCAGCCCGAAGGCCGCGTCGGCTGCGAGACACCCGGTTTTACCATCACGTTCCGGCACCGTTGTCCACCGAGACTCCCCGCGGGACGTGGGCGATCGCCGGGAACCCGCTAGGCTCCTGGGTATGTACTGGTTCCTGCTCCTCCTCGGTGTGGTGGCGGTGTGGCTGCTCGTCCTCGCCCTGCTCGCGAAGAGGCTGTGGGGCCAGGGCAAGGCGCTGACGCGTGAGTTGGTCGCCGCCCAGTCCAAGCTGGACGCCGCGATGTCCACGGCCGGGTCTGGACAGACCCGCGAGGATCAGCGAGCACCGGCGTAGTATTCGGCCCACGTTCGCACGCTCGAGCGTCCACCTAGAAGTTTTGTGAAAGGGAGATCGACATGGCACCACTCATCGGTATGCCCCAGGGCGCGGAGTGGCTGATCATCCTCGCCATCGTCGTGCTGCTGTTCGGATCGGCCAAGCTGCCGGCTCTGGTGAAGCAGCTCGGCAAGTCGAAGAAGATCTGGGAGGAAGAGGTCGGCCCGAAGAAGAAGGAGCCGGAGCTGACCGAGGGCACCACCCAGCCGGCCCAGGCGCCGACCCAGCAGGCCGCCCCCCAGGCGCAGCCGCAGGCGGCCCAGCAGCCGAACCAGGTGAACGGCCAGGCGCCGGGCGACGGCCTGCCGCCGCACACGGCCAACTGAGCCGAGCACCCGCCGGTGTCATTGGTGAAGATCGGACGGCGTAAGGAACCCAAGGAACGCCGTCCGAAGGACGACGAGGGTCGGATGACCCTGCGCGAGCACATCATCGAGCTGCGCAACCGGCTGGTGATCAGTGTGCTCGCGATCGTGGCCGGGACGATCGTGGGCTGGATCTTCTACAACCAGGCCTTCGACTTCCTGACCAAGCCGTTCCTGACCAGCGTCGCCGAGATGGCCAAGGACGCGGGCAACACGAAGACCCCGCAGCTCACCTTCCCCGGCGTCGGCAACGCACTGACCTTCCGGATCAAGATCTCGGCGCTGTTCGGCCTGATCCTGGCCGCGCCGGTCTGGCTGTACCAGCTGTGGGCGTTCATCGCGCCCGGCCTGCACCGCAACGAGCGGAAGTGGGCCTACGTCTTCTCGGCGCTCGCCACCCCGCTGTTCGCCGGCGGTATCTGGGTGGCCTACTGGACGCTGCCGAAGGGCATCGAAATCCTGCTCGGCTTCACCCCGCTCGACATCCAGAACCTGGTCGAGTTGCCCGACTACCTCGACTTCGTGCTGCGCACGATGCTGGTCTTCGGGGTCGCGTTCCTGATCCCGCTGGTGGTCGTGCTGCTGAACATCCTCGGGATCGTCCCCGGCGCCGCGCTGGGCCGGTTCCGGCCGTACATCGTGCTGGTCATCTTCGTGTTCGCGGCGGTCGCGACCCCCTCCGGTGACCCGTTCACGATGTGCCTGCTGGCGATCCCGATGTGCGTGCTGTTCTTCATCGCCGAGGTGATCTCCCGGCTCAACGACCGCCGCCGGGCCCGCAGGACCGAAGAGCTCCTGGCCGACTGATGAGCAGGAAAGTAGCGCTGGTGGTCAACCCGACCGCCGGCAAGGGCCTCGGTGCCCGGGCCGCGCCGGTCGTCCGCGGGCGGCTGGAGGCGGCCGGGCTCACCGTCGACGAGTACTCGACGACGTGTGCCGAGGACGTCGGCCGGATCTCGGCCGACGTGATCGCCTCCGGCGCCGACGCGGTCGCGCTGATCGGCGGCGACGGCACCATCCACCTCGGCGCCCAGGTGCTGGCCAGGTCCGGGATGCCGTTCGGCGTGATCCCGGCCGGCACCGGCAACGACTTCGCCCGCGGGATCGGCGTACCGCTGAAGGATCCGGCCGCGGCGGCCGACCTGATCGTGGCCGGCAACACCCGGGCGGTCGACCTCGCGGTGGCCAAGGACGAGTACATCACCACCGTCGTGGCCGGCGGTTTCGACTCCCTGGTGAACAAGCGCGCCAACGCGATGACCTGGCCGAAGGGCAACTCGCGCTACACCGTCGCCACCCTCGCCGAGCTCCGCACCTTCACCCCGCTCGAGTACGTCGTGACCGTCGACGACCAGGTGATCGAGACCAGGGCCATGCTGGTCGCGGTCGGCACCGGGCCGACGTACGGCGGCGGACTGCAAATCTGCGCCGGCGCCGAGATCGACGACGGCCTGCTCGACGTCACGATCATCTCGCCGCTGTCCCGGCTGACCCTGCTGCAGCTGTTCCCGAAGCTCGCCAAGGGCACGCACGTCGGCGATCCCCGGCTGCTGACGCTGCGCGGCAAGTCGGTCCGGATCGAGTCGCCCGGTATCACCGCGTACGCCGACGGCGAGCCGCTCGGCCCGCTCCCGGTCGACATCACCATCGCCCCAGGCGCCCTCACCGTCTTCGCCTGAGACACAACCTTCCCTCTCTAAGGCGTGACCTTGGGTTCGGGGCGGTCAGTTCGGTGGTCTGCTTCGGCTCGTTGACGGAGCATGGACAGGGTCGTTGCCAACTGTTCGACGACGCCGGCAGGCAGCACCGAACCCACCCAGGTGGTGAGCTCCGCCTCGACGGTGGGGGCTGCTGCGGCGAGGATGCGCTCGCCTTCCGGAGTGAGCGTGACCAGCGACGAGCGGCGGTCGTGCGGATTCGCCGTACGGCGGACGCGGCCGGCGGACTCGAGCCGGTCGACGGCCTTGCTGGTCGCGCCGACGGTGATCGCCATCTGGTGGGCGAGGTCGTGCACGCGGGCCGACCCGCGGGCCGCGATGAACCGGAGGAACTCGAACTGGCCCAGCGGCAGGTCGTGCTCCGCCTTCAGCCGGGCGTCGAGCACGTTGTACAGCCGCGTCTCCAGCCGGACCAGGTCGGTGAACAGTGCTGTGAGATCGGTCACTCGGCATCCTGGGGAATGAGCTGCTGAGGAATCTGGTTACCAGGAACTATATTCCTCGGAATCTATCATCCAGCGGAGGATGACGATGACCTTCGAACAACGCGCCGCGGCGCGAGCCATCATCACCAAGGGCGACCTCGGCCGGACCGTGGCGGAGCAGCGGGCCGGGTTCGACGAACTGTTCGCGACCCGGCCGCTCGGCGACGACGTCACGCTGACGCAGCGCACGCTGGGCGGCGTCCCGGCGCTGGACGTCGATGTCGCCGGTGCGGATGGCGACGCGGTGATCTTCTACCTTCACGGCGGCGGTTACGTCGTCGGTTCGGCCCGGACCGGCGCCAACCTGGCGGCCCCGCTGGCCCGCCGTACCGGCTTCCAGGCGGTCTCGCTGGAGTACCGGCTCGCACCGGAGAATCCCTTCCCGGCTGCGCTCGATGACGCGTTGGCGGCGTACAAAGCGCTCGTGGAGACCGGCCGTCCGATCGTGATCGCGGGCGACTCCGCAGGTGGCGGGCTGGTCCTCGCCACCATGCTGGCCGCGCGACGCGAGGACCTCCGGCTGCCGGCCGCTGCCGTTGTCTTCTCGCCCTGGGCCGACCTCACGCTGTCCGGCGCGAGCATGGACACCCGCGGCGACTTCGACCCGCTGTTCAGCCGCGCCCACATGCAGGAGTACGCCGACCACTACCTCGCCGGCCACGACCCCAAGCACGACCTGGCCAGCCCCCTGCTTGCCAACCTGACCGGCCTCCCACCCCTCCTGATCCAGGTCGGCAGCGCCGAGGTCCTCCTCGACGACGCCCTCCGCCTGGCCACCCACGCCGCCGAACAAGACGTCGACGTGAGCCTGGACGTAGTCGCCGGCGCACCCCACGTCTACCCCCTGATGGCCGGCCTCCTGGACGAGGCCGACGAGGCCCTCGACCACGCCGCGACGTTTCTTGGGGGTCGGGTCGCATAGATTGGGGGCATGAGCACTCCGTCCGAGAAGTACGCCGTGTTTCGCTCGGACCAGGAGCATCCGGCGGTCGTGGAGTTCAGGCGGCTGTACGACTTCGAGCTCGACGAGTTCCAGTTGCGGGCCTGTGCGGCGCTGGAGGACGGGCATCAGGTACTGGTGGCGGCGCCGACCGGGTCCGGCAAGACGCTGGTCGGCGAGTTCGCCGTCCACCTGGCCCTCCAGCGCGGGCAGAAGTGCTTCTACACCACCCCGATCAAGGCGCTGAGCAACCAGAAGTACGCCGACCTGGTCAGCCGGTACGGCGCCGACAAGGTCGGCTTGCTGACCGGTGACAACTCGATCAACTCCGACGCCCCGATCGTCGTCATGACGACCGAGGTGCTGCGGAACATGCTGTACGCCGGTTCCAGCACCCTGCTCGGCCTGTCGTACGTCGTGATGGACGAAGTGCACTACCTGGCCGACCGCTCCCGCGGCGCGGTGTGGGAGGAAGTGCTGATCCACCTGCCCGACTCGGTGTCGGTGGTGTCGTTGTCCGCGACCGTGAGCAACGCCGAGGAGTTCGGCGACTGGCTGGAGACCGTCCGCGGCAACACCGTCGTCGTCCTGGAGGAGAAGCGGCCGGTGCCGCTGTTCCAGCACGTGATGGTGGGCAAGCGGCTGCACGACCTGTTCGCCGGGGAAGCGCCGACCGCGAGGGTCGGCGCACCTGCGAAGAACAAGTCCGGCAACCCGGCCAAGGCGGCGCAGCCCGACCTGAAGGACCTGGTCAACCCGCAGCTGGTCCGGATCGCCC
Organism: Kribbella sp. NPDC050470; assembly: GCF_044458365.1. Taxonomy (NCBI): domain Bacteria; kingdom Bacillati; phylum Actinomycetota; class Actinomycetes; order Propionibacteriales; family Kribbellaceae; genus Kribbella; species Kribbella sp. NPDC050470. The sequence goes on along the minus strand of NZ_JBITHV010000010.1, from coordinate 421,001 downwards.
GCGACGACAACCGGGTCTTCCGCGACGACTCGCGCAAGCCACGCCGGCGCCGCGACCTGCCGAAGAACCGGCCCAGCCGGACGCACTTCACGCCGTTCCGGTCCGACGTGGTCGAGGAGCTGGACGCCGGCGCGCTGCTGCCGGCGATCTACTTCATCTTCTCCCGCAAGGGCTGCGAGGACGCGATGCTGCAGTGCCTGCGGTCCGGCCTGCGGCTGACCAAGCCGCACGAGCGGGACGAGATCAAGCGGGTGCTGGCCGAGCGGACCGCGGACCTGCCGGACGAGGACCTCGGCGTGCTCGGGTACCACGACTTCGCCGAGGCGCTCAGCCGCGGGATCGCCGCGCACCACGCGGGCATGCTGGCGGCCTTCAAGGAGGTCGTCGAGGAGCTGTTCGCGCGCGGCCTGATCAAGGTCGTGTTCGCCACCGAGACGCTTGCCCTGGGCATCAACATGCCGGCCCGCACCGTCGTGCTCGAGAAGCTGTCGAAGTGGAACGGCGAGGCGCACGTCGACATCACCCCGGGGGAGTACACCCAGCTCACCGGCCGGGCCGGGCGGCGCGGGATCGACGTCGAGGGGCACGCGGTCGTGCTCTGGCAGCCCGGGTTCGATCCGCGCGCCGTGGCCGGGCTGGCCTCGACGCGTACGTACCCGCTGCGGTCGTCGTTCTCCCCGTCGTACAACATGGCCGTCAACCTGGTCCGCCAGGTCGGTCGGACCCGGGCCCGCGACATGCTGGAGCTGTCGTTCGCGCAGTTCCAGTCCGACCAGGCTGTGGTCGGGCTGGCCCGGCAGGTGCATCGCAACACCGAGGCGCTCGAGGGCTACAAGGAGTCGATCGACTGCCACCTCGGCGACTTCCTCGAGTACGCCGACCTGCGCCGGCGGATCGGTGAGCGCGAGGCGTCCGGGTCGAAGCGGCGCAAGCTGGACCGCCGGATCGAGGCGCAGGAATCGATCGAGAAGCTGCGGATCGGCGACATCGTCCGGATCCCGGCCGGCCGCAGCGCGGGCTTCGCGCTGGTGCTCGACCCGGGGATGCGCTCGGAGCGGGAGGGCCCGCGGCCGACCGTGCTGACGCTGGACCGGCAGGTCCGCAAGCTGTCGATGATCGACTTCCCGACCCCGGTCGAGGCGATCGGGTCGCTGCGGATCCCGAAGAAGTTCAACCCGCGCAACCCGCAGCAGCGCCGCGAGCTGGCCCAGGTGCTGCGGAGCCGCACCGACATGCTGGGTGAGGACGGGCCGCCGTCGCGCGCCCGCGGCCGCGACGCGGTCAGTCATGCGGACGACCCGGAGCTGCAGGAGATGCGGGCGCAGTTGCGCGCGCACCCGTGCCACGGCTGCTCGGACCGCGAGGACCACGCCCGTTGGGCCGAGCGGTACTTCCGGCTCGACCGGGAGAACCGCGACGTGCAGCGGAAGATCGAGCAGCGCACGAACACGATCGCCCGCCAGTTCGACCGGGTCTGCCAGGTGCTGGACGCACTGCACTACCTGGACGGCGACAAGACCACCGAGGCCGGCGACCGGCTGGCGCGGATCTACACCGAGCTCGACCTGGTCGCGGCGGAGTGCCTGCGGCAGGGCGTGTTCGACGACCTGACGGTGCCCGAGCTGGCCGCGTGCCTGGCTGCGCTCGTCTACGAGTCGCGGGCGAAGGACGAGCCGACGTCACCACGGTTGCCGCGTGGCGACGTACGGCAGGCGCTGGAGCGGATGGGGTCGATCTGGCGGAACCTGTCGGCCCTGGAGCGCGACATGCGGGTCGACTTCCTGCGGTCGATGGACCTCGGGTTCTGCTGGCCGGCGTTCCGCTGGGCCTCGGGCGCGTCGCTGGCCGAGGTGCTGTACGAGTCCGACCTTGCCGCGGGTGACTTCGTTCGTTGGGTGAAGCAACTGATCGATCTCACCGAGCAGGTCGCCGACGCCGCCGGTGACACCCAGTTGCGCAGCACCGCACGAGCTGTCGTGGACCAGATCCGGCGCGGTGTGATCTCGTACGCCTCGGTGGTCGACGAGCCGTAGACGAACCCACGCGGTGAGAGACTCCTCAGGCACTGCCCCCTGCCTTGAACACCTGAAGGAGAACACGTTCGTGGAGCTGTCGCGCCGCAACCTCGGGAAGTTTGCTGTCGCAACCGGGGCGGCCGCCGCCGTCGGCACCGGAGTGGGGACGACGGTGCTCAGTCGTTCCGCCGATGCCGCCGCAACCTGGAAGACCACCGGCACCGCGGTCACCGCGCTGGCCGGCTTCGACAACCAGATGAAGACCTTCATGCAGGCCCGCGGCATCACCGGCGGCCAGCTCGCGGTCACCTACAAGGGCCGCCTGGTGCTTGCCCGCGGCTACAGCACGTCCACCTCGCTGGACGTCCAGCCGACCTCGCTGTTCCGGATCGCGAGCGTGTCGAAGTCGATCACCGCGGCCGCGATCATGAAGCTGGTGCAGGACGGCAAGCTGAGCCTGTCCACGCCGGTCACCAAGATCCTCACCACCACCCCGCCGGCCGGCCAGACCCGGGACGCGCGCTGGTCGTCGGTGACGATCAAGCGGCTGCTGCAGCACCTCGGCGGCTGGGACCGCGACCTGTCCGGTGACCCGAACTTCAAGGATGCCACGATCTCCAAGGCGCTGAACGTGCCGATGGAGCTCAAGCACGCCGACGTGATCAAGTACATGGCCGGCCAGACGATCAACCACGCGCCGGGCACCAAGGTCGTCTACTCGAACTTCGGCTACGTGCTGGCCGGCCGGGTGATCGAGAAGGTCAGCGGCATGAGCTACGCGGCCTACGTCCAGCAGAAGCTGCTGACCCCGCTGAAGATCAAGCGGATGGCGCTGGGCTGGAGCATCGCCAAGCACACCGGTGAGATGCCGTACGAGTCGCAGTACACCGGCAAGACCGTGCTCGACAACACCGGCGCGACGGTGGCCTCGCCGTACGGGACGTTCAGCATGCGGATCCAGGACGCGAACGGCGGCTGGATCGCCAGCGCGCCGGACCTGGTCCGCTGGGCGCGGATGTTCGACGCGTCGTCCTCGGTGCTGAACTCCACCTCGCTGAACGCGATCTGGGCGAAGCCGGAGACCGGCATCAGCAACGGCTGGTACTACGGCCTCGGCTGGCAGGTGCGTCCGACCTCTGGCGGCACCGGGCGCAACACCTGGCACACCGGCAGCCTGCCGGGCACCTACAGCCTGCTGGTCCGGACCTCGTCCGGGATGAGCTGGGCGGCCGTCTTCAACCGCCGCGACGACGCCAGCGGCAAGTCGTACGCCGACATCGACGCGGCGATGTGGACCGCGGCCAACGGCGTGCAGACCTGGCCGACCCACGACTACTTCTCCAAGTACTTCAGCTAGAACAGGGATCGGAAGTGTGGGGTGCGCACCTGCGCCTCACCTGCCATCGAGGTCAGTACGGCGCGGACGGTGTCGATCGCGTCGTCGCCGTACTGCCTTCGGAGTTTGCGCTCGTAGGCCTGGTGGAACTTCCGGGCCGCGTTGAGCGCCGCCTCACCCCGCGGGGTCAGGTGCAACAGGCGCGCGCGGGCGTCGGACGGGTCGGGACGCCGTTCGACGTACCCGCGCCGTTCCATGTCGTCGACGATCTGGCTCGCGCCCTGTTTGGTGATCTCCAGCCGCTCCGCGAGTCCGCTGATACTCGTCGGCCCGGCGCCCAGCGTGCGCAGCACGAACCCGTCCGACCGGCCCTGGTCGTCGAACCCCTGCGCAGCCGTCTCCGCCCGCAGCCCCCGGACGAACTCCTGCTCGGCCAACAGCAGCAGGATCCCGAAATCAGGCTTGCCAGATCGTGTCATGCGCTCCATGATAGTCAAGCTGGCTTGGTCAAGTCAGCTTGACTATCTGAAGGAGGGGACATGCAGGTTGTCCGAGCGGACGAGGCGCCGGTGTTCGAGCTGCCCGGCGTGCGGTTCACGGTGATGGCGGCGCCGAGCCTCGGGTCGGCCGGGTTGTGCACGTGGAAGCTCACCGTCGATCCCGGCGCCGGCGGCGACCAGCCGCACACCGTCGACCGCGACGAGGTGTTCATGGTGCTCGACGGCACTGTGCAGGTAACCCCGGACGGCGACAAGCTCGGCGCCGGCGACGCCGTCGTGGTCGCCGCGGGGGAGCCGATCCGACTGACCAACCTCGGCGCCGGCCCGGCCGAGCTGTACGTCGCCGTCACCGCCGGCTTCACCGGGACGATGGCGGACGGTACGACGGTTCAGCCGCCGTGGGCGCAGTGAGTCAGCAGCGCCGGAGCGGTGCGGTGTAGGTGGTGTTGCTGGTGGTGGCGACGTAGTAGTCGGTGACCCAGCTGCCGTCACTCAGCCGGTCCCAGACGGACGTCGTACCGACCCTGGAGCCGGCGCGCTGGCAGGTCACCCAGGCCAGGGACCCGATCGGAAGCGGGCTTGGGTACGCGGCGTACGACGTACCCGGGCCGTGCCGGCGGGTCAGGTTGTTGATCGTGGTCTGGAAGGCGTTGCTGCAGCCGGGGATGGGTGCGGAGTAGCCGGTCTTGTTCGGTGTCCGCACGTAGTAGTCGGTCACGTAGGTGCCGTCGATCAGCTTGTTCCACACGCTGGTGGTGCCGATCTTCGGCCCGAACGTCTGGCAGACGATCCGTACGCCGGCGTTCGCCGCGATCGTGGACCGGACCGGGTACGCGGTAGACGGGCCGGCGTACGAGTGGATCGTGGTCCGGACCGTGTACGTGTACCAGACACTCGCCGCCGGCGCGTCGAAGCGGTCGCTGTCGATGTTGAGCGTCACGCCGCCGTGCGTCTCGTTGTGGTCGCCGAGGTACTGCTTGCCGCGTTGGCCGACCGCCCAGAAGGAGTTGGGCACGGTCGGCCAGCCGGTGAGCGAGCTGATGCCGTCCCAGCGGGCGATCCAGAGCGCGTCCGGCCGGGCGTACGACGTGGAGTTGTACGCCGACGCGAGGTGTGGCGCTCCCGAGTTCTGGTGCGCGTACACGCCGGAGAGGAACCCGAGCCGGTGCAGCTCCTTCGTCCAGGCCGACAAGAAGCGCAGCACCGTCGTCTTGCAGGTCGCATCAGCCGCGTTGTAGTGCTCCAGGTCGAAGTAGATCGCGCTACCGGCCAGCAGGTTGAGCGCCCGGGCTCTGGCGATCGCATCCCTGGCCTGGAGGCCGCCTTGGGTGGTGGCGGACGGCGCGGTCATCTTCACGGCGTTGGTCCGGAACGTGCAAGGCGCCTGGTAGCCCACGTAGATCGGAATCAGCCGGAAGCCCATTCGCGTCACGCTGCTGACCCAGCTGGGCGTGAGCTGCGGTTGCGCACAACTGCGGTTGACGCCGCCGATGTAGATCCCGATCGCCTTGTACGGCGAGGCTTTCCACGCCGTCATCTGGGCGACCGTCGGCGCCGTGCACGTGTCGAACGCATACCCGGTGAACCGCGTCGCCGTACTCCCCGCCGGATAGGTCAACGGCGTCGTCGGCTCGGCCGAAGCCGTCATCGGCAACCCCAATGCCAATACCGCGACAGCCACCGCCAGCACCCTGACCCGGATCATCACGATCACCCCCACCTGAGTAGTAGACAGCCGGGAGCCTGGCGGGCGCCAGTCCTGCGCAGGCGTTAAGTTGAGGGAAGCGTCGAGTCGGGAGGTCGTGGGATGCCGGAGATCGTGAAGCGCGAGGAGCGGCCGTACGTCGCGTTGCGGGGGAAGGTCGCGATGGACGGGATCGGCGCGTTCGCCGATCGGATGGGCGAGGTGGTGTCCTGGCTGGCCGCGCACGAGGTCGCCCCGAACGACGCTCCGTTCTTCAAGTACGACGTCGTCGACATGGAAGCCGGGCTGGTGCTGGAGATCGGGTTCCCGGTCGACGACCTGCACCACGGCGAGGGGGAGATCGTCGCGGGCGTGCTCCCGGCCGGCCGGTACGTGAGCGCCACCCACCACGGCCACCCGGACGGCCTGCTCGGCGCGACCCGCGACCTGCTCGAGTGGGCGGCCGAGCAGGGCCTGGAGTGGGATGCCCACGGCAACAACTGGACGGCCCGGCTCGAGATCTACCGGTCCGACCCGCGCGAGGTCCCGGACATGAACGACTGGGAGACCGACCTCGAGTTCAAGCTCAAGGACTGAGCCCGCCGTTGCCCAACGTGCTCGCCGGGATCAGCCGGCTCGAGCCGGAACGGATCCGGCATGTCGCGTCCCCGCTGATCGAGCTCGGCTGCGCCCTGCACGTCCTGGCCGAGCCGCGCCACCACGGTCGGACCGAGTGGGCATGCGCCGTACCGCTGTCCGACGACCTGCGGGCCGAGCTCGCGCAGTGGACGTGGACTGTGCGGGCGGTCCGCTCACGCTGTTTCGCGACGAGTACGGCGACCGGCGTGCCGACCTGGCAGGACGAGTTGGAGGCCCTGCGGTCCCGCCGGCCCGAGGACCTGGCGGCCGACCTGATCCGTCCCCTTCGCGGCCTGCCGTCGAACAGTCGCGCCACTGACGCCGACGCCGTACTGCGCTGGGCCCGGAGCCGGGGCCGGCCCGTCGGCGCCCTCGTCGAGGCGCTGCTGACCGACCCGGCCGAACCGGTACGGCGGTTCCTCGACCTGCTCGACGCCTGCTGGTCGGAGTGGTTCGAGGAGGTGTGGGAGCAGTCCCGGGATGCGCTGGCCGCTCGCGGCCGGCAGGATCGCGACCTGGCGATCCGCGCCGGGGTGGCCGCGATGCTGTGCTCGCTGGACGGCGCGATCAGCGTGCGGGACAAGGACAGCCTGCTGGTCCAGAAAGTCCAGAACAAGCGCATCGACCTGGGTGAACGCTCGCTCCTGCTTGTCCCCAGCAACTACATCGCGCCGCACCTGTTCCTCGGCGAGGTGCCGGGGGAGCCGCTCACGATCATCTACCCGGCCGCCGATCGCGGTCCGGCCGTGCCCACGGCCCAGCAGGTCCGCGCCCGCCTGGAAGCCCTCGCCGCCCCGGATCGCCTCTTCGTCTGCCGGGCCGTGGCCAGCGAGCCCCGCACCGCCGGCGAGATCGCCGGCCTCTGGGGACTGCACCCGACGCAGGTCACCCGCCACCTCCGCGCCCTCACCCGAGCCGGCCTGGTCACCGCCGAACGCCAGGGCCGCTTCGTCGCCTACCGCCTGGACGAGGACGCCTTCCGCAACCTCGGCACCGACCTTCTGGACCTCGTGATGAGGTGACGAAGAAAGTGCGCGATTCGTTGCAACCAAACGGCACGTTCGCTGCATCTATCCAGTAGTCCGAGGCAACCTCTCGGGCCCGCTGGACACAGAGGGGGAAGAGCACCACCAGCAGCAACCGTCCTGGGCAGCGCCTGCCCAAATACCGGTATAGTCCGCAATCTCAAGAACGCAGCGCGATCTTGTCAGCGGCGTGGGGGGCAACACAGTGGATCGCAGTACAGACAAGGGCAGGGACGCGCGCCCGGAAAGCGCACCGGCGACCCGGGACGGGATGCCGGCGCGGCTGGACGCGCCCGTCCGGCTGCTGGTCGGCCCGGCCAACTTCGCGGGGCAGGGCACCAGATGGGCACGCGCGCTCGAGGAGCGGGCACCCGACACGTTGGCGACCTCGTTCGCGTTCTTCAGGGGAGTCCTCGACTACCCGGTCGACTACGGCGTCCCGGCGCGCACGTACCGGCGCCATCGTCGATGGCAGCTGAACTTCTACAACCATGTCGTGCGCAACTACACGCACGTGCTGATCGAGGCGGCGCGGCCGATCTTCGGTCCCTTGCACGGACCGGACGCGGCCGGCGACATCCAGCACCTGATCTCCAAGGGCTTGCACCTGGGGCTGATGGCGCACGGCTCCGATGTCCGCGTACCGAGCCGGCACGTCGAGCTCGAGCCGTGGTCGCCGTTCCCCGACCTCGAGGACGAGACCGTCGAACTGCTCGAGCGCAACGCGACCCGGGCTGTCGAGCTGTTCACGTCGTACCCGGGCCCGGTCTACGTCTCGACGCCTGACCTTCTGGACTACGTCCCGAACGCTGCGTGGTGCCCGGTGGTCGTCGACGTCGACACCTGGCGCAGCGACGCCCCGGTGCTCGCACACGAGAAGCCGGTGGTGGCCCACGCGCCCAGCAAGTCGGCCATGAAGGGCTCCGAGCTCATCGACCCGATCATGGAGCGCCTGGCCCAGCGGGGGCTCATCACCTACCGCCGGGTCGAGGGCGTCGATCCGGCGGACATGCCGGCCGTCTACCGCGACGCCGACATCGTCCTCGACCAGTTCCGCGTCGGCAGCTACGGCGTCGCCGCGTGCGAGGCCATGGCGGCGGGCCGGATAGTGGTGGGTCACATCGCCCAGCACGTCCGCGACCGCGTGGCCGCCGACACCGGGCTCGAGCTGCCCATCGTGGATGCGACGCCGGACACCGTCGAGCAGGTCGTGCTCGACCTCATCGCGCACCCGGAGCGGGCCCGCGCGGTCGCGGCGCGCGGGCCGGCCTTTGTCGAGCAGGTGCACGACGGCCGCCGGTCGGCCGAGACGCTCGCCGCGTTCGTGGAGCAGCCGAGCACGGTGCCGGCGGACTGGAAGCCGCCGTGGGTCCGGCCCAAGGTCGTCATGATGGCCGGCAACGAGATCGTCGTCGACGCCCGCGTGCTCAAGTACGCGCAGACAGTGGCCAACTGGGACCTCGACGTCACCTGCATCGGCATCCCCGGGCGCAGACTCAGGGGTATCCGCCGGCTCGGCAAGGTGCAGGTGTTGTGCCCGCCCATCCAGTCGAAGGTCCTGGTGACGGGCTGGCGCAAGCGGTGGGCAACCATCAAGGCCAACCTCAACCCGTGGTTCAGAACCGAGGCCGAGTACAAGCTGGCCTACGGCCGCTGGCAGTACGACAGCCGCGAGCTGCGCGCCGAGCGTGGCCGGGACCGCCGCGACCGCCAGCGCACCGGCGGCTCGTCCCGGCCGACCCTGCGGCCGGCCGTCGACCGGCTGCGGCGGGCGGTGACCTGGCGGACCTTGCGGCTGCGTCGCGCCATCCTGCACGCCCGCGCCTATCTCGTCCGGCGGGCCAAGCACCAGACGACCGACCTCACCGACCTGGGCATCGGCAAGCGGCGCGAGCGGCTGCTCGCTCTGCACCGCCGCCTGCCGTCGGGCCGCTGGCGGCGGGTGATGCCCGAGTTGGTCGACCAAGAGCTGACGCTGGGCCCGCTGCTGGACCGGATGCAGATCGAGGTCATCCACGTGCACGACGTGTTCATGCTCGGCATCGCGGCGCGCGCGGCGCACCGGGCGGCCCTGGATGGCCGCACGATCAAGATCATCTACGACGCCCACGAGTACATCCCGGGCGTGCCGGTGGTCGCCCCGCGCCGGGTCGCCGCATACAGCGACCTCGAGCGCGAGTTCATCCGCGACGCCGACCGCGTCATCACGGTGTCCGAGCCGTTGGCCCGCTGGCTGCACCGCGACCACAAGCTGGCCAGCATGCCCGACGTCGTCCTGAACGCGCCGGTCGAGCCGCCCGAGGACGCCGAGGTCACGGGTCTGCGCGAGCTGCTGCAACTGTCCGAGGACGTCCCGCTGCTGGTGTACGGCGGCGGCGTCAACCGCGCCCGCGGCGTCGGGACGGTCGTCGAGGCACTGCCCCAGCTGCCCGAGGTCCACCTCGCGATCGTTGCGCGGGCCAACTCCGTCACCGCGGAGTTGCTGACCCGCGCAGCCGAGCTGGGCGTGGGCGACCGCGTGCACCTGGCGCCGTTCGTCGACGCCGAGGTCGTGCCGCTGTACCTGCGCTCGGCCAGCATCGGCCTCAGCCCGCTGCTGCACGCGCCCAACCACGACATCGCGGTGACGAACAAGTTCTGCGAGTACATCGCCGCCGGACTGCCCATCATCACCAGCGACACCCCGGCCCAGGCCGACCTGGTGAACGAGCTCGACCTCGGCGCCGTCTACACCGCGGGCGACGTGGACAGCCTCGTCCAGGCGGTCTGGAACGTGCTCGCCGACCGCGACCGCATCGCCAAGCGCATCGCCGACGACCCCCGGCTGCTGCACCGGTTCTCCTGGGCCGCGCAGGCCGAGGTCATCCGGTCGGTGTACGCCGACGTCATGGGCGACAGGCTTCCCGAAGCCGCCTGGGCCCCCGGCGCCACCACCGTCCGCCAACTCTCGCCCGCCCCACCCGAACCCCCGCCGACCAAGTGGCACACCTACCGGGAGAACGCCTCGAAGGGAGCGACGACGGACGAGCGGGTGTAGCGGGGCGCGTGGGGTGGTTCAGGCGGCGGCTGGTTGGAGGAGGTTGCGTAGCGCTCGGGCGGCGGTGAAGCCGGCTCGGTTGGCGCCGATGGTGCTGGCTGAGGGGCCGTAGCCGATGAGGTGGATTCGGGGGTCCAGGACGGTTTGGGTGCCGTTCATGCGGATGCCGCCGGAGGGCTCACGGAGGTGGAGTGGGGCCAGGTGGGCCAGGTCGGCGCGGAAGCCGGTAGCCCAGAGGATGGTGTCGACGTGCAAGGCGCGGCCGCCGGGCCACTCGACGCCGTCCGGGGTGATGCGGGAGAAGATGGGCTGCCGCTCGTAGACGCCGCGCCGCAACGCGTCTTGTTCCTGCTCCCGGAGGTGCAGGCCGGTCACGCTGACCACGCTCCGCGGCGGCAGTCCCGCGCGTACCCGCTCCTCGACCTTGGCGACCACCTGCCGCCCGTACTCCGGGCTGAAGTCCTCACCCGTGCGCCATTCCGGCGGCCGACGCGTCACCCAGGTCGTGGTCGCGACCTCGGAGATCTCCGCCAGCAACTGCACCGCCGACGCGCCTCCACCGACCACGAGCACGTGCTGGCCGGCTAACTCCGAGGCGCCGCGATAGTCGGCCGTGTGCAGCTGCCGCCCGCGAAAGCTCTCGATCCCCGGATACCAGGGAATGAACGGCCGGTTCCACGTCCCGGTCGCGTTCACGATCGCCTCGGTCAGGTAAGTCTCCCCAGACGTCCGCACCTCGAACAGCGAGCCCGCCCGACGCACACTCGACACGACCACCGGCCGCAGCACCGGCAACGCGAACCGCTCCTCGTAATCCGCGAAGTACGCCGGCACAAACACGTTCGCCCGGTCGCCGTCGGCGCTGGGCGGCACCGACACCCCCGGCAGGCTTGCGATCCCGTGCACGTCCCGCATGGTCAGCGAGTCCCACCGATGCTGCCACGCCCCACCCGCCGCCGGATTCCGGTCCAGTACGACGACCTCGTCGTACGGCGTGAACCCGAGCCGCACCAAGTGGTAGGCAGCCGACAAGCCCGCCTGTCCCGCGCCGATCACGACAACCTTCACACCCAGACCAACACCCCGAACCCGACAGCTCTTCCCGGCCAGCTCCGAGGTTCGGGGCTTTGCCGGCTAGGCGGCGAGCTTGAGCGCGGCGACGATGTCGGCGCCGGTGGGCGCGTTGTCCGGGTCGATGAGCCACTGCATGACCAGACCGCCCAGGATCGCCTGGTAGAGCCCGCCGAGTAGGCGCCGCTCCTCGTCCCCGGTGGGTGAGCCGAAGAGATCCGCCAGCTCGCTTCGCGCGTACCGCTGGGAATCGGTGAGGAATGTGCGGAGTTGCTCCGCGCGGTCGATCTGCCCGACCAGCTCGTACTGCACTGTCCACATCGGACGGTCGGACCGCACCGAGGCGATGACGCCGTCCCAGACGGCGGCCGGGTCGCCGCCGGCAGCCATGGCCTCACTGAGTCGCGCGCCCCACTCACCGACGGCCTCGAACAGCGCCTGGCTGAGCAGCGCCTCTGTGGAGCCGAAGTGGTACCCGATCGCGGCCAGGCTCACGCCGGCGGTGGTCGCGACGTCGCGTGCCGTCGTCCGCGTGAAGCCCTTCTCGAACAAGCACTGTTTGGCGCCCTGGATCAGGGCTTCCCGGTTTCCCATGCCCACATCATACAGAGTTCTCAGACGATCGTCTTGCACAAGTGTCTAAGACCTGCGTACGATGTTTGCCATGACGATCAACGAGCAGCACTACCTCCGCATCGGCGGCGTCGAGCAGTGGATCCAGATCCGCGGCGAGAGCGCCGACAACCCCGTGCTCCTGGTCCTGCACGGCGGCCCGGGCTCGCCGTACGCGGTGTTCACGCCGCTGATCCGGTCCTGGGAGCGCGAATTCACCGTCGTCCAGTGGGATCGGCGCGGCTGCGGCAAGACTCGCGCGCGCGGCACCAAGCAGACAGCCCCGTTCGAGCGGCATCTCGAGGACGCGATCGAGGTCACCGAGTTCCTGCGGACCCATCTCGACAAGGACAAGATCGTCCTGATGGCCGGCTCGATGGGCACGATCATCGGCCTGCCGCTGGCGCAGCGCCGCCCGGACCTGTACTCCGCGCTGGTCACCACGGACCTGTACGCCGACATGCACCGCAACGAGGCCCTCGGCTACGCCCGCTGCCTGGAGCGCGTGACCGCGGCCGGCAACTCCAAGGCCGTCCGCGCCCTGAAGAAGATCGGCGCCGACCCGGCCGCCTGGGACCTCAAGGCGTGGCAGATCAAGATGAAGTGGACGATGGCCACCGACCCCGTCACGCCCAACGCCGTGAGCAAGCTGCTGTTCCCGCTGGCACTCAAGGGGGAGGTCTATAGCAAGCGGGAGGCGTGGCATCTGCTCGCCGGCTTCCTGGCCACCCAGAAGGCCATGTTCAGTGAGTACATGTCCTTCAACGCCTACGATCTGCCCGCCCGCTATGAGCTGCCGGTCTTCGTCTTCCAGGGCGCGGACGACGTGCTCACCCTGACCGACCTCGCGCAGGACTACGTCGCGCACATCGACGCGCCGCACAAGGAGATCGCGCTGATCGAGGACGCCAGCCACTTCGCAGCCTTCACTCAACCCGAGCGTTTCCGCGAGGCGCTGGTCAACCGGGTACTGCCGATGATTCAGTCCGGCGACGGCACCGCGGATGCGGCGAGGCGTGGTACGGACCTGGCTTGAATACTGGGCAGATGGACCTGACCGCGGCGTACGGCTTTCGGATGGACTGGATCGTCAGCTTTGTCGCGGTCGCCCACCACGGCGGCTTCTCGGCGGCCGCCAAGGCCGTCTTCCGCGGCCAGTCCCGGATCAGCGAGCACGTGGCCGACCTGGAGAAGGCCCTCGGCGTCCAGCTCTTCGACCGCACCGCTCACCCGGCCCGGCTCACGCCGGAAGGACGTGCGCTCCTCCCGCAGGCCGAGGAGATCCTGCGCCTCGTCCACAACATGTCCGCCGGTGGAGAGGTCCGGTTCGGCGCCTACCCGAGCGCGGCCGCCTGGCTGTTCCCCCAGGTCGTCCGCCGCCTCCCCGCCAACGTCAGGCTCCTGCTCGTCGAAGGACCCAGCGTCGACCTGGAGAGCGGTCTGGTCCGCGGCGACATCGACCTCGCCATCCGCCCGGTCCACCCGCTGGTCGCAGACGAGTCGCTCACCCACGAGGTGCTGTGGCGCGAGCCGCTGACCGCCGTGTTCCCTGAGAAGCACCCGCTCGCGGGCAGCCCGGCCGTCAGCCTGAAGCAACTCGCCGAGCTGCCGCTGATCTCGATCGGCGAGAGCGACGGGCCGCGGCAGTTCGAGTCGCACCTGGCGTTCGCGTCGGCGGGCCTGAGCCCCGAGTCCGCCTTCCGCACCAACCAGCCGCAGACGTTGCTCTCGCTGGTCCGGCACGGACTCGGCGTCGGCGTCACCAACGAGCTCGCGGTCACCACCGCGAATCTGGCCGGCGTCCGTCTGGTCCCGGTCGCCGACGCCGGCGTCGAGCGTCAGGTCGGCTTGTTCACCCGGCGGGACAGCCCGCCCTCGCCCGCGCTGGGCCAGGTGATCGACGCGGTCCGTGCTGTCAGCGGATGAACTGGTCCACGTAGTCCGCGCCTAGCCCATTCGCGCCGTAGTGGTCGCGGCAGAGCTGGATCTTGGTGAAGGTGTCCTCGTAGCCGGTCTGGTTGCCGGCGTCGTCGACGTAGATCATCGCGCCGGAGATGTTGAAGAACGTGATCATCTCGGTGCAGTCCTCCGGCACCCGCAGCGTGTGGATCTCACCCGGCGGCTCGTACACGAACGACCCGGTCTCGGCGACCCAGTCGTGCTCGTCGTACTGCCACTTGCCCTTGATCACGTAGCCGAACACGGCGCTCGGGTGCCGGTGCCGGGACACGATGCCCGACCGGGTCACCTTGAGCAGGTTGCACCACTGCCCGGTGATCGTGTTCAGCATCAGCGGCCGGAACCACACGTCCGGCGCCTGCGGCACCCACAACCGGTCGTCCTCGGGCACCGCCGGTACGGCGATCTCCGCGGGAACTCCTGCCGAAACAGGGATCATCGACGCTCCTTCACATGTTTTCGTAGGGAGTGGAGCCGTCAAGCATGGGCAGCGACCGCGCCGTCTTTCATGGCGTAGAGACTGTCGGTCCTGACTGATTGGGTTGATGACGTGTCCTGATACCGGCTGTGCCCCACTCCGACGCAGCGGGTAGCGTTGCTGGAGCATTGCGGCCACGCGCGGTACGTGTGGAACCTGGCGCTCGAGCAGTGGTCGATGTGGTCCCGTGACAGGGCACCGGCACCTGGCTTTGCTGAGCAGTGCCGGCAGTTGACCGCGGCGCGACTGACGTTCGGGTGGCTGCGGGCGGGGTCGCAGACTGTGCAGCAACAAGCGCTGCGAGATTTCGGACAGGCGGTCAGGAATTTCTACAGCGGCACCCATGGACGGCCGGCCTGGCGCAAGGCCGGGCTGCATGAGGGGTTCCGCATCGTCGGCTCCCAGGCGTCCCGGATCGTGAAGCTGAACCGGAAGTGGGGCGGCGTGCTGGTGCCCAAGGTCGGCTGGGTGCGGTTCCGGCTGACCCGACCTGTCCCCGCCGCGAGGTCGTACCGGGTCACCTGTGACCGGGTGGGTCGTTGGCATATCGCGTTCGCCGTGATCCCCCCGCCGATTCCCGCACCGGGGACGGGTGAGGTCGTCGGCGTGGACCGCGGCGTCGCTGTTTCGGCGGCCCTGTCCACTGGGGAGCTGCTGTCTTGTCCCGGTCCGTCGGCACATGAGCATGAGCGGCTGAAGCAGCTTCAGCGTCGCCTGTCGCGCTGCCGCCGTGGGTCGCGTCGCCGTCAACGGGTGAAGGCGGCGCTTGCCAAGCTGCACGCCCGGGTCGCCGACCGCCGCAAGGACTGGGTCGAGCAGGCCAGCACCGACCTGGCCAGGCGCTTCGACGTCATCCGCGTGAAGGACCTGCGGGTCGCTCGGATGACCAAGCGACCAAAACCCAAACCCGACCCCGTACAGCCCGGCGTCCATCTGCCGAACCGTCGCCGCGCCAAAGCCGGACTCAACCGCGGCATCCTTTCGAATGGCTGGGGCCTGCTCGTCCGGCGCCTCCAGCACAAGGCAGCGGGACGGGTCGAGAAGATCAACCCTGCGTACACGTCGCAAACCTGCAGCGTCTGCGGGCACCGCGCACCGGAGAACCGCGAGAGCCAATCGGTGTTCCGGTGCGTCGCCTGCAGGTATCGGGCGCACGCGGACGTGAACGCGGCAGTCAATATCGCGGCCGGACGGGCCGTCAGCGCACGCCGAGAGACGCCGGTACGGGTCTCGCCGAAGCGTGAACCTCAACACGCTACCTCCGCGTAGTAGTTGGAATCCCTACCGATTCCGGCGGGGAGGACGTCAAATGCTCTGGTAGCCGCCGTCTACAGCAAGGACGGCGCCGGTGACGAATCCCGCGTCCGGGCCCGCCAGGAAGGCGATCGCACCGGCGACCTCCTCCGGTCTGCCCCAGCGGGCCATCGGCGTACGGGAGATGATCCGGGCGGCCGCGTCCGGATCGGCTTGCAGGGCGGCGGTCAGGTCGGTGGCGATCCAGCCGGGCGCGACCGCGTTCACCCGGATGCCCTCGGCCGCCCAGGCGACCGCGAGCGACTTGGTGAGCTGCACGATCCCGCCCTTCGAAGCGCTGTACCCGGGGACCAGCGGCCCGCCGAAGTAGCTCAGCATCGAGGCGACGTTGACGATGCAGCCCCGGCTCGCGGCGAGCAGGTCGTGCGCGGCCTCGGCAGCCCGCATCGCGCCGGTGAGGTTGATCTCGACGACCTCCCGGAACACCTCGGGCCGGTGCTCGTGGCCGCGCCGGATGATGCCGGCCGCATTGACCAGTACGTCGAGCCGGTCGAGCGACCCGATCAGCTCCTCCAACGCATCCGGCGCGCGGAGGTCGAGCTCGTGCAGCTGAGCTGACCGCTGCAGCTCGGGAGACGCCTCCGCGACCTTCAACCCGGCGGCGACCACGGAAGCGCCGTCGAGGACGAGCCGGAGCGCGGTGGCCGCGCCGATACCGCTCGTACCTCCGATGACAAGCGCGGTCCGAGCCATGTCCGGCATCCTGCACCGCTGTCCAGGTCAGCACAACGAAGACCCGGACAGCGGATGCCCCCCATCCGCAGCCCGGGTCCCGTTCCTCAGGTCAGTCGCCACTCACGTCGATCCGGCGGTGGTACCGCTGTCCCGCCTTGCCGCCGATCACGGCCGCGAACAGCGTCACCAGCACGGCCGCGCCGACGGCGATCAGCCCGCCGGCGGTCATCGTCTCGTCGGTCAGCGGCAGGGACGGCAGGTCCACCCGGTCCAGCACGTCGTACTGCGAACCGGCCAGGGCACCGATCGCCGCGACGATCAAGGTGACCAGGAGGCCGATCAGCCAGACGCCGAAGCCCTGCCGGCCGCCGTCGAAGCGGGCGAGCCTGCCGGCGACGTACCCGCCGTTGTAGTAGGCGATCGCCAGGATCAGCAGCAGCACGCCGCCGGAGACGATGCCGATCGTGCCGGCCTCTGCCTCGGCCGCGTTCCAGTCGATCGTCACCGCGTAGTCGATGGCGGCGGCGACCGCGCCGACGATCCCGCTCAGCAGCGCGATCAGGCCGACCGCGACCAGCCAGCCGAAGAACGCGGCGCCACCTTTGAAGCCCCGGTACGCCGGGTCGACCTCGGTGGCCGGGACATCCGCCCGGTACAGCGGCTCGGTCGTGGTGACCTGCCGGTCGTCGTCATAGGGCTCGGCCGCGCCGAGCCGCTCAGCTTGCGTGTCCTCTCGATACTGCTGGGCCATGTCAGTTCTCCTCGCCAGACAGCCCCGTGTCGCACCTCCGGTACCCGTCGGAGGGCTGGCTAAGCGTGGCGAGGTGGTGACTGACCGCTAGTCGAGCAGGCGGTCGATCTTGTCGTGGTAGCGCTTGCCGGTCTTGCCGCCCAGGATGGCGGCCAGCAGCGTGAGTACGACGAGGGCCGCGGCGGCGATGATGCCCGCGGTCGTGATGCTGTCGGTGGACACCGCCACGTCCGGCCGGTTCACCTCGGAGACCAGGTCGTACTGGTTGTTCAGCAGCGCACCCGCCCCGGCCGCCAGCACGGAGAACAGGAACGCGAACATCCACACCCCGAACCCGTTCCGACCACCGTCGAAGCGGGCCAGCCGCCCGGCGACGTACCCGCCGCAGTAGAAGGCCAGGCACATCGTCAGTACGGCGATGGCCGCAGCCGTGATGCCCGCCGCGCCGGCCTGCGCCTCGGCGTCGGCCCGGGTGTAGTCGAGGACCTCCGCCGTACCCACGGCGGCCGCGGACACGGCCAGCGACAGCACGACCGACATCGCGATGGCGATCAGCCAGCCGAAGAACGCGGCGCCGAACTTGAAGCCGCGGTACGACAGCAGGTCGGGGTCGACGACCGGCTCGACCGGCAGTGGCCGGTCAGGAATGATCGTGACAGTGCTCATCGCCCGGTGGGCTGCCGCCCGCGCCTCCTCGTACTTCTGGGTCGTGTTCGCATCCGCATTCTCAGGCACCGGCGCCGCGGCGACAGGCTGCCTCATCGTGGCGGTCTCGCCGTACTGCTGGACCATTCCGCATCTCCTCACTGGTCAGCTCCGCGCGGGTCCTACCCACCGAGGCTGTTCCTACACAGCCGGAACGGCGGATTTAACCGGCCTCTGGCGCGGGCTCACTCACCGTCGCCGGGTATCGGCGGGGAGTGAAGACCAGAGGGCCGGCCGGGCGGGGCACGGTGCGGGTCTGTGACGACCCGATCACCAGCAAGCACCGCATGTCAACCGCTTCCGGGTCCAGTTCGGCGAGCGTGGTGACGGTGATCTCTTCTTCCGGACCGCCCACGTCGCGTCCGACGACGACCGGCGTACCGGGCGAACGGTGTTCGAGGAGCAGGTCGCGGGTGGCGGCGACCTGCCAGGTGCGGGACTTCGAGGCCGGGTTGTAGATCGCGATCGCCAGGTCGGCCGCGGCCGCAGCAGAGACTCGCCCGGCGATCACGTCCCACGGCTTCAGGCGGTCCGACAGCGACAGGACGCAGTAGTCGTGCCCGAGTGGCGCGCCGACCCGGCTGGCGACCGCCTGGGCCGCGGTCATCCCGGGCAGCACGCGTACGGCGATGTCGGCGTACTCGGGTTCGGACGCGACCTCCGTGACCGCGCTGGCCATCGCGAACACACCGGGATCACCGGACGACACCACGACCACCTTGGCGCCCTTGCGAGCCAGGTCGAGCGCGAAGGCGGCCCGCTCGGACTCCACCCGGTTGTCCGACCCGTGCTTGCGCTGACGGGCGCGGTCCGGCAGTCGGTCGACGTACGGGCCGTAGCCGATCAGGTCGTCGGCGCCGGCGATCGCCGCCCGCACTTCCGGCGTCATCCACTCCGGTCCGGCGGGTCCGAGACCGACGACGGTCACCGATCCCTCCGCCTCGGTCTTGGGGGTCGGGGCGGTGAAGGTGTTGTTGATCGGGCTCGGGAGCAGGGCGAGCGAGAAGTACGGCACGTCTGCCGGGTCCACGTCGGCCAGGGGAGCGGTGCGCTGCGCGTCGGTCGTCGCGCGTTCGACGTACCAGGCCTCGTCCTCGCGACCGGCGAGTTCGAAGGCCTCGCGCACGTTGGCGAACGTGCGGCCGAGCTTCATCACCGCGGCCGCGTCGGTGTTCCGCAGCCGGTCCGCCAGGACATCAGGCGGCAGCGTGCCGGGCAGCACGGTGAGGATCTCGTCCCGCTCACACAGCGGCCGACCGAGTACGGCGGCCGCCGCGCTCACCGAAGTGACGCCGGGAACCACCTCACACGGATACCGGTCGGCCAGCCGCTTGTGCATGTGCATATAGGACCCGTAGAACAGCGGATCCCCTTCAGCCAGTACGACGACGTCGCGGTCGGCATCGAGATGCGCCGCGAGCCGGGCAGCGCAGTCCGTGTAGAAGTCGTCCATCGCGCCCTGGTAGCCGCCCGGGTGGTCGGTCGTCTCCGTGGTCAGCGGGTAGACCAAGTGCTCCTCGATCTGCCCCTCGGTGAGGTACGGCGCCGCGACCGAGCGGGCGATGCTACGGCCGTGCCGCGCGCTGTGGAACGCGATCACGTCCGCCGCGCCGATCAGCCGGGCCGCCTTCACCGTCACCAGTTCGGGATCGCCCGGGCCGAGCCCGACGCCCCAGAGCCGCCCGCTCACTCCTCCTCGCTCGCGATCGCGTTGACTGCCGCCGCGGTGATCGCACTCCCGCCGCGACGACCTCGCACCACCAGGTACTCCAGCCCGAGGTCGTTCGCGGCCAGCGCGTCCTTGGACTCGGCTGCGCCGATGAACCCGACCGGGATGCCCAGGATCGCGGCCGGCCGGGGCGCGCCGTCCGCGATCAGCTCGAGCAGCCGGAACAGCGTGGTCGGAGCGTTGCCGATAGCAACAACAGCTCCGGCGAGGTGGTCGTGCCAGAGGTCGGCCGCGGCGGCGCTGCGGGTGGTCTGCAGGCGTTCGGCGAGCTCGACGGTCCGGGGGTCCTGGAGCGTGCAGATGACCTGGTTGTCCGCCGGCAGCCGCTTCCGGGTGATACCGGCCGCGACCATCTGGGCGTCACAGAGGATCGGCGCCCCGTCCTGCAGCGCGGCCCGCGCGTTCTTGACCACGTTGGGCGATGCCGCGAGGTCCGCAACCAGGTCGGTCATGCCGCACGCGTGAATCATCCGTACGGCGACCTGCGCCAGGTCGGCCGGGAGCCCGCCGAGCGCGTCCGCCGCCTCGGCCCGGATCGTCGCGAAGGACCGCCGGTAGATCTCGGCGCCGTCCTTCACGTACTCGAACCCACTCACATCCGCTCTCCGTCGATCGAATATCCGTTGCCTAGCGCAAGCACATCCACGAACTCACCGGACGGCTTCCCGCACCGTCGCGCACACCCGGACCAGTGCATCGGCCGCCCGTGCCGCGGCAGCCGCGGGGTCACCCGCCAGGCCTCCGCCCGGACGTCCGCGAGCGCCTTCGCGCACCCCGGCTGACCAGCACACGCTGTCACACCGTTCCACGGCGAGTCCGCCTTTGTGACCAACCCAACCTCCTCCAGCCGCGCCCCCTGATCCGCCGGCGCGACGAGGACCAGCGACCGCCAAGGCGTGACCCGGACCTGCTCGGCCATGTCGGCGACGACAACCGCCTGCTCCTGGCCGAGACTGCCCAGCGGAACCGTCACCACCAGGGCCGACCCGTGCCGCCCGGCGGTGATCACCGAGGATCCGGTGGTTTCCGTGTCGGACGGCAGCTCTTCGGTCGTCGGCAGTCCGAGGCGGTTCAGGATCCGGCGTCCTCCGTCGTCGAGCTCGGCGATCCGCCACTCCTGGCCGTCGCGCTCCGCCAGGAATGCCTCCGCCGCCGCGACCATCACCTCAGGTACCTCAGCCCAGCTGACCCGCACTGCGGAGCCACCCAGGCTCAGAAGGCCCCCGCGCTCGTCCACCGCGCGCACCAGCACATCCGCCTGCAACCCACTCAGATCCCCGCGCCCATCGTCCAGCGCGAACAGGAACCGCCCGGGCAACTCCGCAAGCCCCGGACGCGAGCACAAGGCCCGATCGACCGCGCTGACGAGCGGCAGTACGTCGTACGTGCCCTGGTCGTCCAGACCGGATAGCGGTGAAGCGAGGATGTTGCGCACGCGCTCGTGCGTGATCGACGGCAGCAGTCCAGCGTCGTACAACCGCTGGGACAGCTCCCGCGGACCGTCCTCCGTCAGCCCTCTGACCTGTACGTTCCCCCGCGAGGTCAGCTCGAGCCGTCCGTCACCCAGCTCACTCGCAGCCATCCGCAGCACCTGGAGCTGCGCAAGGCTCAGCACCCCACCCGGCACCCGCACCCGAGCCAGTCCTCCATCGGCCGCCTCATGTACTGCCAGCACCCCGGGGCACCGATCCGCCTCAGTCCTACGCATCCACGAGATGCTACGTGGCCCTTCTGAACCCCAGCAGCACGGTGCACGCGAGCAGAGCGCACAGCCCGCCGGAGACCATCGCGACCGAGACCGACCACGCGTCGACGACCAGCCCACCCAGCAGAGCACCGGCGGACAGCGTGGCCTGGAAGGACGAGGTGAACAACACGGTCGCCGCCTCGCGGGTCCGGGGGAGCGCCTTGGCGAAGAGGCTCATCGAGCAGACGGGCACTCCGCCGTACCCGAGTCCCCAGACGACCAGGAGGATCACCGCTCCCGCCGTACTGCGTCCGAGGACGGGCAACAGCAGTGTGGCGGCGGCTATGAGGCCCGCGCAGGTCAGGAACGTCGCGTGCAGGTGCCGGGCCGCGCTGCTGCCGGCGACGAGGTTGCCGACCAGGCCGGCTACGCCGTAGACGAGCAGCAGTCCACTCAGGAGCTCCGGCTGGATGGACTCGCGGAGGAACGTGGTGACGTACGTGTACGTGCCGAAGTGTGCCGTCACGATCAGACAGGTGAGCGCCAGGGCCACACCGATGTCGCGTTGTCTCAGCGCTGCCTGCAGGACGGCGGGGCGTGTCACCTGCAGAGGCGGTAGTGGCGGCACGAAGGCATAGAGGCCACCCAGCACGGCCAGGGTCAGCAACCCGAGTCCCGCCCTCGCCGTACCTGCGCACCGCGATGTCGCTTTTCCGCCGGGATGATCCGGGACGGGATTATCTGGCGCGGGATAGTCTCGAGGTATGGCGACAACCCCAGCTCGGACTGTTCCTGATCTCACCGGCTACCTGACGCATGCCGGTCATGTGCTCGAGACGCAGCTGTCCGCGGCGCTGGCGGAGGTCGGGCTCACACTGCGGATGCAGTGCGTCCTGCGGCATGCGCTTGAGGCAGAGCGCACGCAGATCCAGATCGCCGAGCTGGCGTACCTGGACAAGACGACCATGGTCGTCACCGTCGACGCGCTGGAGAAGGCCGGGTACGCCGTGCGCAAACCGTCGGCCACCGACCGCCGGGCCCGGATCATCGCCGTCACCGACGCCGGCGCCGAGATCGCGCACGAGGGCCAGCGGATCGTCGACCGGGTGCACGCCGAGGCCCTGGCCGCGCTCGCCGCCGACGAGCGCACGCCGTTCGTGCACGCCCTCGCCGAGCTTGTCGACGGCCACCTGTCCACCCCGGTCGAGGCGCAGCCGGTACGACGAGCCCGCCAACGCACCCCATGATCCACTAAAAGATCGTCTACTACGGAACTATCTGTTATGGTCGTTTTCATGACGACCACTTCGGCAACCCCTGCACCCACGATCGACGGCCGCGTGAAGGCCCTGGTCGTGCTGTGCGTGATGCAGCTGATGATCATCCTCGACGGCACCGTGGTGACCGTCGCGCTGCCGACCATCCAGGATGACCTCGGCTTCTCGCAGGCCGGCCTGGCCTGGGTGATGAACTCGTACCTGATCGCCTTCGCCGGCCTCCTGCTGCTGGCCGGCCGGGTCGGCGACCTGCTGGGCAGCAACCGCGTCTTCGTCGCCGGTCTCGCCCTGTTCACCGCCGCCTCGCTGCTGTGCGGCCTCGCCACCAGCGCCGGTGTGCTGATCGCCGGGCGGTTCCTGCAGGGCGTCGGCGGGGCGCTCGCGTCCGCCGTCATCCTCGGCATGATCGTCAAGCTGTTCCCGGCTCCGGGTGAGCAGGCCCGGGCGATGGGTGTCTACAGCTTCACCGCGGCGAGCGGCGCGTCCATCGGCCTGATCTTCGGCGGCGTCATCACCCAGACCGTCGGCTGGCACTGGGCGTTCCTGATCAACGTGCCGATCGGACTGCTCTCGCTGGCATTCGCCGTACGGGTGCTGGCGGGGGAGCGGGGCCTGGGCCTCGGCAACGGCGCTGACGTGCTGGGCGCCGTACTGGTGACCGCAGGACTCTCGCTTGGCGTCTACACCATCGTCCAGACTGCTGAGCCGCACGCGTCGCTGCTGCGCACGCTCATCCTGGCTATGGTCTCGGTGCTGTTGTTGGCTGCGTTCGTACTGCGGCAGGCGCGCATCGCCAACCCCCTGCTCGCCCTGCACATCTTCCGCAAGCGACAGGTCACGGTGGCGAACGTCGTCGTGGTGCTGCTGTTCGCAGCCGGCTTCGGTTTCCAGTTCACGACCGCGCTGTACGTGCAGCGCGTGCTGGGCTACGACTCGCTCACCACTGGCCTGGCATTCCTCCCCGCGCCGCTGATGAACGCCGTGATGTCGCTGTCCATCGCACCGCGCCTGACAGTCCGCTTCGGCCCACGAGTCATGCTCACCGCTGGACTCGCCGCCTTCCTTGTCGCCCTGCTGTGGATCAGCCAGGCACCTGTCGACGGCTCGTACGTCGTCAACGTCGCGCCAGTGCTCGCGGTGATGGGCGCCGGCATCGGTCTGGCCATCCCGGCCGCGATCATGCTCGCCATGTCGGGCGCGGAGCCCGGTGACGCCGGTCTGGCCTCCGGACTCAACAACACTGCGCAGCAGGCGGGCGCTGCGGTCGGCACCGCCGTACTGGCCACCCTGGCTGCGTCGACGACTGCTAGCCGGTTGGGTGAGGGTGCGAGCGACGTACTGGCTCTTCGAGATGGGTACGGCGCCGCGTGGCTTGCTGCCGCTGGCTTCGTCCTCGCGGCGCTCGTACTCACTGTCGCTCTGCTGCTCCGTCGATCAGCGGATGCCTGACCAGAAGGTGCAGTGATGTTCGGCAGTCAGGTCGACCCGCTGGATGCCGCCCTGGTCGGTGGGGGCCAGGGACAGGCCTGTGGCTGAGGTGCTGTCGGTGGGGGACCAGTGTGGTCGGCCTGGGTCGTTGGGGTTGCCGGTGCGGGCGAATGCGGTCCAGTAGTCGACCATCTGGTTCGACAGCACCTGCTACGTCTCGGACAGTGGGGCATCCCAGCCGCCGAGTCGCTGGTCCTGGATGCCGTACGTGCCGGAGCCGGCGAGCCCGGGGTAGCCGAAGATCCCGAGCCGGTAGTTGACCGTCACCACGACCACGTCACCCCGGGTCGCAAACTTCTCCGCGTCATAGCTGCTGCCCGCGCCGGAGAAGAACCCGCCGCCAGGCATCCACACCACCACAGCCCGCGGCTTGCTGGACGGTTGCTTGGGTGTGGTGACGTTCAGGTACAGGCAGTCCTCGTTGGTGGACCCGTCCGGCGCCTCCGGGTTGGCCTGCTGCCGACACGCACTCGGTTTGTCGACCGCCGCACGCACCCCACCCCACGGCTCCACCGCCCGCGGCGCCTCCCACCGCAACGCCCCCACCGGCGGCGCCGCATACGGAACCCCCGTTGAACACCCGCACGCCGCCGACTGTCTTGCCTCTCACCAGCCCGGCATCAGTCCGTAAGACATCCGTCGCAGAAGCACCGTTCGCAACCGCCGAAGCTCCCCATATCGCCGCCGAAGGCGGGCTAGTTCTCTTCTGTGTTCCTGCGCAGTAGGTACGTGTCCATGATCCAGCCCTTGCGGTCTCGCGCCTCGGCGCGGACCTTCTCGATCTCCGCCGCCACCTCGCGCAGCGGACCCGAGATGAGCAGCTCATCCGGCGTTCCCAAGTAGGCACCCCAGTAGATGTCCGCGTCCTGGTCGAGGTGTTCGGTGAACGCGGTCTGCGCGTCCAGCATCACGACCACGTCGTCCACATCCTCGGGCCACGCCTTCGCCAGCCGGCGCCCGGTGGTGATCTGGATCGGCCGGCCCACCTGGTTCAGGCCGACCCGGTGCCGTGCCGCCAGCGTCGACACGCTGCTGATCCCCGGGATCACCTCGACCTCGAACGCGAGCTCACCGCGCGCCAGGATGTCGTCCAGGATCGCCAGCGTGCTGTCGTACAGCGACGCGTCACCCCAGACCAGGAACGCGCCCACTTGGTCCTCGCCGAGCTCCGACGCGATCAGCTCCGCACACACGTCGGCCCGGCGCCGTCGCCAGTCGTCGACGGCTTCGACGTACGCGCTGGTGGTCCGGTCCCGCTCCGGATCGCGGCCGACGACGACCCGGTAGTCCTTGTCCGTCGCGTACCGGCGCAGGATCTCCTCCCGCAGGTCGACCAGCTCCTGCTTGACCTCGCCCTTGTCCAGTACGAAGAACACGTCGACCCGGTTCAGCGCCGACACGGCCTGCATCGTCACCTGCTCCGGATCGCCCGCCCCGACGCCGATCACCACGATCTCCCGCATGCCGCAGACCCTACGTCAGACGGACAGCAGGAGTGCGGCGGCGACCACGGTCCCGACTATGGCGCCGCCGTAACACAGCACGACGATCGGTGCGCCGTACCGCTTGAGCTGGAGACCGTCGTACAGGGTGAAGCGGAAGCGGTGCGCCCAGTGGAACAGGCACAGTGTGCACAGCCCGAACAGGACCAGTCGGGTGATCCAGTTCCGCAGTATGGCGAGCAGGTGCGAGTGGTCCGGCGGCGACAGCAGGTCCAGTGGGAACGCGATGCCGAACAGGAACAGCAGGATCGGCACCATCAACGCGGCGACCATGCCGCCGGAGCTGAACAGCATCCAGAGCAGCGGTTCCGGGTACGGGCGGCGGCGGTTCATCGCAGTACCAGCCAGGCGACGACGGCCGACAGCACCAGCCACAACAGGTAGTGCCCGACGACCACCTGAGGCGGCGGTATCCGCTGCCCGCGCAGCCGGATCACCATCGCCCGCGGCGCCAGCCCGAACCAAGTGACCGTGTGCAGGAGCACGAACGCCATCGCGATCACGTTGATCGCGATCATCCACCACTGCCCGCTCCAGTCGAGGAAGTCCTGGTACGCCGCCGGACCGTCGCTGACCGCCTTCACCAGCAGGAGCAGGAAGACGACGAACCAGGCGACGAAGAGACAGCTCAACTCACGCAGCACGAACAGCAGGTACGACCGGCGCTCCAGCCACCAGAACAGGTTGAGCGGCCGCTGGTACGTGCTCATCGCCGGCTCCGCGGCATCAGCAGGTCCTTGATCGACTGCGTCGCCGCGGTCAGCTTGTACCGCTGGATCGCGCCGGCCGGGTCCACACCCTTCGGGCACGCCGCGCTGCACTCACCGACGAAGGTGCACGCCCAGATCCCTTCCGGCGACGACAGTACGGCGCGACGCTCCTCAGCACCCTCGTCGCGCGAGTCCAGGTTGTAGCGCTGGGCCAGCGCGATCGCTGCGGGCCCGATGAACTCCGGCTCGAGGCTGTAGACCGGGCAGGCCGAGTAGCACAGCATGCAGTTGATGCACATGCTGAACTGCTGGTACTCGGCCAACTGCTCCGGCGTCTGCAGGTACTCGCCCTCCTCGACCGGGCTGTGCACGTCCCGGACGATCCAGGGTTTGACCTCGGGCAGCTTGGTCATGAAGTCGTCGATGTCGATGACCAGGTCGCGGATCACCGGGAAGTTCCGCAGCGGCTCCACCCGCACCGGACCGGGCGCGTAGTCGGTCAGGAAGGTCGCGCAGCTCAGCTGCGGCTCGCCGTTGATCGTCATACCGCAGCTACCGCAGATGCCCATCCGGCACGACCAACGGAACGACAGCGTGCCGTCCAGGTTGTCCTTGATGTACGACAGCCCGTCCAGCACGGCCCAGTGTTCGCGCAGCGGCACCTGGTAGGACTGCATCACCGGTTCGGAGTCCTGGTCGGGCCGGTAGCGCGCTACCTCCAGGGTGATCTCGTCTGCCATCCCTACCTCCCGTACACCCGTTCTCCCGGCGGCCAGCGGGTGATGGTCACCGGCAGGTACGTGACGCGGCTGGTTCCGTCCGGGTCCCGCCGTACCAGCGAATGCGCCAGGAACCGCTCGTCGTCGCGGGCCGGGAAGTCGACGCGCTGGTGTGCGCCCCGCGACTCCTCCCGGCGCAGCGCGCAGGCGATGATGCTCTCGGCAACGTCCAGCATGAAGTCGAGCTCCAGCAGCGCGATCAGCTCGGTGTTGAACCTCGTGCTGTGGTCGTCGATCGCTGCATGGGTGAACCGCAGCCGCAGCTCCGCGAGCTGCTCGGCCGCCTTCGCCAGCGAGTCGCCGTCCCGGTAGATCCCGGCGCCGTTCTCCATCGTGGTCTGCATCTCGGTCCGGATGTCCGCGATCCGCTCGTGCCCCTCGGCGTGCCGGGTCAGCTCCTCGGTCAGCCGTCGTACCTCGTCGCGTCCCTGCGCCTCGATCGCCTTCGGTACGGCGGTGCGGTAGCGGCCGGCGAACACCGACGCGGCCCGGCCGGCCCGGTTGCCGAAGACGAGGCACTCCGGCAACGAGTTCGATCCGAGCCGGTTCGCGCCGTTGATGCTGACACAGGCCACCTCGCCGGCGGCGTACAGGCCTTCGAGCGAGGTCGCGCCGCGGATGTCGGTGTGGATGCCGCCCATCATGTAGTGCACCACCGGCCGGACCGGCACGAGCTCCTTGACCGGGTCGATGTTCTGGTACTTCGAGCACAGCTCTCGGACGAACGGCAGCTTGGCGTCGATCAGCTTCGCGCCGAGGTGCCGCAGGTCCAGGTTCACCACCGGCCCGTACGGCGTGTCGATCGTGCGGCCCTTGTCGAGCTCGTGCACGAACGCCTGCGAGAGGCGGTCGCGCGGACCGAGCTCCATGCTGCGCAGCACCGGGGTAGGGGACGGCTTACCGAGGTCGTAGTCCTGCAGGTAGCGGTAGCCGTCCTTGTTCAGCAGCCAGCCGCCTTCGGCGCGGGCCGCCTCGGTGATCAGGATGCCGGTGAACGGCAGGCCGGTCGGGTGGTACTGGACGAACTCCATGTCCTTCAGGGCGGCGCCGGCGCGCAGGGCGAGCGCCATCCCGTCACCGGTCTTGATGTTCGCGTTCGTGGTGAAGGGGTAGACCCGGCCGCAGCCGCCGGTGCACACGATCACCGCGCTCGCCGTGATGGTCTCGATCCGGCCGGTCGCCAGCTCGATCGCGACGACGCCGTACGCGCGTCCGTCGTCGACCAGGATCTTGGTGACGTACCACTCGTCGTACCGGATGATGTCGGTGTAGGACAGCGCGGTCTGGAACAGGGTGTGCAGCAGATGGAAGCCGGTCCGGTCGGCGGCGAACCAGGTGCGCTTCTTCTTCATGCCGCCGAACGCCCGGACGGCGATCCGCCCGTCCGGCTGCCGGCTCCACGGGCAACCCCAGTGCTCCAGTCGCAGCAACTCCCGCGGCGCCTCCTGCACGAACGCCTCGATCGCGTCCTGGTCACACAACCAGTCGCTGCCGGACACCGTGTCGTAGGCGTGCTCGTCGAGCGAGTCGTCGTCCGCCGCCACCGCCGCGGCGCCACCCTCGGCCGACACCGTGTGACTGCGCATCGGATAGACCTTCGACACCACCGCCACCCGCAAGGCCGGATTCGTCTCCGCCACCGCAATGGCAGCCCGCAACCCCGCGCCGCCGCCACCAATCACCACGACGTCGTGAAATGTCATGTCCGCCCGCCCCGTCAGGCTTCGTGATCGCCGCTGTGCTCGTCCATCAGGATCTTGCCGTCGTGCCGCACGGTCTGGATCCGCACACTCCCGTCATGAAACTCGTGCCGGATCCGGCGGCACCCGCAGGCGTACCGCACATCGTCCATCCGGAACCCCTCGAAGTCGTCCTCCTGGCTCCGGTCGGCGTCACCCACCCGCCCACACGGCGCCCGCTCCGCAGTCATGTGCGTCCTGGTCCCGGTCATCCGCCCACCTCCAGACCCCACCCAGATGTTTGTGACTCACATCACACCTCGATAGTGCGCCCGACAACCAACCCCGGGCAATGCCTCAGTTCCTTCCCACGCCTCGGGCGAGCAGGTAATCGGCTTGCCGATCGGTGATGGTGGCGGATGCAATGTGCGGCATGGTCACGCCGGTGGGATCGTCGGTTCAGGTTGGTGCCCTTGCTCCGCTCAGTCGGCCTGGGTGGGTTGAGGCGGGGGAACAGTTGCTCGCCGGGTTGGCGCTGGGGTTGAGCGACGTCAACGACGCGGGTGGCATCGACGGGCGGCCGCTCGAGTTGGTGGTGCGGGACACCGCGGCCGATCCGCAGAAGGCTGCGGCCGCTGTGGATGAGCTGGCGGACCTAGGCGTGGCTGCCTTGGTGGGGGAGTACCACAGCGTTGTCGCTCGATCGGCCGCCGCCCGCGCCGACGCGCTCGGCTTGCCGTACCTCTGCTCGTCAGCCGTCCTCGACGCGCTCACCGAGCAGCCGACCGACTGGGTAGCGCGCCTCTCCCCGCCGCAATCCCGCGGTTGGAGGATCTACGCGGACTTCCTACTCAGCGCCGGCCACACCCGCATCGCCGTAGCAACCCAACCGAGCGTCTACTGGGCAACCGGCACCCGCATCCTGCAGGACTACGTCGCCTCCCACGGCGGCGCAGTCATCGCACTCGACATAACCACCCTCACCCCTACTGACGTGTGCGACGAGCTAGTCGCCAACCAAGCAACAGCCCTGCTCCTCCTGGTCGGCATCCCAGACCCGGCCGTCCCGATCGTCAAGGCCGTCCGCGGCGACCAGCGCCTCGCCGGCACCCTGATCGGCGCCCCAGCCGGCCAACCAGAGTTCACCGAGTGGGCGAGGCTACTCGGCGACGACGGCGCCGCGATCCCGTTCCTGCGCTATCTTCCCGAGCACCTCACTCCACTCGGCACCCGAGTCGAGAAGACCCTCAACGGAACCCCGTCCTTCGTCGCGTATGAGGGGTACGACGCGATCGCCGTACTCGCAGAGGTACTCCGCACCGGCCAATCCTGGCCGCAGGTCTCAGTAGCAGGAACCCGCGGCCAGATCAGCTTCTCCCGCACCGAAGGCATCAGCGTCTGGCAATGGACCTGGCCACCGGTCCAGGTAGTCGACCGAGACCCAGCCGACCCCGCGAACTTCCGGATCCTCCACACCGGCTGACCACTCCAGGGCCGGAGCGGCGCCCCGGCCCTGGCCTCGGTGTCAGTCGTCGATTGCCTGGTAGAGGGTGGTCCAGAAGTCGTGCATGAAGTGAATCGAGTTGGGGGCGGAGGCTCCGACTTGGGTGAGCAGGATTCCGGTCAGTTGGTTGGCCGGGTCGGCGTACGTCGAGGTGCCGCTGCCGCCGTCCCAGCCGAACTGGCCGACCGGCGCGTAGTCACCCCGGTAGGTGCGCACCGCCATCCCGAAGCCCCAGCCACCGTGCTGCCCCTGGCCGAACGAGATGTGCACGTTGTCCCGCGCCAGAGCGGTCCGGGCGGAAGTCTGCTCCGGGGTCAGGCGGTTCGTGGTCATCAGCTCCACGACGGCCCGGGACAGAATCCGTTCGTTCCCGTGCATCCCGCCGTTCAGCAGCATCTGGAAGTAGGCCTGGTAGTCGTCAGCGGTGGACACGAGCCCGCCACCGCCGCCCGGGAACGCCGGAGGTTTGCTCCACCGTCCGCCCTTCGCCTCGTCCCAGACCAGGAACTCGCCGGTCTGCGGGTCGGGGGCGTAGAGGTCCGGTAGCCGGTCGATCTTGTCCTCGGGCACGTGGAAGCCGGTGTCCTTCATCCCCAGCGGCTCGAAGATGCGCTCCCGCAGGAACGACTCGAACGACTGGCCGGTGACCCTGGCGACGAGTACGCCGACCAGGTCGCTGCTGAGCTGGTACTGCCACTGCTCGCCGGGCTGGTGCATCAGCGGCAGCGTGCCGAGGCGGCGCATCCACTCGTCCGGCTCTGGCATCGGCTCCGGCAGGTTCGGGGTCAGCCCCTGCTCGAAGATCGCGCCCATGATCGGCGTGCCGATCACCGTCATGTCCATGCCGAGCCCGAACGTCGACGTCAGCACGTCCCGCACGGTGATCGGCCGCCGCGCCGGCTCGGTGTCGTCCAGCGGACCGTCGATCCGCTTCAGCACCTGCCGGTCGGCGAGCTCGGGCAGCCACTGCTCGACCGAGTCGTCCAGCCGCAGCCTGCACTCGTCGAGCAGCACCATCGCTCCAGCGATCGAGAGCGGCTTGGACGTCGACGCCATCCGGAAGATCGTGTCCCGCCGTACGTCTGCCCCGCCGTCGTGATGCATCGTCCCGATCGCCTCGACGTGAGTCCCCCCGCCCCGGCTGACCAGCGCCACGACCCCAGGCACCTTCCCGGAGTCGACATGCCGCCGCAGTACGTCGTGCAGTCGGCGCACCCCTGCCGCCGAGAAGCCAGTGCTGCCAGTTCCCATCGTGATATCTCCCTCATACCGTGTGGTCGCGCTCATGACAGCAACCCTCCCGGCCCGCCCTGACACGAAGCCGCCACAGCCCTGACACGCAGTTCTTCCCCACGCAGTTCTTTCCCACGCCGTGCTACGCGTGCTCCTCCGTCGCCCGCTCCGCCCGGCTCCCGCCCGCCCACATTTCTGCCGGCAGAACCAAGGGCGGGCAGGAGCCGCGCGAGCGAGCGCAGCGAAGCGTGGTCGCAGCGTGGGAAAGACTTACTTGGATTCGCGCCATTCGCGTTCGAAGGGGAGGCGCCAGGCTCGGGGGGCTATGAGTTGGTGGATGGCGTTGGGGCCCCAGGTGCCGGGTTGGTAGGGCTTGACCGGGGGTGGGTCCTCCAGGAGCAGGGCGGAGCGGTCCCAGAGGGACTCGATGCCTTCGGCGGTGGTGAAGAGGGTGTGGTCGCCGCGCATTGCGTCGAGGATGAGGCGCTCGTACGCCTCCAGTACGTCGCCCGCGCTTTCGGTCTCCTGCGTCGAGAACTGCATCGACAGCTTCTCCAGCCGCATCCCGGGGCCGGGTCGCTTCCCGTAGAAGGACAGCGAGACCCGCGACGAGTCGGCCAGGTCGAAGGTCAGGTGGTCGGGGCCCTGGCCTCCGACGCCGGAGCCGGCCGGGAACATGGTCTTCGGCGCCTCCTTGAAGGCGATCGAGATGATCCGCATGCCTTCGGCCAGCCGCTTGCCTGTGCGCAGGTAGAAGGGGACGCCGGCCCACCGCCAGTTGTCGATGCCGACCTTCAGCGCGATGAAGGTCTCGGTGTCGGAGTCCGGCGCGACGCCTTCCTCGCCTCGGTATCCGCTGTACTGGCCGCGGACCACGTCGGCCGGGTTGATCGGCAGCATGGAGCGGAAGACCTTGTTCTTCTCCTCGGAGATCGCCCGCGGCTCCAGCGCGGTCGGCGGCTCCATCGCGACGAACGACATCACCTGCATGAGGTGGGTGACGACCATGTCCTTGAACGCGCCGGTCGGCTCGTAGAAGGTGGCTCGCTGGTCCAGGCCGAGGGACTCGGGGATGTCGATCTGCACGTGGTCGATGAAGTTGCGGTTCCAGATCGGCTCGAACAGGCCGTTCGCGAACCGGAAGGCGAGGATGTTGAGTGCCGCCTCCTTGCCGAGGAAGTGGTCGATCCGGAAGATCTGCGCCTCGTCGAACGTCTCGTGCACGAAGTCGTTGAGCCGGATCGCGGTGGCCAGGTCGTCGCCGAACGGCTTCTCCATCACCACCCGGGCCCGGTCGACCAGGTCGGCGTCTCGCAGCATCGCGACCACCGCCTGCGCGGACTTCGGCGGCACGGACAGGTAGTGCAGCCGGCAGGCGTCCGGCCCGAGCTGGGCCTCGGCCGCCTTCACCGCGGTCGCGAGCGCCTCCGGCCCGGCGGTGGCCGGCACGTACTCGAGCCGGTCGGTGAACTGGGTGAGGTCCTCGCTGCTCATCCGGTGCGTCCCGAACCGCTCCACCGCGTCCCGGGCCTTCTCCCGGAACTCGTCGGAGCTGAGCTGCTCTGTCGCCATCCCGATGATGCGTACGTCGGGAGCGAACTTGGACTGCTGCAGGTACGCCAACCCGGGCAGCAGCTTGCGCTTGGCCAGGTCGCCGGTGGCCCCGAACAGCACGATCACGTGCGGCGCGAGCGGCTCCGGATCCCGTCGCGACGGGCGCGATCCGGGCGCGGGATAGGCGATGGTCTGGATGCGGTCGGGCATACCCGAAAGTGTAGGCACCCGGCGGTCAGCGGATCATGTTCGTCGCCATCATCCGCGGCGCGTCCCCGCAGTTGGGCGCGGCCGAGTGGAAGGTGTCGCAGTGCATGAAGTACGCGTCACCGGCCTGGCCGGTCAGCTCGACCACCCGCAGCGGTACGCCGTCCACCTCGCCGCCGTCGGCCAGGTACCGCCGGACCCGGTCGTTGCCGTTGGCATCGTCGCGCACCCACAGCTGCCGCAACCACGGGTCGACGCCCGTGAGCACCTTCCGCAGCCGCTTCGGATGCGGGCCGTCCTCGGCGGGGTCGGCGTACCGGGCCACCAGGTGGTGCGAGCCGGTGAGTACGAGCGTCGCGCCGCCCTGTGGCCGGATGTCGTTCAGCAGGACGAACATCTGGACCGCGCGGAGCCCGCGGCCGGCGTCGTACGGGACGAAGTCGTTGTGCCAGACGTCGTACGGAACGTCCCACTCGGCCTGCTCATGGCGTGGGAACGTGACCAGCAGGACACCCCACCTCGACGGCTCGGTCCATGCGCCGAGCAGCCCGTCCAGGGTGGACCGGACCGCCGGGCTGCCAACGCGCTCGAACTCCCGGCCGCCTGAAATCTTGCGCAGGCCGGACAGCCGCTCCTCGACGCGCCAGGTCGCGGGATCGCCGCGCTCCATCCCATGCTCCGCGCGCACGTGGTCCCAGACCCGGTCGCACATCGCGGCCGCGTCACCCGCCGGGATCGCCCCGGGCACCCGCAGCAGGCCGGTGCGGTCGAACTCCTCATGCTGAGCCGCTGTCACCATGCTCACCACTCTGACCGCGTACGGCGACCGGCCGCGACCGAATTACTCAGCTGGTCGCGGACTGCCAGAGCCCGAGGACGTTCCCCTCGCAGTCCTCGAAGTACGCCGCGAAGCCCATCTCGCCGACCGCGAACTTGGCCGCGACCGTCTTGCCGCCGTGCTGCTCGATCGACTCCAGCGCAGCGTCGGCGTCGTCGACGTCGATGGTGATCACCGGGATGGTGACCGGCGCCCCGGCGCGCTCGAACATGCCGCCGTTGATGTAGCCGGGCTCCTTCGGGAACCCCTCCTCGGTCACCGGCCCGGTCGACACACTGGTGTACTGCAGCTCCGGCATCACGTTGACCTGCCAGCCGAACACGTCGGCGTAGAACGCCCGCGCCCGGTCGGCGTCGTCGTACGGCACCTCGAAATGCACTACTCGTCCGGTCATCGCAAGTCCTCCCCTTCGACACCGGCGATCCGTCACCTTCGACGCTAGTCCGCTCCGGCCGGAAAGCGAACAAGAAACCGCCCGGAAAGGCACCGACCGGGTACGACGTGCTCGGGGACGCCGGCGTTCTACGGTGGGGGTGTCTGTTTCCGCTGGAGCTGTTCGTCGGTGGGGTGAGACCCCTGGAGGAGGACTGTGAAGTACTTGCTGATGATCTGCGGTGACGAGACGGCCGAGGCGCACGCGAACGAGGGGTGCGGCGGCTGGTCGGAGGAGATGGAGCAGCGCGGCGTGGTCGAGGGCGGGGCCGGGCTGCGGCCGCCGAACGAGGCGACCACCGTGCGGGTTCGCAACGACGAGCTACTGCTCACCGACGGTCCGTTCGCGGAGACCAAGGAGCAGATCGGCGGGTTCGTGCTGATCAACTGCGCCGACCTGGACGAGGCCATCGAGATCGCCGCCAAGCATCCGTTCGCGACCTACGGGACGATCGAGATCCGCCCGGTGCTGGAGCCGCCGCCGGGGATCGTGTGACCTTCGAGGAGATCTACCGGCAGGAGTGGGGCCAGGTGGTCGCCACCCTGATCCGCGTGACCGGTGACTGGGAGCTTTCCGAGGAGTGCGCCCAGGAGGCGTTCGCGGCGGCGCTGGAGCGCTGGCCGCGGGACGGCGTACCGGACAGGCCCGGTGCCTGGCTGACCACCACTGCGCGCAACCGCGCGATCGACTGGCTGCGTCGTGAGGCGGTCGGCGTCGCGAAGCTGAAAGAGGTGGCTGCTGTGGAGTACGAGCCCGACGAGCCGTACGACGTACCCGACGACCGGCTGCGGTTGATGTTCACCTGCTGCCATCCGGCGCTGGCGATGGAGGCGCGCGTCGCGTTGACGCTGCGGACGCTGGCAGGTCTGAGTACGGCGGACATCGCACGCGCGTTCCTGGTCCCGGAGACGACCATGTCGAAGCGGCTGACCAGGGCGAAGCAGAAGATCCAGCACGCCGGCATCCCGTACCGCGTCCCGCCTGCCCACCTGCTGCCTGAGCGGACGCCCGCCGTACTGGCTGTGCTGTACCTGCTGTTCAACGAGGGGTACTCCGACGTCCTCCGCAGCAACCTGACCAGTGAAGCGATCAGACTGGCCAGACTGCTCGTGCAACTCATGCCGGACGAGCCCGAGGCCGCCGGACTGCTCGCACTGATGCTGCTGCACGACGCAAGGCGGGACACGCGCCTGACCGCAGACGGCGTACTGGTGACGCTGGACGACCAGGACCGCACCCGCTGGGACCACGCAGCCATCACCGAGGCCGTCGAGCTGCTGGATGCAACCCTGCGCCGCGGCAGCCCCGGTCCGTACCAGGTGCAGGCCGCCATCGCGGCTTGCCACGCGACCGCGCGTACGGCGGCCGACACAGACTGGCCGCAGATCGCCGGACTGTACGGCCAGCTCAAGCAGACCCCAGTGGTCGCACTCAACCGCGCAGTAGCGATCGGCATGGCAGACGGTCCCGCAGTAGGCCTGAAGTTGCTCGACGACCTCGCCGCCGGCCCTCTAGCCGGCTACCACCTGCTCCCAGCCACCCGCGCCGACTTCCTCCGCCGCCTCGGCCGACACCACGAGGCCGCAACGTCCTACCGCGAGGCCCTGGACCTCGCCACCACAGACGCCGAACGGAAATACCTGCGACGCCGGCTGGACGAGCTGTCTGTCTGAGCGGAGGCCGTTCGTCGGTGGGGTATGACGGAGATCAGAACGTTGGTGGCGGGGGAGCGAGTTGACCTTGCTGAGCTGCTGGGCGGGTTGCGGGATGAGGACTGGGACAGGGCGAGCCTGTGCGAGGGGTGGCGGGTGCGCGAGGTCGTCGCTCACATCACCATGCCCTACCGGATGTCCATGCCTCGGTTCTTGCTGGGGATGGTCCGGGCCGGCGGGAAGTTCAACAAGCTCTCGGACCGCCAGGCGCGGCAGGACGCCGCCGAGCTCTCGCGGCACGAGCTCACGGAGTGCCTGCGGCAGAACGTCAACCACCCGTGGAAGCCACCGGGCGGCGGGTACGAGGGTGCGCTCTCCCACGACGTCGTCCACGGCCTCGACATCACCGTTGCGCTGGGCATCGACCGGCGGGTGCCCGAGGACCGTCTGCGTCGCGTCCTCGACGGTGTGAATCCCCGTCACCTCAAGTACTTCGGCGTGGACCTCACCGGCGTCCAGCTTCGCGCCACCGACCTCGACTGGACGCACGGCACCGGGGAGGTCCTGTCCGGCCAGGCCCAAGACCTCCTCCTCGTGCTCTGCGGCCGCACCCTCCCATCGGACCACCTGACTGGCGGCCCTGCGGCGCGCTTCACCACGCACTCAGCGCGGTAGACCCTGCCAGAAGCCGCACTGGTGGTTGGCGCCGTACGGCGTTGGCGCGACCCCAGTCGTGGCAAGTCCCAATACCGTGCCGGAGTTGTTGAAGGTGGACCACTTGGGACGTCCGGCGCCGTTGGGGTTGCCGGTGTGAGCGAACGCCGACCAGTAGCCGATCATCGTGTCGGACAGGCGTTCCTGGTCTGGGGTGAGTGGCGGGAACGGGTTCTGCGGCATATCGACGGCCCACAGGTACGGCAGGTCCGAGCTGTGGAAGGCGCCGAGCGGGTAGCCGTCCGGCAGCACCCGTCCGCTGTCCTCGGCGAACTCGTAGGCGTAGACCGGCTGATACCTGGCGGCCGCCTGGGCAGTCCGCAGCACAGCGCACGCACCGATGAAGCCACCCCAGTCACTGAGCACAGTCGCCAACGCCAGCGCCGGACTGGTGGTCACCGGGTACTTCGCGAGTACGGCGTCCGCCCGGTCGCCGAACGTCTCGACCAGCACCGCCTTGTACTGCGCTGCCGTCAGCGACGACGACTGCCGCGAGAGGAATCCACGCATCTCGTGAGCGGTCCCGCCGATCAGGAGCGGCACCCGGGCAGCAGTCCCGCTGCGCAGCGCGTCCCCCGGTTGCTTCGGCAGCACCGTCGTACCGGCTGACGGGCCCCAAGGGCGGTCGCCGCTGCGGCCGTGCGGCGTTAGCGGGATGCTCGAGAGCGCCTCAAGTACCTTGCCGGCTGGGCGTTCGCGCAAGCAGGCCGCGACATCAGGCGCTGTCGTGCAGCCCAGATCCTCGGTCGCGCGGGCGCCGAAGGCTCGTGCCTCGGCCAGCGTCGGCACTCTGTTCTCGCACGCGCCGCTCTGGATGGTCGCACGGTCGAAGAGGCCGCGGGCGAGCGGTGAGGCCAGCAGTGCGCACACCGAGCGTGCTCCAGCGGGCTGACCGGCCAGTGTGACGTTGGCGGGGTCTCCACCGAAGGTGGCGGCGTTGCGCCGTACCCAGCGCAGTGCAGCGGCCTGGTCCATCAGACCGTAGTTGCCTTCGCCGAGCGCGGGGGACGAGAGGTAGCCGAGTGCTCCGAGGCGATAGTTGACCGTGACAACCATCAGCCGGCCGGACGTGGCCAGCTCGGTGCCGTCGTACTCCTTGGCTGCTCCGGTCACGAAGCCGCCGCCTGGCAACCACACCAGGACCGGCAGCCGCTCGCCCGGCCGCACGTCACGCGGCACCCGGACGTCGAGGTAGAGGCAGTCCTCCGACCCGACTGCCCCCAGTTGCTGCGCACACGGGGTGCTCGGCGCCGTAGCGTCGCGCACCCCCGACCACGGTTTCGGCCGAGCAGGTGGACGCCATCGCTTGTCGCCGACCGGGGGAGCGGCGTACGGCACGCCCGTGTAGCTCACGTGGCAAGACGTCCGCGCATAGGCCCGACTTCCACTACCTCCCCCGGCGCAGCAGTCAACCTCCCAACTACGCCCCACGACGTACCAAACCAGCCGCGGCCGAAGGGAAATGCTTCCATCCACGATATTATTACCAAAATTGAAACCAATGGGGAGACCCCATGCCCAAGTCCCAAACCCCCGTCCCAGACGCCCTCCTCCACCCCATCCGCTGGCGCATAGCCCAACGGGCCCTAGGCCGGGAAGTAACCACCACAGCCCTGAAACAAGACCTCCCAGACGTCCCCACCACCACCCTCTACCGCCACGTAGCCACCCTCATCGACGCCGGCTACCTAACAGTCGTCCGAGAACGCAAGGTCAGAGGAACGACAGAGCGAACCCTCACCCTCAACCAACCCACCTACTCACAGCAGCTCATCTACGCCGACCCGACCGAGCTGACGAACCTCCGCGAGACCATCAACGCCCTCCTAGGACCCCACCGACAGCAGAGACCAGGCAAGACCAGAGTCCTCATGTCCCTGATCGCACTACCCGACGACTAACAAACCCGCACCGAACAGCCGACAGCAACCACAGCCAAGGGGGGTCCGGGGGGCGAAGCCCCTCCGGGCGGGGCGTGGGGGCCGCGCCCCCACAAAACACCGCGAGCGATCCAAGTCCGCGCTGTTTGCGGACAAGAATCGCTCGATCGATCGCGCGCCCCCGGCAGGATTCGAACCTGCGCACCCGCCTCCGGAGGGCGGTGCTCTATCCCCTGAGCTACGGGGGCTCAGGAACGGTCAGAACAGTATCAGGAGATTCGGCGAATTCCCGAATCGGGTGCCGGTGCGTCGGGTGGGTACCGGAGGTGGGGGCCGGGGTGACCCTGACGGGACCCTGGAAGGGCGGTGCGGCGGGATCGTGTCCGCTCAGGTCGGCGTCATAGTGGTTGTAAGCCCATCAGTGAAAGGAATTCGGTACCCATGGCTAGCACTTTGGTCCGCCCGTCCCACGGTCGCATGATCGGCGGTGTCTGTGCCGGACTGGCTCGCCGGTTCGGTATGTCGGCGAACACGATGCGGCTCATCTTCGTCGTCAGTTGCCTGCTGCCCGGCCCGCAGATCCTCATCTACCTGGTGCTCTGGTTCCTGATGCCGTCGGAGCGCTGACCCCCGGCGACCACCTGCACCGGCGCCTCATGGCAACCTGCTCCTCATGAAAGCAGGCAGGTGGCGCCGGGCGGGTGCGACGGCAGCCGCTCTGCTCCTCGTCAGCAGTGTGACCGGCGGCTGCCAGGTCGGTCCCGCGCCGCCCGGCCCGGCCGAGCTCCGGACCGGGCCGCCGCCGTGGGACGCGCCCCGCGATGCGGTGTCGTACATCGACAAGGCGGGGTTCGAACGTCTCCCGCTCGATTTCTCCGGCCCGTCGCCGTACACCGTCATCCTCTCGGTCAACGTCGACGGGGCGCAGGTGCAGATCCCGGCCGGGATCGGTGTCGACCGGGTCCGCGCCGAGCAGGCCGCCGTGCACACGCACA
This sequence comes from Kribbella sp. NPDC050470, assembly GCF_044458365.1. Taxonomy (NCBI): domain Bacteria; kingdom Bacillati; phylum Actinomycetota; class Actinomycetes; order Propionibacteriales; family Kribbellaceae; genus Kribbella; species Kribbella sp. NPDC050470. The sequence continues at coordinate 381,339 of NZ_JBITHV010000010.1, read as the reverse complement.
CCACCGACGGCCTCGTGTACGTCGAGGCCAAGACGACCGCCGAGCGCCCGACGCTCGCGCAGTTCTTCACCCTCTGGGGAGTCCGGTACGACGCCAAGTGCCTGGGCGACACGTGTGGCTCACTCACAGTCACCGTGGACGGCAAGCCGGCTGCCTGGGATGCACCGCTGACCCCCAAGGCGCGCATCTTCGTGATCGCCCACGGTTGACGGCGTACCGGGCTGTGGATGGTGAGTCAAGGGTTTGGGGGCAGGCCCATTAGGCTGAGGCAGTGACTCCGGAACAGCTCGTTGAGAAGATCCTGCAGGCCCTGGCCGCGCTCGCCGACGACGGCGCCATCACCGTCGAGGGCGGGCTGCCGCGCGAGCTGAAGGTCGAGCGACCCAAGAACCCCGAGCACGGGGACTACGCCACCAATGTCGCCATGCAGCTGGGCAAGCGGGCCGGGCTGAATCCGCGCCAGTTCGCCGAGCTGCTGGCCGCCAAGCTGCAGGACGACGATGCGATCACCGCGGTCGAGATCGCCGGTCCGGGCTTCATCAACCTCCGGGTCGCGGCCGATGCCCAGGGCAAGGTCGCGCAGGCGATTCTCGACGCCGGCGCGGCGTACGGGCACACCGACAGCCTGCACGGCCAGACGGTGAACCTGGAGTTCATCTCCGCCAACCCGACCGGCCCGCTGCACCTCGGCCACACCCGCTGGGCCGCGGTCGGTGACGCGCTGGCCCGGGTGCTGGCCGCGGCCGGCGCGAAGGTGACCCGTGAGTTCTACATCAACGACCGCGGCGCCCAGATGGACAAGTTCGGCGCCAGCCTGCAGGCGGCCGCGCACAGCCGGCCGATCCCGGAGGACGGTTACCACGGCGAGTACATCCTCGACCTGGCCAAGCAGATCGTCGCCGAGGTCCCCGGCATCACCGAACTGCCGGAGGCGGAGCAGGCGGTCGCGTTCCGCGAGGCCGGGTACGAGCGCCAGCTCAAGGAGCAGCAGTCCCAGCTCGAGCACTTCCGGACCAACTTCGACGTCTGGTTCTCCGAGCGCAGCCTGCACGAGCAGGACGGCGTCGGCCACGCGATCGAGAAGCTCCGCGAGCAGGGTCACCTGTACGACGCCGACGACGCGCTGTGGATGCGGACGACGGACTTCACCGACGACAAGGACCGGGTGCTGATCCGGTCGAACGGCGAGCCGACGTACTTCGCCTCGGACGCGGCGTACTACGTGAACAAGCGCGAGCGCGGTTTCGACGTCTGCATCTACATGCTCGGCGCGGACCACCACGGGTACGTGAACCGGCTCAAGGCGATCGCCGCGTGTGCCGGTGACGACCCGGAGCACAACATCGAGATCCTGATCGGCCAGCTGGTGAAGATCCTCAAGGGCGGCGAGGAGATGCGGCTGTCCAAGCGGGCCGGCACCATCGTCACGCTGGCCGAGCTGGTCGAGGAGGGCGGTGTCGACCCGCTGCGCTACACACTCTGCCGCTACCCGGTGGACTCACCGCTGACCCTCGATATCGAGGAGATGACCCGCCAGGTCAGCGAGAACCCGGTCTACTACGTCCAGTACGCGCACGCCCGGCTGGCCTCGATCCTGCGGAACGCCGACGAGCTCGGCATCAAGCTGGACGAGTTCGACCCGGGCCTGCTCAGCCACGAGCGCGAGGGCGACCTGCTCCGCGCGCTGGCCGAGTTCCCGCGCGTCGTCGCCACCGCCGCGGAGCTGCGCGAGCCGCACCGGATCGCCCGCTACCTCGAGGACACCGCGTCGGCGTTCCACAAGTTCTACGACAGTTGCCGCGTGCTGCCGCGCGGCGACGAGGAGGTGGAGCCGGTGCACAAGGCTCGCCTGACCCTGGTCTCCGCGACCAGGACCGTGCTCGCCAACGGGCTGGACCTGCTCGGCGTCTCCGCACCGGAGCGGATGTGAGGGCGCACGAGGCGGGCGCGCTGCACGCGGACATCGGCCACCGCGGCCCGTCCTGGCTGCGTGCTCCCCGCGACGTCAACGACCTGGTCCCGCAGCTGTGGTCGTCCACGGCGAAGAAGACCGGCGAGGGTTCACTGGTCGTCGGCGGTGTCGACGTCCGGGACCTGGTCGCCGAGCACGGCAGCCCGGCGTACGTGCTGGACGAGGACGACTTCCGCGCCCGCGCCCGCGCGTTCAAGCACGCCTTCAAGGACTTCGACGTCTACTACGCCGGCAAGGCGTTCCTGTGTACGACGGTCGTCCGCTGGGTGATGGAGGAGGGCCTCAACCTCGACGTCTGCAGCGGCGGAGAGCTGGCCGTGGCGCTGCGCGCCGGCGCAGACCCCCAGCGGCTCGGTTTCCACGGCAACAACAAGTCCGAGTCCGAGCTGGCCCGGGCGCTGGACGCGGGCGTCGGCCGGATCATCGTGGACTCGCTGTACGAGATCGACCGGCTGATCGAGCTCGCCCGGGAGCGCGACACCACCGCGCCGGTGATGATCCGGGTCACCGCCGGCGTCGAGGCGCACACCCACGAGTACATCGCGACCGCGCACGAGGACCAGAAGTTCGGCTTCTCGATCACGTCCGGCGCGGCCTTCGAAGCCGTTGCCCGAGTCAACGAAGCGGCCGAGCTGGAACTGCTCGGGCTGCACTCGCACATCGGGTCGCAGATCTTCGACTCGTCCGGGTTCGAGGTGGCCGCGAGGCGCGTGATCGCCTTGCACGCAAGGGTTTCCGAGGAGCTCGGTGTGGACATGCCGGAGCTCGACCTGGGTGGTGGCTTCGGCATCGCCTACACCACGCAGGACGACCCGTCCGACCCGGCGCAGCTGGCCACCGAGATGGGCAAGATCGTCGAGCACGAGTGCCGGGCGTTCCAGGTCGACGTGCCGAAGGTGTCGATCGAGCCCGGGCGCGCGATCGTCGGCCCGGCCGTCTGCACCGTCTACACGGTCGGCACGGTCAAGGAGGTCGAGCTCGACGCCGGCGCCTCCCGCACGTACGTGTCGGTCGACGGCGGGATGAGCGACAACATCCGCACGGCGCTGTACGACGCCGACTACTCGTGCACGCTCGCGAACCGCTACTCCGACACCGATCCCACGCTGGCCCGGGTGGTCGGCAAGCACTGCGAGGCCGGTGACATCGTGGTGAAGGACGAGTTCGTCCCGTCGGACGTGCGTCCCGGCGACCTGATCGCCGTACCGGGGACCGGCGCGTACTGCCGGTCGATGGCGAGCAATTACAACCACGTACCGCGGCCACCGGTGATCGCGGTCAAGGACGGTCACACGCGAGTCGTCGTACGGCGCGAGACCGAAGACGATCTGCTACTGCTCGACATGGGGGCGGAGTGAACGACAAACCCTTGAAGGTAGGCCTGCTCGGTTGTGGCGTGGTCGGCACCGAGGTGGTGCGGATCCTGACCGAGCAGGGTGACCATCTCGCCGCCCGCGTCGGCGGCCGGCTGGAGATCGCGGGGATCGCGGTCCGGCGGCCCGGTCGCGCGCGGGACATCGCGGTCGACCCGGCGCTGATCACGACCGACGCGCACGCACTGGTGTCGCGCGGCGACCTGGACCTGGTGATCGAGGTGATCGGCGGCCTGGAGCCGGCCCGCAGCCTGATCCTGTCCGCGCTCGAGCACGGCGCCTCCGTGGTCACGGCGAACAAGGCGCTGCTGGCCGAGGACGGCCCGACGCTGTTCGCCGCCGCGGAGAAGTACCAGCGCGACCTGTACTTCGAGGCCGCCGTCGCCGGTGCGATCCCGATCCTGCGGCCGCTGCGCGAGTCGCTGGCCGGTGACGACGTGACCCGGGTGATGGGCATCGTCAACGGCACCACGAACTACATCCTGGACAAGATGGACAGCACCGGCGCCGGGTTCGACGAGGCGCTGGAGGAGGCCCAGGCGCTCGGGTACGCCGAGGCCGACCCGACCGCCGACATCGAGGGCTTCGACGCGGCCGCGAAGGCGGCCCTGCTGGCCAGTTTGGCCTTCCACACCAGGGTTTCGATCGCCGACGTGCACCGCGAGGGCATCACCGAGGTGTCGGCCACCGACATCGCCTCGGCCCGCGAGATGGGCTGCGTGGTGAAGTCGCTGGCGATCTGCGAGCTCGACGAGGCGAGCGACTCGGTCAGCGCCCGGGTGTACCCGGCGATGATCCCGGCCACCCATCCGTTGGCGAGTGTTCGCGACGCGTACAACGCCGTGTTCGTGGAATCCAAAGCGGCCGGACAGCTGATGTTCTATGGTCGTGGTGCCGGCGGCGCCCCGACGGCCAGCGCTGTCCTCGGGGATCTCGTGTCCGCCGCGCGCAACCGGCTCAAGGGAGTGCCGGGGGTCGGCGAGTCGTCGTACACCCAGCGAGCCGTGCGGCCGATGGGTGACGCGGTGACCCGCTACCACGTGTCGCTGGACGTGGCCGACAAGGCCGGTGTGCTGTCGGCAGTGGCCCACGCCTTCGCCGAGCACGACGTGTCCATCCAGACCGTCCGGCAAGAAGGCCGGGGCAGTGACGCGCAGCTGGTGGTGGTCACCCACACCGCGACCGACGCCGCGTTGTCCGCGACCGTGGAGACCCTGCGTGACATGGACATCGTTCGTGAAGTCAGCAGTGTGATGCGGGTAGAAGGCGAGTAGCGAATGGCACACCAGTGGCAAGGCGTGATCGAGGAGTACAGGGACCGGCTGCCGGTGTCGGCGGACACTCCCGTGGTCACGCTCGGCGAGGGCGGGACGCCGCTGGTGGCCGCGCAGTGGCTCAGCGAGCAGACCAAGTGCGAGGTCTGGCTCAAGGTCGAGGGCAACAACCCGACCGGCTCGTTCAAGGACCGCGGCATGACGGTCGCGATCTCGCTGGCCGCGCAGGCCGGTGACAAGGCCGTGGTCTGCGCGTCGACCGGCAACACCTCGGCGTCGGCGGCGGCGTACGCCGTCCGCGCCGGGCTGCTCCCGCTGGTGCTGATCCCGGCCGGCCGGATCGCGAAGGGCAAGCTGGCCCAGGCGATCGTGCATGGCGCCCAGCTGGTCTCCATCGACGGCGGGTTCGACGACTGCCTGCGGATCGTCCGCGAGCTCGGCAAGCACTACCCGGTCGCGCTGGTGAACTCGGTCAACCCGGTCCGGCTGGAAGGCCAGAAGACGGCCGCCTTCGAGGTCTGCGACCTGCTCGGCGACGCCCCTGACCTGCACGTGCTGCCGGTCGGCAACGCGGGCAACATCGCGGCCTACTGGAAGGGCTACCAGGAGTACGCGAAGGACAAGCTCGCCTCGAAGACCCCGCGGATGTGGGGATTCCAGGCCGAGGGCGCGGCCCCGATCGTCCGGAAGGCGATCGTCGAGAAGCCGGAGACCGCGGCGACCGCGATCCGGGTCGGCAACCCGGCCTCCTGGACGCTGGCCGAGGCCGCCCGGGACGAGTCCGGCGGCCGGATCGAGATGGTCACCGACGAGCAGATCCTCACCGCGCAGCGTGAGCTCGCCGCCCGCGAAGGCGTGTTCGTGGAGCCCGCATCGGCGGCCGGCGTCGCCGGTCTGCTGCACGCGAAGGCGCAAGGCTGGCTGGACGGCGGCTCGACCGTGGTGATCACCGTCACAGGCCACGGCCTGAAGGACATCGACACCGCGCTCGACCACGCGAAGGTGAAGGAGTCACCGGTCACCCCGGCCGACACCGACGCCGTCGCCCGCGTCGCCGGCCTGAGCTGACCGGCCGGCAGTGGAGAGCAAGGTGGAGGTCACCAGCGACCGCCGGCCGTGCGACCAGGTCCGGGTCCGCGTCCCGGCCACGAGCGCGAACCTCGGCCCCGGCTTCGACGCGTTCGGCCTGGCGCTGACCCTGTACGACGACCTGATCGTCACCCCGGGTGGATCCGGCGTCACGGTCGAGGTCAGCGGGGCCGGCGAGGGCGAGGTGCCGCTGGACGAGTCGCACCTGGTGGTCCAGGCGATCCGTCGCGGTCTCGAGGCCCTGGGCGCCTCGGTGCCCGGGTTCACCTTGCGCTGCGAGAACCGGATTCCGCACGGCCGCGGGCTCGGTTCGTCGTCGGCCGCGATCGTCGGCGGACTCGCGGCGGCGTACGGACTGGCCGGTGAACCGCTGGATCGGGAGCATCTCGTCGTACTGGCGAACGAGCTCGAAGGGCACCCGGACAACGTGGCGGCGGCTGCGCTCGGTGGGTTCACAATCGCTTGGACTGAAGGGGAGACGGGCCGAGCGGTGCGACTCGACACCGTGGACGGGTTGGCTGCGGCGGCGTACGTACCTGACAATCGCGTGCTGACCAAGGAGGCGCGCGGGTTGCTGCCGACGGTCGTTTCTCACAGTGATGCCGCGGCCAACGCGGGGAAGGCTGCATTGCTCGTCGCGGCGGTGACCGGGCGGCCGGAGTTGTTGCTGACGGCGACCGAGGATCTGCTGCACCAGGAGTACCGCGAGCCAGCGATGCCGGAGAGTCTGGCGCTGGTGCACAAGCTGCGGGGGAGCGGGCTGCCGGCGATCGTGAGCGGCGCCGGGCCGACTGTGGTCGTGCTGGGCCGCCCAGATCCGGCCGCTGCCTCATCGGGCCCGCAGTCACCCGGTAAAAGTGCAGGTCAGAGCTTCTTTCGGGGCGCGCCGCCGGCTCCGGACGGCTGGACCCGGCACGACCTGGGGATCGATCCAGTCGGCGTACAGGTCTGGTCGATGGAGGCGGGCTAGACCACTGAGCCGTTCGGGAATGAGTCGGGACTGACACGCGTTGTACCCCTCGAGTCAGCAGAAAGACCCGTAGTGGTGCTAGTCTCGACTCACCCGATCCCCTCCAGGTGATCGGTGAACTCTCGTCACGATCCGGGCTGTGCTCCCGGCACCCTGTGTTGTGTGGCGACCCTCCTGTGGATCTGAACTTGCGCCGCCTGCGCCGGGGATGTCCGAGGGGACTCAGATCGAGCGAGAGCCTCTTGTACCCACGTGACCGCCGCAGCCGGAACAGCTGGCACCGCATCGGTCGTGGGTGATGAAACGGTCGATTGGCTTCCATGTCATCGACGATCCGTGTGGGAAGGACCTCACGTGACTGAAACTGTTGAAGCCTCCAGCGGAGCCGGCACCTCGTCGGCCCCGGGTTCCGACGCTGCGGCCACCACCGCGACGCGTCGCCGGAAGGCCGGAGGCGGCCTCGAGGGCATGCTGCTCCCCGAGCTCAAGCAGCTCGCCGGGACGCTCGGCATCAAGGGCACCGGCGCACTGCGCAAGGGCCAGCTGATCGAGGCGATCAAGGCCGCCCAGGCGGGTGGCTCGACGGGCGGATCGCGCCCGAAGACGAGCCAGCCGACCCTGGACGAGGCCGCCGACGAGGCGCCCGCGGCCAAGGCCCCGGCCAAGCGGGAGGGCGGCAGCCGCCGGACCCGCGCCGCGGCCAAGGAGACCGCCCAGAACGGCGCCGCCGAGCAGGACGCCGCCGCTGCGCCGGCTGCCAACGCTCCGGCTGCCAGTGCGCCGGCCGCGAGTGCGCCGGCTGCCAGTGCGCCGGCGGTCGCCGCCGAGGCGCCTGCGGCCGCGGTCGCCACGCAGAACGGCACCTCCGTCGCCGAGCCGAAGGCCGAGCAGGCTGTGGACAACCGCGCGGAGAGCCGTGCGGACAACCGTGGCGACGACCGCGGTGAGGACCGGGACGACCGCGGTGACCGCGACAACCGGAACCGCAACCGGGACCGCGGCGAACAGAACCGCGACAACCGGGACATCCGGGGTGAGCGCGGCGAGCAGAACCGCGACCGCAACCGTGACAACCGGGGCGACCGCGGCGACCGCGGCGAGCAGAACCGGGACGGCAACCGCGGCGACCAGAACCGGGGCGACAACCGGGCCGACAACCGGGCCGACAACCGGGCCGACAACCGGGCCGACAACCGGGCCGACAACCGGGGCGACCAGCGGAACCGGCAGGACCAGGCCGACCGCGGCGAGGAAGGCGAGGGCCGTCGCCGGCGCCGCCGGGGCCGCGACCGGGACCGCAACCGCGACGGGAACCAGACCGGCGGCCGCGACAGCGGTCGGGACGGTGGCCGCAACCGCGGCCGCGGCGAGCGGTTCGACCCGGAGCCGACGATCAGCGAGGACGACGTCCTCGTCCCGGCGGCCGGCATCCTCGACGTGCTGGACAACTACGCCTTCGTCCGGACCAGCGGCTACCTGCCGGGCCCGAACGACGTGTACGTCGCCCTGTCGATGGTGAAGCGGTACGGCCTGCGCAAGGGTGACGCGATCACCGGCGCGGTGAAGCAGCCGCAGGAGGGTGAGCGCAAGGAGAAGTTCAACCCGCTGGTCCGGATCGACACCGTGAACGGGTCGGACCCGGAGATCGCCAAGCAGCGGCAGGACTTCAACAAGCTGACCCCGCTGTACGCGACCGAGCGGCTCCGGCTGGAGACCGAGCCCGGCGTGCTCACCACCCGGATCGTCGACATCGTCAGCCCGATCGGCAAGGGCCAGCGCGGCCTGATCGTCTCGCCGCCGAAGGCCGGCAAGACGATGGTGCTGCAGGCGCTCGCGAACGCGATCACCACGAACAACCCCGAAGTACACCTGATGGTCGTGCTGGTGGACGAGCGGCCCGAAGAGGTCACCGACATGCAGCGCACCGTGAAGGGCGAGGTCATCGCCTCGACCTTCGACCGCCCGGCCGACGACCACACCACGGTCGCCGAGCTGGCGATCGAGCGGGCCAAGCGCCTGGTCGAGCTCGGCCACGACGTCGTCGTGCTGCTCGACTCGATCACCCGGCTCGGCCGCGCGTACAACATCGCGGCGCCGGCCAGCGGCCGGATCCTGTCCGGTGGTGTCGACTCCTCGGCGCTGTACCCGCCGAAGCGGTTCTTCGGCGCGGCCCGCAACATCGAGGACGGCGGCTCGCTGACCATCCTGGCCACCGCGCTGATCGAGACCGGCTCCAAGATGGACGAGGTCATCTTCGAGGAGTTCAAGGGCACCGGCAACATGGAGCTGCGGCTGCGCCGCGAGTTCGCCGACCGGCGGATCTTCCCGGCCATCGACGTGGTCGCCTCCGGCACCCGCCGCGAGGAACTGCTGATGAGCAAGGACGAGACCCAGGTCGTCTGGAAGCTCCGCCGGGTGCTGTCGGCCCTCGACGGCCAGGCCGCCCTGGAGCTGCTGATCGGCAAGCTCAAGGAGAGCAAGTCGAACATCGAGTTCCTGCTGCAGGTGAACAAGACCACACCGTCCGCGGGCGGGGCACGCAGTACCGACGACGGTAACTAGAAGCACTCGATTACCAGTTTGCTGCCCCTGGGTGGCAAACTGGTGTGTCGGTTCCGGTTCACGCTCGCGCCCGCGGGCGACCCGGGGCACCTGAACCTAGGAGATCCCTTGAAGAGCGACATCCACCCGACGTACGTCGACACCACGGTGACCTGCACCTGTGGCGCCACGTTCCAGACGCGCTCGACCGCGGAGAACGGCGTCATTCACGCCGACGTGTGCTCGCAGTGTCACCCCTTCTACACCGGCAAGCAGAAGATCCTCGACACCGGTGGCCGGGTGGCCCGCTTCGAGAAGCGGTACGCCAAGAAGTAGTTGCCTCACCGCGCGCCGGTTCCGCATGTCTGCGGGACCGGCGCGCGGTTTGTGTATGTCCGGGACACCTGAAGGGAGGAGTGCGCGATGTTCGAGGCGGTTCAGACGCTGAAGGCGGAGTACGCCGAGCTGGAGCGGCAGATGTCCGATCCGGAGCTGCACTCCGACCAGGCCAACGCGCGCCGCGTCGGCAAGCGGTACGCCGCGCTGGCGCCGGTCGTCCGCACGTACGACGAGTGGCTGCAGACCGGCGACGACATCGAGGCGGCCCGGGAGCTGGCGGCCGAGGACCCGGCGTTCGCCGACGAGGCCACCAAGCTGGCGGCCCGCCGCGAGGAGCTGGCGGACAAGCTGCAGTTGCTGCTGGTCCCGCGCGACCCGAGTGACGACAAGGACGCGATCCTCGAGATCAAGGCCGGTGAGGGCGGCGACGAGTCCGCGCTGTTCGCCGGCGACCTGCTGAAGATGTACCTGAAGTACGCCGAGTCGCAGAACTGGAAGACCGAGGTGCTCGACTCGGCCGAGTCCGACCTGGGCGGGTACAAGTCGATCACCGTCGCGGTAAAGGCGAAGGGCACGCCGGAGCCGGGCGAGGCGCCGTACGCGAAGCTGAAGTTCGAAGGCGGTGTGCACCGGGTCCAGCGGGTGCCGGTGACCGAGTCGCAGGGCCGGATCCACACCTCCGCGGCCGGCGTGCTGGTGCTGCCGGAGGCCGAGGACGTCGACGTCGAGATCGACCAGAACGACCTGCGCATCGACGTGTTCCGGTCGTCCGGGCCGGGTGGGCAGAGCGTGAACACGACCGACTCCGCGGTCCGGATCACCCACCTGCCGACCGGCATCGTGGTGTCGATGCAGAACGAGAAGTCCCAGCTGCAGAACCGCGAGCAGGCCCTGCGCGTGCTCCGCGCCCGGCTGCTCGCGGCCGCTCAGGAGGCCGCCGACCAGGAGGCGTCGGACGCGCGCCGGTCGCAGATCCGGACCGTCGACCGGTCCGAGCGGGTCCGCACCTACAACTTCCCGGAGAACCGGTTCTCCGACCACCGCGTCGGCTACAAGGCGCACAACCTGGACCAGGTCCTCGGCGGCGAGCTCGCACCGGTGATCCAGGCCCTCACCGACGCCGACCTGGCCGCCCGCCTCGAGGCCGTCGACTCCAAGTGAGCGGGAAGGTGGTTGTCGCCGAGGCGGCGGCTCGGTTGCGGGAGGCGGGGGTCGCCTCACCCGACTTCGACGCCGCCGAGCTGCTCGCCTTCGTCACCGGGTCCAGCCGCCTCAACCTCGCCGAGCCGACCGACGCTCAATTACAGGCGTACGACGAGTTGATCGCCCGCCGAGCCGCCCGTGAGCCACTCCAGCACCTGACCGGTACGGCGGCCTTCCGCTACCGGGAGCTCGCGGTCGGACCCGGTGTCTTCGTGCCGCGCCCGGAAACCGAGGTGATGGTCGGCTGGATCCTCGACAAGCTGGCCGACGTCGAGTCGCCCCTGGTCGTCGACCTGTGCACCGGCTCCGGCGCGATCGCCGGCGCGGTGGCGACCGAGCGCCCGGACAGCGTCGTGCACGCGGTCGAGCTGTCGCCGGAGGCCTGCGTCTGGGCTCGCCGCAACCTGGCCGGGACCGGTGCTGTCCTGCACGAGGGTGATATCGACGGCTGCCTGCCCGAGCTCGACGGCCAGGTGGATGCGGTGATCTCCAACCCGCCGTACATCCCTTTGACTGCGTGGGAATCGGTCACCGCCGAGGTCCGCGACCACGACCCGGCGCTGGCGTTGTGGTCCGGTGACGACGGCCTCGACGAGATCAAGGTCGTCGCGGCGACGGCCGGCCGGCTGCTGAAGCCCGGCGGCTGGTTCGCGTGCGAGCACGCGGACGTTCAGGGCGAGTCGGCGCCGGCGGTATTCGCCGCGACCGGGCTGTTCACCGAGGTCCGCGACCAGCTGGACCTCGCCGGCCGCCACCGGTTCGCGACGGGCCGCCGGATCTAGGCCTGGCCAGATCCTGCTCCCGGGCCACCGGCGACGGCGAAGGCTATCCGCATCCTCTATTCGTACACGACGAACTCTGGGCGCGGTTTCAGCGCGAGGACCTGGGCCGGCGTCATCACCGGGCCGTGCCGGGCGTCCTCGACGCGGAACAGCTTGAAGCCGGTGTGCACCGCGGGAGGCAGCCGCCGGGTGAGCTTGCCCCACGTCTCCAGCTTGTCCTCGGCGGCCCCGATCCCGTCCACCGACTTGATCGTCACCACGCCCGGATGCTTCTTCAGCGCCTGCTCGCCGGTCACGATCCGGGGCGACAGCTGGTGGAACACGAACACCTTCTCCGGCAGCTTGTGCGTCTGCACCAGCCCCGACAGGTACGACGCGATGCCGTCGAGCTCGGCGCCCGTCGTACGGCCGAAGACGCGGCCGGGCACCTGGTTGGGCCCGACCGCCCACTCCGGGTCGAAGGCCAGCCCGACATCCGGCTCCTTCAGCCAGCGCTCGAGCCGCTTCACCTCGGGCAGGATCTTGGCCCGGCCGGGCTGGACGTCGAGCAGCAGCAGCATCCGGTGCTTGCGGGCGACCGTCAGGTACTCCTGGATCTTCGCGTCCGGCAGCCGGCCGCGGTACATCCCGTCCTTACCGGGCGCCGCCTTCGCGACCACGGTGATCAGCTCCATCACCGGCAGCGGTGTGCGGCCGGCGGCATACGCACGGGACAGCTTCTCCAGCCGGGCCGCCCTGGTGTCCAGGTCCTTGTCGAGTGGGCCGAGCGCGGGAGAGCCGGGCAGGCCGACGTACCCGACGAGCTGGTGCTTCGGGAAGATCGTGCGCCCACCGCGCGGCAGGTCACCATGAGCCGGCGGGGGAGGGAGAGTGCTCGTCGATGGACTGTCCGACGGTGTGGGTGAGGTAGCAGGGGGTGCTATGGCTCCCGGCTCATCGCTGCAGGCAGCCACGCCCAGCAACAGCCCGAGCACGGCCACCACCCGTGGAACTGTGCGCACCCCACCTAGAGAACCACGCCGACCGCCAGAACCCGAACTAGGCCGACCGCATGATCGATGTGCGGCGTTGTCGCAGCTCGGCGGCGTACAGCGGCGTCAGCGACCCCAGCCGTCGCAGGGCCTCGTCCAGCAAGGCCGCTGCCTGCTCGTAGGAGCCGGCGGCCTCCGCGACCGCTGCAAGTCCTTCGAGAACCCGCGCAGCGGTGAGAGCTTGATGCTCGGCCTGCGAGTCCTGCAGAACCGCATCGAACATCGCACGGCTCTCGTCCGGCCTGCCGACGGCCAGCAGGCTGTAGCCGAGCTCGATGCGTGACTCGTCGATGGAGAATCGGGAGCCGACCTCCAGCGCGACCTTCAGCGCCTGCTCATGCAGTTCCAGCGCCTCGTCCAGGCGGCCGAGCGCACGGTGCGCGATGCCGAGCTGGATCAGCGCGTCCGACCGGCTGTGCCGCATGCCGACCCGATCGGCGATGTCCTGTCCCTGCCGGACGCTCTCGATGGCCTCGTCATGGCGGCCGAGCGCGTTGAGCACCTCGGCCGTCCCGTTGTGGATGTGCGGCTGCAGGGTCTGGTCGTCCTGCGCCCTGGCGATGGCCATCGCCAGCTTGTACGACTCGTACGCCTGCCGGTAGTCGTGCCGGGCGGCCTCCTTGATGGCACGCTCGGTCAGGGCGTGACCGGCGATCCGGTCGTCGCCGATCGACCGCGCCAGCTCCAGCGCGGTGGTCAGCGCCGCGGTCGACTCGGTACCGGGATCGATCATCCCGATGGTGTTGCCGAAGGCAATCAATACCTGGATGCGCAGCACCGGGTCGGCGTCGTCGGGCAACAGCTCGACGGCGGCGCGCAGGTACTCCAGGCTGACCTTCGGACCGGACTGCACCTTGCTGAAGATCCCGAGCACGTGCAGCACGGACGCCTGCGCCATGGGATCGCCCAGTCGGCGCGCGGCCTGGAGACCGAGCGCGAGCAGAGTCTCGCGTTCGCTGACCCGGCCGCGTTCATGGAAGTACCGCGCGAAGCCGGCGGCGATCAGCCAGCTCCGCTCGTCCCAGCCGCCGTCGGCCGCCTGCTGGACGGCAGCCAGCACGTTGCCACCCTCCACGTCACCCCACGCGAGTCCTTGCTGTGACGAAGCCAGCTCCGGCCCGGGGATGGGCTGCCGGTCGCTGATGTCGATGTAGCGGAGCTTGGTGATCTGGGAGACGGCTCGGTGGCCCGTGCTGAGGTAGTACTCGAGCAGGCGGCCGCTGGCGGCTCGTCGTACGGCGTCCTCGTCGTACTGCTTGCTCAGCTGGCTTGCGTAGGCGCGCAGGAGGTCGTGGAACTGGAAGCGGCCGGCGGCCGGCTGCAGCAGCAGGTTGGCGTCGACCAGCTCTTCGAGGACTGGCTCGGCGGCCTCCGGAGTGACCCCGGCCAGCGCGGCGGCGCCGTACTGGTCGACGTCGCGGCCGGGCATCAGGCTGAGGTAGCGGAACATCCGCTGCTGCTCGTCGCTCAGGTACTCGTAGGACAAGGCGAAGGCCGACTCCAGCCGCCGGCCGTCGACGGCCAGCTCGCTGAGCCGCCGTTCCTGCGCGGACAGACGCTGGTTGAGGTGCTCGACTGTCCAGGCCGGGCGGTGCCGCAGCCGCGCGGCCGCGATCCGGATGGCCAGCGGCAGGTGACCGCACCGCTGCACCAGCTCATGTGTCGCCTGCTGCCTGGCCTGTGCCCTGTCGGCGCCGATGATCTCCGTGAGGAGCGCTGCCGCGTCCACCTCATCCAGTACGGCGAGGGGCAGTCGAGTGCCGGCGTCGATCCCGGTGAGCTGGCGCCGACTCGTCACGATGACACCGCAGCTGGGCGTGCCCGGCAGCAGCGGCTGCAGCACCTCGCTACTCAGTGCATCGTCCAGTACGACGAGCACTCGTCTTCCGGCGACCTCCGACCGCCACATCGCCGCCTGCCCGTCCGGATCGCGCGGGATGCGATCTGGTCGGATGCCGAGACTGCCGAGCAGATGGTCCAGCGCAGCCGCGACAGCGAGCGGCTGTCTGCCTGGTGTGTGTCCGTGGAGCTGCAGGTAGAGCAGACCGTCGGGGTAAGCGTCGGCCAGCTCGCGGGCGGCGCGGACAGCCAGGGCGGTCTTGCCGGTGCCACCCATGCCGTCGATGGCGACGACCGGGGGAGCGGACCGGACAGTGGGAGTCAGTGCTGCGACCAATGCGGCCAGCTCTGCTTCCCGGCCGACGAAGGCGGCGTCTTGGTACGGGAGCTCGTCACGCGTCTGCTGCGGTTGCGGCTCGTTGCGGAGGACCCGTTGGTGCGTGGCACGGAGCTCCGGGGCCGGTTCGACTCCGAGTTGCTCGACCAAGGTGTCGCGCGTCCGGGCATAGACGTTCAACGCCTCGGCTTGGCGGCCACCGGCGTACAGGGCGAGCATCAGCTGGCCGGCAAGCCGTTCGTCGAGGGGCCGGTCGGCTACTGCGGCCACCAGTTCGGCCACAACCGCAGTGTGGCGACCGCATTCGAGGTCTAGGTCGATCCGATCACTCAGCACCTTGTAGCGGCGCTCGGTCAGCCGGACGCGCTGCGCCGCCAGGTACTGGCCCGGCAGGCCGCTGAGCGGTTCACCGCGGTGGAGGTCGAGCGCTCGCGCGTAGGCGGCCGCAGCAGTATCGACATCACCGGCGGCACGCGACGCCTCAGCCTGCTGCGCGGCTGCCTCGAAGTCGTCGAGGTCGACGGATCCCGCGGGGAGCCGCAGTTGGTAGCCGTCGCGTGTCCGCTCCAGCAGCCCGTCCACTCCGAGCGCCTTGCGGATCCGGTAGATGTACGGCGGCAACACCTTCAAACCGCTCGCCGGCGGCCGGTCCGCCCAGACCGCGTCGAACAGCTCCTCCGCCGTACTGGTCCGGTTGGCTCGCAGCGCAAGCACCGCGAGGAGAGCCTGTTGCCGGAGCGGCCCCGCCTCCACGACCCGGCCGTCCACCTCGACGCGGAGCGGCCCGAGCAGCTCGATCCGCAGCGATCCGGTCACACTGCGCAGTCTCGCGTGCGGACGGGGCCACCGGCAAACGATTGTCTACGCCTTGGCCTATGACCTGGCTTATGACTTGGCGACGTACTCCTCGATCTCGGTGATCAACGCGCTCTTCACCGAGTCCTCGGCGAAGGACTCGCGGACCGCGGTCTTGGCCAGCTCGCCGACGCCGGCCTGGTCCAGGTCGAGCAGCTGCGCGGCGACGGCGTACTCGTTGGTCAGGTCGGTGCCGAACATCGGCGGGTCGTCGGAGTTGATCGTGACGACCAGGCCGGCCTCGACCATCGCCCGCAGCGGGTGGACGTCGTACGACGCGACCGCACGGGTGGCGATGTTCGACGTCGGGCTGACCTCGAGCGGGATCCGGTGCTCGGCCAGGTACTCGACCAGGGCCGGGTCCTGCATGGTCGACGTGCCGTGGCCGATCCGCTCGGCCTTCAGCACCCGGACCGCGTCCCAGATCGTGTCCGGCCCGGTGGTCTCGCCGGCGTGCGGCACGCTGCGCAGCCCTTCGGCGATGGCGGCCTCGAAGTGCGGCTGGAACTGCGGCCGCGGCACGCCGATCTCCGGACCGCCGAGACCGAACCCGACCAGCCCTTCGGGTCGGATCTTCGTCGCGATCCGCAGCGTCTCGTCGGCGGCCGGCAGCCCGGCCTCACCGGCGATGTCGAAGATCCAGCGCAGCGTGATGCCGAGCTCCTTCTCGGCCGCGACCCGCGCGTCCTCGATCGCCTCGCAGAACGCCTCGGCCGCGATCCCCCGGGTCACCGAGGTGTACGGCGTCACCGTCAGCTCGGCGTACCGCAGGTTCTGCGCGGTCATCTCGCGGGCGATCTCGTAGGTCAGCAGCCGGACGTCGTCGGGCGTCTTGATCAGGTCGACGACGGTCAGGTAGATCTCGATGAACTTTGCGAAGTCGTCGAACTCGAAGTACTCCGCCAGCGCGGCCGGGTCCCGCGGCACCGGCGACTCGGGGTGGCGGGCGGCGAGCTCGGCGACGATCCGCGGCGAGGCGGACCCGACGTGGTGGACATGGAGCTCGGCCTTCGGCAGGCCGGTCAGGAAATCCCGCGACAGGGTCATGGGGCCTCCCGGCCTGGACTGAGGAGTGGAGGGAGCGAAGCGACTGGAGGGACGAGGGAAGGCCGGGAGTTCCAGCCCCATGACCCGCCGGCGCCGGAGGCCCGGCAATTCAAAACAGTCATGTCGGGGATCCTAAGGACGTCTTGGGCGACCGTGCCGGGAAGCTGACAATCATTTGTCAACTCGGGCCTGCGGGAGCCCGAGTGGAGTGGGCGGGGCGGTGAGTGGCACGATTCGGTGCGTGAGTGAGCGCTTCGACTTCACCGGCGACGAGCTGGCACCGGCCTACCGCGCGGCCGTGGACGCCATCGAGGCCGGCGACCTGGTCGTCCTTCCGACCGACACCGTCTACGGGATCGCCGCGGACGCCTTCAAGGCCGACGCGGTCCAGCGGCTGCTGGACGCCAAGGGCCGGGGCCGCGACATGCCACCGCCGGTGCTGATCTCGGTGGTCGAGTCGCTGGACGCGCTCGCCACCGACGTCCCCGAATCGGGACGCAAGCTCTGCCAGGAGTTCTGGCCCGGGCCGCTGACCGTGATCTGCCACGCGCAGACGTCGCTGATGTGGGACCTGGGGGAGACCCAGGGCACCGTCGCGCTGCGGGTGCCGGACCACGAGAACACCCGTGAGCTGCTGTCCCGGACCGGGCCGCTCGCGGTCAGCTCGGCCAACCTCAGCGGCCAGCCGGCCGCGCTGGATGTGTACGACGCCGAGGAGCAGTTGCAGGACTCGGTCGCGGTCTACCTTGACGGCGGTACGGCGACCGGCGGGCAGCCGTCGACCATCGTCGACATCACCGGCGACACGCCCCACGTCGTACGCCTCGGTGCTTTGTCGCTTGCTCAGCTCCGAGCAGTCGTGCCTGAAGTCACAGCCGACCAGGATTCCGGCGAGAAGCCAACCGAAGAACCGCTGGAAGCGTCCAAGGAAGAAGAGCCGTCGAAAGACGACGAAGCGTCCAAGGACGCAGCCCCGTCGAAAGACGACGAAGCGCCCAAGGACGCAGCCCCGTCGAAAGACGACGAAGCGCCCAAGGACGCAGCGCCGTCGAAAGACGACAATGACAAGAAGAAGCCGGACGACCCTGATGTGAGGCCTGCAGACTAGTGCGCGAGTACCTGCTGGTCCTGTTCGTGGCGATGGCCACGACGTTCCTGCTGACCGGGGTGGCCCGGCAGATCGCACTGCGGTACGGCGCCGTCGCGAAGGTCCGGGCCCGGGACGTGCACAAGGTCCCGATCCCGTACTTCGGCGGGATCTCCATCCTCGGCGGCCTGATCGCCGCCTTCGCGGTCGCCTCCAGCCTGCCGTTCCTCGGCGACAGCCTGCAGGTCGCCCACGACGCCCGGGCGATCCTGATCGGCGGCGTGGTGATCTGCGCCGTCGGCGTGGTCGACGACCTGTACGAGCTGGACGCGATCACCAAGCTGGCCGGGGAGGTCCTCGCGGTCGGAGTGATGGTTGTCCAGGGCATCCAGTTGTACTGGCTGCCGCTGCCCGGCGGCGTCGTCTCGCCGCCGCCCGCGCAACTCGCCGTACTGACCGCCGGCATCCTGCTCGTCTCCTGCAACGCGGTGAACTTCGTCGACGGCCTGGACGGCCTCGCGGCCGGCGTGACCGCGATCGGCGCGACCGCGTTCTTCACCTACTCCTACCTGCTGAACGTCGAGCAGAACCTCGACCGGGCGACGACCTCGACCCTGATCACGGTCGCGCTGGCCGGCGCCTGTCTCGGCTTTTTGCCGCACAACTTCTTCCCGGCCAGGGTGTTCATGGGCGACTCCGGCGCGCTGCTGATCGGCCTGATGCTGGCCGCGTCGACGATCAGCCTGACCGGCCAGATGGACCCGAACGCAGTGCCCTACGAGGTCGGCGGCTCCAGCCTGCTGCCCGCACTGCTCCCGCTCATCCTCCCGATCGCGGTCCTGGCGATCCCGGCGCTCGACCTGACGATGGCCTACGTCCGCCGTACCAAAGCCGGCCGCTCGCCCTTCGCCGCCGACAAGCTCCACCTGCACCACCGCCTCATGCAACGCGGCCACTCGCACCGCCGCGCCGTCCTCCTGATGTACCTCTGGACCGCCCTGATCGCGTACGGCGTTGTCGTGCTGGGCCTCGTCCTGTTCTGGTGGACCGCCCTCATCGTCCTGGCCGTCGCCGTCACCGCGGTCCTGCTCACCACCGGCCTCCCCCGCCGCCGCTCCCGCAAACCGCTCGCCAAGGTCTGAGCACGCTCTTGGCGGGACCAGACCACTCGGTCAGGTGGCCTGGCGATAGGGTGTGCCTGTACAGCGGCAGGGGACTCGTTTTGCTGACCGTGCAGACTTTGTGCTAGTTTTCACAAGCACCAGCAAAGAACAGCGACACCCCTGACCCCGCCCACCCGACGACCGGGCCGCGAGACCCGGTCGCCAGCAGGACGGAACCACCAGATGGCTTCCTCGGCTCAGAGTCCGAAAGTCGCCGGCCAGGCAACCAGGCACCCGGCGCTGGCAATGCTGCGTGGCGCGCTGGTCGCCGCGCTCGTCGTCGGCGTGAACGCGGCGGCCGTTTCCACCGTCGCCGCCGGCATCGAGGGTCTGTGGGGCGCACTCCTGGGCCTGCTGACGGTGGTCCTCTTCTCCGGCGCGGGCCTGCTCGCGCTGCACCTGTCCCGGCGCACCTCCCCGACGACGCAGCTCGCGGTCGCGATGGCGTCGTACACCGGCCGGATCGCGATCTTCGGCGGCCTGCTGGCCCTCGCCCTGAACTCCGAAAGCCTTGCCACGCACGTGAATCTGACCGTGCTCGGCATCAGCGCGCTGGTCGTGGTGATGGGCTGGATGGCCGGCGAGATCTGGGCCTGGTCCCGGCTGCGGATCCCGATCTACGACCTGGACGGGGAAGTGACCGCATGAGCACCCTGGGTAGCGGCATGAACGAGCGGAGTGAGTTCATCATCAAGCACCGCCCGGTTGTGGTGCACGTAACGGGTACCGATGTGACCGGGTCTGTTGCCTCCTGGTACCTTTCGGGTGCCAATGAGCGAGCATCAGGATCCGAAGCCATCACCCCCGAACGCGGGCGACGGCTGGCGGGTCCTGTCCTACTTGATCGGCGGTGTCGTGGTGTACGGCGGCATCGGGTTCGGGTTGGATCGCCTGCTCGGCACCCAGTTCTTACTCCCGGTGGGCATCGTCCTCGGTGCCGGGCTCACCATCCTGATGCTGCACTTCCGGTACGGGTCGCGGTCCTGATCCTTGCCGGGTCTGACGTTGTTGACCGCCATGCCCTGAGCCGCCCTGCCCTTTGCCACAAGGCGTCCGACTTGAGCACGACGCGAGAGGAGACCCGGTGATCGCCGGCGTTTCGACCGAGTTCAACCCACCCGGTCCAGAAGACTTCAACCTTCCGCCCATCTTCTCGGGTGTCGAGTGGTTCACCAAGCCGGTGCTGGTCGCCGCGCTGACGGTGGTCGTCATCGTCTGGTTCTTCTGGGGTGCGTCACGCAAGGCCGCGGTGGTGCCGAGCAAGCTGCAGTTCGCCGGTGAACTCGGGTACAACTTCGTCCGCAACTCGATCGCCCGCGACGCCATCGGCAGCGCCGAGTACATGAAGTACGTGCCGTACCTGTGCGGCCTGTTCTTCTTCATCCTGCTGAACAACGTGGCCGCGTCGGTGCCCGGCGTCCAGTTCCCGACCTTCAGCCACGTCGGCTGGGCGTACGTCGCCGCGATCATGACCTGGGTGATCTACAACGGCGCCGGCATCCGCAAGCACGGTGTGCTGGGCTACTTCAAGCTGCAGACGATGCCGGCCGGTGTCCCGATGTGGCTGATGCCGCTCATGATCCCGATCGAGTTCATCTCGAACATCCTGGTGCGGCCGATCTCGCTGAGCCTGCGGTTGTTCGCCAACATGTTCGCCGGCCACATCCTGCTGCTGGTGTTCGTGCTCGGCGGCGAGTACATGCTGCTGCACTCGGGCAGCATCGCGCTGGCAGGTGTCGGTGTCATCACCTTGCTGATGGGCTTGGCGATCGCCGGGCTGGAGCTGTTCGTCCAGTGCATCCAGGCCTACATCTTCGTCGTGCTGACCGCGCAGTACATCGGCAGTGCGATCGCCGAAGAGCACTGATCCGCACCACCCGAACGCAGTACCCATAGACCCGTAGTAACGGAAACCCGGATAGCCCCTATCCGTACCGAAAGGAACACACCGCAATGAGCAACATCGCTCTGCAAATCACCGGTGACATCGCTGTTCTGGGCTACGGCCTCGCCGCGATCGGCCCGGGCGTTGGCGTCGGTCTGATCTTCGCCGCCGTGATCAACGGCACGGCGCGGCAGCCCGAGGCTCAGAGCAAGCTGCAGTCGATCGCCTGGATCGGCTTCGGTGTGACCGAGGTTCTGGCGATCATCGGTATCGCCCTCGCCTTCGTCTTCCGCGGCTGACCCGTTCCCCTGACTGACAGGACCCAGACATGACGACGTTAGTGCTCCCGCTCACGGAGGCTGCGGCCGAGGGCCCCAGCCCGCTGATGCCGCACACCGCTGAGATCATCTTCGGCTTCGTCTTCCTGGTCCTGCTGGCCATCGCCTTCGCCAAGGTCGTCGTTCCCAAGTTCGAGAAGGCTTACGCCGAGCGGACGCAGGCGATCGAAGGCGGGATGAACGAGGCCAAGCAGGCCCAGGCCGAGGCGAAGGCCGCCCTGGAGAAGTACAACGAGCAGCTGGCGGGGGCCCGCCAGGAGGCTGCGAAGATCCGTGAGGACGCGCGTGAGCAGGGTGCGCAGATCATTGCGGAGATGCGTGAGCAGGCCAACGCCGAGGCCGAGCGCATCGTGACCCACGCCCGGACCCAAATCGACGCCGAGCGGGCCCAGGCGGTCGCCTCGCTGCGCAGCGAGGTCGGCCACATGGCCACCACCCTGGCCGGCCGGATCGTCGGTGAGTCGCTCGAGGACGAGGCGCGCCAGCGCCGTACGGTCGAGCGCTTCCTGGCCGACCTGGAGGCGTCGGAGTCCGCACGTCAGGCCGTCGGAACGGACGGCTGATGCGCGGCGCGTCGCAGGAATCACTCGCCCGGGCCGAGGAGGCCCTGGCGGGTGTCACCGTCTCCGACGACCTGGGCACCGAGCTGTTCTCGGTCGCCAAGGTGCTGGACGGCAACGGCGCGCTCCGGCGCGCCCTGACCGACCCGGCCCGCCCGGCGGACGCGAAGACCGGCCTGGTCCAGCAGCTGTTCAGCGGCAAGATCTCCGCCCAGGCGCTGGAGATCCTGACCGCCGCGGTGGCCGGCCGCTGGGTCTCCAGCCGTGACCTCGGTGACGCGCTCGACCTGATCAGCGTCGAGGCCGAGATGGCGTCCGCCGACAACCGGCGCAAGCTGGACGACGTCGAGGACGAGCTGTTCCGGCTGGAGCGCGTGGTCGCGGTGGAGCGGGCCCTCAGCGACAAGCTGAGCGACCGCAACATCCCGCTGGCGCCACGGCAGGAGCTGATCCGCGGCCTGCTGCAGAGCAAGGCCGACGCCACCACGGTGCGGCTGGCCGAGCGCGCGGTGGACGGGCGGGGCCGCAGCTTCGCCGCCTCGCTGCGGTCGTTCCAGGTCGCTGCGGCGGCCCGGCGCAACGCCAGCATCGCCACCGTGCGGGTCGCCACCGACCTGACCGAGGCCGACCGCACCCGGCTGGCCGAGGCGCTCGGCCGGCAGTACGGCCGGGAGATCCAGCTGAACGTGATCGTCGACCCCGACGTGGTCGGCGGCGTCCGGGTGGACATCGGCGACGAAGTGATCGACGGAACCATCGCGGCCAGGCTCGACGAGGCGCAACGGCGCATCGCGGGCTGACGGCTCTTAACGACATAAGCGGCGCTAGGGGTCGGAACGCCTTTAGAGCCACAACAGGCCAGCAAGGGTCAAAGGAAGCAGGAAACACAATGGCTGAGCTCACGATCAGGCCGGAGGAGATCCGGGACGCCCTGGATCAGTTCGTCAACACCTACCAACCGGCCGAAACCAGCCGGGAAGAGGTCGGCACGGTTGTCGACGCCGGTGACGGTATCGCGCACGTCGAGGGCCTGCCCTCGGCGATGACGAACGAGCTGCTCGAGTTCGAGGACGGCACCCAGGGCATCGCGCTGAACCTCGACGTCCGCGACATCGGTGTCGTCGTGCTCGGTGAGTTCGACGGGATCGAGGAGGGCCAGCAGGTCCGCCGGACCGGGCAGGTCCTGTCGGTGCCGGTCGGCGAGGGCTACCTCGGCCGCACCATCGACCCGATGGGCAAGCCGATCGACGGCCTGGGCGAGATCAAGGACCTCGAGGGCTCCCGGGCGCTCGAGCTCCAGGCGGCCGGCGTGATGGACCGCCAGGAGGTCCGCGAGCCGCTGCAGACCGGTATCAAGGCGATCGACGGCATGATCCCGATCGGCCGCGGCCAGCGGCAGCTGATCATCGGCGACCGCAAGACCGGCAAGACCGCGATCGCGATCGACACGATCATCAACCAGAAGTCGAACTGGGAGTCGGGCGACCCGACGAAGCAGGTCCGCTGCATCTACGTCGCGATCGGCCAGAAGGGCTCGACCATCGCCGCCGTCCGCGGCGCGCTGGAAGAGGCCGGCGCGATGGAGTACACCACCATCGTCGCCTCCCCGGCTTCCGACCCGGCCGGCTTCAAGTACGTCGCGCCGTACACCGGCTCGGCCATCGGCCAGCACTGGATGTACCAGGGCAAGCACGTGCTGATCGTGTTCGACGACCTGAGCAAGCAGGCCGAGGCGTACCGCGCGATGTCGCTGCTGCTGCGCCGCCCGCCGGGCCGCGAGGCGTACCCGGGTGACGTCTTCTACCTGCACAGCCGCCTGCTGGAGCGTTGCGCGAAGCTGTCCGACGAGCTCGGCGGCGGTTCGATGACGGGTCTGCCGGTCATCGAGACCAAGGCGAACGACGTGTCGGCCTTCATCCCGACCAACGTCATCTCGATCACCGACGGCCAGATCTTCCTGCAGTCGGACCTGTTCAACGCCAACATCCGCCCCGCCATCGACGTCGGTATCTCGGTGTCCCGGGTCGGCGGCGCCGCGCAGGTCAAGGGCATGAAGAAGGTCTCCGGCTCGCTGAAGCTGGACCTGGCCCAGTTCCGCGCGATGGAGGCGTTCGCGATGTTCGCCTCCGACCTCGACGCCACCTCGCGCCGCCAGCTCGACCGCGGTCAGCGGCTGGTGGAGCTGCTCCGTCAGCCGCAGTACTCGCCGTACCCGGTGGAGGAGCAGACGGTCTCCATCTGGGCCGGCACGACGGGCAAGTTCGACGACGTCCCGACCAACGACGTGCTCCGCTTCGAGCGTGACTTCCTCGACTACCTGCGGCGGGAGAGCAAGGTGCTCGACTCCGTCCGTGAGTCCGGCCAGTTCGACGACGACGCGGCCGCGGCCGTGACCGAGGCGCTGGACGCGTTCAAGCCGACCTTCCAGACCTCCGACGGCCAGCTGCTGGTCGGCAGCGAGGCGCCGGCCGAGGCGATGGACGAAGAGGACGTCGAGCAGGAGCAGATCGTCCGGCAGAAGCGGGGCTGATCGACCGTGCCAGCCAGTCTGCGGGAGCTTCGCGAGCGTAAGGCCTCGGTCTCGACGATCAAGAAGCTCACCCGCGCGATGGAGCTCATCGCGGCGTCCCGGATCGTCAAGGCGCAGCAGCGCGCCCAGGCGGCCGGTCCGTACGCGCGTGAGCTCACCCGTGCCGTGTCGGCGGTGGCGACGTTCTCGAACGTCGACCACCCGCTGACCACCGAGAAGCCGAACCCGCGGCGGGCGGCGGTGCTGCTGATCACCTCCGACCGCGGCCAGGCCGGCGCCTACTCGTCCAACGTGATCCGCGAGGGTGAGCGGCTGAACACGCTGCTGCGCGAGGACGAGAAGGAGATCGTCCCGTACATCAGCGGCCGCAAGGGCCTCGCGTACTACACCTTCCGTCAGCGCGAGATCGCGCAGTCGTGGACCGGTGACTCCGACAACCCGAGCTTCGCCCGGGCCCGGGAGATCGCCGACGCGCTGATCGAGGCCTTCCTGACCCCGACCGAAGAGGGCGGCGTGGACGAGATCCACATCGTCTTCACCCGGTTCGTGTCCATGCTGACCCAGCGCACCGACGTGATCCGGCTGCTGCCGCTGGAGGTCGTGGAGGGCCAGGAGGCCCCCGCGGCCGACGACGTCCTGCCGCTGTACGAGTTCGAGCCGTCCGCCGAGGACGTGCTGGACGCGCTGCTGCCCAAGTACGTCGCCAGCCGGATCCACTACTGCATGCTGCAGGCGGCCGCTTCCGAGCTGGCCAACCGGCAGCGCGCGATGAAGTCGGCGACGGACAACGCGCAGGACCTGATCGAGAAGCTGACGCGGGACCTGAACCAGGCCCGCCAGGCCCAAATTACCCAGGAAATCAGCGAGATCGTCGGTGGCGCCAGCGCGCTGGCCGACGCGACCGCCGGGAGCGAGTGAGAGAGATGACTGCCACGGTTACCGAGAAGAACAACGAGGCCGGCGCCGCGGGTGTCGGTCGCGTCGCCCGGGTGATCGGCCCGGTCGTCGACGTCGAGTTCGCGGCTGACGCGATGCCCGACATCTACAACGCGCTCGAGGTCGACCTGACCATCGGCGGCGCGACCCAGACCATCACCCTCGAGGTGGCCCTGCACGTCGGTGACAACATCGTCCGGGCCATCTCGATGAAGCCGACCGACGGCCTGGTCCGCGGCGCCGAGGTGCGCGACACCGGCTCCGCGATCTCGGTCCCGGTGGGCGACGTCACCAAGGGCCGGGTCTGGAACGTCACCGGCAAGTGCCTGAACCAGGACGAGTCCGAGTTCGAGATCACCGAGCGCTGGCCGATCCACCGCAAGGCGCCGTCGTTCGACCAGCTCGAGTCGAAGACCGAGATGCTGGAGACCGGCATCAAGGTGCTCGACCTGCTGACGCCGTACGTGCAGGGCGGCAAGATCGGCCTGTTCGGCGGTGCGGGTGTCGGCAAGACCGTCATGATCCAGGAGATGATCTACCGGATCGCCCACAACTTCGGTGGCACCTCGGTGTTCGCCGGGGTGGGGGAGCGGACCCGTGAGGGCAACGACCTCATCAACGAGATGGAAGAGGCCGGCGTCTTCAAGGACACCGCGCTGGTGTTCGGCCAGATGGACGAGCCGCCGGGCACGCGCCTGCGGGTCGCGCTGTCGGCGCTGACGATGGCGGAGTACTTCCGCGACGTGAAGCAGCAGGACGTGCTGCTGTTCATCGACAACATCTTCCGGTTCACCCAGGCCGGTTCCGAGGTCTCCACGCTGCTCGGCCGGATGCCGAGCGCGGTCGGTTACCAGCCGAACCTGGCCGACGAGATGGGTGTGCTGCAGGAGCGGATCACCTCGACCCGGGGTCACTCGATCACCTCGATGCAGGCGATCTACGTGCCCGCGGACGACTACACCGACCCGGCGCCGGCGACCACCTTCGCCCACCTCGACGCGACCACCGAGCTCTCCCGCGACATCGCGTCGCGTGGTCTGTACCCGGCCGTCGACCCGCTGACCTCCACGTCGCGGATCCTCGACCCGCAGTACATCGGCCAGGAGCACTACGACGTGGCCGTCCGGGTGAAGCAGATCCTGCAGAAGAACAAGGAGCTGCAGGACATCATCGCCATCCTCGGTGTGGACGAGCTCTCGGAAGAGGACAAGATCACCGTCGCCCGCGCGCGCCGGATCGAGCAGTTCCTCTCCCAGAACACCTACATGGCGGAGAAGTTCACCAACATCGCGGGCTCCACCGTGCCGCTGAAGGACACCATCGAGTCCTTCAAGAAGATCACCGAAGGCGAGTGCGACCACATCGCCGAGCAGGCGTTCTTCAACGTCGGTTCGCTCGAGGACGTCGAGCGCAAGTGGGCCGAGCTGCAGAAGGACAACTGAGATGGCCGACGATTCTGCCAAGCACCTCGAGGTCGCGCTGGTCGCGGCCGAGCGGACGGTGTGGCAGGGCCAGGCCAAGATCGTCATCGCCCGGACCACGGACGGCGACGTCGGTATCCTGCCCGGCCACGCGCCGCTGCTGGGCCTGCTGCAGGGTGGCACCGTCCAGGTGCGGACCGTAGACGACGAGTACTTCGTCGCGGCCGCGCCGGACGGCTTCATCTCGGTGGCGAACGACCGGGTCTCCATCCTGGCCGAGAACGCCGAGATGGGGCACGACATCGACCTGGAGGAGGCCCGCCGCGACCTGGAGCGGGCCCTGGCCACCGGTAGCGACACCGAGGGCGCCCAGGAAGACCTCCGCCTCGCCGAGGCAAGGGTGCGGGCCGCCGAGAAGGTGGATTGAACGTACCTGCCATAATCGGAGAAATCGAATATCGTCACTGACAGTACGGTTCTCCGGGGTGCCCGGGGCAGTACCGAGTTCGGGCACCGGAAATGGGGTCGCAAGGTATGCGGATAGTCCTCGATGTCGTCGGGGTCTGTCTGCTTGCCGCCGTACTGCTGGTCATCGCTTTCGCGTGCCGTCGTCGCTGGTTGTCCAGGGACGGCGGCACGTTCGATTGCAGCCTGCAGCTGGCCGAGAAGGAGCACGGCCGCGGCTGGGCGCTCGGCCTGGCCCGGTACGTCGGCGACGACCTGCAGTGGTTCCGCGTCTTCAGCCTCGCCTGGTGGCCGAAGCTCGTCGTCAACCGCCGCCAGCTGGAAGGTGTCACCACCCGGCGCCCGATGGGCAACGAGCCCCTCGTGACGTACGCCGGCCACGTCATCGTCGATGCGAAGCTGCACGACCGCACGGTCCACTTCGCGATGACCGAGGAAGCCCTGACCGGCGTCCTCGCCTGGATGGAGTCCGCGCCACCCAGCAGCCAGACCTACCACTGACGTTTGCACCGGTCTGCCCGCGGCACTCCGGCAGGACCCCGGTTCTGACGCCGAAGCTGGGTACGTTTGGCCCGTGAGCCAGGTCGATCGCACCCGAGCCGTCGGTCTGCTCGCCGGCGTCCTCGTTGTCCTCCTGCTCATTCCCGCGGTTCCGGCCACCGCGACCCGGCAGCTCAAGCTGGAGGTGCTCTCCGGACGCCCGGACAAGGTGACCGGAGGTGACGCGCTCGTGCACGTCGACGTGCCCCGCGGCGCCGACCGGGTGCAGGTGACGCTGAACGGCAACGACGTGACCTCGGCGTTCACCGCCGACGAGCACGGTCTGACCGGTCTGGTCGGGGGCATGCGCCTGGGCGCGAACACCCTCAGGGCCCAGGCCGGCGACGAGCGAACCACCCTCGACGTCCGCAACCACCCGCGGCAAGGGCCGGTGTTCTCCGGTCCGCACCAGCAACCGTTCGTCTGCGAGACCGCGAAGTTCACCGTCCCGGTGGTCGGCGGCACGCTCGGCGAGGCGCTCGACGCCGACTGCACGATCAAGCCGCGGGTGGACTACTTCTACCGGACGACGGCGGGTGCGTGGGCCACATGGCCGGCTGGCGCGACGTCGTACCCGGCCGATCTTGGGCGCACGGACGCGAACGCGCCGTTCATCGTCCGGATGGAGACCGGCAGCGCCAACCGGGCGGTGGTCCAGACCAGTATGCTGCACGACCCGCTGCGCGAGCCGAAGCCGCGGCCGACCAGGCGTACGGCGGGCTGGAACGGGCGGGCGATCTTCACCCTCGGCGGCGGCTGCGCGGGCGGGTGGTACCGCTCGGGCAGCACGACCGGCGGGGTGACCGACGCCTTCCTGCTCGGCCGTGGGTACGCGCTGATGTCGTCGTCGCTGAACGTCTTCGGCCAGAACTGCAACGACCTGACCGCTGCTGAGTCGGCGATGATGACGAAGGAGCTCTTTGTCGAGCACTACGGGCGGCCGGAGTACACCGTCGGCTTCGGCTGCTCGGGCGGCTCGTACCAGGCGCACCAGATCACCGACAACTACCCGGGCATCTTCGACGGCATCATCGCCGGCTGCTCGTTCCCGGACGTCGGGTTCGGCACTGTGACGTTCATCAGCGACGCGTGGCTGCTGGACTCCTACTTCACCTCGCGGTCGAACGCCGCCTGGACGCAGGAGCAGAAGCGGCAGGTGGCCGGGTTCGCGACGTACGCGACGCTGCCGAGCATGGCGGTCAGCGCCGGGCGGATCGACCCGCGGCGAAACTGCGACATCGTCCCGGCCGCCGAGCGCTACGACCCGGAGACCCACCCGCGCGGCGTGCGGTGCGACGTGTTCGACCACGCGATCAACGCGTACGGCGCCGACCCGGCGACCGGCTTCGCGCGGCGACCGCTGGACAACGTCGGCGTGCAGTACGGGCTCGGGGTGCTGCGGTCCGGGGTGATCACGGCCGCGCAGTTCCTCGACCTGAACGAGTACGTCGGCGGGTTCGACGCCGACGCCAACCTGGTGCCGGCCCGGACGGTGGCGGATCCGCAGGCGGTGCGTACGGCGTACCGGACCGGGCGGCTGACCAGCGGCGGGGGAGGGCTGGCCGACGTGCCGATCATCGACTACCGCGCGTACTTCGACGACCAGGCCTACGGAGACATCCACGTCCGCTACCACACCTTCTCGATGCGGGCGCGGCTGGAGAAGGCGAACGGGACGTCGGCCAACCAGGTGAGCCTGCTGGAGGACGCTCGGTACGGGCCGTTCAGTACGGCGAGCCCGCTGCTGCAGCACGCGGTCGACTCGCTGGACGAGTGGCTGACCACGCTGGCGGCCGACGACTCGTCCCGGCCGCGGCTGGAGAAGATCGAGGCTGCGCGACCGACGTTGCTGGTGGAGGGCTGCAGGGGACCGTCCGGGTTCATCGCGCAGCCGTTGGACCGGGATCCTGCGTCCCGGTGTGAGCAGTTGTTCCCGTCGGCGTCGTTCCCGCGGGAGGTCGCGGGAGCCGGGGTCGCCGCGGATGTGATCAAGTGCCGGCTGCGTGCTCCGGAACGCGGCGAGTACCCCGGCTTCACCGACGCCCAGTGGAACCGGTTGGTGCGGATCTTCCCGGGTGGTGTCTGCGACTACTCGAAGCCGGGCATCGGCCAGCAGCCGCTGGCCGGCACCTGGCTCACGTTCCCAAACTGAAGCTGAAGCGGTGGGCTCGGGGCTGGAGATCGTGCGGCGGGAGGATCGGTGCGCCGCTCGTCGGACTGCCTAGCCCGTGCTGCAGCGCGTCCAGAGTCACCCAGACGCGGTCGCTTGGCGTGAGGTCTTCTCGGTGATTGGCGGCGGCCAGGTCGGTCATGGTCCAGCGTCGTACCGTCAGACCCAGGTGCGGGTCTCCGGTCAGCCTGAGTCTTCCTGCCGTCCCCGACAGCTCGGCCCAGCGCACGTCGGCCCGCGCGCCGTTCTCCTGTGGGTAGATGAACGGCACCTGCAGCTCTTCGATGGTCGCCGAGTATCGCCCGACCCTCGCCGCTGCCCGTGCGTCCGGATAGGCCTGTCCCGGGCCCAACCCGAACCATGTGATCTCTCTGAACCCCGGCGGCAGCCCGAGCGTCAGCCCGACGCGAGCCCACGGGACTGTCCACTCACCCACTGGCTCGGCCTCGACGTCGGCTGCCAGCCGCTTGCCGTCGGAGGTCCACCGGTAGGTCGTCAGCACCCGGGCATCGGTCGCGGCCGCGCCGACCATCGTCCGCACCACCAACTCGTCCCCTTCGACCTCCACCGCCACGGTCCGATACCGCAGCCGATGCAGCCCGGCGTTCGCCCATCGGGTCTTTCGGTCCAAGGTGGTCGCATCCCAAGTCCGCGCGTCGTGCTGGGTAGGCGCCCGCCACAACTCCAACGGCACATGCTCCACGTCCCAACCCTCCAACCGAACCAGCCGCCCACTCCGCGCGCAGAAGACCGCCGGCCCCAACGAGATCCCCTCACCGTCCGGCCGTCCCGGCCGAACGGCGGGAGTAGAAGAGGAGGTCGGCGCACTGGCGGGGGCGACTTGGGTCTGGGTGGAGGCTACTTCGTGGCCTGCAGAAGCCCGTGGGGTGTTGTCACGTAGTACGGCTCGGACTGTCAGCCAGCGTTCGCGGTTCTGGAGGGGGGTGGGGAGGTCGGGTAGTGCCACGGTTGCCTCGGCTCCGGAGGCGATGACCGGCATGTCCAGCGTCCCGCGGGCGACTGGCTCGCCCTCGTCGGTCAGTTCCCAGTGCAGGGACAGGTGGCTGGTGTCTGCGACGTCGTACCGGTTCGTGAGGTGGAGGACGTTCTCGGAGACGCGCAAGTGGAGAGGTTCAAAAGCCTTGCGGGCCTCGAGGAGGGCCGGCTTGGGCGTCAGGTCGGGGAAGACCAGGCCGTCGAGGACGTAGTTGCCGTCGTGCAGCTCTTCGCCGAAGTCGCCGCCGTACGCATAACTCCCGTCGGGCCGCAGGATGCCGTGGTCCATCCACTCCCAGAGGAAGCCGCCCTGGCAGCGTTCGTAGCGGTGGAAGAGCTCCTCGTACTCCGGTATCCCGCCGGGACCGTTGCCCCCGGCATGGGAGTACTCGCACAGGACGAACGGCATCGCCCGCCGCCGCGCGTCCAGCCGCGGATCATCCAGCGGCTTCTCGGCCCGCTTCCCGATCGCCTCCACCTCCGCGTGCGAGGCGTACATCCGGCTGTAGACATCGACGTCGGCACAGCTGAGATCACCCTCGTAGTGCAGTGGCCGCGACGGGTCCCGGTCCCGCGTCCACGCCGCCATCGCGGTCAGGTTCCGCCCGACACCTGCCTCGTTCCCGAGCGACCACATGATCACCGACGGGTGGTTCTTGTCCCGCTCCACCAGCCGCCGCATCCGATCCACCGACGCGGCCTCGAACGACGGATCGTCGGCCGGATTCCCCCGCCACCCCAGCAGGAAGAACCCGTGCGTCTCGTAGTCGCACTCGTCCATCACCCAGAACCCGAGCTCGTCGCACAACTGCAGCAACCGCGTGTCCGGCGGGTAGTGGCTCGTCCGGATCGCGTTGAGGTTGTGCTGCTTCATCACCAGCAGCTCCTGCCGCAACCGATGCTCCGGTACGACGCGACCCAGCACGGGATCGTGCTCGTGCCGGTTCACCCCGTGGAACAGCACGCGCCGCCCGTTGACCGTCAGCACCCCGTCCACGATCGCCACCGTCCGGAACCCGATCCGCAGCGAGACACGCTCATCCGGCGTCTCGACCACAGCGTCGTACAACCGCGGCATCTCCGCCGACCACGGCTCCACGTCAGCCACCGTCACCGACTCACCAGCAGCGAACTCGAGCCCCAGCGACGGCACCCGCACCACAGCACCGGGCACGGACTCGACCAGCAACGTCCCAGCGCCGGTCCGGTGGTCGTAGTCCGCATGCACGAACACGTCGGTCACCGACCGACGCGCCAGCAGTGTCACATCCCGGAAGATTCCCGGCAGCCACCACATGTCCTGGTCCTCGAGGTAGCTCCCCGACGACCACTGATGCACCCGCACCGCCAGCACGTTCGGTCCGACCCGCAGTACCGAACTCACATCGAACTCACTCGGCAGCCGGCTCCCGCGCGTCACCCCGAGCTCCACGCCGTTCAGCCATACCCGCGCACACGAGTCGACCCCCTCGAACCGCAGTACCGCAGGCCCGTCCCACGGCGCGTCGAACTCCAGCCGGTAGTCCCCGGTCCCGTTCTCGTCCGGCACGTACGGCGGATCGACCGGGAACGGGTACGGCTGGTTGGTGTAGATCGGCCGCCCGTACCCGTGCATCGGCCAGCTCGACGGCACCGGGATCGAGTCCCAGCCCGAGTCGTCGAAGTCCGGCCGCTCGAACCCGGCCTCGCCCACCGACTCCGCGTAGCGGAACCGCCAGGTCCCGTTCAGGCAGATCGACGGTACGTCGGAACGCACAGCAGCCCGCGCCGGCAGCACGCCGTACCCGGGCCCAGGGTCTTCGTAGTACGTCATTACATCCTTCCGATGCAGTTAGCATGCTGAGCATGACGACGGCGAGTGCGGGACAGGGGCCGCGACCGGTCGGCCGGCGGCAGCCGTCGGCGGATCACCTGCGGCTGCTGACCAAGGTCGCGAAGCTCTACCACGAGCAGGGTGTCCGCCAGCCGCAGATCGCCGCGCAGCTGCACATCTCGCAGCCGCGGGTGTCCCGGTTGCTGAAGCAGGCCGTGGTGGCGGGCATCGTGCGTACGGTCGTCATCCCGCCGGGCGGCGTGCACACCGAGCTGGAGGACGCGGTCGAGCAGCGGTACGGACTTCGCGAGGTGATCGTGGTCGACGCCAGCGGTGAGGACGACGCGCACATCATCCCGGCGCTGGGCGCGGCAGCCGCGGTGTACCTGGAGACCACCCTCACCGGCGGTGACCGGATCGGCATCTCGTCGTGGAGCTCCACGCTGCTCGCGACCGTCGAGTCGATGACACCGCGGCCGACGCAGGTCGCCGAGGAGGTCGTGCAGGTGCTCGGCGGCGTCGGCAACCCGGCCGCCCAGGCACGCGCCGCCCGGCTGATCGGCCGGCTGGCCGACCTCACCGGCGCCGCACCGGTGCTGCTGCCGGTGCCGGGTCTGGTCGGCAGCGTGAGCGCGAAGCGGACCCTGGTGAAGGACCCGGTGGTCAGCGAGGTGATGGAGGCATGGTCCCGGCTGACCCTGCTGCTGGTCGGGATCGGCAGCTTGGAGCCGTCGCCACTGCTCCGGGAGAGCGGTAACGCAATGACCCCCGAGGAGCAGAAGGTGCTGCAGGACCAGGGCGCGGTCGGCGACATCTGCCTGCGGTTTTTCGACGACGAGGGCAAACCGATCCGGTCCGAGTTCGACCAGCGCGTGCTCGGGCTGTCGGCAGCTCAGGTGCGCAGCGACGACGTCCGCAGCGTCGGCGTCGCGGGCGGCATGCGCAAGTACGCCGCCATCCGCGCAGCGCTCCTCGGACGCTGGGTCGACGTCCTCATCACCGACCGCACGGTCGCCGAACGCCTGGCCGCGGACTAACCTAACGGGCATCGATCCACACGGTCATCGGACCGACGTCCCGATTCGCCCACGCGTAGTAGGGGATTGCTGTCAACGTCCCGCCTCGCGCCGGCACCTCGACGGTAGTCACCCCACCGAGCAACTCCGGCCGCTCCTGCTCGACCAGCTCCCCAGCCAGCACAGCCGTCTCATCCAGTACGACGTCCTGGTCGAGCTGCTCGAAGCAGTACACCAACGGCCCGCGCTCGATCGCCACACAACCCCGCACCGAGTCGATCCGATCGTCCGGCACCGTACGACGTGCCTCCACCGGCAGCTCGAGCACCACCTCGTCGCCCACAGACCACCGGCGCCGCAACGGTCCCTCAGCACCATTCACCGTGATCACTGCACCTTCAGCCCACGCCGGAATCCGCAGCCCCAGCGTCCACGGCTCATCAGGTGACTCGGTCACCCGGACCGTGACTGTGCCGTGCCACGGGTACTGCGTCTCCACCTCGAACCCGACCTTGCCGGCGGGCAGCTCCGCTCGTACCGACGCCGGCGCGTACAGGTGCACCTGCACCCCGTCGTCGTCCGACGTCGCGACGAGCTGGTCGAGTGACGAGAGTGTCCGCATCACGTTCGGCGGGCAGCACGCCGTACCGAACCAGGGCTGTCGTCCTGCCACCGCGGACCGCTGGTCGTCGGCGAACGCGTGCTGACGGACCTTCAACGTGTTCACGTAGAAGAACTCGCCGCCGCTCAACGAGACGCCGGAGATCACCGCGTTGTAGAGCGTCCGCTCGATCAGGTCGGCGTACTTGCTGTCACCCGTCGCGAGCAGCAGCCGCCAGCTCCACTGCACGCTGGCGATCGCCGCGCAGGTCTCGCAGTACGCCGCATCCGGCGGCAGCTCGAACGGGTCGCCGAAGGCCTCGCCGTACCAGCGCGACCCGGCGCCGCCGGTCAGGTACAGCTGACTCTCGACCATCGTGTCCCACGATGCCTGCAGCGCCTCCAGCAACTCGGCGTCGCCGGTCTCGACCGCGACATCGGTGGCGCCGGCGGCCAGATACAACGCCCGCACCGCATGACCGGCGAGCGTCCGCACCTCCCGCACCGGCAGGTGGTCCTGGAAGTACGCCGGTCCGTGGTGTCCCGGCGGCTGCAACAGCCCGTGACCTCGGGCCTCGACGAAGTACGACGCCAGCTCCAGGTACGACGCCGTGCCGGTCTCCCGGTAGAGCTCGACCAACGCCATCTCGATCAGCGGATGACCGTCGATCCCCCCGAGCCGCCCGGGCCCGAAGGTCTTGCAGAGCAGATCGGCGAACCGGGTGGCGACCTCCAGCAGCGTGCGATTCCCGGTCGCGCGTGACTGCGCGACGGCCGCTTGCAGCAGATGGCCCGCGCAGTACAGCTCGTGGCCTTTCTCCAGGTCGCCGAACCGTTCACCGTCGAGGGCCAGTCGCACGTAGCTGTTGAGATACCCGTCCGGCTCCTGCGCCGACGCGACCAGCGCACTCGCTGCGGTCTGCCAGTTGGTGAGCTCGGTCGACGGGAGCCGGGTCTGTTCCCACGCGACCGCCTCGAGCCACTTGTAGACGTCGGTGTCGGCGAACAGCTTCCCCGCGAACCCGTCACCGATCGGCTCCTGCCCGGCGGCCCGTCGCAGGTTCCGCAACGTTCCGGCCTCTTCCAACCGCCGCGCGGCAGCCGGGATCGTCGAGTTCCGGTTGATCTCCTGGCGGTCCCGCCAGAACCCACCGGTGATCCGCACAGCGCCAAGCGGGAGTGACTCAAGAGGCATGGCCGACAGCCAACCACTGCAAACGAGTTGCAGGCAAGGGTTCGGTGCAAACGATTGCCGCCACGGAAGTCTCCGGCTGCAAACGATTGCGGAAACCGGGTGTCATGCTCTTGACATCGCCTCGTAACCTCCGTGACCATGAGGCCGTCGTTCCATTCGAAGCTGACTAGATATTCAGAATCTGGCCCGGTCAGCAGCCGCCCCCCTGCCGAAAGCGAGGCATGGACGATGACCGAAGCATCCACCGGCTGGACCCGTCGCGGGTTCGTCGCCACCTCCGCCGCCGTCGGAGCCGCCGCCTCCCTGGGCATCACGGTTCCGGCGCACGCCGCGAAGGCCGTGTCCACGGAGGACAAGGTTCCGGCCTTCCCCGGCGCCGAGGGCGCCGGCAAGTGGGCCACCGGCGGCCGCGGCGGAACCGTCTACGAGGTCACCAACCTCAACGACTCCGGCCCCGGCTCGCTGCGGGACGCCGTCTCCGGCTCGAACCGCACCGTGGTCTTCCGGGTGTCCGGCACGATCGTGCTGGAGACCGGCCTGGAGATCGCCGGCAACAACCTCACGATCGCCGGCCAGACCGCCCCCGGCGGCGGCATCTGCGTCTCCGGCCGCGGCACCAGCATCAAGGGCGGTGCGCACGACATCGTCATCCGCTACCTGCGGTTCCGGCTCGGCGACCGCAACGCGGCCGCCGACGACGCCTTCAACACCAACGTGCCCGGCTCGGTCAGCCCGGAGATCCGGAACCTGATCATCGACCACTGCTCGTTCAGCTGGGCGGTCGACGAGTGCCTGTCGCCGTACGGGAACTTCGACGTCACCATCCAGTGGTGCATCATCGCCGAGGGTCTCGCGCTGTCGGCGCACCCGAAGAACCGGCACGGGTACGGCGGCATCTGGGGTGGCGAGCGGAACACCTACCACCACAACCTGATCGCCCACCAGGGCGGCCGGCAGCCGCGGTTCGGCTACACCGAGAACATCAACCTCGAGGTCGACCACCGCAACAACGTGGTCTACGACCACGGCTACACCTCGGTGTACGGCGGTGAGTGGGCCAACGGCATCAACATCGTCGGCAACTACTACAAGCCCGGCCCGAGCACGCTGGGCGAGGTCGCCCCGGTCATCCTGAGCGCGAACCGCGGTGGCCAGTGGCACGTCTCCGGCAACCAGGTGGAAGGCCACCCGGACGTCACCGCGCACAACCGGCGCGGCATCCGGTACCCGATCGGCGGCATCAACGAGCTGCCCCGCCCGCTGCCGTTCGCCGACGAGCTCGAGACGCAGTCCGCGGCCAAGGCGTACGACGCCGTGCTGAAGAACGCCGGCGCCGTCCTGCCGAGACGCGACGCCGCCGACGCGCGGATCGTCGACGACGCCCGCAACGGCACCGGCCGACTGATCAACTCGCAGAAGGAGGTCGGCGGCTTCCCGGTGCTGGCGCAGACCGAGGCGCCGGTCGACTCCGACCACGACGGCATCCCGGACTGGTGGGAGAAGGCGAATGGCCTCGACCCCAACGACCCGTCCGACGCCCAGAAGATCGCGCCGAACGGCTACACCTACCTGGAGAACTACCTCAACTCGATCGTGCCCGACCCGGTCGGCAACCCGACGGTGCGGATCACCAGCCCGGCGTTCAACGAGGTCGTCGCGGCGCGGACGGCGCCGACCGTCACGGTCGAGGCGTCCGCCGCTGCGGACAAGGGCGGCGAGCTGGCCATGGTCGAGTTCTTCAACGGCGACCAGTTGATCGGCACCGCGACCGAGGCGCCGTACCGGATCGAGTGGAAGAACGTTGCCGACGGCTCCTACTGGCTGACCGCCCGGGCCACCGACCGCAACGGCACGGCGACCCAGTCGACCCAGGTGCCGGTGCACGTCAACCTGCAGTCCGGCACGCCGGGCTGGACGTCGGCCGCGATCGGCAAGCCGCCGGTGCCGGGCTCGGGCAGCCTCGACGGCGGGATCCTGACGGTCAAGGGCTCCGGCCGGATCCTCGGGCGCGGCAGCAACTTCCACTACGTCTACCGCAGGCTCCAGGTCGGCGGCGCCGGCTCGGTCGCCCAGATCACCGCCCGGCTGGACAAGATCACCAAGGTGGCCAACGGACTCACCGCCGGCCTGATGATCCGCGACAGTCTCGACCAGGCGGCGCCGTTCATGTACGGCGGCATCGGGTTCGGCGTGGCCGGCGGCACCGGCACGGTCGGCGACGACGGCGGCGTGTCCGGGGTCACCGACGACGGCGGCATGAAGGCGCAGGCGATCCGGATCCAGACCGACGGCCCGTCGCCGAGTGTCGGGCCCTGGCCGTGGACCGAGGACGAGTACCTCGATCCCACCAAGCAGTACTGGCTGCGGCTGCTCCGCCGGGAGCGCCCGCAGGCGAGGGAGGTCGAGTTCGAGGCCTTCATAGCTATTGCAGATGGCATCTCCACCGACAAGGTCAAGTGGGACCGGTTCGGCTACGAGCGGATCGCGATGCCGAGCCGGACCTTCTACATCGGCTTCGCGGTCGACGGGGGCAAGGAGGACAACGGCCTCGTGGACTACGGGACCGCGCAGTTCAGCAACATCACGGTCGAGCAGTGAGGAAAGTGACGATGTCCCAGGAACTACGCAAGGTCGACCGGCGACGGGTGCTGCAGGGCGGGCTCGGGATGCTGGTGGCGGCCACTGTGCCGGGCTGCAGCTTCTTCGACACCAAGCCCGCCGGCACCGGCGCCCAGGCCGCGACGGCCGATCAGCTGGAGTCGCCGATGCTGAAGGCATTGGTGGACAAGGGCACCCTGCCCCCGCTGGCCGAGCGGCTGCCGAAGAACCCGCCGGTGATCAAGCCGCTAGCCGGCAAGGCGGTGTTCGGCGGCACCTGGCGCTCGGCGATGCTGACCCAGGAGGACACCCAGTGGCTGTGGAACGCCCTGGCGTACGAGCCCCTGGTCCGCTGGAAGCCGGACAAGACCGGCAAGCCCGGGTACGACGAGATGGAAGGCAACGTCGCCGAGTTCACGGTCGATGCCGAGAGCAAGGTGATCACGTTCAAGCTCCGCGAGGGCCTGAAGTGGTCCGACGGCAAGCCCTGCACCGCGGACGACCTGCTGTTCACGCTGCTCGAGGTGCAGTGCGACGCCGGGCTGCACCCGGACGGCATCTACGACGCCTTCGCCTCGCCGGACACCGGCAAGATCGCGAAGATCGAGAAGACCGACGAGCGGACCGTCACCCTCACCTACACCGCGCCGCAGCCGTCGCTCATCATCCAGATCGCCGACGGCATCTTCCTGCGCGAGGGCGCCTACGGGATGCTGCTGCCGAAGCACTACTTCCAGCAGTTCCACCTCAAGTACAACCCGAACGCGAACGCGCTGGCGAAGAAGGCCGGTGTCGGCAGCTGGACGGACCTGTTCTCGCAGAAGCAGAACCCGTGGACGAACCCGGACCAGCCGACGCTGGCGCCGTGGAAGGTCGTCACCCCGCTCGGCAAGGGCTCCGCGGTCACCCTGACCCGGAACCCGTACTACTGGAAGGTCGACGACGCGGGCCGGCAGCTGCCGTACATCGACGCCTGCCGGGTCGAGGTCGTGCAGGACGCGCAGGTCGAGCTGCTGAAGGTGATGAACGGCGAGTTCGGCATGCAGTACCGCAACTTCGGCACCGCGCAGAACAAGCCGGTCGTCGCGCAGAACCGGGACAAGGGCGGCTACCGGATCTTCGAGGTGCCGACCCAGCTGACGAACACGATGATCATCGGCCTCAACCAGACCCACAAGAACCCGGTCAAGCGGGCGCTGTTCGCGAACAAGGACTTCCGGATCGGCCTGTCGTACGCGATCAACCGCAAGGAGATCATCGACGCGGTGTACGCCGGCCAGGGTGAGCCGTGGAACTGCGCTCCGCCGAAGGACTCGCCGTACTACAACGAGCAGCTCGCCACGCAGTACCTGGAGTTCGACGAGGCGAAGGCCAACGAGCACCTGGACAAGGCCGGGCTGAAGAAGGCGGCCGACGGCCGCCGGCTGGGCGCGGACGGCAAGCCGGTGTCGGTCACCGTGCTGGTCAGCGAGTCCTTCCCGGACCACGTCGAGGCGATCGAGTTCGTGAAGAAGCGCTGGCGTGCGGTCGGCGTCGAGCTGCGGACCCAGGCGGTCAGCGAGGACCTCGCCAAGGAGCGGGTCAAGGCCAACGACCACGACGCCGGCACCTGGACCGGTGGCACCTTCGTGCTGCCGACCGGAACCGGTGGTGACCACTACTGGGTGCCGACCAACGACGGCAGCGCGCGGTACGGCATCGGCTGGGCGCAGTGGTACCAGTCCGACGGCGAAGAAGGTGTCGAGCCGCCGGCCGAGGTCAAGAAGCAGCTCGAGCTGTTCACCCAGGGCCGGCAGGAGCCGGACCCGGCGAAGACGCTCGACCTCGGCAAGCAGATCCTGCAGATCGCGGCCGACCAGTTCTACTACATCGGCCTGAGCAGCGTCCCGAACACCTACGGCATCGCGAAGAACGACTTCCACAACGTGCCGGACAAGATGATCGAGGCCGTTGCCCCCGGCATCGTCCACCCCGAGCAGTTCGCGATCGGCCAATAGATGCTGCGCTACCTCGCCCGGCGGCTGCTCTGGATGGTGGTGACGCTGGCGGCGATCTCGTTCGTCACCTTCGTCGTCATCAAGCTGCCGCCGGGCGACTACACCACCACCGTCATCGCGAACGCCGAGGCCCGCGGCCAGGACATCCCGGACTCGCAGATCGCCGAGCTGAAACGGCACTACGGCCTCGACAAGCCGTTCATCGTGCAGTACTGGACCTGGATCTCCGGGGTGGTCCTGCACGGCGACCTCGGCCAGTCGTTCGCCTGGAACCAGTCGGTGTCCAGCCTGATCGGCAACCGGGTCATGCTCTCGATCTTCCTGTCGATCGGCAGCCTGCTGTTCGTCTGGGCGATCGCGTTCCCGATCGGCATCTACAGCGCGCTGCGGCAGTACTCGCCCGGTGACTACGTCGCCTCCTTCCTCGGCTTCATCGGGATGGCGGTGCCGGAGTTCATGCTCGCGCTGGTGATGATGTGGATCGGGTTCCGGTACTTCGGCCAGAGCGTCGGCGGGCTGTTCTCACCCGAGTACGCCGACGCCGCCTGGAACCTGGGCAAGCTGATCGACCTGATATCCCACCTCTGGGTGCCGATCGTGGTCGTCGGCGTGGCCGGCACGGCCGGGCTGATCCGGATCACCCGGGCCAACCTGCTCGACGAGCTGCACAAGCCGTACGTCGCGACCGCGCGGGCCAAGGGGTTGCCGGAGTGGAAGCTGCTGCTCAAGTACCCGGTCCGGATGTCGCTCAGCCCGTTCTTCAGCACGGTCGGCTGGCTGCTGCCCGGCCTGATCAGCGGCGAGACGATCGTGTCGGTCGTGATGAGCCTGCCGACCAGCGGCCCGCTGCTGCTCGGCGCGGTGAAGAGCCAGGACATGTACCTGGTCGGCAGTTTCGTCCTGATCCTCAGCGCGCTGACGGTGATCGGCACGATGCTCAGCGACCTCGCGCTGGCCTGGTGGGACCCGCGGATCCGACACCGGCTGTCGAAGGGATAGGGCCTGATGGTTCAGACAATCCAGGAGCAGCCCGCACCGCCGCCGCAGGCCGAACCCGAGGTGGTGAAGAGCCTGCGGGACCACGGCGCGCTGCCGCAGTGGCGGCTGATGTGGCGCCAGTTCCGCAAGCACCGGCTGGCGCTGATCGGTGCGATCGTGCTGCTCCCGATCTACTTCATCGCGATCTTCTCCGGCTTCTTCGCGCCGGCCGCGAGCGACTCCGCGCACACGTCCCTGCCGTACGCGCCGCCGCAGCGGGTGCACCTCTCCACCGAGCACGGCATGTTCGTCTACGGCTACTCGTCCACCCGGGACCAGGAGACGTTCGAGCAGACCTTCACCGTCGACAAGAACAAGATCGTCGACGTCGGCCTGTTCGTCCGCGGTGACGAGTACAAGGTGCTCGGCGTGATCCCGTCCGACATCCACCTGATCGGCCCGACCACGAAGGGCGACCCGTTCTTCCTGCTCGGCGCCGACCAGTCCGGCCGCGACCTGCTGTCCCGGTTGATCCACGGCGCCAAGGTGTCGCTGTCGATCGGCCTGGTCGGGGTGGCCGCGAGCTTCGTGCTCGGCATCCTGATCGGCGGCATCTCCGGGTACTTCGGCGGGCCGATCGACAACGCGATCCAGCGGGTCATCGAGTTCATCATGTCGATCCCGACACTGCCGCTGTGGATGGCGTTGTCGGCGGCGCTGCCGGACAGCTGGGGACCACTGACCAGGTACTTCGCGATCACCGTGATCCTGTCGCTGATCGGCTGGACCGGGCTGGCCCGCGACGTCCGGGGCCGGTTCCTCAGCCTGCGCGAGGAGGACTTCGTGATGGCCGCGCGGCTGGACGGGGTCGGCCAGCGCGGAATCATCGTCGGCCACATGGTGCCCTCGTTCGCCAGCCACATCATCGCGTCGGTGTCGATGGCGGTGCCGCGGATGATCCTCGGCGAGACCAGCCTGAGCTTCCTCGGCCTCGGCCTGCAGGCGCCGGCCGTGAGCTGGGGTGTGCTGCTCGAAGGCGCGCAGAACATCCGCGCGGTCGCCACCGCTCCCTGGCTGCTGACACCAGGTCTCGCGGTCGTGGTCGTCGTACTGGCCATGAACTTCGTCGGCGACGGCCTCCGCGACGCCGCGGATCCCTACAAGTAGGAGGACCTCGTGCAACCTCTCCTGGAAGTCCGAGACCTCCGGACGCACTTCGAGCTCGACGACGGCGTGGTCAAGGCCGTCGACGGCGTCAGCCTGACCGTACGGCGCGGCCGCACGCTGGCCGTGGTCGGCGAGTCGGGCTGCGGCAAGAGCGTCACCGCGCGGTCCATCCTGCGCCTGGTCGAGCGCCCGGCCCGGATCGTCGGCGGCGAGATCCTGCTGTACGGCGACGAGCCGTCGGACGACCCGCTGGACCTGCTGGCCGCGAAGGACAAGCGGTTGCGCGAGGTGCGGTGGTCGGACATCGCGATGGTGTTCCAGGAGCCGATGGCCTCGCTCAGCCTGGTGCACACGGTCGGCAACCAGATCATCGAGGCGGTCCGGCTGCACGAGAACCTCGGCAAGGCCGAGGCCCGGGAGCGGGCGATCGAGATGCTCGGCCGGGTCGGCATCCCGGACGCGAAGCGCCGGGTCGACTCGTACCCGTTCGAGCTCAGTGGTGGCATGCGGCAACGAGCGATGATCGCGATGGCGCTGGCCTGCCGGCCGCGGCTGCTGATCGCGGACGAGCCGACGACCGCGCTG
Organism: Kribbella sp. NPDC050470; assembly: GCF_044458365.1. Lineage (NCBI taxonomy): Bacteria > Bacillati > Actinomycetota > Actinomycetes > Propionibacteriales > Kribbellaceae > Kribbella > Kribbella sp. NPDC050470. The sequence continues at coordinate 338,647 of NZ_JBITHV010000010.1, read as the reverse complement.
GACGTCACCACGCAGGCGCAGATCCTGGACCTGCTGCAGGATCTCCAGCAGGAGCTGGGGATGGCGATCATGCTGATCACCCACGACCTCGGCGTCGCCGCGCAGGTGGCCGACGAGGTGGCCGTGATGTACCTCGGCGAAGTGGTCGAGCACGGGCCGGCCCTCTCGGTGCTGAGCGATCCGAAGCACCCGTACACGCAGGCGCTGGTCCGCTCGGTCCCTCGGCTCGGCCAACGCGGTCAGGGCCGGTTGGCCGCCGTACGCGGGACTGTGCCGCCGCCGTACGAACGCCCGTCGGGGTGCCGGTTCCACCCGAGGTGCGACGCGTTCATGGCCGGCAAGTGCGATCTGACCGTGCCGGCGCGGGTGCGCGCCGACGACACCGACGTCGCCTGTCTGCTGTACGGCGAGGGGGAACGATGACCGACCTGCTGACCACTGAAGGCCTGACCATGCACTTCCCGCTGCACAGCGGGTTCTTCGCCCGCAACCGTGGTGTGGTGAAGGCCGTCGACGGGGTCGACCTGTCGATCAAGGCCGGCCGGACGCTCGGGCTGGTGGGGGAGTCGGGCTGCGGCAAGACGACGCTCGGCCGCTGCATCGTGCGCGCCTACGAGCCGACGGCGGGCAGCATCCGGTACGACGGCGTGGACTTGGCGAAGCTGTCCGAGAAGGAGCTGAAGCCGTACCGCGCCGAGGTCCGGCTGATCTTCCAGGACCCGCACTCCTCACTCGACCCGCGCAAGACGCTGCGCGACATCATCGCCGAGCCGCTGCGGGTGCAGGAGGCAGGAACGCGTGACGAGATCGACGACAAGGTCGCCGAGCTGCTGAAGCGGGTCGGGCTGCGAGCCGAGTACGCGCATCGCTACCCGCACGCCTTCAGCGGTGGTGAGCGGCAGCGCGTGGTCATCGCGCGGGCGCTCGCGACCGATCCGCGGCTGGTGGTCGCGGACGAGGCGGTCAGCGCGCTGGACGTGTCGGTCCGGGCACAGATCCTGAACCTGCTGAAGGACCTGCAGGAGGAGTCCGGCCTCACGTACCTGTTCGTGTCCCACGACCTCGGCATCGTCGAGCACGTCGCCGACGACGTCGCGGTGATGTACGTCGGCAAGCTGGTGGAGAGCGCGTCGACCGACGAGCTGTACAGCAAGCCGCTGCACCCGTACACCGAGGCGCTGCTGAGCGCCGTACCCGATCCTGATCCCGCGTCGCGTGGCAAGCGCTCCCGCATCATGCTGCGCGGCGAGATCGCGGACCCGTCCAAGGTGCCGCCGGGCTGCCCGTTCAGCCCGCGCTGCGGCTACGCCGAGGACCGCTGCCGCACCGAAGTCCCTCAGCTGCGCGAGGTCGGCGGCCGCCGTGTCGCCTGCCACTTCGCCGAGCAGCTCGACCTGAAGGGTGTCAGCGCCGCCGTCTCGGCCTGATGCCACCGCCCCTTACGAAAGGCCCAGCATGTCCGACAAGCAAGGTATGTCCCGGCGCGGGTTCGTGCGCAACAGCGCGCTGATCGGCGGCCTCGCCGCCCTCGGCGGCGCGCTGCCCGCCACCACCGCGGCGGCGACCGGCTCCACGTCCGCCGTCCCGCGCGCGGGCGCCCGCTCGGCGGCCGGTGTGGTCGACATCCCGAACCGCTACGGCAAGCCGTTCTCGGTGGCCGACGACGAGCTGTTCATCTTCGCGGTGAACTTCAAGCCGTTCGAGCTCGGCGGCGACGACGCCGGCCGGGAGGCGACCCGGTACTTCGACACCGTGTTCGGCGACGCGATCCGGGCCAAGTTCCCGGCCGTGAAGATCAAGTACGCGACCTGGGACTACCCGATCCGGTACGAGGACATCGCCAAGGCGGGCCGGGTGCCGGACCTGATCATCGAGGACCCGCGGACCCGGATCGACCGCGACCTCGAGCCGCTCGGCTGGGTCCAGGACATGACCCCGCTGGTGCAGCAGGCCGGGATCGACCTGTCCGCGCTGAACCTGGGCTCGGTCGAGCTGGTCAAGTCCCGCTCCGACGGCGGCCTGTACGGCGTCCCGGTCTTCATCGACGAGCACGTGCTGCTCTACAACAAGCTGATCTTCGACAAGTTCGGGATCCGCTACCCCCGGGTCGGGTCGACGTACGACGACATCTACAAGACCGCGAAGTCGCTGACCCGGCAGGACGGGATCGACCACTACAAGGGCTTCATGCAGCACCCGGACAACTACCTGGCGCTGAACCAGCTCGGCCTGTACCCGTTCGTGCCCGGCAGCAGCGAGCAGCCGGCGCCGGAGGACGTCAAGGTCAGCCTGACCACGGCTGAGTGGAAGCAAGTCGCCCACAACATGAACCGGCTCCTGCAGTTGCCGGGGAACACGTTCACCACGGTGGACGACTTCTTCAAGGGCGACATGAGCTTCCCGGGTCACCTGGCGATGGCGGTGCACACGCTGTCGAAGCTGAACGCCTACGCGCTGAACCCGCTGTACGTCGAGGAGGACGACGCCGAGGACTACGCCGAGTGGGCCAAGAGCGTGCAGATCGGCGTCACCTCGATGCCGGTGCTGTCCCGCGGCTCCACCGCGATCTACCAGCCGAACGCCCGGGCCGCCTTCATCCCGCCGCAGTCGGCGCACAAGGAGAATTCGCTCGAGATCGTCAAATACCTGGTGTCGGAGGAGATCCAGACCCGGATCTCGTCGTACGGCGTCAAGGCGGTGCTGCAGACCGATGCGGTCGTCAACGCGTTCGGTACGGCGCTGCCGGAGTTGCGCGGGATCGACACGTCGGCCGTGTACTGGGGCGACAACGCGGTGGTCAAGAACTACCAGAACACCGAGTACTGGGACATCCCGCTGTACAAGGTGTTCCGCCAGCATGTGCTGATCGACGGCATGGACGTCGACTCGTCGCTGCAGGTCGCCGAACAGCTCGACATCCCCAACTACATCAAGGCCCAGGCCGCCGCAGGACTCACATGGTGACCGATCCCCGCTTCGACGGAGTGCTGAGGGAAGACTCAGCGCTGCTGCCGACGCTGCATCCGGGCGACAGTCACGCCGCCACGCTCGTGGAGACACCGGCGGGCGATCTGCTGTGTGCCTGGTTCAACGGTCCCGGGGAGGGCGAGCCGGACACGAACATCGTGCTGTCCCGCCTCCCCGCGGGCTCTTCTCAGTGGCTCGCGCCCGAGCAGCTGTCCGCGGACCCGGAACGGTCCGAGCAAAACCCGCTGCTGTTCGTGCTGCCTTCGGGTGAGGTGTGGTTGCTGCACACCTCCAACGAGCCGCACGACCAGAGCACGTCGCGGGTGATCCGCCGGATCTCGCACGACGGCGGTCTCACGTGGGATCCGGGTGAGGTGATGTTCGACCGGCTCGGCAGTTTCATCCGGAACCCGATTGTCGTGCTCAGCAACGGTGAGTGGCTGCTTCCGGCGTACGACTGCGACAAAAACGGTGAGACCACGGTCGTCCAGCTCAGCTCGGACGGCGGCCGCACCTGGACGCCGGGCGACCTGCCGGAAGGGTTGGGACAGGTCCAGCTGAGCGCGGTCGAGATCGCGCCGGGCGAGCTGCTCGGCTACTTCCGCAGCCGGGCGGCGGACCGGATCCACCGGTCGGTCTCGAAGGATTATGGCCGGACGTGGTCGGCGCCGGAGCGGACCGCGCTGCCGAACAACAACTCCGCGATCCAGCTGCTCCGGCTGGGCGACGGCCGGCTGGTCCTGGTCTTCAACGACTCGTCGGCCGAGCGGGACCAGTTCCGGTGGGTCCCGGACGGCAAGGGCGGCGTACGGCGGAAGACGCTGCGGACTCCGCTCACGCTGGCACTGTCCGAGGACGACGGCGCGACCTGGCCGTACTGGCGGAACCTGCAGGTGCAGGACGAGGAGTACCGAGACAACGAGTTCGGGTACTCGTACCCGACGCTGCTGCAGACCCGCGACGGGCGGCTGCACGTCGCGTACTCCTACCTGCGCAAGACCATCAAGCACGTGATCCTCTCCCCGGAGTGGATCGAGGCGGGAGACCGACTTCCATGAGTTCTGTCGAGCAGTGGGGGCTGCACGAGGTCACCTACTCCGGACCGTCGGACGGCAACCCGTTCGCGGACGTCGTACTGCGGGTGTCGTACCGCTACCGGAACCGGGTGGTGACCGTCGACGGCTTCTACGACGGGGACGGGGTCTACAAGGCCCGCTTCTCGCCGGACCGGGTCGGCCGGTGGGACTACGTCACCTCCAGCTCAGCCCCCGCGCTCGACGGACAGCGTGGTTCGTTCGAGTGCGTCCCGCCCGGCCCCGGCAACCACGGGCCGGTCGGGGCGCACGGCGCGCACCACTTCGCGTACGCCGACGGCACGCGCTACGACTGCATCGGGACGACCTGCTACCACTGGACGTACGAGTCCAAGGAGATCCAGGAGCTCACGCTCGCCTCGTTGCGGTCGGCACCTTTCGACAAGGTGCGGATGTGCCTGCTGCCGACCGAGGGGATGCGTCCGGAGCGGCTGCCGTTCGCCGGGACGACGCCTGGCTCGGTCGACGTCGGGCGCTTCGATCCGGAGTGGTTCCAGCACTTCGAGGGCCGAGTCGCGGATCTGCTCGCGCTGGGGATCCAGGCGGACCTGATCCTGTTCCACCCCTACGACCGGGGTGTGTGGGGCTTCGACCGGATGACGCCGGCGCAGGACGAGGCGTTCCTGCGCTACGTGGTCGCCCGGCTGGCGGCGTACCGGAACGTCTGGTGGTCGCTGTCGAACGAGTACGACTTCAACCACGAGAAGACGATCGCGGACTGGGACCGGCTGCTGCAGCTGGTGCAGCGATTCGACCCGTACCAGCGGCTGCGATCGATCCACAACGGGACCAAGATGTACGAGGTCTTCACGCCGTACGACTTCGGCAAGCCGTGGATCACGCACCAGAGCGTGCAGCACTGGGACGGCGCCGAGGTCGCCGCCTGGCGGTCCTGTCCGAAGCCGGTGGTGATCGACGAGATCGGCTACGAGGGCAACGCCGGGCGCCGCTGGGGCAACCTCACTGCAGCCGAGCTCGTGCATCGGTTCTGGCAGGGCATGACGCTCGGCGGGTACGTCGGCCACGGCGAGTCCTTCGTCGACCGCGAGACCCGCGCGTGGATCTCGATCGGCGGTCGGCTGTACGGCGAGAGCAGTGCGCGGATCGCCTTCCTGCGGGACGTGATGGCCGGTGTTCCACGGTTGCCGAACGGTGACGTCGATCTGGAGCATTGCGTGCTGCACTACCTGGGCGACCGGCAGCCGTCGTACGTCGAGCTCGAGCTGCCGGATGCGTCGTACAACTTCGAGCTCATCGACATCCTCGACATGACCATCACACCCCTTGATTCCTACTCCGGCCGCTGCCGCATCCCGCTGCCGGCACGCCCGTACCTAGCCCTGCGAGGCACCCGATGACAGATGTAGAGCGCTGGGGGCTGCTGGAACTTCAGGTCGACGGCCCAGTCGCCATGGAGTTCCATCATGAAGACGACTCCGCGTATGTCGAGTCGTTCCGCGACGGGGACCAGTGGCTCATCCGCTTCATGCCAAGCCTGGAAGGCACCTGGCGCTACACAGGTGCTGTGTCGGGCGTGTTCACTTGCACCCCTGCGACGACACGCGGTCCGGTTCGTCGCTCCGGGACCACGTTGCGGTCTGCTGACGGGACGCCGTACCACCCGCTGACGACCACGTGGTTCGGGACACCAGACAACTGGCCTGAAGCGTGCCGTGCGCTGGCCGCGTCACCCTTCAACCGCGTCCGCTTGTGCGCCTCGGCGGACTCCGTCGATGCGCAGGTGCGGGATCTCTCGGCCGTCGACATGGTCGCCGAGATCGTGGTCGACTCGTTCGTTCCCGAGGTGGTCAGTCGGCTCGCGGCGTACCGCAACATCACGTGGTGCATCGAGAACACTGCCGACGTACGTGCTGTGGCCGAGCAGATCGCGGAGTACGACTCCGGCCGGCACCTCATCTCCGCCCACGCGGCAGCCGACCCCGGAGTGCCCTGGCTCACCCACCTCAGCGTCTCGCTGGAGAACCTGCGTGGCGTGTCCGCCCTACGACGCGACTACGACAAGCCTGTCCACGTGGATGCTTGCGGCTACGAGGGCAACGGCTCCACTCCCGACACCAGTCTGACCGCCCAGGAGATGCTCACCCGCATCTGGGAAGGGACAGTCCGGGGCGCCTATGTGACCCACGGCGAGTGGTACGTCGACCACGCGAGCGGACCGTGGTCCGACGGGGGAGTGCGGCCGACCGGTGTGGCCGCACAACGACTGCGGTTGCTGCGTGAGGTGCTGGACGAGTTGCCTGACGGCGTGGAGCCGATCGACGACTACCGGGACGCTCCGACGCTCGCCGTACCGGGGAGCTACTACCTGCAGTACCTCGGTGAGCACCAGTTCCCGGACCGCACGTTCAGCCTGCCGGCCGGGACCTATCAGGTGGAGGTCCTGGACGTCTGGAACCACAGCGTCCGCCGGACAGTCGAGAATGTCGAGGAGTCGCTGACTGTGCGCCTGCCTGGCACGCAGTACCAGGCCATCCAGATCCGGCGGACCGCCTGATGCCCCCTCTCGTCTCCGGCACCCGCACCGCGGAACTCCGCAGAACCCCCGCTGGAGTAGTCCTCCACCTAGGCCACGCCACCACAAGCACGTACGTCGAGCGGCCGATTGCCGAACTGCTGACCTGCTCGGCGGGCCGCCCGTGGCAGCCGAACGCCATGCAGCCCGAGGGCTGGTGGATCTCCCGCCGCCCCGGCGAGCACCGAGCCGGCTGCCGCACCGGCCCGGTCGCCGTCGAGGTCCGCCTGTCCTTCGACGACGCCGACCGCTTGAACCTCGAGCTGCGCTGGCGCAACACCGGGCAGCGCCGGCTGGGTGACCTCGCCGTCGGCCTGCTGCTCGACATCGGCCGGCTCACCGACTGCCAGATCACGCTGCCCGGCCTGATCTACAACGACAACCCGTCCGCGGACCCGGCCCGCGCCATCCCGCGGATCGGCCCAGCGCCGGGCGGGGGTTTCATCGCCGAGGAGGACCGACTGCCGATCCCCGGCGTCAACCTCGAGTGGCGCGCCGGCCGTGAACGTCGCTGGCTGAGCGTCTTCTCCCGTCCGGCCGCACGCCGTTCGGGCGACGGACTCGTGCGCTATGGCTCGCTCGGCCTGATCCGCCGCGATGGTCCAGTGGTCGCGGCGTTGAGCGGCGCACTGATGTTCGACGGCAAGCAGGACGTGCGCTACGTCAGCAAGGCCGAGACCGAGTCGACCGACGACGGCTACCTCACGTTGCTGCCCGGTGAGGTGTACACCCAGCAGTTGGTGTTCGACTGGGGTCCGCAGGAGTTCCGCGGGCACGCGTTCCGGAACCTCGTCCGGACTGGCCGATCGCTGTTCGACTCACCGGGCGCGGCACCGCTCGACCTGGACGAGATCATCGCGCGGAAGACCGTTGCGCTCGACAACCGGTGGTACCGCGACGGGACGGTCGCGGGCTACACCAAGTTCAGCGACGTCGCCGGCAACGGACCCGTCAAAGCCCGGCACTTCCTGTACGGCTGGACCGGCCAAGCGCTGAAGCTCGCCTGGTGCGACGCCCGGCTCGGCTTCGAGTCGGGCGACCGGACCCGGATCGACCGCTGCCGCGCGGCCGTCGAGTTCTACCTGGCCGGCAGTTCGACGCGCACCCCCGGCCTGCGGCACAACGCCTACCAGGTCGGCAGCCGCCGCTGGACCAGCTTCCGCTCCGGCGGCCGCGCGATGGTGTCCAGCCGCGCGTACGGCGAGACGATCGCCGACCTGGCCGAGATCATCGCGCTGTTCCGCTCCCGCGGCGAACCGGTGCCGCCGTCCTGGCCGGACGCGCTGGTCGCCTCCTTGAAGTTCCTCCGGACGGCGTTGCTCCCGGACGGCACGTTCCCGATCGGCTGGCGCCTGGACGGCACTCCGTCGTCGACCGCGCTCTCGGCGGCCGGCATCCCGTGTGTCCTGGCTGCGTTGAAGGCGTCCGCCGTACTGGACGACTCGTGGCTGTTGTCGGAGGCAACGACGTGGTTGACGCGCTACCACGGGCAGCACGCGCGGACCTTCGACCGGCCGTTCGCCCGCTCCACCTTGGACGCGGCCTGCGAGGACAAGGAAGCGGGGATGTACTACTTCCTCGCCGCGTACGAGCTCTACCGCCTGACCGGCGACGACCTCTACGCCTCCTGGGCCGAGGTCGCCGCGGACTGGCTCCTCACCTGGGTCTATGTCTGGTCCCCCGAACAAGACCTCGACGCCCCGCTCCGCGCCCGCAACTTCAACGCCGTCGGCTGGCCCACAGTCAGCGTCCAGAACCACCACCTGGACGTCTTCTTCCCCACTGCGGAGCTCCACACCTTCGGCCACCTCACCGACAACCCGCACTACACCCAAGCAGCCGAAACCACCCTCCACGCCCTCTCCCAAACCATCGCCGCCACCCCCGGCGACTGGGGCTTCCAGATCCCCGGCGAACAAGGCGAAGCCGTGTTCCAGACCCACTGGCAACGCCGCGGCCACGCCAACACCTGGAACCCCTCCTGGGTCATCGCCGTCCCGCTGGCCAACGCCCTCCGGCTCCGCGAGCCCACCGGATGACCGACCACCTCATCACCAAGTACGGCGCCCGGACGGACTCCGACTGCTCGGATGCGATCGACCTTGCCGTTCGGGCGTGTGAACTCAGCGGTGGTCGGGTCGTGGTTCCTGCCGGGACGTTCGTCACCGGGCCGATTCGGCTGCGCAGCAACGTCGAGCTGCATCTCGCGGCCGGCGCGACCCTGCGGTTCCGCACCGACCCCTCGTCGTACCCGATCGTCCGGACGCGCTGGCAGGGGATCGAGTGCCTCAGCCACTCACCGCTGATCTACGCGTACGACGAAGTCAACGTCGCCGTCACCGGACCCGGCACCCTGGACGGCGGCGCCTCCACGGACAACTGGTGGCGCGACACGAAACCGGTCGCTGACTGGAACCGCCTGCTGGAGATGGTCGCCGCCGACGTTCCCGTCGAGGAGCGTCACTTCGAACCAGGGCACGGCTTCCGGCCCAGCTTCATCCAGCCGTACCGCTGCCGGCGGGTCCGCATCGAGGATGTCCGGATCGTCAATGCCCCGATGTGGGTTGTGCACCCGGTGCTGAGCTCCGACATCGTCGTCCGCGGGATCACCGTCGACAGCCGCGGCCCGAACAACGACGGCTGCAACCCCGACTCCTGCCGCGACGTGGTGATCAGCGGCTGCTCGTTCGACACCGGCGACGACTGCATCGCGATCAAGTCCGGCCGCGACGCCGACGGCCGGCGCGTCGCCGTACCCTGCGAGAACATCGTCGTCGAGAACTGCCGCTTCGGCACCGGCCACGGCGCCGTCACCATCGGCAGCGAAACCAGCGGCGGTATCCGCAACGTCCTGGCCCGCGACCTGCACTTCACCGGCCCCAACCTCGACCACGCCCTCCGCCTCAAAACCAACTCCCACCGCGGCGGCCGCATCGAAGACATCACCCTCCGCGACTCCCAAGCCGACGCCCTCACCGCCGCCGCCATCCTGATAGACACCCACCACGCCGACCCGAAGGTCACAGGCGCCCACCACCCCACCATCCAAACCATCACCATCTCCGGCCTACAAATCCACCACGCCCCCAACACCCTGCAACTCCGCGACACCCTCCAATCTCCAGTCCACAACCTCACGTTGACCGCCGGCCAACCCGCAGGCTCATGCGCGCACTACGGTGCCGAGGGCAACTAGCGCATTCCGACCTGCCGGTTGTCCACAAGTGTGCGCGGATGTGGACAACCTGAGTCACTGCGATCCCTTGAAAACAAGGGTTTCCTGGCTTTGAAATCTGTCGGTTGGGTTGCCTAGAGTTGCTGTATGGAGCTTCTGGGTGAGCGGCCCGTGTGGTCGATGAGCGGCAGCGAGATGCTGTCAACTCTCGACACGCTGGAAGCTGAGCTCGTCCGCCTTCAGACGTACCGCTTACGCGTGATCGCCGGCTTGGAGGAGATCGGCTACGCCGAGGAGCTGGGCGCCCACGACACCGCCCGCCTACTCGCCTTCCGCTACCGCCTCGACAGCGCCGAGGCCCACCGCGACGTCCGCCTGGCCCGCGCCCTCCCGAAGTACCCCACGATCTCCGCCGCCCTCCCCACCCCCAACCCCACACCCAGCTCCAGCGCCCCCGACACCGCCGCCTCCGACGCCACCGCCTCCGACGCCGGCGCTCCGGGCACTGCCGCCTCCGACACCGGTGCCGGCGGCTCCGAGCCCGCTGACGCCGATGAGCGTGCGAAGGGCGACTCCGCCGACATCGGTGCGCGTCCCCTGCGTCCTGCCCAGGCCCACGCGATCGTCGGTGCCCTCGAGCGCGTCGCAAAGCGGGTCCCGATGGACGACCTCTCGGTGGCTGAGCGACAGCTCGTCGAATTGGCAGCCCATCTGTCACCTGCGGAGCTCCGCAAGGCCGGCAAGGAAATCGGCGACCTTCTCGACTCCGACGGTCCCGGACCTGACGAGCACAAGGCCTATGCACGCGAGTCCCTGACACTGAGCAACGTCGACAACGGGGTGAAGTTCCGTGGCTACCTGGCCAATGAGAATGCCGAGCTCCTCCGCTCCCTCACCCACGCCGGTGCCCGCCCCCACAAGAGCGCCGACGGCGAACTGGACCCACGGCCCCGCGACAAGCGCCAGGCCGACGCCCTGACCGCCGCGCTGATCATCGCCGCAGCCGCCACCGACACCGCCTTCCACCCACGACGGCCTACCGCGCCGGACCTCACCACCCCGTCCAGCCGCACCACCACCGCCGGCCCGGACACCACCGCCGTGCACTCCGACGCCACCAGCGCCCGCTCCGACACCGAGGCCGCTCGCCCCGGTGCTACCGCCGACGCGGGCACTGCGGGTGCCGACGGTGGCTGGGTGCCCGGGTTCGGCGCAAAGGCGAACATCACCGTGACCATCGACTTCAACGACCTGAAAGCCGCCACCGCGAACGCAACCGGTCGACTGGTGTACGGCGACGCGCTGTCAGCGGCCGCGATCCGCCGCCTGGCCTGCGATGCCAAGATCATCCCGCTGGTGTTGGGGTCCAACTCCGAGCCACTCGACGTCGGCCGCTCCGAACGCCTCGTCACGCGCGCGATGCGCCGTGCCCTCAACGCACGCGACAAGGGCTGCGTAGTCTGTGGCGCCCCACCCATCCACTGCGACGCCCACCACCTGACATCCTGGATCGACGGTGGCCGCACGGCGACCAATAACTTGGTCCTGCTCTGCCGCCGGCACCACATCGACCTCCACGCCGGCCACTGGACCATCACCATCACCGACGGCACCGTCCACGTAAGCCGCCCCACCTGGGCCGACCCACCACCCAACCTTCACTCGACCCGCCCCACCACCGAAGCCCGCCCACCCGCCTCTGCCCCCGCGGGTCTCCGCCCACCCGCCTGCGCCCCCGCAGATCCCTGCCCTACCCAGCCCCCGACTGCTTCCCGTCCTACTCAGGGCTCGGTTGGTTCGCGTCCTGCTCGGGGCCTGGCTGGGTCGAGTCCTGAGCAGAGTCCGGATGAGGCGGAGTTTGCTTTCAGTCGGGGTGGTTCGCGGCCCGTGCCTGCGCCGCCATCCGCGGGCGATGATCCAGCCGCCACGACCTCGGCGCCGGCAACCGCAGCCGAGGCCACCCGCTCGAAGTGGCGAGCTGACGAACACGTCCGCCGGCAAGCCGCTCGATTCGCAGTGTGGGGCGACGATCCACCCGACGAGCCCCTCGAGTTGCCGCGGCGACTTGCCCGCGCCCCAAGAGCCGGCAGCAGGGCGGGCCCTCCGTCGGCAACGACTGTGGGGTGAGCCGGTCGTCGGCGTCGTACGGCGAGCGATCGCGCACGAGCGGCCGTCGACGGACTTGGCATCGGTTCACCGCTCTGTAGGACGACGCCAGCTGTTCGGTGCGGTCAGCGGATTTCTGCTCGACATCGCTTCGAGCCTGCCGACCGTCCTAGTGCGAGACCCGTGATCGGCGGGATGTGCCGAGGTGGGCGTGCGGTTGCCAGTCATCCGGCGCCCGTGGTGGCCTCCAGCACGGGCGCTACGCACCTGCCGCGCGCAGGTCGGGCTGCGCGCGTGGGTCCGGTGGCGTCGCAGGGTGCCGTTGCGGTAGCGCGCCTCGAGACGGCGTGGCCAGGTGACGGCGTGGCCCGGAGACGGCGCGGCCCGGAGGCGGGGAGACGGCGTGGTCGGGAGACGGCGTGGCCCGGAGGCGGGGAGGCGGCGTGGTCGGGAGACGGCGTGGCCCGGTGGCGGGGAGGCGGCGTGGTCGGGAGACGGCGTGGCCCGGTGGCGGGGAGGCGGCGTGGTCGGGAGACGGCGTGGCCCGGTGGCGGGGAGGCGGCGTGGTCGGGACACGGCGTGGCCCGGTGGCGGGGAGGCGGCGTGGTCGGGACACGGCGTGGGCCGGAGGCGGGGAGACGGCGTGGCCGGGACACGGCGCGGCCCGGAGGCGGAGAGAGGGAGGCGGGGAGGGGGAGGCGGAGAGGCGGGCGGCCAGGGTCGGGCCGCGGTTGCGGGCTGAGTGCTCGGCGATGGGGTCGGTGTCTGGGCATGGTGCCCGGCGTGCGCTGCACGGCGTCGTCACCGCGATGGTGCTGTGGGTGCGGGTTCGTGGGTGTGCAGAGGTGTGGACTGTGGCTGCGGTGTGGTGGGGGATGGGTGGTGCTAGGTGGTGCATCGACCCGCCGGGTTGGGGGGATGGGGTGGGGCTAGGTGGTGCGGAAGGTTTCTAGGAGGTTGGGTGGGCCTAGTTGGCCGGGTTTGAGGAGGATTGAGAGGGCGTGGGTGGTGGGGGTGGGGGCGATTGAGCGGCACTCCGCGACTCCGGTGCCGAAGGTGGGGGCGGTGGTGGTGAGCTCCAGGGCGGTGATGCCCAGGTTGCGGAGGACCCGGCTGGAGGTGTCGCCGCCGGCTACTACCAGGCGGCGTACGGCGGTTTGCCGGGTGACTGTGTGGATGATCCCGGCCAGGGCGGATGCTAGGTGGGGAAGGGATTCGGCGGCTGGGCGGGTGGCGTGGCCGGTGTGGACTACGACGCCGGGGGCGCCGGATTGAAGGCTTTGCACGGCTGCGGCGGCGGTGGGTTCCGTGTCGGTCAGGTGCAGGATGGTCCAGCCGGCGGCCGCGGCTTGTTTGATCTGGTCCGCGGTGCGAGGGGATTGGCTGCCTGAGACAGCTAGGACCTGCGGCTGGGAGTGATCGCGGTCCTCCGTGCGCGAGTGGAGTGGGCCATGTGGTGCCGCGGGTGTGGTCGTGGAGTCGTAGGGCTTCGGGGCGGTGGGGTGGGTTGGGGAGCTGGGGGTCAGGTTCAGCGCGAGGGCGCGGGAGAGGCCGCCGGAGCCGATGGTGAAGAGGGCGGAGTCGTTGCTGGATGCAACGAGGGTCCGGCCCAGGACGTGGAGGTCGGCGTCGGTCAGGGCGTCGAGGACTACAGCGTCGGCGGACTGGTCGGAGTAGGTGTCGGGGAGGTCGGCGTACGTGGTGAGGTGAACGGCGTCGATCCGCAGCGAGGTTTGGGCTGCTACGTGCCGGCGGAGGTCGGATTCGGGCATGGGCGTGGCGGGATGGGTGGACATGGTCGGTTGGCGGTCGAGGCGGTGAATGGTGCCGGATTCGGCGGCGAAGTGGTGGCTGAAGACGGTGTAGCGGCCGAGCTCGGGCTGAGCGGCGAGGATCGGTACGGGGGTGGAGCCGAAGATGGAGCGGCCTACCTCCAGGGCGCGGCCGATGCTGCCGAGGGTTGATGAGGAGTCGGCGGTCGAGCAGATCTTGTACTGGACGACGCGGGGGTCGAGGTCGCGGAGGGCGGTGAGGATCGGGCGGATCTCTGCCTCCTGCTCATCAGGTGGGAGCGATCGCGCGATGCCGGCGACTCCGATGACGTCGTAGCTTTCGGCCAACGTGCGGAGCTCGGCCATCGGCGGGAGGTCCACCAGCAGGATCGAGCGGAGGCCGCAGCGTGCGTACTGACGCAGGGCGTCGGTCGACCCGGTGAAGTCGTCCCCGTAGAAGGCGGCTTCAAGCATGGGGGAATCCGAAGGTTTCGAGGGCCTGGAGTAGGGCGGAGTTGGTGGCGGCTGTCGTGGTTAGGTCTTCGCCGTTTACTGCGCAGTGCCAGGCGGCGCGCATGGCGGTGACGCCGGCAGCTGGCCCGGCCGGGTGGCCGTGGATGCCGCCGCCGGCGAGGACCAGCAGGTCGGTGGTGTTGGTACGGCGGTAGGTCTCGGGGGCCAGGCCGGGCGTCTGGCCGGAGGAGAGGACCGGGAGGGTCTCGTAGGGACTGGGCTGGGGTGAGGATGGCGCGACACTCTCGAAGAGAGGTTGCTGGACGGCCGCGATGGAGCGGAGGACCTCCTCGTCGGTCTCGTAGAACTTTTTGGACAGGCCGTTGGTGTGCAGGTGGTCGGCGCCGGCCAGGCGGGCCAGTTTGGACCAGGCGACGAAGTCGATGCCGAGGCCGGGGGCTCTGGTGAAGACGCCCGTCATCGCGCGGTGACCGTGAATCGGGAGCTCGCAGCGTTGGCGGAGCCATGCGAGCCCGGCGAGGCCGACCAGGTTGACGCACACCATCACGCACGTGCCGCCGGCATCGCGGACCAGGTCGTGGTTGGACGCCATCCGGTCGAGGTCGTCGGTGATGTTGAACGCGTACATCGGCCGCCGCCCGGTGCGCGCCGCGACCTTGTCCAGCTCCTCGCTGACCACAGCCACCCGCTCGGCGAGCGGTGAGTGCGGCGGGTTGCCCATCAGCTCGTCGTCCTTGATGAAGTCGATGCCGGCCTCGGCGAGCTCGCGGACGACGATCCGCAGTTCCTCGACCGGCAACCCGATGCTCGGCTTCACGATCGTCCCGAGCAGTACGCCGTCCGGCCGCTTCAAAAGCTCACGCGTCCCGCTCACGCCGTACTGCGGC
Source organism: Kribbella sp. NPDC050470 (assembly GCF_044458365.1). Taxonomy (NCBI): domain Bacteria; kingdom Bacillati; phylum Actinomycetota; class Actinomycetes; order Propionibacteriales; family Kribbellaceae; genus Kribbella; species Kribbella sp. NPDC050470. The sequence goes on along the minus strand of NZ_JBITHV010000010.1, from coordinate 323,639 downwards.
CCTGGATAGCGCTCGGCGAAGGCCAACGGGAGGTCGAGGTCGAGCAGCCGGATCCCGGCCAGTTGGCGGAGCTCGAACAGGTTCCCGGCGACGGCAGCCAGCAGGTTGGGCAGCGAGGGACCGAAGTTGTCCAGGCCGAAGGAGATCCGAACCCGTCCACGGCGTCGGCGCGCGCCGGGAATCCGAACGGCACCAGGGAGGTCGTGGGTGAGATCTGCCGGTGGCAGCTCATCCACGGAGACCACCCGGGCCGCGAATCGGCCCCGCAGCTCCGCAGTCTCCCGGGCGACAGCCACGAAGGTCCCCGTCGACTGCTCACCCGCGATCACCTCGGCCGCGTCCTCCAGCGGGAGGTAACTCTCCACCAGGTACGTCGCCACCACCTCGGGCGCGCTCATCGGGTCGGCTCGATCTGGATCTTGAGGTGGTCGATGCCGGCATCCATCGCGGTCAGCACCTCTGGCGTCTCGGCCAAGGGCACGCTGGACGTGATGTACGGCCGGACGTCCAGGACGCGGTCGTTGATCAACCGCGCCGCGTGCCGGAAGTCGGCCGGCGTGTAGATCGTCGACCCCTGAACGGTGACCTCCTTCAGGACCACCGGGTTCAGATCGACCGACAGCGGACCGGCGAACATCGGCAGCAGAACCACCCGACCGCGAGGTCGACACAACGCGAATGCCTCGGCCAGACAGCTCGGGTGACCGGAAGCGACCACCACGACGTCGAAGCCGTCGCCGGCCGGGTCGGCCCCGACAGCCGCGGCAGAGAAGTGGCCACCGGTCAGGTCGACAGCCGATGGATCAACGACGTGGGGAACGCCCTGCTGCACCAGGAACTCACGGTTGTAGGCCTTGACGTCGGTCACCAGCACCGTCGACGCCCCACGGATCCGGCTGACCGCCGCGACCAGGCTGCCGATCGGACCACCACCCAGCACGGCCACCGACGACCCCGCCTCGACACCCCAGGTGCAGTGCCACGCGACGGCCAACGGCTCGATCAGGGCACCCTCGTCGTACCCAACCTCGTCGGCCAAGGGCACCAGCACCCGCCCAGGCGCGGCGAAGTACTCACTCAGCATCCCCGGCCAGCCGCCACCCGGCACCCGTTTCCCGGCGCAGAGATGTGGATGCCCGGCCTCACACCGCGCACACTCCCAGCACGACAACGCGGGCAATACGGCGACCCGATCGCCCACGCGGAAACCGGGATCGGACGAGGCAACCACCTCACCGGCACCCTCATGCCCCAGCACGACCGGCGGTTTCCGGAACGGATGATGCCCGCGCCAGGTGTGCAGATCCGACCCGCACAACCCGACCGCGTGCATCCGGAGCAGCACGCCGTCCGCCGGCGCCGGATCCGGTACGTCGGCCACGACAACCCGCCGCGGCTCCTCGAGCACTGCTGCTCTCATCGTCGTCCTCCTTGGAGCGAAGTCCGCAAGTCTCCGCCGTAGATCGTCAAGAAAACAAGGCCGATCCGCCAGCCTGTGGATAGAGCGTTGACATCACCCCTTCCAAGGGTAAAGGTTTTCCTCATGGTGACGATCCCGGCGACCCTTTTGCTCGAAGAGCGGGCCGCGCTGGCGATGAACGCGGTGACCGGCCTGGCCGACGACGACCTGGACGGCATCCCGTTCTTCAGCGCGAACCTGCTGGCCCGCCCGGCCCGGCTCGACCACGGCGACTGGGACTATGGCTCCAGCCACGGCCGACTGACCGACGCGTACCTGCTGGCGAAGCAGATGACCGGCGGCACGAACTGGGATCCGCAGTGGGAGAAGATCGCCGACCGCTACCGGCAGACCCTGTTCGACCTGCTGCACGAGGACGGTCTCACCTACCGCCGCGAGCACCCGCGCGGTCACTGGAAGGCGAACGCCAACCTGATCGACCAGCGCGCGACCATCCTCGCCCTGACCACCACCGTCGTCGCCACCGGCGACCCGGAAGCCAGGCGCGCAGCGGACAACCAGGTCGCAGCCCTGAAGCGCATCGCGATCAAGGAACGCGACGTCTGGTTCTACCCCGCCTCGGAGTACACCGCTGCTGGCTGGCCGTCCTCCAACGCGATCGACCTGCACCTCGCACCGGACCCGGCATCGTTCTCCGGCCGCCTGATCATGCCGCTGCTGCGCTACCACCAGGCAACCGGCAACCAGGACGCGCTGGAGCTCTGCGAGTGGTTCGCCCGGCTCATCGTGGAGAAGAGCGGCGTCTACCTCGAGGACGGCAGCTTCAACTCCGCGCGTGCCTACCGCAGCGGCCACTTCCATACCCGCGTCGGCACGCTTGAAGGGCTCGCCCGGCTGGCCAGGCACACCGGCGACCACGGCCTGACCGAGTTCACCCGCCGCAGCTACGACTGGGTGCTGACCCAGGCCACCAGGTTCGGCTGGACCCCGGGCGACTTGGCCGACCAGCGCTACGAGCACGAGACCTGCTCCCTGGTCGACCTCATCGGCCTCGGTACGACGCTCGCCGGCAGCGGACTCACGTCGTACTGGCCCGTGGTGGAGCGGTTCGTCCGCAACCACCTGGCCGCGTCGCAACTGCAGGATGTGAGCTGGGTGCAGACAGCCCCGGACCGGTCACGCGACATCCCCGGCTGGCGGACCTACGTGGACGTGGGGGAGCGCGTGCTGGGCGCCTTCTGCGGGTACGGCGCTCCCAACGACTACGTCTCCGACGTACCACTGGGCCGCGGACACACCAACGACGTACAGGCCTGCTGTGTCGGCTCCGGTGTCCGCGGACTGTTCTGGGCGTGGAACAGCATCGTCACGGGCGACAGCAACGTCACCAGAGTCAACCTGCTTCTCACCCGCGCACACCACACGGTCGATGTGGTCAGCCACCTGCCGGTCGAAGGCAAGGTCGAGCTGAGCGTCAACGAGCCAGTGGACGAGCTGCGCGTCAGAGTCCCCGAGTGGGCAGGCTACGCACGCCTCAAGCTGCAGCGTGGCGCTGAGGAGCGCACCGGCGCGGAGCGCATCTGGGCGCCGGATGGCTACCTGTCCATCCCCAAGCCGCACAAGGGCGAGCGCATCGTGGTGACGTTCCCGATGGTCGAGCAGACCACTACCGAGCTCGCGGCCGGCAACGAGTTCCGGACCACCTGGCGCGGTGACGACGTGATCGCGATCGACCCGCCCGGCCACGCCCGGCCCATGTACGGCGACCGCCCGGAGCACGCCGGCGGTCTGCGTGACTACGAGCTCCACCGACCCGAAACGGAGTGGTCCTGGTGACAAGCGAGGCAACCGGCTGGCTGCTTACCGATCCACCCAGCGTCCCGGCCCTGACGCCGTACGACCTGCGCTGTGAGCACCGGCTGGAGCCGCTCGGCATCGGCAACGACCGGCCGCGGTTCAGCTGGCGGCTGGCCTCGCCGGTGCGTGGTGACCGGCAGGACGCCTCCCGGATCCGCCTGGAGCGCGACGGCGTACAGGTGTGGGACAGCGGCTGGCTGACCGACGAGCAGACGTACGTCGACCACGGCGGCGCACCGCTGACGTCGCAAACCGACTACGTGTGGCGGCTGGAGGTGCGTGACGCAGCGGGGAAGGTCTGTGAGGCTTCTGCGACGTTCGCCACCGGCATCCTGCACCCGGAGGAGTGGCAGGCCCGCTGGGTCGAGCACGACTACGAGACCGACCCGTACTTCGAGCCGCCCGTCGACCGCGACGAGCCGCGCACGGTGCGCCAGGCCACCATCGCCGCGCCGCGCTACTACCGCCGGTCCTTCGACCTGCCGAAGCCGATCAGCAGAGCACGCGTCTACACGACCGCACACGGCCTCTACCAGCTGCAAGCCAACGGCCGGCGAGTAGGTAACGACGAGCTGACCCCCGGCTGGACCGACTACCGCTACCGCCTCGCCTACCAGACGTACGACGTCACCGACCTGCTCCAAGAAGGCGAGAACGTCCTGGGAGCAGTGCTCGGCGAGGGCTGGTGGTCCGGGTACGTCGGCTGGGACACCCGCAGCCACGCACACCACTACGGCAAGAAGCCCCAACTGCTCGCCCAGCTCGTCGTCGACCACACCGACGGCTCGCAGACCGTCATCGCGACTGGCAGCCGCTGGGTCGAGCGCACCGGCCCACTGCGCTTCGCCGACCTCCTCATGGGCGAGTCGTACGACGCCCGCCTCGAGCTGGGCGACTGGTCTAGCCCCGGGTACGACGCCACCAACTGGGCGCCGGCCGGTGACGTCGGTGCGGACATATCGACATTGGTTGCCGCCAGCACCGAGCCGGTCCGGGTGACCGAGGACCTGCCGGCCGTCGAGGTGACCCGCAACGGCGACCGCTACATCGTCGACCTCGGGCAGAACATCGCAGGCCGAGTCCGTCTGCGCGTGCGCGGCGCAGCGGAAGGCGACCGGATCCGGCTGCGGCACGGCGAGATGCTCGAGTCCGACGGCGGTCTCTACACAGCCAACCTCCGGACCGCCGACGCGACGGACTACTACGTCAGCGCAGGCGGCGCGGAGGAGTTCTTCGAGCCGCTGTTCACCGTCCACGGCTTCCGGTACGTCGAAGTCGACGGCTACCCGGGTGAGCTCACGCCGGCTGACGTCACCGGCCGGGCGCTGCACTCGGACACCGCGGTCGCCGGCCGCTTCGAGTGCTCCGACTCGGGCGTCAACCAACTGCTCAGCAACATCCGCTGGGGCCAGCGCGGCAACTTCGTCAGCGTGCCGACCGACTGCCCGCAGCGTGACGAACGCCTCGGCTGGACGGCGGACGCCCAGATCTTCCTGCCGACCGCGGCGTACCAGGCCGACGTCCTGACCTTCTTCGAGAACTGGATGGGCGATCTCGCCGTCGCCCAGACCGACGAGGGCGCGATCCCGGACGTCATCCCGCACGTGATCACCGGCCGCCACGGCACGCCCGCCTGGGCGGACGCTGCGACCATCGTCCCGTGGACGCTCTACCGGATGTACGGCGACGAACGCGTACTGAAGCAGGCCTGGCCGACGATGCGACGCTGGGTCGACTACGTCCACCAGGCGAACCCGGACCTGATCTGGCGCAACCGGACCAGCGGCCACTACGGCGACTGGCTGCAGGTCGACGTACGGACGGATCGCGACGTGCTCGCGACGGCATACTTCGCGCGCAGTGCCGAGTTCACCGCTGCAGCGGCGCGAGTGCTCGGCCTGCCCGACGAGGAACAACGGTACGGCGAGCTACGCGAGCGGATCGCGGCCGCGTTCGTCCGGGAGTTCGTGGATGCCGAGGGCAAGGTCCGGGGCGACACGCAGACCGGCTACTTGCTGCCACTGGCGTTCGGTCTGCTGCCGGAGGAGCACGAGCAGGCGGCGGTGAAGCACCTTGTCGCCGATCTGGAGCAGCGCGGCCGGTCGTTGACGACCGGGTTCGCGGGCGTGGCGTTGCTGTGCCCGATCCTCGCGAAGTACGGGCACGTCGAGCTCGCGTACGACCTGCTGCACGACGACCGCTACCCGTCCTGGGGCTACTCGATCCGGCACGGCGCGACCACGATCTGGGAGCGCTGGGACGGCTGGACGGAGGAGAACGGGTTCGGGCCGGTGGCGATGAACTCGTTCAACCACTACTCACTCGGGTCGGTCGGCGAGTGGCTGTACGGCGGGGTCGCCGGCATCGACCAGGCCGCGGACTCGATCGCCTTCCGTGAGCTGGTGATCCGGCCGCGGCCGGGTGGCCGGCTGACGTGGGCCGAGGGCGCCTACGACACGCCCACCGGTCGGGTGTCCACCCGGTGGGAGGTGAACGACGGCACGTTCGCCCTGCAGGTCGTGATCCCGCCGGGCGCGACGGCGACGGTTCACGTGCCGACCAGCAATCCCGAGTCCGTCCGGGAGTCGAAGCAGCCGGTAGCCGAGCAGGACGGGATCGAGGTGCTGGAGTCGGCCGATCGGACGCTGGTGTGCCGGGTCTCATCAGGGAGCTACAGCTTCACCGCCGACGGCGTGTAGCGCGGCCCGTCGAGGCCCGCACCACCAGCTCGCCGGCGAGGTGGGTGGTGTTGGCCGGCGCCGTCGGGCTGAAGTGCTGCCAGGCCAGACGGCCCAGCTCGACGGTGGAGACGGCGTACGTCGTGAGGCCGGGGTCGGTGTGGGCGCTCATCGGCGCGTCGTCGACCCCGGCCACGGACACGTCGTCCGGGACACTCACACCCAGCTCACGCAACCGGCTGAGCACTCCGACGGCGACGTGGTCGTTGAAGGCGATCAGCGCGGTCGGCCGGTGCGTGAGCGCCTCGTCGACCGCGTCGTAGCCATCCCGAAGCGCTGAGCCGCAAGGCACCCGGACGATCGTCTGACCGGCTGCCTCGGCGGCCCGGAAACCGCGCTGTCGTTGCTGGTCCGACCAGGCCTTCGGCGGACCCTCCAAGTAGACGATGTGCTTGTGGCCGAGCGTTCCGAGGTGCTCGCACAGCAGCCGGACGCCGTGGTGGTAGTCGACGACCACGGCTCCGACCGACGGATGACGCAGTACGCGATTGATCAGCACCAGCTTGCGGCTGGCGGCTGCGACCTCCTTCAGCCGAGGTCCGCTCATCCGCGGCGCGCACAGCAGCAGGCCGTCGACCCAGCGGGCCAGCTCGAGCGCCGCGCGGTACTCCCGGTCCGGGTCCTCGTCGGTGCCGGCGACCAGTGTGTGGTTCCCCTCGGCGGCGGCCTCGGCCGAGATCCCCTTGAGGATCTCGGCGAAGTACGGGTTGCCGAGATCGGGCGCGACCACGCCGACCGTCTGGCTGCTGCCGCGCAGCAGCGTCTGGGCCGCCGGGTTCGGCCGGTAGCCGACCTCGGCGGCCGCGGCGCGGACCCGGTCGGCGACCTGGTCCGAGACCGGCTTGCCGCCGCTGAGCACCCGGGACACGGTCGCGGTGGAGACCTCCGCGAGCCGGGCCACGTCGTGGATCGTCACCCGGCCGGGGCGATCTCTGGTCGATTTTCTCACCGGCTCATTGGACCACGTCCACGGACGATTCGCTGCCAGCGCAGGCGTGTAAACCTTTTCCTGCCGAATCGTGTCGAGGCCTTGACGCCGGGCCCGAGCGCTGCGACGGTAGCCGAGGAAAAGGATTACCCGCCCACCGCCCCGGGCTTCCCGAACGGCGGTCCGCGCGAGGAGACCACCGTGAGAAGACCCTTGATCAGCCTGTGCCTCGTCATCGCGGCCGGGATCGGCTTGCTGACCGTTCCGGTCGGTACGGCGACGTCCGCGGCCAACCCGGCCACCTTCGGCCCGTTCGATCCGCGGATCGAACGCGACGGGCACTGGGGCCGCGACGACGACGTGGCGATCACAGTGAACTCCGGCTCGTCGCTGCGGTTCCGCTTCACCGGCGACCGGCTCGGCGCCTGGTTCGACACCGAGTCGATCACCAACCCCGCACAGCTGTGGGTCTCGGTCGACCGTGGTGAGCCCGTCCTGGTCACGGTCGACGAGGACCACGAGGTGTTCGTCGAGGGACTCGACCCGGCCGTCGCGCACACCGCCGAGATCCTGGTCAAGGACGTCGATGAGTACGCGAACCGCTGGACAGTGCCGCTGCAGTCCGGCGTCGTCCTCGAGAAGATCGAGCTCGCCCCGCTGGCCACGCTGATCCCGCTGCCGACCACCGCCGAGCACCGGATCGAGTTCTACGGCGACTCGATCACCCAGGGCGTGATGGCGCTCTGCCCGGAGCTCGGCCCGGACTGCGCAGACGGCACCAAGGCCTACCCGCACCTGGTCGGCAAGGCGTTCGGCGCCGACACGAACCAGGTCGGCTTCGGCAAGCAGGGCATCATTCAGCCCGGCCACGGCAACGTCGGTACGGCGTCGGAGTCGTTCGGCTGGAACCTGGCCGGTTTCCCGGCGACGCCCTTCGACCCCGGGGCGATCGTGGTCAACTTCGGCACCAACGACGCGCCGTACCCGAGTAGCGAGTTCACCCCCAGGTACGGCGCCTACCTCGAGCAGATCCGGGCCGCGAACCCACACAGCCTGATCCTCGCCCTGCGTCCGTTCAACGCCACCCACGCCGCAGACATCGCGCAGGCCGTCGCCGCGACGAACGACCGAAGGATCGTGTACGTCGACACCACCGGCTGGCTCGGCTCGGACGACTACAACGGCAGCACCCACCCCAACATCAAGGGTCACCAGTCCGCGGCGGCCAAGCTGACCAAGGTCCTCCAGCGACTGACCGGCTGGCGGACCGAGAGCACGAGCACGCCCGTCCTGTCACCGCAAGGCACGGCGGACGCGACCTGCTCCGACACCGCCCTCCGCATGACCTTCCAGGGACCGGTGCGACTCGGTGTCCAAGGAAAGCTTCGGATCCACCGAGCCGGCGGCGAAGTCGTCGACACGATCGATCTCGCCGACCTCACGTCGTACCAGCGCTTCGTCGGCGGTGCCCGTTCGGACTACGGCCAACTGCATACGTGGATGTACGAGGCGGTCACGGTCGACGGCCGGACGGTCTCGATCCATCCCCATCAGCGGCTGGAGCCCGGACAGGTGTACTACGTCACCGTCGATCCCGGGTTCGTCGCCGGCCACCCCGGAATCGACAAATGGATGTTCCGGACCCAGCACGACCCGGCGTTGGACAGCAGGCTCCAGGTCGGTCCGAAGGGTGACTTCTGCACGGTACAGGCCGCGATCGACTTCGTCGCGGACGGCAACAAGTCCCGGATCGACGTCGCGCCGGGGCTGTACCGCGAGCTGATCTACGTCGCGCAGACCAAGCCCGGCATCACGATCGTCGGGTCCGGCGCCGGCCGCACGGTCATCGGCTACCCGAACAACAACCTGCTGAACGGCGACTACGCGATGGCGAACGTCCCGATCGAGCAGGCGTACTGCCCGCGCCGGGTGCTCGCCCAGCCGGACCGGTTCAACTGCTGGCGGGCCGCGTTCGGCGTGGACGCCGACGACTTCAGCCTGGCCGACGCGACCGTGCAGAACCTGACGCCGTACCGCGGCTCCCAGGCCGAGGCGTTCCGGGGGAACGGCGAGCGGATCGTGCTCGCCCGGGTCCGGATCCTCGGGTTCCAGGACAGCCTGCGGCTGCAGGGCAAGGGCTTCGTGACCGACAGCTACGTCGAAGGTGACGTCGACTTCGTCTGGGGGACCGGCGGCGTCTTCGTCCGGGGCTCCGAGCTGAAGGCGCTGCACGAGGGCTACTACAACCAGGTCCGCAACAGCGACAACGGCCCGGGCAACATCTTCGTGAACGTGCGGCTGACCCGCGGTCCGGACGCGCCCGACGACAGCGTGTTCCTCGGCCGGGTGGAGCTGAACCGGTTCCCGACCAGCCAGGTCGTGTTCATCGACTCCGCGATGGACGCCCATGTGAAGAAGCAGGGCTTCCAGATCACCAACCCCAACGACTGCGCGGCTGCCGGCCAGGTCCGGTTCTGGGAGTACCGCAGCACCGACCTGTCCGGCCGGCCCCTCGACACCAGTGCGCGACTTGCGTGCTCCAGGCAACTCAGTGCCGACGAGGCGGCCTGGCTGCGCGACCCGTCGAACGTGTTCGGCGGCTGGCAGCCGGTCGTCCCCCGCCCCGAAAGGTGAACCCCTCATGATCAATCGCAGGACCGTCCTCGGCGGCGCGCTGGCCGCGACCGCCGCGACCGGCTGGCCCGCCCAGGCATCAGCGGAGCCGACTCCGACCGGCGAACGCCCGCATCCGGCGCCACGGCCCGTCGCTCCGGTGAACGCCGCGATCGCCGCCGAGCACAGCGCGGCGTACAAGACGCTGCCCCAGGTGGTCGTCGGCGTCGACGTCGAGGACCTGATGAAGATCCACACGGCCGCCGACGCGGACGCCCTGCGTCCACAGCTGGTTGCACAGGTGTGGAAGGACACGGGCACCCTGCCGACCGGCCTTCCGACGGTACGGCGTGACGTCGAGACGCCGGCCGAGTTGCCGGCGTTCACCGGCGTACGGCGTTACGACCGGCTCGAGATCGCCATGCCCTTCGGCTACGTCGCGACCGCCTTCGTGGTGGAGCCAGTACACCGTACTCACCGCCGGGTTGCGTTCTACCACAACGGCCACGGTGAACCGCTCGACACCTTGCAGCGGGTCACGCAGGGACTGCTGGACCACGGGTACGTCGTACTGCTGTTCGCGATGCCGTTCTACCACTGGAACCCGAAGACCCTGCAGGACCCGGTCGACCCGAACGTCCAGCAGCAGCCGTCGCACAACGACCTCAACCTGTGGGAGTCCGCGTCGTACTCACCGCTGGCGCTGTTCCTGGAGCCGCTCGCGGTGGCGATGAACCACGTGCAGGAGACGTACCGGCCGTCGTCGGTGCAGATGATCGGCCTGTCCGGCGGTGGCTGGGCGACCACGATCTACCCGGCGCTGGATCCGCGGATCACCCGGTCCTACCCGACGGCCGGCTCGCTGCCGTTCTTCGTCCGGCCGGGGTCGCCGAAGCCGAGCCCGACCCGCGGCGACTGGGAGCAGCGGGCGGACAAGCAGCCTGGGTTCTACGGGCTCGCCGACTTCCCGGACATCTACGCGCTGGGCTCGGTCGGGCCGCACCGCCGGCAGCTGCAGATCCTCAACCGGTTCGACGACTGCTGCTTCAACGGGGTCGGCCACCGGTCGTACGAGGCCGCTGTACGGCACCGGATCACCCTGATCGGGAACGATGCCGTCAGCAACGAAACCAACGGGCACTGGGAGATCCTCGAGGACGCCACCCACGGGGACCACACAATCAGCCCCTACGCGCTGTCGGTCATCCTCTGGGACCTGGACGTGAACTGCGCCCACCTGCCCTGATCAGCGCAGTTGGTGGACGTCCGTGATCGGGTGGGTGTTCACGGTGACGTTGTCGAAGGTGAGGGCGGCGTGCTGCACGGTGCTCGGGGCGTCGACGGTGAAGTCGCAGTCGACCAGCCGGAAGTCCTGGATGGGGGAGCGCCGGTAGCCGCGCAGCATCAACGCGTTGCGGGCGTGCTGGACGGTGATGTCGCGGAGCTCGACGTTGCGCACCGTCGGCGTCAGCGGCCCGGTGTCGCCCTCACCGCGGAGGAAGTTGCACTGGACGACTTCCTTCAGCAGGTTCGAGATGGCGATGTCGCGCAGGTAGATGTTCTCGGCGAAACCGCCGCGGATCGAGTTGGTCTTGATGTACAGCCCGAAGTACAGCGCCGGCCCGCCGATCGTGCAGTTGCGGGCGAACACGTTGCGGACGCCGCCGGTCATGTCCGAGCCGAGCGTGATCGCGCCGTACTTCACCCGCATCACGCAGTCCTCGATCAGGATGTCCTCGGACGGCACGTTCACCATCAGGCCGTCCGCCTCGCGGCCGGACTTGATCGCGATGCAGTCGTCGCCGGCGTCGAACGTGCAGCCGCGGATCACCACCGACCGGCACGACTCCACGTCGACCCCGTCGTTGTTCGGGCCCTGGGTGTCGACGACGACGTTCTGCACGGTCACGTTCCGGCAGAGCACCGGATGGACCTCCCAGAACGGCGATCGAACGATCGTCACGCCCTCGATCAGCACGTTCGTGCACTCGAACGGCTGGATGAAGCTCGACCGCAGGTGGTACCCAGGCCCGTAGACCCGCTCCTGGAGCGGTACGCCGAACGCGCTCTGCGCCCGCAGGTTCGCGAAGTCCTCGTCGCACTCGTGGAACCAGCCCCACCAGTTGTCCCAGTCCGCCTGCCCGTCGAGCGTGCCGGAGCCGGTGATCGCGATGCCGGTGCAGCCGTGCGCGTAGATGAACGGCGAGTAGTTGAGCACCTCCAGGCCCTCGTACCGGGTTTTCACGATCGGCAGGTAGTCGGCGGGATCCGTGCTGAACAGCAGCGTCCCGGCGACGTGCAGGTTGACGTGGGACTTCAGGTGGACGGCGCCGGTCAGGAACGTTCCCTCGGGGACGACCACGCGGCCGCCGCCGGCCGCGTGACACGCCTCGATCGCGGCCCGGATCGCCTTCGTCGCGTCGGTCCGGCCGTCAGCGATCGCGCCGTACGCCGTGATCGGGAAGTCGGCGTCCGGGAAGGTCGGCGGCCGGACGTCGGCGAGGATCTGGTCGGCGTACTCCCAGCCCATCAGTTGTCGACCCGGACGCCGTTGATCCAGACCTGGTCGAGCTGGAGGTTCTCGACGTACTGGATCGAGTTCTCCTCCTCCATCTGGTCGAACCGGCAGGCGTGCAGCCGGATGTCGCGGAGCGGGTCGTCGACCAGGCCGAGCAGGTTCAGCGCGCGCGGCGCGGCGGCTGCGGTCAGCTGGCTGATGGTGATGCCGTGCACGTCCGGCGGGTAGGCGCCGGTGATCACGTTCGCGTAGTTGAGGACGATCTCGATCACCGCGTCCGCGGCCTGCCCGACGGTCACCCGCCGTACGTCGATGTTCGCGATCGTGCCGCCGCGCTGCGGGTTGCTCTTGATCCGGATCGCGCGCTCCAGCCGCGGGCTGCTCATCTTGCAGTCCCGGACGTAGATGTCCATGACCCCGCCGGTCGTCTCGCTGCCGGCCGTCACACCGCCGTTTCCGTCCGCCATCTCGCAGTCGCGGACAACGGCGTACCGGGTCGGGACGTTCACCCGGCGGCCGTCCGCGTCCTTGCCGGCCTTGAACGCGATGCAGTCGTCACCGGTGGAGATCGTGCACCGCTCGATCAGGACGTCGGTGCAGGACTCCGGGTCGATGCCGTCGTTGTTCGGGCCGTGCGGGCTGTCCACGGTCACGTCCCGGATGGTGACGTTGCGGCACAGCACCGGGTGGATGTTCCACATCGGCGAGTCCTTGACCGTGATGCCGTCGAGCAGGATGTTCTGGCAGCGGTTGAACTGCAGCAGGTTGGGGCGCAGGTAGTGGCCGTCGCCGAACACGCGCTGCTCGACCGGGACACCGTCCGCGGCCATCGTCAGCAGCAGGGTCTTGTCCGGACCCTCGTTCGGCGGCGGGCCGCCGGTCCAGTCCCACCAGTGCGTCGCGTCCGCCCGGCCGTCGAGTACGCCGGAACCCGTGACCGCAATGTTGCGCTGCTGGTAGGCGTAGACGAAGGGGGAGTAGTTGTAGCATTCGGTGCCTTCGTACCGCGTCGGCACCACCGGCAGGTACGCCGCCGGGTCCTGGCTGAACGCGAGCCTCGACCCTTCCTGCAGATGCAGGTCGACGTTGCTCAGCAGATGGACGGCGCCGGTCCGGAAATCACCCGCCGGTACGACGACGTGGCCGCCGCCGGACCGGTGACACGCCTGGATCGCGGCCCGGATCGCCGCCGTACAGTCCGTCGCGTCGTCGCCGACCGCGCCGAACGTGGTGATGTCGAACCAGCGGTCCGGGAAGCTTGGCGGGAGGATCCGGCACAGGATGCGCTGGATCTGCGCGTCCGCGGCGGCCTCGTCCAGACCTGCGGGACCGGTCGAGGCGGCGGCCGGGGCGGTGCCGCCGCCTGTGAACGCGGCGGTCGCGAGCGCTCCTCCAGTCAGCAACAGGGTGCGTCGACGGAGCTGTTCGGACATGGGCGACCTCCTGCGGGTGCAAACGATTGCAACCGATCGTGCCCGGGTCCGCCCGAGGTGTCAACGGCTCGGCGCGACGAAGTCTTGACCGGGCCGCAATCTCTTGGATACTTGCGTGCAAAGGTTTACCCGTGCAGTCGACCGGAAGGTGCCCGCCCATGCATCACAGCCGTCGTCGCATCCTCGGACTCGGTGTACAGCTCGGTCTCGGTGGGGTCGTTGCCGCAGGCATGAGTTCCCAGCTGCCCGCCGCGGCGACCAGCGACCGCGAGTGGTCGGTGCGGTCCAGGATCCGGCCGCCGCGCTTCCGGGACGCCTGGTTCCCGATCACCGCGTACGGCGCCACGCCGGAGAACGCGACCGCCGGCATCGCCCGGGCGATCCGTGCCTGCCACGACTCCGGCGGCGGCCATGTCGTCGTACCGCCCGGCGTCTGGAACACCGGGGCGATCCAGTTGCTCAGCAAGGTCGACCTGCACCTGAAGGAAGGCGCGACGCTCCGGTTCAGCACCGACCCGGCCGACTATCTGCCGGTAGTCCGTACTCGCTGGCAGGCTGTGGAGGTCTACAACTACTCGTCCCTGATTCGCGCCGAGGGGCAGACCGACATCGCGATCACCGGTCGCGGGACGCTGGACGGAGCCGGCGACAACGAGCACTGGTGGTACTGGATCGGCAGTGGTCAGTACGGGTGGCGGCCCGGCCTGCCGAACCAGCGGGCCGACTGGGGCGAGCTCGAGCGGATGAACAACGAGCAGGTCCCGGTCGACCAGCGTGTCTTCGGCGCCGGTCACTACCTGCGGCCGAGCTTCGTCCAGCCCTTCCGCTGCACGAACGTCCTGATCGAAGGTGTGACCGTGCGGAACTCGCCGATGTGGACGATCCACCCGCTCGAGTGCAGCAACGTGACCGTCCAGGGCGTCACCGTCGACAACCTCGGCCCGAACGGCGACGGCTGCAACCCGGAGTCCTGCACCGACGTGCTGATCCGGGACTGCACCTTCAAGACGCACGACGACTGCATCGCGATCAAGTCCGGGCGGGACGCCGACGGCCGCCGGCTCGGCCTGCCGTCGCGCGGGATCATCGTCGAGGACTGCACCTTCGTCAGCGGAGGCGCCGCGGTCGCGGTCGGCAGCGAGATGAGCGGCGGCGTCGAGGATGTCTGGGTGCAGCGGCTCCACATGCCGCCGGACCCGGCCGCGGACGAGGCATGGATGCAGTGGGTGCTGTGCGTGAAGTCGACCTCGACCCGGGGCGGGTATGTGCGCAACATCAACGTCCACGACGTCGACTCGCAGGCGTGGATGTATCGTCCACTCGAGATCACCTTCAGCTACATGGGAGGTGGCAACCAGTCGCTGTTCCCCGACGTGCGCGACATCCGGTTCGACCGGGTCCGGGTGGCGCGGGCCGAACGGGCATATCGCATGCTGGGAGCAGAGACCCGGCGGATTCGTTCCGTCGCGGTCACCAACAGCCGGTTCGACGTGGTCGCGGCGGAAGCTGTCGTACAGTACGCCGACGACGTGACGATCCGGAACGTGTGGGTCGGAGGAACGCAGGTGGGGTGACGGCGCCCCGCCTGACCAGCGGCTCGGTCGAGCAGCGGCTCGGTCGAGCAGGAGGCGAGAGGCGAGCGTGGCGGAGCGGGTTCGGCTGATCGACGTGGCGCGCGAGGCGGGCACGTCGGTGTCGACGGTGTCCCGGGCGCTGAACGGCTCCGACCTGATCTCACCCGAGGTGGTCGCGCACGTGCGCGCGGTGGCCGGCGAGCTCGGTTACCGCGCCGACAAGCGGGCCCAGGAGTTCAAGCTGGGGCGGCCGCTGACGGTCGGGGTGACCGTGCCGGACCTGGCGAACCCGTTCTTCTCCGAGGTGCTGAAGGGTTTGGCGGCCGCCGCCCGGGCCGGGGGTTACCGGCTGCTGATCGGGGAGAGCAGCGAGGATCCGGCCGAGGAGTTGCGACTCGTCGAGGAGCTCGTGGACCACTCCGGCGCGCTGGTGCTGTGCAGTTCGCGGCTCACGCGGGCCGGTCTGGAGCAGGCGCTCGGGCTGCCGGTGCCGGTCGTGTGCATCAACCGGACGGTCAAGAACGCCGGTGTGGTCGCGATCGACTACCGCGCCGCGAGTCGCCTGCTGCTCGAGCACCTCACCGGTCTAGGCCACCGCCGGGTCTTGTACGTCGGCGGTCCGGCGACGTCCTGGTCGGACGGTGAGCGCCGGCGGACGTTGCGCCGTACGGCGAGATCCCTCGACGTCACGCTGGACGAGATCGAGGGTGGCTGGGCCGGACACCACGGCTACGACGCCGGCCCAACCGTGCTGCGGAGCCGCGCGACCGCCGTGATCACGTTCAACGACCTCGTCGGCGTCGGCCTGCTCAGCTGGTTGCACGACAACGACGTGGAAGTCCCCACCGAGCTCTCGGTCGCCTCCTACGACGACATCCCGATCGCCGCCTATGCTCGCCCGCCCCTCACCTCGCTTCGCAACGACCGCGCCCGGCTGGGCGAGCTCGCGTGGCAGCAACTCTCCGCCCGCCTGTCAGGTGACGACTGGCCGCAACCCGATCTCTTGACGCCGGAGCTGGTGCTCCGCGCGAGCACGGGCCCGGCTCGCCGCCGCGTCCGCATCCGCCCCACCTGAGCCGTGCGCTGAAAACCACGCATGCAAACGATTGCACTGGCATGCAGACCTGGGTTAGCTTCTGTGCATGCTGCCGCCACGGGTTGTGTTGGGGACGGCCTACTATCCGGAGTACCTGCCGCGGGAACTGGGCGATCGGGTCGAGGTCGACCTCGATCTGATGGTCGCGGCCGGGATCACCGCGATCCGGGTTGGGGAGTCGGTGTGGTCGACCTGGGAACCGCGGGACGGGGTGTTCGACCTCGAGTGGGTCCGCCCGGTGCTGGATGGGGCGGCGGCCCGGGGGATCGGGGTCGTGCTCGGGACGCCGACGTACGCCGTGCCGCCCTGGTTGCAGCGGGTGCATCCGGAGATCGCCGCTGAGCGTCGTACCGGCGAGCGGGTGCCGTGGGGCGTGCGGCAGGAGGTGGACTACCACCAGCCGGCGTTCCTGTTCCACGCGGAGCGGGTGATCCGGCGGATCGTCGAGCACCACCGCGACCATCCGGCGATCATCGGCTACCAGGTCGACAACGAGCCGGGTCTGCTGCTTCCGCACAACGAGAGCACGTTCCAGGCCTTCGTCGCCCACCTGCAGGAGAAGTACGGCGATGTCGACACGCTCAACGAGGCCTGGGGCCTGACGTACTGGTCGCATCGACTGAGCGACTGGTCCGAGCTGTGGCGGCCGGACGGCAACAGCACCCCGTCGTACGACCTGGCCTGGCGCCGCTTTCAGGCTGCGCGGACGACTGACTTCATCGGCTGGCAGGCCGACCTCGTCCGCGAGCTTCGCCGCGGCGACCAGTTCGTGACGACGTGCCTGGCCTACGACCGCGCCGCCGTTGCCGACGTGGACCTGAGCTCCCGGATGGATGTTGCGGCGGGCAACCTTTACGTGCACGTCCAGGACGGGCTCGAACGGCCGGCCCGGCCGCCGCGGTTCGAGGTCGGCTGGATCGGGCGCAGCGTCGCCGAGCTCTACCTCGCGGCGGACCGCGTCTACGGCTCCCGCGGCGAGCCGTTCCTGATCACCGAGACCAACGCGACCTCGATCGGCGGCTCCCAGCTGAACCATCCGCCGTACGACGGCCAGCTCCGGCAACTCGCCTGGGCGATGGTGGCCCGCGGCGCCCGGATGGTGCAGTACTGGCACTGGCACTCGATCCACCACGGCGCGGAAACCTTCTGGGGCGGCATCCTCGGCCACAGCCTGCAGCCGGGACGCGTGTACGACGAGATCGCGGCGATCGGAGCCGAGTTGGCCGAGGTCGGCTCGTCGGTGGTCGACCTGCGACCAGATGTCGACGTGGCGATCGTGTGGTCGACGGACAGCGACTGGGCGTTGCAGTGCCAGCCGCCGCTGGCGCATCCGGGTGGGGTGCCGGACAAGTCGTCGTACCGGACTATCGTGACGGCCTTCTACACCGGCGTACTCGATGCTGGGCTGCGGCCGGGCGTGCTGCCCGTGGAGCGCCTTGGGGACGACCCGGTTGAGCTGGCGTCTCGGGTGCCGGTGCTGGTTGTTGCTGCTCTGTACATCGCGTCCGATGCTCAACTGGACTTGCTAGTTGCGTATGCGCGGGCCGGCGGTCATCTGGTCGTGGGGCCGCGGACGGGGTATGCGGATCCGGAGGCGCGAGTGCGGGCGGAGGTGGCGCCGGGACGACTGCGTGAGGCGGCTGGGGTGCATTACCTCGAGTACGAGAACCTGCTCGACGACCTCGCTGTGACCGGGCTTGACGGGCACGCGACTCGGTGGGCCGAGCGGTTGATCGTGGACGACGCCGAGGTGCTGGCGTCGTTCGAGCATCCCGGCGGCGGGCAGCGGCCGGTGGTGACCAGCAGGTCGTTCGGTGACGGACGGGTGACTGTGGTCGGCACGGTTCCTGATCACGCGTTGGCTCGTGCTGTGTTCAAGCGGGTGGCCGAGCCAGTGTGGCCGGGGCTGCCGGAGTCGGTGACTGCCTTGTCGGCGGTGAATCCGGCGGGCGAGCGGCTGTGGTTCGTGCACAACTGGTCCGGCTCAGCTGTGTGCGTTGAGGTGGCCGGGGATCGGTTCGAGTTGGCGGCGCGTGGTGTGCGCGTGGTGCGGGAGGAGCTGGCATGACGGCGTACTGGTCGGATTTGCGGCCGGGGACCGGGATGCGTGCGCCGCGGGCGTGGTTGCGGTCGTCCCGTCCACGGCTGAGTCTCAACGGTCTTTGGCAGTTCAGGTTCTCGACGGATCCGGCCGCGGACTTCGTGGACGACGGTTGGGACGAGGTCGAGGTGCCGGGGCACTGGGTGCTGCAGGGGTACGACCGGCCGCGGTACACGAACACCGCGTTCCCGTTCCCGATCGACCCGCCGCGGACGCCGGACGTCAATCCGACCGGCGACTACCGCCGTACCTTCGAGCTGCCGGAGGGGTGGGCTGGCGGCGTTCTGCGGTTCGAGGGTGTGGACTCGTGCTTCAAGGTGTGGGTGAACGGCGTCGAGGTCGGGACGGCGAAGGGGAGCCGGTTGCCGAGTGAGTTCGACGTCGGCGTCGTACTGCGTCCGGGCCGGAACGAGCTGTCGGTGCGGGTGCACCAATGGTCGTCGGGGAGTTACCTCGAGGACCAGGACATGTGGTGGTTGCCGGGCATCTTCCGGGATGTGACGTTGCTGGCCGAGCCGGTGGTCGAGGACGTGTTCCTGCATGCGGACTACGACCATGTGACCGGTGCGGGGACGTTGCGGGTGGACGTCGATCCGCCGACTGCGCGGGTCCTCGTGCCTGAGCTCGGGCTGGACCTGGCGTCGGGCGAGACGGTGAGTGTCCCGAGCGTGGAGCCGTGGTCGGCCGAGGTGCCGCGGTTGTACGACGCTCAGGTCGTGGCCGGCGGGGAGGTGGTCGACGTACGGATCGGCTTCCGGACGGTCGCTCTCGTCGACGGGCTGCTGACCGTGAACGGGCGGCCGCTGTTCTTCCGCGGTGTGAACCGGCACGAGCACGACCCGCGCCGGGGCCGGGCCGTCAGCTTGGAGACGATGCGGCAGGACCTGGTGCTGATGAAGCAGCACAACATCAATGCGGTCCGTACGGCGCACTACCCGCCGCACCCGGCGTTCCTCGACCTGTGCGACGAGCTCGGGCTGTGGGTGATCGACGAGTGCGACATCGAGACGCACGGGTTCATCTACACCGACTGGCGCGGGAACCCCGCCGACGACCCGGACTGGGCGCCGATGATGCTGGACCGGATGCGCCGGATGGTCGAGCGGGACAAGAACCATCCGAGCGTCGTCATCTGGTCGCTCGCCAACGAGAGCCACCGCGGGCGCAACTTCGGCGCACTGGCGGAGTGGACCCGGGAGCGTGATCCGAGTCGGGCGCTGTTCTACGAGCGGGACCGCAGCTACGAGTTCTCCGACTTCTACAGCTTGATGTACACGTCGCTGGACGAGCTGGAGCGGATCGGGACCCGGACCGAGGATGTGGTGGTTGACGAGCCTGCGTTGGAGGAGCGGCGGCGGGGGTTGCCGTTCATCCTCGCCGAGTACGCACACGCGATGGGCAACGGGCCCGGCGGGCTGGCGGACTACCAACGGATGCTGGAACGGTATCCGCGGCTGCAGGGCGGCTTCGTCTGGGAGTGGATCGACCACGGCCTACTGTTGCCAGGCGCAACGGACTACGTGTACGGCGGTGACTTCGGCGAACGCGTCCACGGCTCGAACTTCTGCATCGACGGACTCCTCTTCCCCGACCGGACGCCGTCGCCGGGGTTGCTCGAGTACAAGAAGACGATCGAGCCGGTCAACATCACTCTTGCCGACAACTTGATTGTCAACAATCGCCAGACCTTCGGGACGCTGGACCACCTGGAGTTCCTGTGGACGGAGGAGGTCGACGGGATCGAGGTGCGCTCCGGTCGCCTGCAGGTGCTGACCGTCGCGGCAGGAGCCACGGTGGAGGTGTCGTCACCAGTGGGCGGGGTCGCCCCTCCGGTCGGCGGGCTCACGCCGGTGGGGGCCAGGGCTGCGGCGGGGGAGGTGTCGCCGGTGGCGGCTGGGGGTGCGGTGGTTGCGGGGGATCGGCTTGAGCTCACCTCAGCTGCTGGTGAGCGGTGGTTGACGGTTCGGGCGGTGCTCGCGAAGGACGAGCCGTGGGCTGCTGCCGGGCACGAGGTTGCGTGGGCGCAGTTCCGGTTGCCGTGTGCAGCGGGGCAGTCGGTGGCTGACGTGCAGTCAGGTGTGCCGGTCGGGGATCCGGCGGCCGAACTCCAGCCGGGTGAGCCGGTCAAGGACCGAGCGGCGGCTGAGGTGCAGTCGGGGGTGTCGGTTGGGGATCTGCCGGCGGAACAGGTGCCGGTTGGGCGGGTGGGGGAGCGGGTTGTGGTTGGGGGTGGGGAGTTTGATCGGCGGTCCGGGCGGCTGGTGCGGTTGTTCGGGGTGCCGGTTGAGGGGCCGCGCCTCGACTTGTGGCGGGCGCCGACGGATAACGACAGCGGGCAGGGTGGGAACAACGCTGTGGTGACCGAGTGGCGGGCGGCCGGGTTGGATCGGCTGGAGCATCGGGTGGATCAGGTCGAGGTGGGGGAGCGGGAACTCGTCGTGCACACGAGGGTTGCGCCTGACGGGCTTGGGCTTGGGGTGCGGGCGACGTACCGGTGGACGGCTACAACCGACGGGCTGCAGTTGAGGGTGGACGTGAAGCCTGAGGGCGAGTGGGAGGGTACGGCGATCACGCCGCGGTGTGGGAGTTGGCCGCGGGTCGGTGTGCGGATGACGATGCCGGGGAGCATCGGGAACGTGAGGTGGTTCGGCGGCGGGCCGGGTGAGGCGTACGCCGACAGTCGTACGGCGGCCCGGGTCGGGCGGTACGAGTGCACGGTCGACGAGTTCCAGACGCCGTACGTCGTACCGCAGGAGAACGGGTCGCGGACCGACGTCCGCTGGGCGGAGCTGACCGATGCCGAGGGCAACGGGTTGCGCGTCGAAGGCGCGCCGCACTTCCAGCTGACGGCTCGCCGGTGGACGACCGAGGACCTGGAACGCGCCCGGCATCGCGCCGACCTCGTCCCGCGCGACCGCGTGTACCTCAACCTGGACCTGGCCCAGAACGGGCTCGGCAGCGCGTCCTGCGGTCCGCCCGCGACACCTCAGCACACGCTGGAGGTTGCCGAGTACAGCTTCACGCTGACCTTCCGGGAATTCGGTGGGCAGGGCGGGACGGCTGTGCCATCATCGGCGCCATGAGCATGTTCTACCTCGTGGGCTAGCCTCCCGCTGGCCCTTGCGCGGCTCTGCCCGAGGCCGGCGATGCGGGAGCAGCTCAGCCGAGCGCTCCCGACCGCTGACCGGGAGACCCCACCATGTGCTCTGCGCGCCTCGGCGCGGCAGAGTCGATCACCCGAGCCCTCAGCCTCGGCAACCAACCGCTGGTGCTGGTGCGCACTGTCACCGGCTTGGAACGCCTGGCCGCCGCCGAGCTGACCGAGGCCCGGCACCGCGTGATCGACCTGTCCAAACGACAACTCATCGTCGAACCCACCGCCGCAACCATCGTCACCACCCCGCCCCGCCTGGCCGACGACCTCTTTCTGATCCAGGCCGCCGTACCTGACCCAGGGCGGGTCAGGCCGGCCCTCACCGCCGCCATGCGCGGTGTCCGTCTACAACCTTGCTCCGGCGACTTTGCGGTAAGCGCGTCCTTTGCCGGCCAACGCAACTTCACCAGGTACGACGTCGAAGACCTCGTCGGCGACTTGCTACACGAGCTGTCCGGCGGCACGTATCACTCCCGCCGCACCGGCATTCCGCCCGCCGACCGCACCGACTGGCGAGTGGTCCTCGACGGTACGACGATGTGGGTCGGCGTCCGACCGTTCGACGTACCTCTGCATCGGCGTGCCTGGCGCCGGCAGACGGTGACCGGCAGCCTGCACCCACCGGTCGCCGCCGCGATGGCGAGGCTCGCTCGGATCGGACCTGGTCATCGGGTGCTGGATCCATTCTGCGGCGCGGGCACTCTGCTCCTCGAGGCGCACGCGATCATGCCGGAAGCGACGTACCTGGGCTCTGATCGCAAGCCGGCTGCGATCGCGGCTGCCCGGCAGAATAGCCAAGGCTCGATCCAGTTGCGGACCGCCGACGCAGGAGACCTCCGTCAGACCGTCGACCGGATCATCACCAACCCGCCCTGGGACGTCCGCGTTGCCATCGGCAACCTCACGCCGTACCTGCGCCAATGGCGCCGGACCCACGCCGCCCGCGTCGTCACGATCCTCAACCCCGACCAGTCCACAAAGCTGATCGGGGATGCCGCCTGGCGAGTCCTCGACGTGTACGACGTCGCAATCGCCGGGCAGCACCCCCGAATCCTCGTAGCCGAACCCACTACCTGAAGAACTCCCTCAACCGCCGCACATACGGAGCCCGCTCCGCAGCAGTTGCGGGCTCCGCCAGGTGCCGTGTGCCGTACAACTCATCCCCGACATACCGCGGAAATACATGCACGTGATAGTGCCAAGCATCCTGATACCCAGCCGGCTCGTTGTGCTGCCGAGTGGAGACACCTGCACAGTCGTACGTGTGCCGGATAGCAACCGCCACCTCCCGCACAAGGTCATGCACAGCATGCCCGTACTCCGCCGGAAGGTCATACAGGTTCTCGTGATGCCCAGTCGGCACCACCAGCACATGCCCGCGGTTGTTCGGCCACCACCGGGATGCGACGAATGCGAGCGCCCGGTCGGTGCGCAGTACGACGTCGTGCTGCTTGGTCAGATCGTCTTCGCCGCCCGCCGCCAGCAGGCAGAACGGGCAGTTGTAGTTGTCGGGTTCGTGGTTGAACATTTCAGCGGGGGGTTACGAAGGTGATGTAGCTGGAGTTGCCCTTGCCTTCGATGCCTGAGTTGGCGCCTAGGGCGAGTTGGCCGGCTGGGACGTCGCGTTTGAAGAGGAGTAGGCGCTGGTCTGTGGTGCCGACGGTTTCTCCGGTGCGGGTGAAACTGCTGAGCCAGGACGGCCACCAGTCGTTCTCGCCGCGTGGGTCGTAGGCGACGTAGACCGTGGCCGGTCCGGTCAGGTCGAGCGTGATGTAGTCGGCCGGACCGGTGGCCTTGGAGTCGTCGTTGGAGCCCGGGACCATCGCCTGGCCGGTCAGCTGCGCCGGCAGGTCGGTGATCTTGTAGCTGCGATCGACGTAGATCTCCGCGCCCGGCTGCGCCTTCACGAGGTTCGACAGCTTGTCCGGCTTCCGCACGCTGACCAGATCACTCAACATCGGCGGCTCACTGGCAGGTACGCCGAGCATCCGCGTGCCAACCGTCTTCACGGCCGACGCCGGCTGCCCGGTGAGCGGCTCGTGCTTGAACGAAGACAGCGGTACGGCGACCCGCTCGACCACGTACGAGTGGTTCGCCTGCACATCCACCGTGACGATCTCGTCCGACGTAGCGCCGACCACAGTCCGCCCGTGGGAGTCGATCACCCGCAGCTCTTGACCCGGCCACGGGTTCCGGACGCGCAGCGACTCGCGATTGCCGGCCTGGATGCCGACCAGACTCACCACGCCGTCCTTGACCTCAGTGCTGATCCGGTGACCGCCCTCGATCTGCACCGACCCAGCCACGTCCCAGTCGCCCGGCCAGGCCGGGGCGACGTGCACGACACCGTCATACGACTGGACCAGAGCCTCCTGCAGGCCGGTCGTCAGCACGCCGCCCCACTCGTTGTAGAAGCTCTGCTGGCGGACGGGTTCGCGGCCGGTCCGGTGCACGGTGAAGCCGTTCGGGAAGATCTGGAAGTCCTGGATCCCCTTCAGCATCAGCCGCTTCACCTCGTCGGCCAGGCCGAGACGGGCGGCCCAGGTGGTGTCCATACCCCAGTCCTTGTCCTGCGGGTAGACGCGTTGCCGGTACGTCGCCTGCATCAGCTCGGAGGTCTCGTCGAAAAGGCCCCACGGCCACAGCACCTCCATCTCCGGGTTCTGCGTGTTGTGGGCCTCCTCGTCGGTGCCGGACCACGCCAGCACCTCCTCACCACCCCGCTGCACAGTCCGGAACGGCGGCAGCTTCGCCGCCGCGGCACGCAACTGCCCAGCGAACGCGGTGTCGCCACGCGACTGGGCGAGGTCCGCGACGATCGGGAAGATCACCCGCATCGCGGCGAGGTCGGGCGCCGGGTCGTTGGTGTCCCACTGCACCTCGAGCGCGTTGACATGTTCCAGGTGCAGGTATCCGTCGTCGCCCGGCGTCAGCGCGGCCAGGTGGAACTCCGCGATCTCCTTGATCAACGGGTACGCGCGATCCAGCAGTGCCTTGTCGCCGGTGTAGCGGTACTGCCACCAGATGTTGTTCACCAACTCCGGTCCGCTGCTCAGGATGCGCTTCACCCAACCAGGCTCCGACATGTTGTCGCAGCCGTCGCCGGTTCCGTCGTACCGCAGGAACTCCGGCACGCACGTGCCCTGCGCGTTGAACCAGTGGTCGTGCGTCCACTTCCGCATCAGCGCGGCGCGGTCAAGGTAGAAGCGGAAGTACGGCGCGTTGAACTCGCCGATGCCCGCGCCCAGGTTGGACGAGATCAGCATCCGCAGGTTGAAGTGCCAGTACGAGTCCTGCGCCCAGTCGGCCTGGTCCTTGGCCGACGAGAACATCCGTACGACGGCGCCGTGCGTACTCGGCACCGGCGAACGCATCGACGCGGCCATCGTGTAGAGCTGCAAGGTCCGCAGGTTCTCGACGTACTCGCCGGTGCCGTCGGACGACGTGATCCGCAGCGGCGCGGCCTTCGCCCAGAACGCGTGCCACCAGTCGAGGTGATTGCTATGGCTCTCGGTGACCGCACGACCCGCGGCCGTTGCGACGTCACCACCCTTGTACGACGGTACGCCGACAACCAGCCGGAACGAGCCGTCCGCGTTGGGGCGGAAGGTGACCCGGACGGTCAGCGGGTCGACCACGGACGCCGAGACGTCGCGGGCACGAGCGGTCAACGCGGCGACCGCGCCGGTGAGGCTGCCCGAGGCTTCGTCGTGGAAGGTCTCGGCCAGTGCAGCAACTGCGCCGCTCGCGGTGGCGGTCGGCGTCCGGCCCTCCCAGAGTTTGAGGTCCGCGGTCTGGGTCTTCGCGGGGTCGGCGCCGGTGACCTCGAGGACGAACTGGTCGGCGTCGGCGCGGACGTACGAACGCGCCGACATGCCGCCACCACGTTGCACGAGCTGGCCGTCGTACATCGCGAGCCGGCCGGTGTAGTCGGCGGCGCGCATCAGGGGTTGGAGGCCGGGTACGACGAGGCGCCCGGCGGACTTGAGTTGCGGGAAGGTGTCGACGCGGTTGAGCTGGGCACTGAAGCCCTTCTCGGCCCAGACACCGGCGCCGAGGACGCCGTTTCCGAGCGGCATCGCCTGGTACGCGCGCCAGGCCGGGCCCTCCTGGACCAGGTCCGACCGCGAGACGAGGCCGGCCGGGTCGGTGCGGAGGGCGCCGTCACGCCAC
Organism: Kribbella sp. NPDC050470; assembly: GCF_044458365.1. Lineage (NCBI taxonomy): Bacteria > Bacillati > Actinomycetota > Actinomycetes > Propionibacteriales > Kribbellaceae > Kribbella > Kribbella sp. NPDC050470. The sequence goes on along the minus strand of NZ_JBITHV010000010.1, from coordinate 298,034 downwards.
GCGGTGGTGGGCTGGTCGACGGTCTGGCCGACGGCGGCCGGGATCGAACTGGTGCCGACGGCAAGTAAGGTTGCGAGTAGGGGCAGGGTCAGTCGAAGCATCTGGTGAGCCTTTCGGGGCGGTGTACTACTGGAGAGCCGTCCAGAGTTCGGCAGGCAGTGGGTGCCGCCAGAGCGCGGCGTTCTCGCGGACCTCGGCCGCAGTGGCGCAGCCGATCAGGACTGTGGTCACGGCGGGATGGGTTGTGGGGAAGCGCATCGCGGCCGCTTTCAGTGGGACGTCGTACGACGCACACACCTTGGCCAGCCGCTCGACGCTGGTCACGATGTCCGGCGCGGCCGGGCGGTAGTCGTAGGTGGAGCCGTCGGCGAGGATGCCGGAGTTGAACACCCCTGCGGCGATCACCGCGACGCCACGCTCGGCGGCCGCGGTCAGCAGGTCGTCGGCGGCGGACCGGTCGAGCAGTGTGTACCGGCCGGCGATCAGCACGACGTCGATCTCGGTCTCCCGGACGAACCGCGCCGGGATCGCCGGACTGTTCATCCCGATCCCGATCGCACCGATCACGCCTTGTCGCCGAAGCTCGTCCAGCACCGGATACGCCTCGTTCAGTGCCTGCTCGACGTGATCGTCCGGGTCATGCAGATGCACCACATCAACCCGATCCAACCCCAGCCGCGCGAGACTCTCCGCAACCGAAGCTTTGATCCCGTCCGCACTGAAGTCGTACTCGACTCGATCGCCGACCACCCGCCGCCCAGCCTTGGTGGACACCCGGAACGACTCCCGATCCACCCAACGCAAGGCATTCCCAAGCCGCCGCTCAGCAGCCCCAGCCCCATACAACGGAGCCGTGTCGAAGTAGCCGATCCCAGCAGCCAACGCCTCCTCAACAGCTTCCTGCGCGGACGCCGGATCAACCGTGGCGAGGGGTGCGGTGCCCAGCCCCAGAGGGCCGAGCATCCTCATGGGCGGGGCTCGATGGAGTAGGTGACTCCTTGGCGGGTGCGGAATTCTACGACGCCTGGTTCGGGGCGGGCGAAGGCTACGGGGCCTTCGGTGGAGTTGACGTCTACGGTGAGGCCGGTGCGGAGGCGGAGGCGGTTGCCGAGGAGGGAGTGGATGCGGGCTCGGGTCAGCTTGCCGTCGGTCCAGGTGAGGTCCAGGTCGAAGCCGCCTCGGGAGCGGAGGCCGCGGATCTGGCCGGTGGGGAAGGCAGCCGGGAGGCAGGGGAGGAGGGCTACTTCGCCGGAGTGGCTTTGCATGAGCATCTCGGTGATGCCGGAGACGCCGCCGAAGTTGCCGTCGATCTGGAAGGGCGGGTGCAGGTCGAACAGGTTCGGGGCGGTGCGGCCGGGAGCGAGCAACTGGGTCAGGTGCTTGTAGGCGTTGTCCGGCTCGAGCAGCCGTGCCCGCATGTTGAGCTTCCAGGCGAGCGACCACCCGGCCGTCACCGCCGGCCCGCGGAGCTCCAGCGACTTGCGTGCCGCGTTGGCGAGTTCCGGCGTACGGCGCGGGGTGATCTGGTCGCTCGGGAACAGCGCCCACAGGTGCGACACGTGACGGCTCGTCTCCAGCGCGGCCTCCTCCCAGTCGATCAGCCACTCCTGGATCTGGCCGAGGTACCCGACCTGGATCGGCGCCAGCCGCGACCGCGCCTCCGCGACCTGCGCGGCCATTCCCGCGTCCTTGCCCAGCAGCGCAGCCGCCTGCCCGAACACCTTGAACAGATCGTGCAGGATCTCGCTGTCCATCGTCGGACCCGCGCAGATGCTGACACCCTCGTTGTCGTAGTCGTGGTGCTTCAGCTCGGGCGAGTGCGACGGGCTGGTCACCAGATAGCCCGTCGGCCCGTCCGTCTGCAGCTGGTCGAGGAAGAACTCCACCGACCCGCGCAGCACCGGGTAGTACTTCCGCAGCATCTCCAGATCGCCGGTGTACTCGTACCGCTCCCAGAACAGCAGCGCCAGCCAGGCCCCACCGGTCGGCCACACCCCGTAGTACGCGAAGTCCACGGGAGCAGTCCCGCGCCAACCATCCGTGTTGTGGTGCGCGACCCACCCGGGAGCGTCGTACATCACCTCTGCGGTCCGCGCACCGGACTCGGCCAGCTCGGCGATCATCTGGAACAGCGGGTCCCAGCACTCCGCGAGGTTCGCCGGACCGGCCGGCCAGTAGTTCATCTCGCAGTTGATGTTCAGCGTGAACTTCGACTGCCACTCCGGCAGCATCTTGTAGCTCCAGATGCCCTGCAGGTTGGCCGGCTGACCCGGGCTGCGCGAGCTGGAGATGAGCAGGTAGCGCCCGAACTGGTAGTACAGCGCGGCGAGCTGTGGGTCACCGCCGTTCCGGAACGCGACCACCCGCTGGTCCGTCGGCAGCGCGATCGAGTCCGACGTCCCGAGATCGATGTCGAGCCGCCCGAACAGCCGTCGGTAGTCCTCGACGTGCGCTTTCCGCAACAGCCCGTACGGCGGCCGCGCAGCAGGCAAACGCTCCGACGCCCGAGCCACCTGGTCGGCGCTCACGTCGAGGTAGTTGCGGTAGCTCGACCCGATCGACAGCACCAGCGTCACCGCGTCCGCGCCGGCGACCGTGAGCTTGCCATCGGCAACCTTCGTCGACCCGCCCTCGGCGAACGCCCGGACGAGTGCGCAGAACTTCACCGACCCCTTCAGGCCCTCGGCGTCGCCGCTGATCCCATTGAGCGCCAGCGTCCGGTCGTCGTACCGGTCGACTGTCGCCGCCTGCGGTGTCGTGTAGGTCGCGTCGACGGAGATCGCGCCGCCCCGGTCGGCGGTCAGCCGCATCACCAGCACCTGCGCCGGGTGGCTGACGAACACCTCCCGCGAGTAGCGGACCCCGTCCGCGACGTAGCTCACCGAGGTGGTCGCCGTGGTCAGGTCCAGCTCCCGCCGGTACGACCTGACCGCGGACGCGGTCATGCCGGGGAACGTCAGCATCAGGTCGCCGACCGGCTGGTACTGCATCTGCTCGGTCGGGCGGCCCATGAACTTCTCGTCGGCAAGCATCTGCGCGGCGAGGTAGTCCTCCTCGGCGATCAGCCGCCGGATCTCCGGGAGTGCCTCGCGGCCGGCCGGGTCGTCGTACTGGTGTGGTCCACCGGCCCAGATCGAGTCCTCGTTGAGCTGGAGCTGCTCGGTCGCGGTCCCGCCGTACACCATCGCGCCGAGCCGGCCGTTGCCGACGGCAAGCGCCTGCAGCCACTCGGTGGCGGGTTGGTTGTACCAGAGCTTCAGCGGGTTGGTGTCGCTGCCGACCTGCAGGTCAGCGGCTTCGGTGGCGGTCGCGGTCAGGGGATCGGCGAGGCTGCCGGCGACGACGGCGGTGCCGGCCGCGGCGCCGGCGGTCCGCAGGACCTGGCGTCGGGTGTACTCGGTCATGGGGCGGTCTCCTAGAGGCGGTAGGTGCGCTCGGCGGCGCCGCGGAACACGTCGTTGTGCGCGGCCGCCGGCAGCAGTTCAGCGGTACGGCGGAGGACCTCGGCGCGCGTGCTCGAGAGCGTGCACACGGGCCAGTCGGAGCCGAACATCAACCGCTCGCTGCCGAACAGCTCGAGGGCGGCGGCGACGAGTTCGGCGAGGTTCCCGGTCGGAAGGTGGGCGGTGCCGGACAGCTTGACGGTGACGTTCGGGTGGTCGGCGAGGGCCTTCATGCCGGTCGACCAGTCGGCGGTGACCCCGGTCGGGTTGCCGAGGTGATCGAGGACGACGCGGGCGCCGGGTACGGCGTCGGCGAGTCGAGCGGCACCGGTGAGGGCGGATGGGCGGAGGAGCAGGTCGACGGCGAGGCCGGCCTCGGTGGCGGCCCGGACGCCGCGGACGAACGCTGGGGCCGTGAACGCGTCCGGGTCGGTCTGGTCGGCGGGTGGGCAGCGGATGCCGAGGAGCAACGGGTCGTCGGGGAACGAGGTGGTGCGGTGGAGGTCGAACCAGCCGACGACGCCGAGGACGGAGGGTGTGGTCGCGGCGAGGTCGAGAAGGTCGGTGACTTCGAGCGGGTCGGCGTCGGCCTGGACGAGGATGGTGTCCGGCGAGCCGTCGGCGGCTTCACAGAAGTCGTCGAGGGAGAAGTCCCGGCGGAGGGGATGGCCGGCGGGAAGCCAGGGGAGTGAGCGACGCGAGGTGTCCCACACGTGGACGTGGGCATCGAGGTGAGCGAGGTGATCCGGGGCGGCGGGGGCCGGTGGGCGGGGGTCCGGCGAATCAGTCATGGCGGCTCGCGGGTCTGGTGATCGAGCTCTCGCCGCGGGCGTGGGCCGAGAACAGGCGGGCCGCGTCCTCGGGGTCGGTGCCGGCCAGCGCCTCGATCAGATCGAGGTGGCGGCGCGCCATCAGGCCCCAGTCGCCGGCGTACATCGCGTTCGAGACGACCTGCAGGTTCCACAGCGCCGGCTCGAGCGTGCGCCACACCTTGAGCAGCATCGAGTTGCCGCTGGTCGCGAGCACCTGCCGGTGGAACCGCAGGTCGGCCTCGCGGAAGGCGCCGATGTCGTGGTGGTCGGCCGCGTCGGTCATCCGCTGCACCTCGATCCGCAGCAGGTCCAGTTCCTCCGCCGGGACGTTGCCGGTGGCGCGCCGGGCCGCCGCGGTCTCGAGCAGCACCCGGACCTCACGCGCCTCACGGGCCTCGACCTGGGAGATCTCGGTGACGAAGTTGCCCAGCCGCGGCCGGTACGTCACCAGTCCCTCGTGGGCCAGCCGGCGTACCGCTTCCCGGGCCGGGGTCTGGCTGGTGCCGAGGACGCGGGCGATCTCGGACTCGACCACCCGCATCCCGGGCGCCAGCTCACCGGACAGTATCCAGCCGCGGATCGCCTCGTAGACGCGGTCCGAGAGCAACTCGGTGTCCGTCGACGGCGGGGGAGCCGGTTGCGTCGAACGCAACGCGAGACCGCTGCCGGTGCGGTGCCGGTGGATCTCCTCGCGCCGCCGGCGCGCGACGGTGGACTGCGACACTCCGTGAGCGGCCGCGACCTCACGGGTCGACAGCGGGCTCGCCACCGGGTGTCCGGAATCGGCCATCGATCCGGCGCCGATCGCGCCGAGCCGGACCCGGTCGACCATCCGCGGCCGGCCGCTGCGCATCCCGTCGTCCAGGCCGGCCATCCCCATCCGCAGGAACCGGCGCCGCCACTTGCCGACCGTGCCGGGGGTGACCGCGAGCAGGTCCGCGACGTCCTTGTTCGACTGCCCCTCGGCGCAGGCGAGCACGATCCGGGCCCGCAACCGCATCGCCGGGGTGCTGCCGTTCCCGGCGGTGAGGTGGGTGAGCGCAGCGCGCTCGGCCGCGGACAGCGTCAGCGGCGACTTGGGACGTCCGGCATCGGGCATGGCTGCATGGTGGCCCCGATGACAACGATCTGCCAACCCTTTATGGCACGGACTTCCGACTCAGAGTGTCCACTTTGCCGTTTAAACGTTGACACTTCAGCGTAGCTCTCTGCATCGTCGATCGCTAACGACGCCCGGCCGCCCCCGACGCCGGGACGATCCGAGGAGGACCCGGAAAATGGCTCGTTCGATACGGCGGAAGCTTGTCCCGCTGGCTGTGGTTGCGATCCTGGTGGGCGCGGCCGGCTGCGGCGGCGGCTTCAGTGACGAAGGCTCCGCCGGTGGCAGCACCGGCGAGGTGCGAATACTGGTGAACATCACTCCCAACCTGACCAAGGGGTACTGGGAGGAGCTGGTCAAGCCGTTCGAGGACGCCAACCCCGGCGTCGACGTCAAGATCGAGGCCCCGACCGGGCAGGGCGTGAAGGACACGCTGCCGCAACTGCTCGCGGCCGGCAACGCCCCGGACGTGGTCGAGACGCTGATGGCCGACAAGACCCTCGCCCCGCAGATGCTCGAGCTCACCGACCAGGCCTGGACCAAGGACACGCCGTTGTCCGAGCAGGCAGCGCTGGACGGCAAGGTCTACACCGTGGGCGTCGGCCAGCAGGCCCAGTCGCTGGTGTTCTACAACAAGGAAGCGTTCGCGAAGGCCGGCATCACGACGCCGCCGAAGGACCTCGACGAGCTGACCACCGCGATGGGCAAGCTGAAGGCGGCCGGGTACCTCCCGCTGCAGACCGCCGGTGACTACGTGACCGGGTTGCAGCTGCTGCAGCTCAGCGACCCGTCGATCGCGACCAAGCACCCGGACTGGTACCAGCAAGTCAACTCCAAGCAGCTCGGCGTCGGCCAGTCCATGCTGCCGCTGCTGCAGCGCTACGAGTCCTGGATCAAGAACGGGTACGTCGACAAGAACGCGCTCGGCCTGGACGACGTCAACGCGCAGACCACCTTCCTGACCGGCAAGTCCGCGATGTACATCATGGGCAGCTGGTTCGTCCGTACGGCGGAGAGCCAGAAGCCGACCTTCGACCTCGGCGTGTTCCCCGCCCCGACCGAGGCCGGCCAGCCGTACCCGGGACCGCAGGGCGTCACGATGGCGATGCCGTACATGGTGCTGAAGTCGACGAAGCAGCGCGACCTCGCGGTCAAGCTGGTCCAGTTCCTCGCCACCGACAAGGCGGCCGTCGAGAGCCAGCTCGCGCAGGACGGCAACTTCCGGAAGGGCTACACCGACAAGCTGACGCCGCTCGGCCAGCAGGTGCAGGAGATCCTCGACCAGGCGCCGAAGCACGTCGCGCAGGGTGAGGGGTACGGCGCGAACACCCTGCCGCAAGGTTTCAACGGGGAGTGGAACAAGGCGGTCCAGAGCCTTTACACCGGCAAGTCCGCCGCCGACGTCGCCAAGCGCATCGACGCCTGGATGGGGTCCAAGTCGTGAGAGAGCGGCTGACCACGGCGAGCATGGTCGGTCCCGCGCTGCTGCTGTTCGTGGTCATGCTCGTCGTTCCGGTCGGCCTGTCGATCTACCTCAGCCTGACCGACTGGAACGGGTACAGCGCGAACCCGGCGATCGTCGGCCTGCAGAACTACGTCGACCTCGCGCGCAGCGAGGAGGCGATCCGCGCCGGGTGGGTGACCCTGCTGATCGCCGCCGTCGGGACCGTGCTGCTCAGCGTGCTGGGTCTCGGTTTCGCGCTGCTGGTGAACGGCGCGTCCCGGTTGAACGCGTTCTTCCGGGTCGTGCTGTTCTACCCGCACGTGCTGAGCGCCCTCGTGGTCGGCTTTCTCTGGAGCGCCGTGCTCGGCACGTCGGGTGTAGTCAACGGCTGGCTGACGTCCAAGGGCGCGGAGGTGCTGCCGTTCCTGTCGAACCCGAACTGGGCGCTGGCGAGCCTGATCGGCGTACTGGTCTGGGCCGGGTTCGGTGTCAACGTGGTGCTCTACCTCGCCGGGCTGCAGACGGTGTCGCGTGACCTGCTGGAGTCCGCGCGGATCGACGGTGCGTCGACGCGGCAGACGTTCCTCAACGTCACGCTGCCTTCGCTCGCGCCGGTCGTGACGGTCAATCTGGTGCTGTCGCTGGTGACGTTGCTGAAGACGTACGACCTGGTCGTGTCGCTGACCGGTGGCGGTCCGGCCGGGTCCACGCAGACGGCGGCCTACCTGATCCTGTGGGACTCGTTCCACAACAACGCGCTCGGGTTCGGTTCGGCCCAGTCCGTCGTACTGATGATCGTCACCGCGGCCCTCGCCCTGACCGTCGCCCGCCTTCGCTCGCGGGTGGATCAGGGGGTGAAGGCGTGAGTGCTATTCGCATGCCTCGGATCAGGACCAGGGTGGTCCAGCCGAAGCCGATCAAGGCGAAGGGCGCCGGGCGGATCGCGTTCCTGGTCGTCACCAGCGTGCTGATGCTGGTGCCGATGTACCTGCTCGTGGTGAGCGCGTTCAAGTCGCAGCAGGACATCCTCACGCACCCGTTCTCGCTCTCGCCGGACCTGCTGACCACCGAGTACCTGCAGAAGGCCTGGACCAACCCGGACTTCAACATCCTCAAGGGGTACGGCGTCACCGCGCTGTTCGTGGTCCTGGTCAACGTGCTGTCCGTCGCGCTCGCCGGCCCGGTGTCGTACGTGATCGCCCGTCGCACCGAACGCCGGTACCGGGTGCTCCTGCTGCTGTTCGTCGCCGGCACCTTCATCCCCAGCCAGGTGCTGGTGATCCCGGTCGTCTACACGCTGAAGTTCCTCGGGCTGATGGGCACGATCCCGGGGTTCGTGCTGTTCGAGACCACGCTGACGCTGCCGTTCTCGATCTTCCTGTACGCCGGCTACATCATGACGATTCCGGCCAGCCTGGACGAGGCGGCCGCGGTCGACGGCGCCGGCAAGCACCGGATCTTCTGGTCGATCGTGTTCCCGCTGATGAAGCCGGCCGTGGTGACGATGGTCATCCTGAACACCTTCTCGGTGTGGAACGACTTCGTGAACCCGCAGATCATCCTCGGCCCGGGCAGCGGTCTCTACACGGTGACCACCGGCGTCTACGCGGCGGTCAGCCAGTACTCGACCGACTACACGGTCGTCTTCCCGACGCTGCTGCTCGCCGTGGCGCCACTGCTGGTGGTCTTCGTGCTGCTGCAGCGGCACGTCATCAGCGGCCTGACGGCAGGAGCGACCAAGGGATGAAGACCATCGTTGCGCAGACCCCGATCGGCAGCCCGCCCGCGTGGGCGATCATGCAGCGCCGCCTGTTCGACGTGATGGACGAGGGCTGGTGGCTGTTCCGCGAACGCTACTGCCTGCCCGACGGAAGCCTCCGGTACGCCGGCCCGGTGCCGAGCCGCGACGGCGCCGACGACTTCTACGAGGCGTTCGTGAACTGGCCGGTGCTCTACCAGCTCGGCGGCGCGGACGACCTGATCGACGTCGCCAAGTGGCACTGGGAAGGTGTCACCCGCCAGCTCACCGACCTCGGGTTCCTGGTCGACGAGTTCGAGCGCGGCTACGACTGGTTCCACATCGGCGAGTCGATGATCTTCTTCTACTCGCTGTGCGCCGCCGACCCCGGCGACGAGGTGTTCCGCGAACGCGCGTACCGGTTCGCCGAGCTCTACCTGCCCGGTTCGCCGGCCGGCAACTACGACGCGGCGACCCGCACGATCCGCGCGCCGCACAACGGCGGCGGTGGCCCGCGCTGGGGGATCAACGACGAGTGGCGGACGTACGGCGCCGACCTCACCAACATGCGCATCTTCGGGCTGCCGCTGCCCGGCGTGCAGGGGATCGAGACCTGGGACGACCTGAAGGACCCGGCCAAGGCCGACCTGATGGGCGCGGAGATGATCCGCCGCCTCGGCGCCGGCGACGTGGCGGTCAACCTCGCCGCGACCACGCTGACCGCCAACGCCTGGCTCTACGACCACAACGACCGCTTCGCCGGCTGGACGCTCGAGTATCTCGACGCCTGGCAGGAGCGCGCCGGGGCCAACGGCGGCCTGCTCCCGGACAACGTCGGACCGAGCGGTGAGGTCGGTGAGCTGCACGACGGACGCTGGTACGGCGGCAACTACGGCTGGAACTGGCCACACGGCGTCTACAGCGTCGGCTCCGCGGCGTGCATCGCGGCGCTGAACGGCGTACTGCTGACTGGTGATTCGCACCGGCTCGACTTCGCGCGGCAGCTCCTGGATCACCTGTACGAGCGTGGCATCACAGCCGCCGTGGACGAGACCGAGCTGAGCATCCGGGACCGTTGGCAGGCAGAGCTCGGTGAGGACTGCGCGGAGCCGACACTGCTGATCCCGAACCGGTACGGCGACGACGGCTGGTTCGACTACCAGCCGCCGCAGCTCGGGCTGCCGATGTGGTTGTGGCAGGCCGCCTTCGAGTCCTCCGACCGGCAGCGGCTGCAAGACCTGCGCGAGCGCAGCGGCTACGACTGGCGGACCGTGCGCGACTTCCGGAACAAGGAGGACGCCGGGCACGAGGCGCCCTGGCTCGCCTACCTGGCCGGTGACAACCCCGGCTATCCCGAGGCGATGCTCGGGGTCGCGCTGTCCCAGGTGCAGCGCCGGATGGACCTGATGGCCGTCGACACCGTCGACCCGGCCGACATGAACATCCACCACTGGCAACGGCACAACCCGGTCGCGACCGAGGCCCTGCTCCAGCTGACCACCGGTACGCCGCAACTCCTCTACAACGGTGGCCTGCTGCCGTTGCGCGTGCTGTACCTCGACCCCGAGCGCGGCCGCCCCGGTCTCCCGGCGGACGTCGCCGCGCTGGTCGACACGGTCGAGCCGGACCGCACCGGGCTGCAGCTGGTCAACCTGTCCGCGACCCAGACCCGGCGCGTGATCGTCCAGGCCGGCAGCTTCGGCACCGACCGCATCGACGAGGCCGTCGTGACCACGGTGATGCCTGGGACCGGTGCGTACCCCGGCCCGTCCCCGGCGTACACCTCGCCGCCGCCCACCCCCGGCACCGAGACGGTCGTTGTCGGCGGCAACAGGCTCGAGATCGCGATGCCGCCGGGCCGGACCATCCGGCTCGACCTGCGGCTCACCCGTAACGCCTATCGCGCCGCGCACGTGGCGCTTGACTGAGGAGACATATGAGCATCGAACAAGCCCCCGTGGCCCCGGTCTGGGACCTCCCGGTGCGCGGCGAGAACCCGCCGGCGCCGGACCCCGGCCTGGTGTCCCGGTTGTCCGCGATCGGGTCGGCCACCGCCTGCGCCCGGCTGCACGGACAGGGCATCCGCCGGACCTTCGTCGACGGGCCGACCAGCATGTTCCCCGGCAGGAAGGTGGTCGGCCGCGCGCTGACGCTGCAGTTCATGCCGCAGCGGGAGGACATCGCGGACGGCCAGACGCAGGAGTACATCGAGCGCAGTACGGCGCTGTGGGCCGTTCTCGACGAAGTCCAGCCCGGCGACGTGCTCGTGGTCCAGGCCTACGGCAGCCACACCACCGGCTGCTTCGGCGACATGCTGGTCCGTTACTTCAAGCTCCGCGGTGGCGCCGGCATCGTGGTGGACGGCCGGATCCGCGACGTGCCGCGGGTGTCCGAGCTCGACGTCCCGATCTGGTCCACCGGAGCCACCCCGCACTACGCGTCCCAGTCCGAGCTGTTCCCCTGGGCCTACAACGTCCCGGTCGCGGTCGGCGGCGTGCTGACGCTCCCCGGCGACCTGGTCGTCGCGGACGACGACGGCGCTGTCGTCGTACCGCGGCAGCGCGCCGAGGCCGTGGTGCAGGCCGCCGCCGAGCACGACGCCTGGGAGAAGTTCAGCCGGCGCCGGATCGACGAAGGCGCACCCCTGCGCGACTACTACCCCCTCACCGAGAAGACCCGCCTCGAGTACGAGCGCTGGCGCGACCAGAACGGTCACAGCGCCGGCGACTGATCCCTGAGAGGACACCGCCCAACCATGTCCCAACCCAGAACCAGGCGTACGACGCTCAGCGTCGGCGCCGGGGTGGTCGCCGCTGCCATGACAACAATTGCAGTGGCAGTAGCGTCCATCCCGCTGAACAGCCAACCCGCCGGCGCGGCCAAGTGCGAGAACTTCTACGTCGCGCCCGACGGCAACGACCAGGCCAAGGGCACCGAGAAGAGCCCGTGGAAGACGATCACCCGGGCCCGCGACGAGATCCGCAGCAAGCAGCTCAACGACCGGATGGGCTGCGACATCACGGTCAACCTGAAGGCCGGCGAGTACCCGGTCACGTCCACGATCGGCTTCGACCAGCGCGACTCCGGCAAGAACGGGCACCGCGTCGTCTACCGCAGCGTGGACGGACCCGGGAAGGCGACCCTGTCCGGAGCCGAGGAGATCACCGGCTGGACGCCGTACCAGAACGGGATCTACAAGGCCAAGGTGGACCCGTCGAAGCCGTTCTACACGCTGTTCGAGGACGGCAAGCGCGCCACCAACGCGCGGTACCCGAACCGTGGCACCGAGGACACCTGGTCGCCGTACCTGACGTCGATCCTCTACGAAGAGGACAAGATGGACGTCCGGAACTGGATGTGGGGCACGCCCGGTGACTGGGATCCCACCTGGGACCTGAGCCAGGCGTCGGTGACCATCTGGTCCGGCGGCTCCTGGTCGTGGTTCACCGACACGATCCCGTTGCTGGACACCAACTTCAAGAAGACCCAGACGACGCTGAAGCACTGGACCCGCTACGCGATGGTCAACAGCCGCGGCGGCTCCCGGTACTTCTTCCACAACTCGCTCAGCTTCCTGGACCAGCCGGGGGAGTACTACCTCGACTACAAGGCCGGCGAGGTCTACTACAAGCCGCGGTCCGGCTCGATGGACAACGTGCGGGTGCTGCGGCCGACCGTGAAGACGGTCCTGGACCTGGCCGGCGCGTCGCCGCAGGACCGGCTGCACGACGTCACCTTCGACGGGCTCGGGGTGCAGTACTCCGACTTCGTCACCTGGTACCGCAACGGGTGGGTGTCCAGCGGTGACGCCGGCATCGAGCACAGGTACCCGGAGTACGACCGTCAGATCGAGATGCCGCGGAACCGGTTCGGCGCGATCAGGCTGACCAACACCAGCAACATCGACCTGACCCGGCTGCGGTTGTCCGACACCGGCTTCACCGGGATCTACCTGCTGTTCGCCAACGACCACACCCGGATCACCGACAGCCTGCTGGAGAACATCGGCGCCGACGGCATCAAGGTGGAGGGCGGCTGGCCGGGTGAAGGTGACCTGAGCAACCACCACACCATCTCGAACGTGTTCATCGACCACATCGGTGAGCTGGTGCCGGGTGACGCGGCCGGGATCGAGCTGATGGACACCGGCAACAACACCATCTCGAACATCGTGGTGAAGCACAGCGCGCGGTACGGCATCAGCCTGGAGTCGCGGCCCGAGGTGAAGGACGGCGACCAGTACACGTCCGGCAACTCGTTCAAGTACATCCGGCTCGAGCAGACCGGCCTGGACTCCGGCGACATGGGCGCGTTCTACACCTACGGCGTCGAGAACCAGGAGCCGCACCCCGTCCAGAACACCGTCGAGCAGATGGTCGTCGGTGACGTGATCCCCGACCCGTCGATGCCGGACGCCGGTGGTACTCGCGGCGTGCACATGGACGCCGGCGGGTGTGGGTTCAGCTTCGCGAACATCGAGGTCGGCAAGGTCTCCGACGACAAGTACCAGTCGTACCAGTGCAACCAGGTGACGAACGCCAACTGGGCGACGGGTTTCGACGCCTCGAAGATGGAGTACGACAAGATCGGCGTGCTGCCGACCTTCCCCTACGACGTGGCGGGGCGGTGACCTCGATGCGCGTACTTGGTGGATTGGTCATCGGCCTGGCCCTCGGAGTGGTCGGAGCCGGTACGGCGTTCAGCGCCCGGCCGGCCGAGCAGACCGCGGGATGCCAGTCGTTCTGGGTCTCGCTCGACGGCGAGGACTCGGCGCCGGGCACGAAGTCGAAGCCCTGGCGGACGATCGAGCACGCCCGGGACACCATCCGGGCGCGGAACCTGAACCGGCACCTGTCGTGTGACCTCGTGGTCAACATGACGGCAGGCGCCTACCAGGTCGACAAGACGATCACCTTCGACGACCGCGACTCCGGGTCGAACGGGCACAAGGTCGTCTACCGGAGCGCCGACGGTCCGGGGAAGGCCGTGCTCGAGGCGGCGCAGGAGGTCACCGGCTGGGCGCCGTACAAGGACGGCATCTTCAAGGCGAAGGTGGACATCGACCAGCCGTTCTACACCCTGTACGTCGACGGCGAGCGCGCCACCACGGCGCGATACCCGAACCGGCGGTCCGACGAGGAGTGGGCGCCGTACCTGGAGTCCGTGCTGATCGAGCCGGAGAAGGAGGCCGTCCGGGACCAGGTCGGCTACACCGACGGCGACTGGAACGAGACCTGGAACCTGAACAGCTACACCGACTGGCCGGCCCAGCTGATGATCTGGTCCGGCGGTTCCTGGAGCTGGTTCACCGACACGGTCCCGATCAAGAACGCGGACTGGAAGGACAACAAGGTCATCCTGGACTACTGGACCCGGTACGCGATGATCAACTCCCGGGCCGGTTCGCGGTACTTCGTCCAGAACTCGCTCGACCTGCTCGACGCCGAGGACGAGTACTACCTCGACTGGGCGACCAAGGAGCTGTACTACAAGCCGCGCGGCGGCACGATGGACGGCAAGCGGGTACTGCGTCCGACGCAGACGCAGGTGTTGTCGCTGGCCGGTGCGACGCCGACGCGACGGCTGCAGGACATCGCCTTCGACGGACTCGGGATTTCGTCCACCGACTTCATGCAGTGGTACCGCTCGGGATGGATCAGCGCGGGTGACTCGGGTCAGAAGCACAAGTACAAGGAGTACGACCGGCAGATCGAGATGACCCGGAACCGGTTCGGTGCGGTGACGCTGACGAACACCCGGAACGTCGACCTGACCGGCCTGCATCTGCGCGACACCGGCTACCACGGCGTCTACCTGTTGTCGGCCAACGACCACGTCCGCGTGGCCGACAGCCTGCTCGAGAACCTCGGCGCCGACGGCATCAAGGTCGAGGGCCCGTACCCGGGCGAGGGCAACGTGGCGCACCACAACACGTTCACCAACCTCTACATCGACCACGTCGGCGAGCTGGTGCCGGGCGACGCGGCCGGGATCGAGCTGCTGGGCACCGGCGACAACGAGGTCTCGCACGTCGTCGTCAAACACAGCGCGCGCTACGGGATCAGCCTCGAGTCGCGGCCGGAGGTCAAGGACGGTGAGCAGTACGCCACCGGCAACTCGTTCAAGTACATCCGCCTGGAGGAGACCGGCCTGGACAGCGGTGACATGGGCGCGTTCTACACGTACGGCATCGACAACCAGGAGCCGCATCCGGTCCAGAACACGGTCGAGCAGGTGGTCATCACCGACGTGATCCCGGACGCCTCGATGCCGGACAGTGGCACCCGCGGCGTGCACATGGACGCGGGCGGGTGTGGGTTCTCGTTCGCGAACATCGAGGTGGGCCAGGTGACCGACGACAAGTACCAGTCGTACCAGTGCAACCAGGTGACCAACGCCAACTGGGCGGCCGGTTTCGACGCCTCGAAGATGGAGTACGACAAGATCGGCGTCCTGCCCAGCTTCCCGTACGACGTGGAAGGACGGTGAGGTCGATGCGATTGCTTGCAGCAGTCGTCGTCGGTGCTCTCGGAGTGGTAGGCGCTGGTTCCGTGGTGGAAGCAACGCCGGCCGACAAGTGTGATGCGTACTGGGTTTCACCGACCGGGAACGACGCCGGTCAAGGGTCGGAACGGAAGCCCTGGAAGACGGTCGAGCATGCTCGCGACATCCTTCGGTCCACGAAGTCCGCGTGCAACCCGGTGGTCAACCTGAAGGCGGGGACCTACCGGGTCAGCAAGACGATCACCTTCGACGACCGGGACTCCGGGGTGACCTACCGGAGTGTGGACGGGCCGGGGAAGGCCGTCTTCGAAGGCGCCACGGAGGTGACCGGCTGGACGCCGTACCAGGACGGGATCTTCAAGGCGCCGGTGGACGTGGACCAGCCGTTCTACACGTTGTACGCCGAAGGGACGCGGGCGACCACCGCGCGGTATCCGAACCGGCGGTCGGACGACGAGTGGGCGCCGTACCTGCGGTCGATCCTGTTCGACCCGACCAAGGAGGCGGTGCGCGACCAGCTCGGGTTCAACACCGGTGAGTGGGATCCCTCGTGGGACCTTCGGCTCGGTACGTCGTGGCCGGCGCAGGTGACGGTGTGGTCGGGTGGATCGTGGTCCTGGTTCACCGACACTGTGCCGTTGCTCGACATCAACCACACCAAGCGCCGGACCACGCTGATCTACCCGGCGCGGTACGGGTTCATCAACTCCGGCGGCGGCTCGCGGTACTTCGTGCAGAACTCGCTCAGCCTGCTCGACCAGGCGGGGGAGTACTACCTGGACTACCCGGCGAAGACGCTGTACTACAAGCCGCGCGGCGGCACGATGGACGGCGTGAAGGTGCTGCGGCCGACGGTGACCCAGGTGTTCTCGATCGCCGGCGCGTCGCCGAGCCGGCGGGTCGAGAACCTGACGCTCGACGGCCTGGCGATCCAGCACACCGACTTCATGGAGTGGTACCGGTACGGCTGGAATGGCACCGGCGGGTCCGGGTTCGCCCACAAGTACCCGAAGTACGACACGCAGATCGAGTTGCCCCGCAACCGGTGGGGCGCGATCACGCTGACCAACACCCGCGGCGTCAAGCTGACCCGCCTGCACCTGCAGCGGACCGGGTTCACCGCGATCGAGTTGCTGTTCGCCAACGAGCAGACGACCGTGTCCGACAGTCTGCTCGAGCACCTCGGCAACGACGGCATCAAGGTCGAAGGCGGTTGGCCTGGTGAAGGCGACCTCGCCCACGACAACACGTTCACGAACAATTACATCCACCACATCGGCGAGCTCGTCCCGGGCGACTCGGCCGGCGTCGAGATCATGAACAGCGGCCGCAACGAGATCAGCCACACCGTCGTCGAGCACGGCGCCCGGTACGGCATCAGCATCGAGTCGCGACCCGAGATCCCGAACGAGGACAACTACACCAGCGGCAACACCGTCCACCACGTGCGGCTGTCGCACCTGGCCAAGGACAGCGGCGACACCGGTCCGTTCTACGCGTACGGCGTCCGCAACCAGCCGCCGTACACCCCGGACGCGGCGGTGTCGCAGCTGATCATCGACGACGCCAACGCCGACCCGTCGATGCCGGACAGCAAGCCGTACGGCGTGCACATGGACTTCGGCGGCTGTGGGTTCGCGTTCTCCGACGTGAAGGTGACGAACACCGAGAGCGACCCGTACCACGGGCCGTCCGCGGGTCCGTGCGACACCTTCGAGAACGTCAGCTGGGCGGACGGCTTCGACGACTCCCGGATGCAGTACGACCGGATCGGCGTGCTGCCCTCCTTCCCCTACGAGAAGCCCTGAGGTCCCGAAGTAGATATGGACACGCAACGTTTTGCGGGCAAGGTCGCGCTGATCACCGGAGGAGCCTCCGGGATCGGCGCGGCCACGGCCCACCGGATCGCCGCCGAGGGCGGCACGGTCGTGGTCGCCGACCGCGACGGTACGGCGGCCGCCGAGCTGGGCAAGTCGCTCGGCGGCACCGGCGTCGAGCTGGACGTCACCGATCTGGAACGCACGCTGGAAGTGGTCGCAGCGCTGGACGCCGTCCACGTGCTGGTCAGCGCGGCCGGCGTCGACGTGTGCGACACCGTGCCGAACACCAGCCCGGACGAGTGGCGGACCATCCTCGACGTCGACCTGACCGGCGTCTACAACTCCTGCCGCGCGGTGCTTCCCCGCTTCATTGCTCAGGGCAACGGCGCGGTCGTGACGATCTCCTCGGCGATCGGCACGGTCGGCGAGCGCAACCGGTCGGCGTACTGTGCGGCGAAGGCCGGCGTGGAGAACCTGACCCGCGCGATGGCCCTCGACCACGGCCGCGACGGTGTCCGGGCGAACTGTGTCGCACCGGGCCTCATCGACACCCCGCTGATCCGCAACGGCAAGGTCGGCGGCGAGGACGACCCGGGCGCGATGCAGGCGATGGTCGACCGGCACCACGCCCTCGGCCGGATCGGGCAGCCGGCCGAGGTGGCTGCCGCAATCGCGTTCCTCGCCAGCGACGACGCGTCGTTCATCACTGGCGCCGTACTGCCGGTCGACGCCGGGTGGACCGCCCAATGAGCATCCTGTCCGGCTACCGCGTGCTCGACCTCTCGGTGGCGATGGCCGGTCCGCTGGCCGCGATGCGGCTGGGTGACCTCGGCGCCGACGTGGTCAAGGTCGAGCCGGTCACCGGAGAGTGGCAGCGGCACACGGCTGCCGGCGGTGCCGTCGGCAACGAGGTGAACGCGTCGTTCCTGTCCCTCAATCGGAACAAGCGCAGCCTGGCCGTCGACCTCAAGTCCGACGAGGGCCGTGAGCTGCTGTACGACCTCGTGCGCACGTCCGACGTCTTCCTGCAGAACTACCGGCCGGGCGTCGCGGCCCGGCTCGGCGTCGACTACGAGACGCTGCGCGCACTGAAGCCCGACCTGGTCTATGCCTCAGTGTCCGGGTACGGCGAGACCGGTCCGTACGCGTTGTGGCCCGGGCAGGACCTGCTCGTGCAGGCGATGAGCGGTGCGTTGTTCAGCGCCGGGCGACCAGGTGAGCCGCCGGTGGCCGCGCCGTACTTCCTGGCTGACGCGGTCACGGCCTACAGCTCGTTCGAAGGTGTGCTCGCGGCGCTGCTGCATCGTGAACGGACGGGGGAAGGCCAGCTCGTCCAGGTGAACATGCTGGACGCGGTGATCGCAATGCAGATGCAGGAGCTGTCCGTCCACACGGTCGGCGGCGTCCCGCAGACGCGGTCTCAGGAGGTGCACGCCCACAGCTACATTCGTGCGCCGTACGGCATCTTCAGCACGGCAGACGGCTACATCTCGCTGGCCTTTGCCGAGTTGTCGGTGCTGGCCGACGTACTGGACGTGCCGTCGCTGGGCGAGCTGGACGCGGAGCGCGACGGGTTCGTCCGCCGGGATGAGATCTCGGCGGTGGTCTCTGCCGCGCTGCGCACCGAATCCACCGATCACTGGCTGACGAAGCTGCGCGAACGCGGCATCTGGTGCGGCCCGGTCTACTCCTACGCCGACCTCCAGACCGATCCGCAGGTGCTGCACAACGAGTCGTTCGTGACCTACGAGCACCCGACCGAGGGCACGGTCACGACCCCTGGCTTCCCGTACCGCTTCAGCGCGACACCGGCAGCGGTACGGCGACCCGCGCCGTTGACCGGTGAACACAGCGACGAGCTGCTGGGCGAGCTCGGTGTCTCCGCCGAACGCCGCGAAGAGCTGGTACGGCGTGGCGTGGTGGTGTCGCGGTGACAGTCCAGCTGCGCGGGCTGACGTGGGACCATCCGCGGGGATATCGACCGCTGGAGGCGTTCGAGACGCCCGGCGTCGAGGTGGTGTGGGACCGGCAGCCGCTGTCCGGCTTCGAGTCGACCCCGCTGTCGGAGTTGGCCGAGCGCTACGACTTGCTGGTCGTGGATCACCCCGGTCTCGGCGCTGCGATCGAGGCCGGGGCGATCCTGCCCGTGGAGGACGTGTTCGCCGCGCGTGATCTCAAGGTCTGGCGGGACCGCGCAGTGGAGCCGACGTGGGACAGCTATCGGCTGCACGGGCACGGCTGGGCCCTGCCGTTGGATGCCGCTACGCAGACCTGTCTCTACCGTTCGGACCTGCTCGAGGTGCCTCCTGCTTCCTGGTCCGACGTGCTGGACCTGTCTGGCGTCGTGCTGTGCATCGCCGGTCCACACGCCGGGTTGATGCTGCTCGGTCTCGCCGGTGATCGGACTGGCGCCGGTCTGCTCGATCGAACTCGTGCGGTCGAGGCGATGGAGTTGCTGCGGGCTGTGTGGCGACGGTCGGACCAGAGTGCTGCCGGGCTCGACCCGATCGGCATCCATGAGCTGCTTGCCACTAGCAATGAGCTGGTCTGCTGCCCGCTGGTTTACAGCTACGCGTACTACGGTGCTGACTCGGCAGACCGCGTGCCGGTGGCCTGGTCGGCGGCTCCGCGGTTGCGGTCGGCGGACCAATTGGGCAACGGCACGCTGGGCGGTACTGGTCTGGCGGTGACACCTCGCGCCTACACGCGCGTGCTGGCCGTGACGAAGTACGTGCGTGGCTTGCTGGATGTCGGCGTACAGCTGGACACCGTGTCGACGGTGGGTGGGCAGTCGGCGACTGCTGCGGTGTGGGCGTCGGACGTGGTGGACAAGGCGTGGAACGGGCACTACTCGGCCACGCTCGGCACGCTCAGGACGTCGTACGTGCGGCCGCGGTTCGACGGCTGGATCGCCTTTCAGGACGAGCTGTCCTCGCGGGTGCGGGAATTGCTGGGGAACGCCGCCGATGCCGCGACGGCGGTCGACCGGATCGAGGACGACTATCGGAGGGCGAGCCATGGATGACGGCCGGATCCGCTTCGACACCGACGGCGGGGTCGGGCTGCTGACCCTCGACCGCCCGGCCAAGCTGAACGCGGCGACCCGCGCGATGAGCACCGAGTTGCTCGAACTCATCCCACGCATCGACGACGACCCGTCCATCCGCGCGGTCGTGGTGACCGGCGCCGGCGACCGGGCCTTCTCGGTCGGCAGCGACATCGGCGAGCTCGACCGGTACGACGGTCCGTGGCATTTCCGCAACCGCCGCGACTACTGCGACGCCCTCCGCAGCCTGCGGACGCCGATGATCGCCGCGATCAACGGCTACGCGTACGGCGGTGGGCTCGAGCTCGCGTTGTCGTGCGACATCCGGCTCGCGGCTGCGCACGCGAGCTTTGCCGCCGCGGAGATCAAGCTGGGGTGGATCGGCGGTGGGGGAGTGACCGCGCTGCTCGCCGCGAGTGTGGCGGCGAGCGACGTGGCGATGATGCTGCTGACCGGCGACCCCATCGACGCCGCGGAGGCGTTGCGGATCGGACTGATCAGCGGGGTGCTCCCCGCCGACGAGTTGTTGCCCGCGGCCACCGAGTTGGCGCACCGGATCGCCCAGCGGCCGCCGGTCGCGGCCCAAGCGGCCAAGGCCAACCTCCGGGCAGCCCTCTCGATGGGCCTCGAACCAGCCATCCAGTACGAGCGGGAGCTGCAGGCGGTGGCTCTCGGGACCCGCGACGCTGCCGAAGGCCGGGCGGCCTTCGCGGAACGTCGTACCGGAACCTTCGAAGGACGGTGAGCGATGCCGACCCAGATCGCCCCAGGGATCCACCAGTTGGCGACCGACTACCCGCACGTCTGCGGACTGCCGTTGTGGTTGCACGTGATCGACGCCGGCTCGGAGTTGGTGCTGCTGGACGCTGGGATCGCTTCCACCCCCGAGGCCGCAACTGCTCCGGAGTTGGCGGCGCTCGGACTCGGGCTGGGTGACCTCACGCTCGTGGTCAACAGTCACGCGCATCCGGACCACATGGGCGGGAACGCCGTACTGAAGAAGCACAGTGGCGCGCGGTTCGCCGCGCCTGCGCTGGAGGCCGGCTGGCTGGAGGACAACGAGAAACTGCTGACCGAGTTGTGGGGAACCGATACCGCCGCGCTCGACCTGTCGGAGGGCGAGCGGACCGAGATTCTCGGCATGCTCGACGACCGGGTCCGGGTGGACATCCTGCTGCGTGACGGCGACCATCTTCCGGCCGATCGGCGTTTACAGGTAGTCACGACCAGCGGGCACAGCCCCGGACATATCGCCGTACTCGACGAGCCCAGCCGGACGCTGTTCACCTTCGACGACGTGCAGGGCCGGGGCCGGCCGTTCCTGGACAGCGAGACCTGGCTGGCGCCGCTCTACACCAACGTCAGCCAGTACGTCGACGGCCTCAACCGCCTGCTCGAGTTGGATTTCGACGCTCTCGTGCCCTCGCACGGCGACCCGCTCGACGCGGCCGCCGGACGCGCTCGGATCACCGAGAGTGTCGAGTGGGTGAGCGACGTCGACAGCTTCACCCGGCAGCTCCTCCGAACGCGTGGATCGCTCACGGTCCGTGAGCTTGCGGGTGAGATCGGTACCCAGTTGGGTGACTTCGGAGGGCTCTGCCTGCAGACCGTCCAGATGGCCCGGGCCCACCTCGAACTCCTGGCCCGTGAGCGCCTCGCCGAGCCTCGGTGGCACCTCAGTTAACCGAAAAGACCCACCGCATGACCTAGCGCGACACGCCGAGACACGATATCAACGTTGTAATGGTAAGCGCTCTCCAACGGCGGAGGGCGGCGTCCGGCAACGACGCAGGGAGTGTCGCGTGGCTCGAACAGACGGAGTCCTCAGCCCGCAGATCGACCAGTCCACAACCATCGACCGAGCCGGTGTGACCGGCTCCGGACCCCCGGGCGCCGCCCTCGGGGGATCCGCCCCACCGAGGCGCGGCGGGCAGCTGACCTGGTGGGGACGCGTCCGCCGGGACAAGGTGCTGCTGCTGATGGCGGTGCCCGGTCTGGGCCTGATGCTCGCCTTCCACTACCTGCCGTTGCTCGGCAACCTGATCGCGTTCCAGGAGTACCTGCCGTTCGTCCCGATGGGACGCAGCGCCTGGGTCGGCCTGGACAACTTCGCGGTCATCTTCAACGGGGACGCGGAGTTCCTGAACGCGCTGAAGAACACGCTGCTGATCACGCTGGTCCAGGTGGTCTTCGTGTTCCCGGCGCCGATCGCGCTGGCGCTGCTGCTGAACAGCCTGCTGTCGGAGCGGATCAAGCGCGTCGTCCAGTCGGTGCTCTACCTGCCGCACTTCCTGTCCTGGGTGATCGTGATCGCGATCTTCCAGCAGATCCTCGGCGGCAGCGGCATGATCAACAACATGCTGCGGTCCCGCGGCATCGACACGATCGACTTCCTCGGCAACCCGGACAGCTTCATCGCGCTGCTCACCAGCCAGGTGATCTGGAAGGACACCGGCTGGGGAACGATCCTGTTCCTGGCCGCGCTGACCCAGATCGACACCGGGCTCTACGAGGCCGCCCGGGTCGACGGAGCCTCCCGCCTGCGGCAGTTGGTGCACGTCACGCTGCCGGGGATCCGCGGGCTGATCATCCTGCTGCTGATCCTGCGGCTCGGCGACTCGCTGACCGTCGGGTTCGAGCAGATCATCCTGCAGCAGAGCTGGGTCGGCAGACCGGCCAGTGAGGTGCTGGACACCTACGTCTACAACAACGGCGTCCTGGCCGGCCAATGGGGAGTCTCGGCCGCAGTGGGCCTGGTCAAGGGTCTGGTCGGCGTCGCCCTGGTGATCGGCGCCAACAAGATCGCACACGTCCTCGGCGAGGCGGGGGTGTACAGGAAAGCATGAGCACATCAACGAATCTCTTGCGCTCCACTCGCAAACCGGAGCTCATCGACGCACCTGGGATTCCGGTCCGGGTGATCAAGGGCATCGTGCTGGTGCTCTGCTGCCTGGTCGTGATCGTTCCGTTCATCGGCGTGATCTCGACCAGCATCGCGAGCCAGGCCCACGTCACCAACTCCGGTGGCTTCGTGCTCTGGCCGGACGGCATCAACCTCGACTCGTACCGCACGATCTTCAACGGCGGCGTCGTACTGCAGGCGCTGTCGGTCAGCTTCCTGATCACGATCGGCGGCACGTTCATCAGCCTGGCCGGGTCCACCATGCTGGCGTACGCGCTCAGCCGGCCCGGTTCGGTCGGGCAGCGGCCGATCCTGATGATCGTGCTGTTCAGCCTGCTGTTCAGCCCCGGGCTGATCCCGAACTACCTGGTGGTCAAGCAGTTCGGCCTGCTCGACTCGCTGTTCGCGCTGATCCTGCCGACCGCGATCAGCGGCTTCAACGTGATCATCCTGCGGGCGTTCTTCATGAGCATCCCGGACTCGGTGGTCGACTCGGCGCGCGTCGACGGCGCCGGCGACTTCCGGATCTTCTGGTCGATCGTGCTGCCGCTGTCCCGGGCGGTGCTCGCGGTGATCGGCCTGTTCTACGCGGTCGGTTACTGGAACGCGTTCTTCAGCGCGATGCTCTACATCAGCGACACGGCGAAGTGGCCGCTGCAGCTGGTGCTGCGGACGTACGTCATCAACAACACCGAGCTCAGCAGTGGTGACCTCGGTGGCGCGGCGGCCGACCAGTTGCCACCGCAGGAGTCCATCCAGATGGCGATCCTGGTGATCTCGCTGGTGCCGATCCTGATCGTCTACCCGTTCCTGCAGCGGCACTTCGCCAAGGGAATGCTGACCGGGGCGGTGAAGGGATGACGCTCAGCAGAAGGAGGTTCCTCGGCGGTTCACTGGCCGCCACGGCGGTCGCCGGCGGATTGAGCGGCTGCGCCACGGTGACCAGGTCGACCGACATCGCGGCGCTGAACAAGCCGGTGCAGCTGCCGACGTACCGGCGCTTCGACGGCCCGAAGCCGGACCTGCCGCGGTCGCATCCGTTGATGCCGGACTGCTTCTACCGGTTCCCGGAGCAGCCCGGTCGGGTGACCGACGGCGTACCGGGGGACGGCAGCGACGTGTCCGGAAGTGCGCCGACGTCGAACCCGATCCCACCGACAGCCGACCGGAACGCGTACTGGCAGGAGCTGAACAACCGGCTCGGCTCCCCGCTGGCGCTGACGATCACGGCGGCCGCCGACTACGACGACAAGTTCGCGACCTCCGTGGCCGGTGACACCCTCGGCGACCTGTTCAACGTCGAGGGTGGGTTCTCCTACCTGCCGCAGTTCCTGGAGGCGCGGGCGCAGGACCTGACCGAGTACCTGTCCGGCGACGCGATCCTGGAGTACCCGTTCCTGGCCAACCTGTCCACCGAGTCGTGGCGCGGGTGCGTGTACTCCGGGGGAATCCGGGCTGTCCCGATCCAGCGCGGAGTGATGTCGACCGATCTGCTGCTGGCGCGGCAGGACATCCTCGACCAGCTGGGTGTCGAGCTCGAGTCGCCGAACCTCGACGAGTTGATCAAGGTCGGCAAGGCGGTGACTGACGAGAAGAAGAAGCGGTGGGCTTTCGCCGTACCGCCTAAGTGGGCGCTGTGCGCGATGCTCGGGTTGCCGAGGGACTGGGAGGTTCGCGACGGCCGGCTGGTGCACAGCTGGGAGCTCCCGGAACACAAGGAGATGCTGACGATCACCCGGCAGATGGTGGTCGACGGCCTGATCCATCCCGACGGTGTGGCCAAGCCGAACCAGAAGGTCTGGTTCAGCCAGGGGTCGGCGGTGCTGACGCAGGACACGTACTCGTCGCTCCAGAGCTTCTACCGGCGCAGCGTGGTGAAGAGCTTCGCCATCGGGATCCCGGTCGTGCGTGATCAGTCCGGGAAGGTCGGCCGGGTGCTGCTCGGCAAGCCGAACAACTCGATCGCCGCGATCAAACCCAGCTCGCCGGAGCGGACCAAGATGCTGCTGCGGGTGCTGAACTGGATGGCCGCGCCGTTCGGGACCGAGGAGTACCTGTTCCGCAAGTTCGGGCTGCCCGATCGCCACTACACGCTGAAGGGCACCGACCCGGTGCTGACCGAGGCCGGTCAGAGCGAGGTCTGCCTGGGCGAGTTCCCGATCCAGTACCTGGCCGACGGCGGCTACCCGGTCTACTTCCCGGGGCGTCCCGAGGCGGTCGACGTCGCGTACGGCCACCTCAAGGCGGTCCTGCCCACGGCTGTCCTGCCGCCGGTCTACGGGCTCTACTCACCGACCGAGTCCACCAAGGGCAAGGTCTTCACGACCCGCTTCGACGCCCTGACCAAGGACATCCAGCTGGGCCGGGCCAAACTCTCCGCCTGGGACGAAGCCGTCACCGAATGGCGAAAATCCGGCGGCGACGCCATCCGCGCCGAATACGAACAAGCCATGTCAATCCAAGGCCGCAAGTAACAACCAGTCGCGGACCCGCCGCGCGCACCGCCCCCCGGGCGGTGCGCGCGGTGGTTTTTAGTTGCAGCGGAGGGTTTCTAGGTTGGCGGCCTGGCCCATGGCGTGGTTGCCGGCGTCGTTGGGGTGGAGGCCGTCGCCGCCGTCGTACGCGGACTGGAGGCGGGTGGGGTCGGCGGGGTCGCGGGTGGCGGCGTCGAAGTCGACGACGCCGTCGAACTCCCCGCTGGTGCGGATGAACGTGTTGACGGCCTGCCGAGCCGCCTCCTTCTCCGGCGTGTACACGAACGACCCACCGACCGGCGTGATCGTCCCACCGACGATGCAGCGCCCGGTCGCGTGCGCCCGTGCGATCAACTGCCGATACCCGTCGATCAGTTCGTCCGCAGTCGCCCCGGCATAGATGTCGTTGATCCCCTCCAGCACAAGAACAGTCTGTACGCCGGGCTTCGTCAGCACATCCCGGTCGAGCCGGGCCAGCGCGTTCGGCCCCGCACTACCCGCCTTCGCCACACCGTTCAGCACCCGGTTCCCGGAGATCCCCTCGTTGGAGATCGCGAGCCGCCGATGCTCGGGCAACTGCGCGTACCGGTCGGCGAGCACGTCCGGCCACCTCCGGTTGGTGTCGATCGTCGTACCGACCGACGAGGTGATCGAGTCGCCCAGCGTGGCGACCGTGTCGACCTGCCGCGGCGCCGAGACGATCGCGGCGTTGACGAAGAACCACGCCGACGACTCGGTCTGGTACGGCGTCGCCGACTCGTCGGCCGCGTGGTCACCGGAGACCGACTTGTAGCTGTGCTGCATCGCGCGGTTGTGCGCCGTGATCACACCGGTCTGCCCGACCACGTGCAAGCTCACGGTCAGGCTGGTCTGCGCCGGTACCGGACCAGGCAGCGGATCACTGATCGCCAGCCCACCCGGCGGGATCCGCACCGACGTCTTCCCGCCGAACGTCAGTCGCCGGCTCGTTCCCGGTACGACGCTCGCGCCGTCCTGATGTCGCCCGACGTACACAGAATCGGTCACCAGCGGCTGGTCGCCGTACGCGTTCGTCAGCCGGATCCGCAGGTCCGACCCGCCGACGCTGGTGCGCACGATGTTCCGCACCGTCATGTCGCTCAACGTCCCGCCCGCGATGTCGTCACTGGCGCCCCAGGTCGTCACCAGTTGGGTGCCACCAGCATCGTCCCCACCATCCGGAGCCGCCGGGTCCACCAGGCCCGCCACCCCCACCGCCATCACCAGCAAACTCGCGCCCACACGGCGCCACGAGGAAGTATTCATTCTGCCAAGTCATCCCTGAATAGATATAACCTCAACGCGTTGCAGTTGTTGCAGCGCCGAACGGCCCCTTCCCCGAGCCCAGCGGTCGCTCGAAAACCGTGAGCGCCACGACACCCGCCTTCGGGACAATCAGCCGCATGCTGCTCGTACCGCAGGACCCACTGAACCCGCGCCGGGTCGACCCACACTTCGCCGGACAGGCCGCCGCCGCCCGCGAGCGGGGGATCGCCGTCGCGCGCATCGACCACGACGCGCTCGGCGATCCGGAGCGCGCCGTCCAGGGAGTGCCGGCTGCGGACCATGCCGTGTATCGCGGATGGATGATGTCGACGAGCGAGTACGACGGATTCGCGAAGGCGCTCGCGGATCGTGGAGTGACACTGCGGACGTCAGCCGAGGCCTACCGGACTGCGCACGAGTTCCCTGGCTGGTACGACGCGATGAAGTCGGTCACACCGGAGTCCGTCTGGACCACGGGTGACAACGTGGACGAGCTGACAATCGCGGCTCAGCAGCTGGGAAACGGCCCCGCCGTACTGCGGGACTACGTGAAGTCGATGAAGCACTACTGGGACGAGGCTGCCTACGTGCCCGAGCCGGCCGCCGTAGAGCGGGTGGCCCGCAGGTTCCTGGAGTTGCGGGAGGATGCATTCACGGGTGGGTTCGTGCTACGGCGGTTCGAGGAGTTCGCCGGGGCGGAGGTGCGGACGTGGTGGGTCGGCGGGCGGTGTGTGCTGGTCACGCCGCATCCGGACAGCCCGGGCGATTTGCCCGCGGGGGTGGATCTGGTCGAGGTCGAGCCGCTGGTTGCCGGGCTCGCGCTGCCGTTCGTGACTGTTGACCTGGTCCGGCGGGCCGACGGGGTGTGGCGGGTCGTCGAGCTTGGGGATGGCCAGGTGAGTGATTGGCCCGCGTCGCGGGAGGCGGGTGACCTGGTCGCCGCGCTGTTCTAGTCCGTAAGGGACAATGGGTTGCGATGACGCTGACTGAGAATGTTCCGGGGACGACCGACGCCGATGCCCTGTACGACGCCTTCGCCGGGTGGGTGGGGGAGCAGGGGATCTCGTTGTACCCGGCGCAGGAGGAGGCGCTGATCGAGGTGATGACGGGGTCGAACGTGATCCTGTCGACGCCGACCGGGTCGGGGAAGAGCCTGGTCGCCACCGGGGCGCACTTCGCCGCGCTGGCGAACGGGCGGCGGACCTTCTACACCGCGCCGATCAAGGCGCTGGTGTCGGAGAAGTTCTTCGCGCTGTGCGACGTGTTCGGGGCGGACAAGGTCGGCATGCTGACCGGTGACGCGTCGGTGAACGCCGGAGCGCCGATCATCTGCTGCACCGCCGAGGTGCTCGCCAACGTCGCGCTGCGCGAGGGCGCCGACGCCGACGTCGGCCAGGTCGTGATGGACGAGTTCCACTTCTACTCCGAGCCCGACCGCGGCTGGGCCTGGCAGGTGCCGCTGCTCGAGCTGCCGAACGCGCAGTTCGTCCTGATGTCGGCGACTCTCGGCGACGTCGAGCGGTTCAAGATCGACCTGTCCCGGCGGACCGGCCGCCCGACCGCGATTGTGTCCAGTGCCGAGCGCCCGGTGCCGCTGATCTACAAGTACGTCACCACCGCCCTGCACGAGACGCTCGAGGAGCTGCTCACCACCCACCAGGCGCCGGTGTACGTCGTCCACTTCACCCAGGCAGCCGCCCTCGAACGCGCCCAGGCGCTGACCAGCATCAACGTCTCCTCGAAGGAGGAGAAGGAGAAGATCAACGAGCTGATCGGCAACTTCCGGTTCAGCAAGGGCTTCGGCCGGACCCTGCAGCGGCTGGTGAAGCACGGGATCGGCGTCCACCACGCCGGCATGCTGCCGAAGTACCGCCGGCTGGTCGAGCAGCTCGCGCAGGCCGGCCTCCTCAAGGTCATCTGCGGCACGGACACCCTCGGCGTCGGCATCAACGTCCCGATCCGGACCGTCGTGCTCACAGCCCTCAGCAAGTACGACGGACGCCGGCAGCGGATCCTGAAGGCGCGGGAGTTCCACCAGATCGCGGGCCGGGCGGGACGGGCCGGGTACGACACGTCGGGGACGGTCGTCGTTCAGGCGCCCGATCACGTGGTCGAGAACGTGAAGGCCCTGGCGAAGGCCGGCGACGACCCGAAGAAGCAGCGCAAGGTGCAGCGGAAGAAGCCGCCGGAGGGGTTCGTCACCTGGGGCGAGGACACCTTCGACAGGCTGGTCGCGGCCGAGCCGGAGGCGCTGCAGTCGAGGATGCGGGTCAGCCACGCGATGCTGCTGAACGTGATCGCCCGCGACGGCGACGCGTTCGCGAGCATGCGGCGGCTGCTCCGCGACAACCACGAGGACGCCCGGACCCAGGTCCGGCTGATCCGCCGGGCGATCCAGATCTACCGGACCCTGCTGACCGCGGGCGTGGTCGAGCGGCTCGACGAACCGGACGAGTACGGCCGGACGCTGCGGCTGACCGTCGACCTGCAGAAGGACTTCAGCCTCAACCAGCCGTTGTCGACGTTCGCGCTGGCCGCACTCGACCTGCTCGACCCCGAGAGCCCGGAGTACGCGCTGGACGTGGTCTCGATCATCGAGGCGACCCTGGAGGACCCGCGCGCGGTGCTGTGGGCGCAGGAGCACCACGCCAGGGGCGAAGCGGTGAACGCGATGAAGGCCGAGGGGATCGAGTACGAGGAGCGGATGGAGCTGCTCGAGGACGTCAGCTGGCCGAAGCCGCTGAACGAGTTGCTCGAGGCAACGTTCGAGATGTACCGGCAGACGCACCCGTGGATCGCCGACACCGGGCTGTCGCCGAAGTCGGTGGTCCGGGACATGTTCGAGCGGGCGATGACGTTCGGCGAGTTCATCGGGTACTACGGGCTCGCGCGGTCCGAGGGGATCGTGCTGCGCTACCTCAGCGACGCCTACAAGGCGCTCCGCCAGACGGTTCCACCGGACAAGGTGAACGACGACCTCACCGACATCGTCGAGTGGCTCGGCGAGGTGGTCCGGCAGACCGACTCCAGCCTGCTCGACGAGTGGGAGGAGCTGACCAACCCGGTGCCCGAAGAGGTGGCGGAGGTCGCGACCCCGGCCGGGCCGCGCCGGATCACCTTGAACAGCAGGGCTTTCCGGGTCCTGGTCCGCAATGCGATGTTCCGCCGGGTCGAGCTGATCTCCCTGCACCGCTGGGCGGAGCTGGGCCAGCTCGACACCGAGGCGGGCTGGGACGCCGCTCGCTGGGCCGAGGCCGGTACGGCGTACTACGCCGAGCACTCCACCCTGAACACCGGCCCGGCGGCCCGCGGCCCGGCGCTGTTCATGGTCGAGGAGCAGCCCGGCTACTGGGAGGTCCAGCAGATCATCGACGACCCCGAGGGCAACCACGACTGGCGCATCACCGCGTCCGTCGACCTCGCGGCCTCCGACGAAGCCGGCGATCTCGTCCTGGAAATGGCGTCGTTCAAGCCGCTGTAGTCACCGGCGTCTCGAGCGTGCGCACCTCCCGGACGAACATGGGCAGTGCGGACAGCGCCATACCGATGGTGCCGATCGCGACCGCGGCGGTCGTGCCGAACGCACTGCCCAGTACTCCGCCCAGCGCAGCGCCGATCGGCAGCACGCCGTACGTGAACGTGCGGTAGGCGCCGTTGCTCCGGGCAAGGGATGCGCGGGGGATGAGCAGCTGGCGGATCGTCACCGACAGCACATTCGCACTGCCCAGCCCGATACCGCCCGCGAACTGGACGAGCCCGAGGAGGACGCCGTACCTGACTCCGCGACCGGGGAGGAGCGCGGTCAGGAGCGGCACGCCGGTGGACAGCACCATCGAGGCGAGGAACGCCCGGCCGTACCCCAGCCGCTTGGCGAGCCGCAGGCCGATCATCGCTCCCGCGAACGCGCCGGCGCCGCCCGCGCTCAGCGCGATGCCGTAACCCCCGGCGGACAGGCCGCGCTCCTTCACCGCGAGGACGACGAGGTTGACGACCATGATCTGTGCGGACGCGTTGAACAGCGCCGCGTGGGCGGTCAGCGAGCGCAGGAACGGGCTGACTTTGATCTGCCGGACGCCTTCCCACAGGCCAGGCCGGTCGTCGGTGGCGTGCGGCGCCGCCTCCGGCCGCCGTGCCGACCTGATGCCGAGTGCGCTGGTGAGATAGGAGAGCGCGTCCACCAGGAGTGCGACGGCCGGCCCGAGTAGCTGGACGAGCAAACCCGCCAAGCCTGGGCCGCCGACCTGCGCGGCCGTGCTCGACCCTTGGAGAGCTCGGTTCGCCGACGGCAGCTCCGCTTCCGGCACGAAGTCCGGGAGGTAGGCGAACGACGCGATGTCGAAGATCACGCTCGCGGCGCCGACCAGGAAGGCCACGGCGACCAGCAAGGGCAGGGTGAGGTGACCGAACGCCCAGGCGGCCGGGATCGCGGCCACCGCGGCGGCCCGGATCACGTCGGCGGCGATCATGACACCGCGCTTTCGCCGCCCTTCGAGCCAGTGCCCGGCGAGCAGCGGCAGCGCAGCGCTCGGCAGATAGGTCGCCGTCGCGATCGCGCTGACGCCTGCGGCGCCCGCGTCGAGGGTGAGCGCAGCAGTCAACGGCAGGGCGACCGCCGTGAGTTGGGTGCCGACCGCCGAGACCGTCTGCCCGGCCCAGAACCGCTTGAAGTCGCTGTCCACCGTTACCAGTACCTCCGCCTCATCTAGTAACCGTTACCGGATCATGCCCCAACAGCGGTAACGTGGCAAGCGTGATTCAGCCCGGCGAGCGCAACCCAGCCCCTGAGCCGCTGGTGCTTGTCCAGGACCTGGTGAACACCGTCGACCTGGAGCTGGCGCGCGACGAGCTCGGCAAGCCCGCCGATCTGCGGACCTTCTGTGCCGACCACGGACTACCGGAGCTGCGGTTCGACTGGGCCGACCTCGCCGACGTGCTGGCGCTCCGCGAGGCGATCCGCGATGTCTGCCTGGCCCATGCCGGTGTCGACGTACCGGGGGAGTCGCTTGCGGTGCTCGACCGGATCCTCGCCGAGGCGCCGCTCCGGCTCGAGCTGTCGGCCGACGGAGGCGCGACAGTTCGTCCGGCGGACGGGCTCGTGGGCGCGCCGGGGCTGGTCGCCCAGCTGGCCGCGGACATCACCGCATCAGTTGCCGTCGGCAACTGGCAGCGCCTCAAGGCATGCGCGTCCGACAGCTGCCGATGGGTGTACTACGACCGCAGCCCGGCCGGCCGCAGTCGCTGGTGCACGATGTCCCTCTGCGGCTCCCGCAACAAGATGCGGCAATACCGCGCCCGGAACTAAGGCCAGCTGACGTCCACCTCGGTCGGCGCCTCGTAGTCGACCCCCGGTACGTCGAAGCCGTAGAGCCGTCGTACCTCGGCGAGGAACCACGCGGTGTCGGCCACGTCCGCGATGGTGTCTTGAGTCGCGGACTCCCAAGCGGCCCGTACGGCGGCCTGGACGTCGTCGGTCAGCTCCCACCGATCGAGGCGGATGCGGCCCTCCTCGTCGAGGTCCAGCGGGGCCTCGCCGGTCAACTGGTCCCACAACGCGATCGACTGCTGGATCGGGGTCTGCAACCCGTCGCCGAGGACCTTGTGCAGCAGGCTGACGTAGAGGCCGATGCCTGGGATCGCGGACGACGCCTGGGTGACGGCGGCACCGTTCACCGACGTCATCGCCTGCACTCCGCCGTCCTTGCTCAGCGTCAGCGCGGTCTGCTCCAGGTCGGCCTTGGCGGCGCCGATCGAGCCCTGCCGGTAGATCGGCCCGGTGAGCTCGGAGCCGATGTAGGTGAGCGCGACCGTGTTGAAGCCCGGCTTCAGCAGACCCCGCTCGGACAGGGCAGCGATCCACCGACCCCAGTCCTCGCCGCCCATCACCTTGATCGTCTGCGCGATCTCGTCCTCGGTCGCGATGTCGATCCCGACCTCCTGCAGCACCGGCTGCCCGTCCTCGAAGGCGAGGCTCTTGGTGGTGTGCGCGGCGCCGATCGCCTTGAGTGCCGACTGGTACGTCTCGCCGTTGCGCGGGTCGACCCGGCGCGGCGCGGCGACGCTGTAGATCAGGTGGTCGATCCTGCCCCACCGCTCGGCGATAGGGTCGAGCACCTCGGTCTTCGTGGTGTCCGCGAACGCGTCCGCGTTGACGAACCGGAAGTCGCGCCCGAGCTCGGCGGCCAGCGCAGCCGTCTCGGCCGTGCGGTACCACCCCGCGGTCGCCGTACGGCGAGCTGTCGGCGCCTTCTCGAAGGACACCCCGACACCGTCGATCCCGTAGCGCGCCAGCCCCGCGATCGTCGCGGCCAGCCCGTAGCCGGAGCTCGACCCGATCACCAGCGCCGTACGGCGTTCCGGCGCTCGCCGCTCGACCTGCGCGGCCGCGTCACGGACCAGCCGGGCACACCCGGCCGGGTGCGAGTCCAGGAAGAGAAAACCACGGCCGAGGGGCTTGATCACGCGCTCAGTCATGCGCAAGACCCTAAACCGGCAACTAGTTCCAGTACATCTCCGCGTCATCCGGTTCGACTGTGACGTCGGCCCCCAGGCGGCGGAGGTTGCCCGCGAAGTCGGTGTAGCCGCGGTGGACGTGGTGGGCGGCCGACACCAGCGTCTCGCCCTCGGCGGCGAGGCCGGCGAGGACCAGGGCCGCGCCGGCCCGGATGTCCGACGCCACGACCGGCGCCCCCGAGAGCCGCGGGACACCGCGGACAACGGCGTGGTGACCATCGGTCTGGATCTGGGCGCCGAGCCGGGTCAGCTCCTGTGCAAAGGTGAACCGTCCCTCGAACAGGTTCTCCGTCACCATCGCCGCGCCGTCGCTCACCGCGTTCAGCGCGATCACGAAGGCCTGCAGGTCGGTCGCGAACCCGGGGTACGGCAGCGTGACCACGTCCACCGGCTTCGGCCGGTCGTGCATCCGGACCCGGAACCCGGACTCCAGCACGGTGATCTCCGCGCCCGCCTTGTGCAGCTTGTCGAGCGGCAGCTCGAGGTGCTCGGCGTGGCCGTTCGTGACCGTCACGTCGCCCTTGGTGATCGCCGCCGCAAACGCCCAGCTCCCGGACACGATCCGGTCCGGTACGACGACGTGGTCGGCCGGCCGCAGTGGCCCGGTCACGCCGGTGATCTCGATCCGCGGCGTCCCGGCGCCGTCGATCTGCGCGCCCATCTCAACCAGCATCGCGGCGATGTCCTGGATCTCCGGCTCGCGGGCCGCGTTCTCGATCACCGTCGTACCGCGCGCCAGCACGGCCGCCATCATGATCGTCTCGGTCGCGCCGACGCTCGGGAAGTCCAGCCACACCTCGGCGCCGTGCAGCCCCTGCGGCGCCTCGGCGATCACGAAACCGTGCTCGATGTGCACCTTCGCGCCCATCGCCTCCAGGCCGGCGACGTGCATGTTCAGCCCGCGGGAGCCGATGTTGTCACCGCCCGGCAGGGCTACCTCCGCCTGTCCGCAGCGGGCCAGCAGCGGCCCGAGCACCGAGATCGACGCCCGCAGCTTGCGGACCAGCTCGTAGTCGCACTGGTGCCCGACCTCACCCGGTACGGCGATCGTCGCGGTCCGCTCGTCCGCGTCGACGGTCACCTGGCAACCGAGCGTGTCCAGCAGTTGGGCCATGAAGGTGACGTCGAGGATGCTCGGTACCTGCCGCAGCAGCGTCGTACCTTCCGCCAGCAGCGCCGCCGCCATCAGCTTCAGCACGCTGTTCTTCGCACCAGCAACTTCCACGGCTCCTTCGAGCCGTGCCTCACCCGCGATCCGAAACCGTTCCACCAGCCGACTGTAGCGTTCTGCGCCTCGACCCGTGGACCCGGCCAGCCGCGAGCAGGTGCTCGGCGGAGTGCAGCGCAAGGCGGAGAGCGAGGCTCGGAGTGGGGTTCTCCGTGCCTCGCTCTCCAACGCGGCGATGTGCCCGCCGAGTGCCGCGCAGCGCGGCCGGGTCCACGGGTCGAGGCGGAGGGATCCGGCCTTTGCGTAGAGTCCTTGCCATGGCTGTGAACTTGACGCGGATCTACACCCGGACCGGTGACGCCGGCGAGACCCGCCTGGGCGACAACTCGACGACTTCGAAGACGGATCCGCGGCTGGCCGCGTACGGCGAGGTGGACGAGGCGAACTCCGCGATCGGAGTGGCCATCGCCGCCGGGCACCTGAACAGCACCCTGGTCGTCTTGCTGAACCGGATCCAGAACGACCTGTTCGACGTCGGCGCCGACCTGTGCAACCCGATCACGCCGAATCCGCAGTACCCGCCGCTGCGGATCACCCAGGAGTACGTCGACCGCCTCGAGGCCTGGTGCGACGACTACAACAGCCGGCTCACCAAGCTCCGCTCGTTCATCCTGCCCGGCGGCACCGAGGGCGCCGCGTACCTGAACGTCGCCCGCACCGTGGTCCGGCGGGCCGAGCGGGCCGGCTGGGCCGCCGTCGAGGCGCACGGCCCGTCGATCAACCTGCTCGCCCTGACCTACCTCAACCGGCTGTCCGACCTGCTGTTCATCCTCGGCCGGGTCGCGAACCTGTCGTCCGGCGGCGACGTCCTCTGGGTCCCGGGCGGCGAACGCACCTCGTGACGGTCCGCTGGCTCCGGCCGGGTTCCGCAGAGTACGAGGCGGCCCGCCGGCCGGCCATGCCCCGGTACGGCGAGGTGCACCCGGCCGCGATCGCCCAGTGCGCCACCCCCGCCGAGGTGGCCGACGTTTTGGCGGAGGCACGCCGTACCGGGCAGCCGGTCGTGCCCCGCAGCGGCGGGCACTGCTTCGCCGGCCGGTCGACCACGACCGGCATCGTCCTCGACGTCTCGCCGATGGCGTCGATCGACGTCACCGACAGGATGGTCCGCGTCGGCGCGGGCGTCCGGTTGCCGGAGGTGTACGACGCCCTCGACGAAGTCGGCCTGACCCTTCCGGCCGGGTGCGGCGAGACGGTCGGGATCGCGGGCCTGGTGCTGGGCGGCGGAATCGGTCTGCTGGGCCGGATGCACGGGCTGACCTCGGACAAGCTGATCGCGGCCGAGCTCGTGCTCGCCGACGGCCGCGTCGTACGGTGCGCCCCGGACGAGCACGCCGATCTGTTCTGGGCGATCCGTGGTGCGGGTGGCGGGCAGTTCGGCGTGGTCACCAAGCTGTGGTTCACCGGGGTGCCGTCGCCGAGTGCGCATCGGCTGCATCTGACCTGGCCGCGCGACCATGCAGTCGCCGTCGTCGATGCGTGGCAGCGCTGGGCGCCGTACGCGCCTGACGAGGTCAACGTTGCGGTGAAGGTGACGACTGAGGGTGTTCATGTGTTCGGACTCGTCGTCGACGACCTGGATCAGGTCGACCGGCTCGTGGTCGCGGTCGGCAGCGAGCCGGCGACGACCGCGATCGCGCGGATGCCGTATCGCGAGCTCAAGCGCTCGGTGGTCGGCCTCGGCGACGTGGAGCGTGCGCAACCGCGGCTGGACGTCAGCAAGTCGGCCTTCTTTGCGGGCAGCGTTCCCGGCGGGACCTGGCGGGAGCTGCTCGCCAGTCTCGGCGATGCCGAGCTGAACCTGACGCCGATGGGCGGCGAGTACAACCGGCACGACGTCGACTGGAGCGCCTTCGCGCACCGCGACCAGGCCTTCCTCGTCGAGCTCGTCACCGGGGCGCCGCTACCTTCCGGCGAGGAGGCGCTGCGCACGACCGAGGCCGAGTTGCGGTCCGCGCTGGCCGGGCTGTTCCGGCCGCTCGAGCAGTTCAGCTCCGGCCGGGTCTACCCGAACTTCCCCGACCCCACGCTGCCCGACGCGTTGACGGCGTACCACGGCGAGAACCTCGACCGGCTGCGCAAGGTCAAGCAGGCCTACGACCCGGACGGCTTCTTCGCCTTCCCGCAGTCGATCACGCCAGCTGCCAGTTGAGCGGCATCCGCAGCAGGCCCTCGGGCGGCAGGCCCAGCGCGCTGTAGATACCGGTTGCCAGGCCGTCGAGAGTCAGCGCCTGAGCACGAACGGCCAGGTCGTCGGTGGTCGTGGGAGCGCGCAGGTGGTCCAGCAGGTTGCGGTGCGGGACCGTGGCCAGCCCGATGTTGTCGCGGTCCAGGCCGGCCCGGTTGCAGGCGACCGTCAGCGCGTGCTGGAAGCCGCCGAGCTCGTCCACGAGCTTGCGGCTGTGGGCGTCCGCGCCGGTCCAGACCCGGCCGCGCGCGAGTCCCTCCAGTTGCTGCTCGGGCAGCCCGCGGTCCTGCGCCGCCTTGGCGACGAAGTCCTTGTAGATGCGGTCGAGCGTCTCCTCCAGCCGCGCCCACTGCTCGTCGGTGAACTCCTCCTGCGCCGAGTACATCCGCGCGTTCTCGCCCTCCGACACGGCCTCCTGCGAGATCCCGATCCGCCCGAGCGCGTCCCGTACGACGCCCTTGCCGGAGAGCACACCGATCGACCCGGTGATGGTGCCCGGCTGCGCGACGATCACGTCGGCCGGCATCGAGACGAAGTACCCGCCGGACGCTGCCACCGTGCCCATCGACGCGATCACCGGACGCCCGGTGGACCGCAGCCGGAGGATCTCGTTCCGGATCGCGTCCGAGGCGACGTACGAGCCGCCTGGGCTGTCCACCCGCAGTACGACGGCCTTCACCTTCTCGTTGTCCGCGACCGCCCGCAGCGCCGCGCCGATGGTGTCGGAGCCGGAGCCCGGTCCACCGAGCGGGCTGTTGGAGTTGCGGCCCACAGTGATCGCGCCCGAGATCCGCACGACGGCCACCAGCGGCTTCTGCGGCCACGGCAGCTGCTTTCGCAGGTCCTCCAGGGTCCGCGGCCCGCGGCGGATGTACCGCTCGGCCAGGAGCCTGGTCGTCTCGCCGAGCCCCTTGCGCAGCTCGTCGTACACGTCGGAGCGGTAGCCGAGCCGGTCGACGAGCCCAACTTCGATCCCGGTCTGGGCAGGCAGCGGCGCGGTGTTCACGAGCTCCCGCACCCGCGCGGTGTCGAGTCTGCGCCGTACGGCGATGCCCTCGACGATCTGCTCGTACGCCGACTCGGCCAGCCGCGACGCCATCTCGCGGGCCGGCTCGGTCATCTCCTTCTCGGTGAAGGTGTCCGCCGCGGTCTTGTACTCCCGGCGCTTGCCGAACTGCGGGATCACCCCGGCCTTGTCCAGCGCGCCACGGACGAAGACGGCCTGCACCGAGATCCCGGTGATCGCGAGGTCACCGGACGGCTGCAGCCAGATCTCGTCGAACGCAGTCGCCAGGTAGTACGGCACGGTCCCTTGGCCGGTCTCGCCGAACGACTCCGTCCACGCGACGGCCGCCTTGCCCGACGTACGGAAGTCCGCGACGGCCTCGCGCAGGTCCTGCACCTGGGAGAGCGACAGCCGGTGACCACCGATGTGGGCGACCAGGCCGACGACATTGTCGTCCCGCGCCCCTTTCCGCAGCGCTCCCACCAGCTCCCGCAGAGTCGGCAGGTGCCGCGCGCGAAACGCAGCCACGGGCGAGGCGGGTGGCGTCTCCAGCACACCCCTGGTCAGATCCAGCTCCAGCAGAATCCCCATACCCCGACCCTAGACGGTGCGCAAAAGAACTGCCCCGCCCGGCAGCGCCGAGCGGGGCGTCGACCGGCGGTGCCAGCTCAGCGGACGGTGCGGGAGGGCGGCCGGGGTTTCTCGTCGGTCCAGCCGGACTCTAGGACGACGGTGGCGCCGGGTTTCAGGCCGCGGTACGACGAGCTCAGCAGGCGGCCGGTGACCGGGTCGATGATGTAGCGGGCGCCGCCGCGGTGCATGAAGGTCTTGCCGGCGCTGGGCATCGACGGGTCCGGCGTGAAGATGATCTCGGTCCCGGACCGGCCGATCGGGTCCTGCACGCCGGTCCGGACCTGGGTGTCGGGCAGGGTGGCGAGCACGCGGAGGGCGGCGCCGCGGAGCTTCGGCGGGGACGGCATCTCGAACAGCAGGCGGCCGGCCGCGGCGAAGACGACGTACTCGCGCTCGCTCGCCGTCGCGTCGGGGTCGACGTCGGCCGACAGGACTGCGCGGAGCTTGACCGGGTCGGTGGGGAGGGCTGCGATCTGCTGTGCGGTCAGGGGTTTGTCTCCGGTCAGGTAGTAGCCGGGCGGGACCTGGTCGAAGCCCATCTTGTTCACCACCGGCTCGATGGGTGACTTCAGGTCCACCCAGCCGAACCAGGACTGCACGCCGGGCTTCATCGGCATCCAGCTCTCCGTGATCACCCGGCGAGTCCCGTTCACCTGCAGACTCCGCACCCGGAAGAACCTCCCGGAGACCTTCTCGTCCGTCTCCTGCAGTTGCGCAACCGCGATCAACACCTGACTGGCACTCGCCAACCGCGGCGCGCTCGGCGTAATCGTCGCCGGCGCCGCCTCAACCGTCCCATCCACACCGTCGAGAAGCGGCACTCCCAAACCGACCACAGTCACCACAGCAGTAACTGCAGTCAACGCAGTCCCCACCCATCCCGTCCGAGCGATACTGCGGAAGGCGTACACCCTTCCACCGCCGTCAGCGTCGGCCTCTCGGATCAACGCCTCCACCTGACGCCGGGCTGCGGCGGTCGCCTGCGCGGACGGCGCCTCGGCTTCGGGGAACGCCTTGCGGATTCTCTCCAGTTCGTTCACAGCGGCTCCAGCGTGTCGCGGAGGATGCGGCGGGCTCTCGAGAGCCGGGAGCAGACGGTGCCGTACGCGATCCCGAGTGCCGCGGCCACCTCGTCGTACGTGAGCTGCCCGAGCGCCACCAGGAGCAGCACCTCGCGGTCCTTGGCCGACACCTTCGCCAGCGCGGCCGCCAGTTCACGGCCTACACCTTGCGCGGTGACCTGGGCGGCGATCCGCTCCTCGTCGTCGACGGACTCCACCGGCGGCGGGAGTTTCGCGATCGCCCGCCAGGCGCGCACCTCGTCGCGCCGGTGCCGCCGGATCAGGTTGGTCGCGATGCCGTACAGCCAGGCCCGAACCACTCCGTGCCGCCGGTCGAAGCGGTCTCGCTGCCGGAACGCGATCAGGAACGTCTCCGCCGCCAGGTCGTCAGCGATGTCGGTCCCCAGCCGGCGGGCGACGTACGCGTGCACCTGGCCGAAGTACCGGTCGAAGATCAGCGTGAACCGGTCCGGCTCCCGGACCGATGCCTCCAGCGCCCGGCCGTCCTCGTCGGCCTCCGCAGGTACGGCGGCTGCCGGCAGCCGGCCCGGGAACGCGAGCGTCGCCAAGGCCAGGTCGGGCGTCATGGAGCTCCCCACGTCTGATGTACCGGTCGACTCACCCTCTTCTTGTCCGATGTCCCCCAGCCCCTTCTCACGTCGGTGAGCTACCGGGAGGTGGACGCGCGAGAGCGCTCTCGGGAGGACAGCCAGGTGGAAGAAACCGTCAGGAGGCGTCGAGCAGGCCGCGGGCCGCGGTCTCGTCCTGCGGCCAGACGTAGACGGTCCAGCCGTCCTTGGTCCGGGCCGCGGTCGCCTTGATGCCGAAGTCCTTCAGCATCGACACCTTGACCCGGACCTCGTTGTAGGTGGGCATCGTCAGGATGGCGACCAGCAGTCCGAAGGAGTCCCGGTCGGCCGGCCGCAGGTCGACACGCCGTACCAGCGAGCCGCCCTTCGCCTTCGAGAAAGCCCAGCGGCACAGCAGTACCATCAGCCCGGCCAGTGCGATGGACACGAGTGGAAACAAGAAGTACTGCTCGGCGAACACGCAGCTATTGTCTCGCGAAATAAATCGTCGCGAAGTCTTGGCAACCTTCCGGGTCTCCATGGAGTCTTTATCTCCACACGCTGCAGTGCGGCCGATGACTCGGGGGCCGCCAGGGGAGAGCGGAGGGCACGGACATGCTCGCACCGACCCAAGACAACACAACTGCACACCCGACCACACCCAACGTCGTACATCTGACCGGAATCCTGGACGTCCGTTCGGTGGGTGACGTCCGTCAAACGCTCAACCAGGTGATCGACAGCTCCGACGGCGACGTGATCGTCAACCTGGAGTCGGTCGACGCCGTGGACGCGACCGGGCTCGGCCTGCTGGTCGCCACGCACCGCCGGACCCAGTTGCTCGGCCGTCAACTCGTGCTCTGGCACCCGATGCCCTCGGTGATCCGCATCCTCGCTGTCACCCGCCTGCACCGCATCCTCAACGTCGAACGCACCCCCCTGCCGATCAGCGCTTGAAGCCGTGCCTGTGTGATCCAGACCCCTGGTGACACCGGTCACGAGCAGGGGACGCACAAAGGAACACAGTCCTACTCTCGGGTACATGGCGACCGAGAAGGATCGACCGTGGGTGATGCGGACGTACGCGGGCCACTCGTCCGCGGCGGAGTCGAACGCGTTGTTCCGGCGGAACCTGGCCAAGGGCCAGACCGGGCTGTCGGTCGCGTTCGACCTGCCGACCCAGACCGGGTACGACGCCGACCACGCGCTGGCCAAGGGCGAGGTCGGGAAGGTCGGGGTGCCGATCGCGCACCTGGGTGATGTGCGGGCACTGTTCGACCAAATCCCGCTCGCTCAGATGAACACCTCGATGACCATCAACGCGACCGCGATGTGGTTGCTCGCGCTCTACCAGGTCGCCGCGCAGGAGCAGGGCGCGCTGCCCGACGAGCTCACCGGCACCACGCAGAACGACATCGTCAAGGAGTACCTGTCCCGCGGCACGTACGCGTTCCCGCCGGACGCGTCGCTGCGGCTGACCACCGACCTGATCGCCTACACGGTCGCGAACGTGCCGAAGTGGAACCCGATCAACATCTGCAGCTACCACCTCCAGGAGGCCGGTGCGACCCCGGTCCAGGAGCTCGCGTTCGCGCTGTCGACGGCGATCGCCGTACTGGATCGAGTTCGGGACGCCGGCCAGGTCCCGCAGGAGCGCTTCGGCGACGTCGTACAGCGGATCTCGTTCTTCGTGAACGCCGGGGTGCGGTTCATCGAGGAGACCTGCAAGATGCGCGCGTTCGTGCGGTTGTGGGACGAGCTGACACTGCAGCGGTACGGCGTGACCGACGCGAAGGCCCGTCGGCTGCGGTACGGCGTACAGGTCAACTCATTGGGGTTGACCGAGGCCCAGCCGGAGAACAACGTCCAGCGGATCGTGCTCGAGATGCTCGGCGTGACCCTGTCGAAGAACGCTCGCGCCCGCGCGGTCCAGCTGCCGGCGTGGAACGAGGCACTCGGCCTGCCGCGGCCGTGGGACCAGCAGTGGTCGCTGCGCATGCAGCAGATCCTGGCGTACGAGTCGGACCTGCTCGAGTACGACGACATCTTCGACGGCTCGCACGTGATCGAGGCGAAGGTCGACTCGTTGGTCGCCGGGGCGCGCGAGGAGATCGATCGTGTGCAGGCGATGGGCGGTGCTGTCGCGGCCGTTGAGAGCGGTTACTTGAAGCAGGCACTGGTTGCATCGCACGCCGAACGCCGGCAGCGGATCGAGTCCGGTGAGCAGATCGTCGTCGGGGTGAACAAGTTCGAGAACACCGAGCCGTCGCCGCTGACCGCCGACCTCGACACCGCGATCCAGACCGTCGACCCGGCCGCGGAGGCCGCCGCGCTCGAGTCGCTGCGGACCTGGCGCGCCGAGCGGGACGGCAAGGCGGTCGACACTGCACTCGGCAAGCTGCGCGAGGCCGCGAAGGGCACCGACAACCTGATGCCGGTCACCCTCGAGTGCGCCCGGGCGGGCGTCACGACGGGGGAGTGGGCGGGGGTGCTGCGGGAGATGTTCGGCGAGTACCGCGCACCGACCGGGGTCTCGGGGTCCGTTGGCGTCTCGGCCGGCGGTGAGGCGATCGCCGCCGTACGGGAGAAGGTGTCGGTGACCGCTGAGGAGCTGGGCGGGCGGTTGCGGTTCCTGGTCGGCAAGCCGGGGCTCGACGGCCACAGCAACGGTGCCGAACAAGTCGCCGTACGCGCCCGGGACGTTGGCTTCGAGGTGATCTACCAGGGCATCCGGCTGACCCCCGAGCAGATCGTCGCCGCCGCCGTCGCCGAGGACGTCCACTGCGTCGGCCTCTCGATCCTGTCCGGTTCCCACATGGAACTCGTCCCCCAGGTAGTTGCCGGCCTCCGCGAAGCCGGCCTCGAAGACGTTCCCGTCGTCGTCGGCGGCATCGTCCCCGACACCGACGCCCGAGCCCTCCTGGCCGCCGGCGTAGCCGCCGTCTACACCCCCAAGGACTACGACCTCACCGGCATGATGTCCGACGTAGTAGACGTAATCCGCCACGCCAACAAGCTCTGAGGCTGTGGTGTGGGGTGGGGTGGTAGAAGGGGGGCATGGCTGATCAGGTGGTGCGGAGGTTGTTGAACGGTGCTGAGATTCCGGTGCTGGGGCTCGGGGTCTGGCAGGTTCGGGACGGGCGGGAGTGTGAGCGGGCCGTCGCGGCGGCGCTCGAGAACGGGTATCGGCTGATCGACACCGCGCAGGCGTACCGGAACGAGGCGAGTGTCGGCCGGGCGATCCGGAGCAGCGGTGTGCCGCGGGAGGAGATCTTCCTGACGACGAAGTTCTACCCGGGCAGTCGCGACCCGCTGGCCGAGGCGGAGCGGAGTGTCGAGCGGCTAGGGACGGAGTACGTCGACCTGTACCTGATCCACTGGCCGCAGGGTGGGCCGACTTGGGCGTGGTCAGGCATGGAGAAGGCCAGCGAGGCCGGCCTGGCCAAGGGCATCGGGATCTCGAACTTCAGCGCCGCGGAGCTCCAGGAGCTCCTGAAGGTGAGCCAGATCCCGCCGGCGGTCAACCAGATCCAGTTCAGCCCGTTCGAGTACCGCCGAGCCCTGGTCGACGCCTGCGAGGACGCCGGCGTGATCGCCCAGGCATACAGCCCACTCGGAACCGGCCGCCACCTCGACAACCCCGTCGTCGGCCGGATCGCCTCCGCCGTCGGACATACTCCCGCCCAGGTCCTGATCCGCTGGGCGGTTCAGAAGGGCCTCTCGGTCATCCCGAAGTCCACCCATCCCGAACGCATCCAGGAGAACTTCGCCGTCACCGACTTCGAACTCGACGCCGACGCGATCTCCGCCTTGGACGCCCTCGACACCACCAACCAAACCCCCGACGCCCTGTCCCGCTCCGACAAGTGGTGGTCCTGACCAACCCACGCAGGCGGGTGTCGGTCAGGCGATGCTGGCGGCGGAGGCTGTGAAGGTGTTGCAGGCGGACGGGTTGGCTGCGTCGAAGCCGCGGCGGGTCCATCGACTGTGGCTGGTGCTCTTGCCGTGGCTTCGCGTCGGGTTCCATTCGTCGCCGCGATTGCGGATCGTCCACAGGTAGCGCTGCAGCCAGGCGCCGGTGGCGGGGAAGTAGCGCCGATCCGCGCCGAGGTAGACGCCGCTGAGGCAGGATGCCTGAAGTTCGATGCGCCGGCTCTCGGCGAGCGCGGCGTCCCCGGACAGGTACTGCGAACGCGCTGCGGAAGCGCCGCTGATCCCGGTCAGCCGCTGGATGTGGTGGCCGTACTCGTGGGCGACGAGGTGGGCCATCGTGGTGCGTGCCCACAACGGGTTGTCGTTGCGGTAGTTCTTCAGGTCGTAGGTCGCGTTCATGGAGATGACGCCGCCGCAGTACGCGGCTGAGTCGGTGACGGTGCACTGGGTGCGCGAC
This sequence comes from Kribbella sp. NPDC050470, assembly GCF_044458365.1. NCBI lineage: Bacteria > Bacillati > Actinomycetota > Actinomycetes > Propionibacteriales > Kribbellaceae > Kribbella > Kribbella sp. NPDC050470. Next base: position 253,883 of record NZ_JBITHV010000010.1, on the reverse strand, counting down.
CCGCTGGTGACGATCTCGACCCGCGGCGCCTGGAAGGTGAAGCCGGCCCTGCGGACCACCGGCGCCCACACCTTGTCGAGGCAGCGGACGAACTCCGTGTAGTACTTCCGCACGTTCGCAACCGTGGTCGGCCGGGCAGCAGGTTCCTTGCACCGCGACGCCGGCAGCCGACCCACGCGGTACAACGGGTTCTGCATAACAGCCCGATTCTGCGGCGCGAGAACCTCGGCGCTCGTACGCACGCTCGGCGTACTCCGCGGCGTACTGCGCTCAACCGTCGGCGTCGGCGTCGGCGTCGGTGTGGGCGTTGGCGTCGGGGACGGTGTCACCACAGTCCCAGCCGTCGGCCGACTCTCACCGCCGGCAACCTCCCGCACGACGACAACCCCAACCGCCGCCAGCACAACAACGACGACCCCAGCCACCCAACCCCACCTCATCACGGCGCGATCCTAGCCACCCCCCAGGTCGCAACAACCAGCCCGCGAACGCCGGCGGCGAGCCCGCCGGCGAGCGGTAGCACGCGTGGGTCGACCGCGTCAGCTGGCGGACTTTTCTTTGATGAGGTCTTCGACCGCCTTGGGGATGGTGGTTTCGAAGTCGAGGAGTTTGGCCCAGGTGAGGGTGACGGTGATGACGGCCATCTCGGTGTACAGGCCTTCCACGCCGGCCTTCCAGTCCGGGTACTGGTCGTCGGTCATCACCTTGTGGCCGGCTTCCAGGTAGCCCTGCGGGATGCCCTGGACCAGTTCGACCTCGGCGGCGCCGCGGAGCAGGAGGACCTTGGGTGGGAAGGCGCCCTTGTCGATGGTGATCGCGACCTTGGGGTTCTTGCGGAGGGCGGCGACCTTGGCGGCCTTCGGCGCGGTGGCGATCTGGAGGCGGTCGCCGTCGACCCAGAAGCCGATCGGGACCACGCGCGGGTCGCCGTCGAGGGCGGTGTAGGCGAAGCGGGCCGGTTCGGGGCCGGTCAGGAGTTGCTGGGCGTACGGCTTGGCGAGGATCTCGGCGATCTCCTGCTTGTTCATGGTTCGCATCCTTTCGGTGAGCGGCTACTCACCAGGGGACGAACCCGGTACCCGGTTCTCGACATCGGTAGGTTGACCACTTGTGGAGATCTTCGGATTCGGCGCGGGTACGGCGCACGTCGCCGACGACGGCGCGGTCGTGCAGGTGATCGATCCGGACGGCCGACAGTTGCTGCAGGACCACGAAGCGTGGGGCAAAGGCGTCGTACTCACCGGTCAGGACAGCCAGCGCTTCGACGATCCGGTGCTGGTGCGGTGGCGGCAGAGCGGGATCGACCTGCTGCATCAACTCGGCGCGCTCGAGGTCCGCATCGGCCGCCGGTTCGGAGAGCAATGGACCGAGACATACGAGATCCGCAACACGAGCACCGAGGCCGTCGAGATCGCGTCGCTCGCGGTCAGCACGCCGTACCGCGACTCGGCCAACCCTGGTCTGGCCGTCCAGATGCTCGAAGGTACGCCGTTCCGCCCCGACGAGAACGCCCTCGTCAGCACCGACGAGTCCATCACGTTGGCACCGGGGTCGTCGTACCGGTGGACCTGGCAGTTGTCCTGGACTGAAATTCCACCAGCAGTCCACGAAGGATAACTACCTGCCCCGCGAACCCTTGATAGCCTTCCCCACCCACCCACCTCAGCTCAGCGACGGCAGCAGTTGGCGCAGCCCGTCCATCAGATGCTTGTGCACGCTGGTGCCGTACGAGATCCGCACCGCACCGGCGGCGGCCAACTCGGCCGGCGTCGGCCCGCCGGGGGCTGCGTGCGCGTTGATCGGCCCGCCGATCCCCGCGACCACCTCGGGCAGTACGTCGACCGGCGCGAAGATCGGATACGTGCAGTCCGCCCCGGCCCGTCGGTACTCGCGGCCCCGCCGGACCGCCTCGGCGACGTCCCGGGATGCGCCGGCGATGAAACTGTCGATCCGGGCGTTGATGACCAGGTCCGCCCCCGCGGTCGCGCGGACCTCGGCCAGATAGTCCGCCTGCTGGGCCGGATCGGTCAGCACGTCGTCGACCGAGTCCTCCAGGTTGCAGCCGACGGCTCCGGTCTCGAGCAGCCGCTCGGCGAACTCCTTGGCCGGCAGGCCATACCCCGCTTCCAGGTCGGCCGTCACCGGTACGTCGACCGCGCGAGCGATCCGCGCCACCGCCGAGAACATCTCGGCCGGCGGTGTCAGCTGGCCGTCGTCGTACCCGAGGACCCGGGCCATCGCGCCACTGCTGGTCGCGACGGCCGGGAAGCCGGCCTCGGCCACGATCCGGGCGCTGACCGGATCCCAGGCGTTCGGCAGCACCAACGGCGTACTGCCGTGATGCATCGCGCGGAAGAGTTCCGCTGTGGATGGCATGCCGGTCAGCTCGGCTTGTAGTGGCCGGGCTCCATCCGCCCGGTCACGCCGATCCGGGTCCATGCGTTGATCGTGATGATCAGCGCGATCAGCCGGGCCAGGTCCTTCTCGTCGAAGGCCGTGGCCGCGACGTCGTACACCTCGTCGGGGACGTGGTCGACGCTGATCAGGGTGATCGCCTCGGTCAGCTCCAGCGCCGCCTGCTCCTGCTCGGAGTAGAACTTGCGCGACTCCCGCCAGACCGGCAGCAGGGAGATCCGCTGCTGCTGGTCGTCGCCGAGCTGCAGCAGGTCGAGGGAGTGCATGTCGGTGCAGTAGGCGCAGCCGTTCAGCTGGGATGCGCGGATCCGGACCAGGTGCGCGAGCTTGGGGTCGATCCCGGTGTCGGAGACCGCGTCCAGCGCGATCATCGCCTGGTAGAAGTCGGGGGCCAGGTTGGCGAGCTTGACCCGCCGCGTCGTTGTGCTCATACCTCCACGCTAGGCGGAGATCGGCCCAGACTCGTGGTCCACTTTCCGGGTGATTCCAGGGGCCAATCAGTCCGCCGCGGACTGGGCGTACGCGGCGGCGAACTCCGGCGACGGCGGGATCGGGGTGATCACGTCGACCAGCGTGCCGCTCGGGTCGACGGTCATGAAGTGCCGCTGGCCGAAGTCCTCACTGCGCAGGCTCAGCCCGATCTCGTGACCCGCCGCGCTGATCGTCTCGTGCACGGCGTCCACGTCGTCCACCTCGATCGACACCAGGACGCCGGCCGGCTGCTGCCGGAAGCGCTCCGGGACGCTCTCGTGCTCCCGCTCGACGATCCCGAGCTGCGGCCGGTTGCCGCTGGGCGCCTCGAGCTGGACGTACCAACCGCTGTCGAAGATGACCTTGAAGCCCAGGCGGCCGGCGTAGAAGTCCCGAGTGGCGGCCACGTCGTCGGCGCAGATGACCGGAAAGATGCTGGTGATCACGGCTGTTCTCCTCGTTCGGCGATGTCGTGTCACCGACGATGGAGCCTCCGGTCGCCGGAGGGTCAAGCCGGCGAGAGACCGTCGAGGATCAGCGTGAGGCCGAACTCGAACTCGTTGCCGAAGTCGTACCCGCCCTGGTTGGTGTACTCGGTCGCCATCTCGACCATGTGCGGGTACTCGCCGCTCGCGAACCGCGCCATGATCGCCTCCGAGACCTGGGCCACGCTGTCGGGACCCTCGAACGGCAGCGAGGCCTCCTGGATGGCGAACCCGTAGATGTAGCTGTCGAGCAGCGCGTAGGCGTGCGCGGTCATCTCCACCGAGAACCCCGCCGCCCGCAAGGTCCCGAGGACCGCGTTGTGGTGGCGCAGGGTCGCCGGACCCGGCGAGGTCCGCGACTCCATCAGGCCGATCGCCCAGCTGTGCTGGCGCAGCACCCGGCGGGCCGACTCCGCGCGCTTGCGCAGCTCGGTCCGCCAGTCGCCGTCGGCCGACGGCAGGTCGATCTGGCTGAACACGTAGTCGACGATCCCGTCGAGGATCTCCTCCTTGTTGGCCACGTGGTAGTAGACCGACATCGGCTTGACCCCGAGCTCCTGGGCGAGGGACCGGATCGTCAGTCCGCCGATCCCGCCTGCGTCGGCGACCGCGACGGCGGCTTCCAGCACCCGGTCACGGCTGAGCTTGGGGCGCTCCCGACGAGTGGGCCCGGATGTTTCCATCCCCGGACCATAGCAGTTTCGTACAAAGTACGTTACCGTGGCCGTACTAAGTACGAAAGGTGCGCACGATGACGATGACCACCACCACGATGCGAGCGATCGTCCAGGACGGGTACGGCGCGGTCGACGTCCTGCGCTCCGACCGGATCGCCCGGCCCGAGGCCACCCGGCTCGGCGACCACGACGTCCTGCTCCGGGTGCAGGCAGCCGGCCTCGACCGCGGCACCTGGCACCTGATGACCGGTACGCCGTACGCGATCCGCCTCGCCTTCGGTCTCCGCCGCCCACGGAACCCTGTGCTGGGCCGGGACGCCGCCGGCACGGTCGAGGCGGTGGGCTCGGCGGTGCGCAAGTTCGCGGTCGGCGACGAGGTGTACGGCGTCGCGCCCGGCTCGTTCGCCGAGTTCGCCCTGACCCGCGAGGCCAAGCTCGCCCGCAAGCCGGCCAACCTCTCGTTCGAGCAGGCTGCGGTCGTCCCGATCTCCGCGCTGACCGCCTTGGACGCGCTGACCGTCGGCCGGATCAAGTCGGGTCAGCACGTGCTGATCACCGGGGCATCCGGGGGAGTCGGCAGCTACGCCGTACAACTCGCCAAAGCCTTCGGCGCGGAGGTCACCGGTACGGCGAGCACCGCCAAGCTCGACCTGATCCAGTCCCTTGGCGCAGACCACGTGCTCGACTACACCCGCGAGGACTTCGCCGCGACCGGGACCCGCTACGACCTGATCATCGACATCGCCGGCAACCCGACGTTCGCCCGGCTGCGGCGTGCGCTCACGCCGACCGGGACGGTGGTGATGACCGGCGGCGAGGGCGGCGGCAGCCTGACCGGCGGGATGCACCGGCAGTTGGGCGCCAGGATCCTGTCGCTGTTCGTCGGCCAGCGGCTGACCAGCTTCATCAACAAGGAACGCGGCAGCGAGCTCGAGCGGCTCACCGAGCTGATCGAGGCCGGGAAGGTGACGCCGAGCATCGACCGGTCCTATCCGCTCGAGCAGGCACCGGAGGCGATGCGCCAGCTCGACGCCGGCAAGGTGCGGGGCAAGATCGCCATCACCATCTGAGCGGCACGGCATAGAGTCCTGCACATGGAGGACTCGGGAGCGGATCTGCACCTGGATCTGACGGCGGCGCGCGGGCGCAACGACCTGGTCGGCGCGCTGCACGACTCGATCCGGAGCGGGCGGCTGCCGGCCGGGACCCGGCTGCCGTCGTCCCGGTCACTGGCGAAGGATCTCGGGATCGCCCGGAACACGGTCGCCGACGCGTACGGGCAACTCGTCGCCGAGGGCTGGCTGACTGCCCGCCAGGGGTCCGGCACGGTCGTCGCCAACCGGACCGGCCCGCCGCCGGCCGCCGTACCGCCGCTGTCGCCGTCGTTGTCGGAGGCAAAGAGCTTCCGCTACAACCTGAGGCCGGGCTCGCCGGACCTGGCCACCTTCCCGCGCAGCGAGTGGCTGGCCGCCGCGCGCAAGGCGTTGCCCTCGGCGCCCAACGAGGCGTTCGGGTACGGCGATCCGCGCGGCCGGATCGAGTTGCGGCGGATGCTCGCGGACTACCTCGCCCGGGCGCGCGGGGTCCGGGCCGATCCGGAGCGGATCCTGATCTGCTCGGGGTTCGTGCAGGCGCTGAGCCTGCTGAGTGAGGTGCTGAGGTCGCACGGTGGGACCACGCTGTCGGTCGAGGAGTTCGGGTACTCGCTGCACCTGGACGTGATCCGGTCGCGCGGGATCGAGCCGGTGCCGGTCCGGGTGGACGAGCTGGGTGCCTGTGTCTCCGGGTTGTCGGGTCACGGCGCATTGCTCACGCCGGCGCACCAGATGCCGACGGGCGTGCCGCTTGCGCCTGAGCGCCGTACGGCGGCTGTCGAGTGGGCGCGGGAAGCCGGTGCGGTGCTGATCGAGGACGACTACGACGGGGAATTCCGGTACGACCGGCAGGCCGTGGGGGCGTTGCAGGCGTTGGACCCCGAGCGGGTCGTCTACACCGGCACCGCGAGCAAGAGCCTCACGCCGGGGGTCCGGCTCGGCTGGATGGTGCTGCCGCAGCACCTGCTCGAGCCGGTGGTCGAGGCCAAGCGCACTGCCGACTACCAGACCGCGACCCTCGACCAGCTGACCCTCGCCGAGTTCATTGCCTCAGGCCACTACGACCGCCAGGTACGGCGATCCCGCCTGCACTACCGGCGCCGCCGCGACCGCCTGGTCGAGTTGCTGGCGCAACGTGCGCCGGAGGTCCAGGTCGCCGGCATCTCCGCGGGCCTGCACGTCCTCCTCGATGTCCCTGGCGACGCCGAGGACATCGTCGCCCGAGCCGCCCGCCAGGGCCTGGGCCTCAACACGCTCACCAACTACCACTTCAACCCGACGCCGGCCACCCGCCAAGCAGTCATCGTCGGCTACGGCACCCCACCCGACCACGCCTACCAAGGCGCGCTCGACCTCCTCTGCCAAGTGCTAGGCGTCTGACATGCCCTCACCCATCAACAACCGGATCGGCGCCGTCTTCATCCACGTCACCGACATGCAGCGCGCCATCGCCTGGTACAGCACCCTCCTCGGCGTGCCGCAGCAGAACACCAGCCACGAGGGCCTGATCTACGACGTGCCGATGGACGGGCCGACCCGTCTGACGCTCGACGGTCACGCGCACGCGCGGGGAGCGTTTCAACCCGGCGGACCGCTGCTGATGCTGCATGCGGACGACATCCACGCCGCGCATGCTTTCGCCGTCGGGCACGCCGAGGATGTTGGACCGATCGAGGACATCGGTAGCGTCAGCGTCTTTCACTTCACCGACCCCGACGGCAACAAGCTGATCGTCTACGCGGAGAACTGAGCCGCCAGAGCGCGGATGTCGTCGGGGCCGACTCGGCAGCAGCCGCCGATGTACGTCGCTCCGGCGTCGAGCCAACCCGCCGCGAGGGAGGTCGCGTCCGCCGCTTCTCCCGTCCAGCGGCGGCCGCCGGCGTCCCAGGACTCGCCGCTGTTGGGGTAGGCGATCGCCGGCTTGCCCGTGACGGCTACGGCTGTCTCGACGGCGTGCTGCACGTCTTCCGGGGCGCAGCAGTTGATGCCTACCGCAACCACCTGGTCGAGCGTGCCCAGCTTGAAGGCATCCGTCAGGGGTTGACCGGCTCGAGTCTGTGAGCCTGCGACGGAGTAGGAGAGCCACGCCGGGAAGTCGAGCTCCGCCAGGAGTTGCACCAGGACCTCGGCCTCGTCGAGGTCGGGTATCGTCTCGACGGCGAGCAGGTCGGGACCGGCTTCGATCAGGAGCTCCAGGCGGGGGCCGTGGAAGTCGCGGAGGGCGGCGGCAGTCACGCCGTACCGGCCGCGGTACTCCGAGCCGTCGGCGAGCACGGCGCCGTACGGTCCGACGGAGGCAGCCACCAGGCGTCGTTCGCCGGGGAGGGAGTCGCGGACCTCGCGGGCGATGCGGACGCTGTCGCCGATCAGGCGCTCGGCCTCGAACCGGGCGACGCCGAAACGTTCGAAGCCAGGGACGCTGGCCTGGTAGCTGGCTGTGGTCGCGACCATCGCGCCGGCTTCGTAGTACGCGCGGTGCACGGCAGCGATCTCCGTCGGTGCGTCCCGGAGCAGCCGGGCGGACCACAACGCGTCGGAGAGGTCGTGGCCGCGGTCCTCGAGCGCGTTCGACATCCCGCCGTCGAGAATGACGGGCCGGTCAGATGTCATGGATGAGCTCGAAGACCTCGTTGGCGCAGCCCCAGGACAGCGTCACGCCGGAGCCGCCGTGGCCGTAGCAGTGGATGACGGGCTCGCCGCTGGTCGTCCGGACGAGCTCGCAGCGGATGGTCGGCCGCGCCGGGCGGAGGCCGACGCGATGCCGGATCACCTTCGCCTTCCGAAGCTGCGGAACCAACTCGGCAGCCCGGTCGAGGATCTCGGAGGCCGTCGCCGGGTCGACCGCCAGGTTCCAGTCGCCGGGCTGACTGGTGCCGCCGACAACGACATCCTTCTCCCGCGGGATGACGTACGTGAGGTCGTTGGGCGCGCGATCGGCGATCAGCCAGTCGGTCAGCCCGCACTGCTCGACCGTCATCACCTGACCGCGCACCGGCGTGACCGTCGGGTCGGACGCGGTCAGGCGTGCGCCGAGCCCGGTGCAGTTGACGACCACGTCCGCAGTCGTCGGCAGCGCCGACAGCGCAGCCCGCGTCAGCGTGCCGCCGGCCTGCTCGAGCCGCTTGACCAGCGCCTGCAGGTAGACCGGCATGTCCATCACCGGCGCCGTGAACGCCCACCCGTCCTCGAACCCGGTCGGCGGGGACGCCACCCTGGTCAGATCCGGCAGGACGTCGGCCCAGCGCGGATCCGGCATCCGGTGCACCAGGAACTCCCGACCGTGCCGCATCCGCACCGACGGCTCGATCTCGGCCAGCTTGGCGAACTCGTCGTACGACGCCCTGGACCATGCCGCGACGCGGTCCTCGGGCGCGGACAGGTACGGGTACCAGATCGCGGCCGCCACCGCCGAGGTGGTCTCCAGCGGCAGGTCGCGGGCGAGCACGGCCACCTCGTACCCACCTTCGGCCAGCCGGACGGCGCAGCTCAGCCCGATCACGCCCGCACCGACAACGATCACGCGCATTCACACATTGTTACCCGAGCGGCGCTGCCACGCCATGTGACGTCGGGTGACGTCAGTGCAGGTCGACTGCCAGCGAGTAGAAGCGGGTGATCTGGGTGGCGCCGTTGTTGTCGTCCGACAGCAGGTACAGCTGCCGCTTGCCACCGGGAAGGTAACCGCCGAGCGCGAGCGCCTCGACGTTGTCCAGCAGCGGGTTCGGCTGCGGCTGCTTGGCGACCGCGCCCGACGGCGGGCAGTTCACCAAGTCGAACAGCAGCTCCTTCTGCAGGAACACCTTGTCCGGCGCGTCCGCCAGCGACGCGCGCGCAGTCACGTCCTCAGCCCGCCGCAGCGGCACCGTGAACACACGGATCGTGTTGCCTACCCCCGCGACGAACGTGCGCTCCATCGACACCAACGTGTCCCGATCGACCACGGCCAGCTCGACCAGCGAGAGGCCCGGGTCGGTCTTGTAGGCGTACTGCGCGACCGGACGGTAGTCGTGGCCCGGCCACCCGGCGTACCGGATGATGCGGTTGCGGCCGGGGCCGTCGGGGGCGAGCGGTCCTTCCATCCCGGCGTACAGCGACAGTCCGTCCTTGCTGACCGCGAGCGACTCGAAGGTCGCGTTGGCCGTCGCCTCACCGGCGGGCGCGACCTGGAAGCGCGCGGGCACCGGCAGCGAGCCGATCTGCACCCCGTCCGACAACCGGAACCGGCGGATCGACGGCTCCCGCTCGGACGTCGCGAGGATGGTCCGGTCGCCGTGCTCGACGACCAGTCCTTCACCGTCGAAGTCGGCGCCCGTGTACGGCGTCCCGTCCGGCCGGCGCAGGATCGTCATCCCGTCCACACTGACCGTCGGTTTGCTGCTGATCTTCAGGTCGAACACCCGGGCCGGCGTGGTCCCCACGTTGTCCACCAGCGTCACCGCGCTGTTGTGGCCGGTCACGTTCAGCGCGGACAGCCCGGCCACCGGCTGCCCCTCGAACGTGGTCTTGTCGAGCGCGTCGCTGAAGCCCAGGAGCTGCGCGTCCGGCGAGCACGCACCACCCACAGCGGGGTGTGCCGAAGCAGTGAGGGTGGTGGTGAGAGCAGTCAGGACAACAGCAGCGGCGAGCGGCTTCTGCCAGCGCATTCAAGGCTCCTTGATCGGGACGACAGACCGATCGAAACCTACCCCGGGCAACACCAGGTGAACATCAGCGCTCCAGACAGGGCCGCTTCGGGTCGAAGGCCCAGCCCTTCACCAGGTACTGCATTGCCACCGCGTCGTCCCGGGCTCCCAGACCGTGTTCGAGGTAGAGCTCATGCGCGGCCTGCAACGCATCCCGATCCAGTACGACGCCCAACCCCGGCGCACTCGGTACGGCGATCGCGCCGTCGACGATCCGCAGTGGCTCCTTGGTCAGCGCCTGCCCGTCCTGCCAGATCCAGTGCGTGTCGAGCGCGGTGATCTCACCCGGCGCCGCCGCACCCACGTGGGTGAACATCGCCAGCGAGATGTCGAAGTGGTTGTTCGAGTGCGATCCCCAGGTCAGCCCGAAGTCGTTGCACAGCTGGGCGACCCGGACCGACCCGGCCATCGTCCAGAAGTGCGGATCCGCGAGCGGGATGTCGACCGCGTCCATCCGGATCGCGTGCGCGAGCTCGCGCCAGTCCGTGGCGATCATGTTGGTCGCCGTCCGCAGGCCCGTCGCCCGCCGGAACTCCGCCATCGTCTCCCGGCCGGAGAGTCCTGCCTCCGCGCCACACGGATCCTCGACGTACGCCAGTACGTCGTCCAGCCCCGAGCACAACGCGATCGCCTCGTGCACCGGCCACGCGCCGTTCGGATCGACCGTGATCCGCGCCGACGGGAACCGCCGCGCCAGCGCGGTCACCGCCTCGATCTCGGCGGCGCCCTCGAACACGCCACCCTTCAGCTTGAAGTCGGCGAACCCGTACCGCTCCTGCGCCGCCTCGGCCAGCGCGACCACCGCAGCCGCATCCAGGGCCGGCTGCCGGCGCAACGCCGACCACCGATCGCCGAACCCGTCACCGGTCAGGTAGGGCAGATCGGTCCGCGCCGGATCACCAACGTAGAACAGGTAGCCGAGCACCGGCACCGACGAGCGCTGCTGCCCGTCACCCAGCAGCTCAGCCACCGGTACGCCGAGATGCTGCCCGAACAGATCGAGCAGCGCCGACTCGAGCCCGGTCACGGCATGAACCGTCGTCCGCAGGTCGAAGGTCTGCACCCCGCGCCCGCCGGCGTCGCGACCGGCGAAGGTCTGCGAGATGGTCCGCAGCAGTTGCCGGTAGCGCGAGATCTCCTTGCCCAGCAGGAACTCCGCCGCGTCCGTGATCGTCGCGGCGATCTTCTCGCCGCCCGGCACCTCACCGACTCCGGTGTTCCCCGAGCTGTCCGTCACGACGACCACGTTCCGGGTGAAGAACGGCCCGTGCGCCCCGCTGAGGTTCAGCAGCATGCTGTCGTACCCGGCCACGGGCACGACCTCGACGGACGCGACGGCCGGAGTCACTTGATCTTTCCGATCAGGTCGGTGAGTTGGGCGAGCTCGTCGTCGGCCAGGTTCTGCAGGGGTGGGCGGACCGGGCCGGCGGAGCGGCCGATTGCGGTGACGCCGGCCTTGACGATCGAGACGGCGTACCCCTTGGTGCGGTCGCGGATGTCGAGGTAGGGGATGACGAACTCGTTCAGCTTGCGGTAGACCGACGCGCGGTCCTGGGCCAGCACGTCGGCGTAGAAGCCGAGGGCGAACTCGGGGACGAAGTTGAAGATCGCCGACGAGTAGGTGCTGACGCCGAGCTGCAGCAGCGGGAGCGCGAACGTCTCCGCGGTCGGCAGGCCGCCGATGTACGTGAGCCGGTCGCCGACCCGCGCGTAGGTGCGGGTCATCATCTCGATGTTCCCGACCCCGTCCTTCAGGCCGACCAGGTTCGCGTTGCGGTCCGCGAGCTCCGCGACCGAGAAGTCGGTGAGGATCGCGTTCGCCCGGCTGTAGACGGTGACGCCGAGCGCCGTACTGCGGCAGACGGCGGACACGTGCTCGATCAAACCACGCTGCCCCGCCTCGGTCAGGTACGGCGGCAGCAGCAGGATCCCATCGGCTCCGGCGGCCTCCGCGGCCCGGGCCTGCTCGATCGCGGACGCCGTACCGCCGGTGGCGGGGGCGATCACCGGGACCTTGCCGTCGACCTCGGACACCGCCGCCCGGACGACCGTGTCGATCTCGGCCGCGGTGAGCGAGAACCCCTCGCCGGTCCCGCCGGCGGCGAACAGGCCGGCCACGTCGTACTGGCTCAGCCAGGACAGGTGCTCGCGGTAGCCGGGCTCGTTGAAGCTGAGGTCGGCGTGGAAGTGCGTCACCGGGAACGAGAGCAGTCCGGTCTTGAGTCGAGCGGCCAGTTCGGCGGGGGAGTAGTGGGTCACGCCGTCACGGTAGAAGTGCTCTCCGATGCTTGTCCAAGATCATCTTTGGATCCTTTGATGCTCTGAGAGCATCAAAAAACTGAAAAGCACCCGCCTACGGCGGGGTGGTGGGGTGGAGCATCGTGAGCACGCGGTGGAGGACCGGGTTGGTGGAGGCTTGGTTCCAGATTGCGTGGAGTTCGACTGGTTCGCCGGGGACGCCTAGGTCGCAGAAGGTGACGCCTTCGACGGCGAGGTTGCGTGCCGATGCGGGGACCAGTGCGACGCCGCGACCGGCCGCGACCAGCAGGATGACGGTGAGGATCTGCTGCACCCGCTGCTCGATCCGCGGATGGGCGTCGGCCAGGAACCGGACCGTCAGCTCGTGGAAGTAGCGCGCCTGCGTCGGCGAGTAGCTGATCACCTGCTCACCGCCGAAGTCCTCCGGCGACAACGGCCGGCCGAGGGAAGCCAGCCGATGGTTGCTCGGGACAACGGCACACAACGGCTCCCGGGACACGATCCGGGACCCGAGCACCCGCGCGTCGAACGGCGGCCGGCCCAGCCCGAGATCCAGTTCTCCCCGCAGCAGACCGTCGATCTGCGCAGACGTCACCCGCTCGTGCAGGATCACGTCCACCCCTGGCAACTCTTCCGAGAGCCGCCGCAGCAGTGGGCCGAGCGTCCGGATCGCCGACGTCGCCGTGAACCCCAGGCGGAGCGTGCCCGCGGCGCCCTGGTCGACGCGGCGGGCCAGATCGCCGGCGGTCTCGACGAGCGCCAGCACGCGGCGGGCCTCACCGAGGAAGGCCCGGCCTGCCTCGGTCAGCACCACCCGGCGGTTGTCCCGCTCGAGCAACTGGACGCCGACGGCCCGCTCCAGCTTCTGCACCTGGCGGCTCAACGGGGGCTGCGTCATGTTCAGCCGCTCGGCGGCGCGGCCGAAGTGCAGCTCCTCGGCGACGGCGACGAAGGCGCTCAGCTGGTCGAGCGAGAACATGATTCCCAAAAGGTATCACTCGATGCCTTATCGGCCTTGGACAGGCATTATCGGCCGTCCCTACGCTCACGCAATCGGCCGTCCTCGCGCTGCCGTCGGTCCGATCCGTCGTTCGGAAGAAAGTCGTCGCGGGAGAAGGAGTTGGTGTGAGCAAGGTTTCCAGGGTCGAGATCACGCCGGTCGCGTTCGCCGATCCACCGTTGCTCAACGTCGTGGGCGTGCACCAGCCGTTCGCGCTGCGTGCGATCGTCCAGGTGTGGACCGACGACGGGCTCGTCGGCCTCGGCGAGACGTATGCCGACGACAAGCACCTCGCTCGGCTGGGGGCGGTCGCCAGTGTGCTGCCCGGCCTCGAGGTCTTCGACCTTAACGGGCTTCGTCGGTGGGTGAGCGACGTCCTCGCGTCCGAGGGCCGGGCGAGTGTCGCGGGCAGGTTGAACCTGCAGGATCCGGTCGACGTGGTGCTGTCGCCGTTCGAGGTTGCGTTGCTGGACATCCAGGGCAAGGTGCTCGGCCGGCCGGTGGTCGACCTGCTGGGCGGTGCGGTGCGGGAGAGCGTGCCGTTCAGTGCGTACCTGTTCTACAAGTGGGCGGCGCATCCGGGCGGTGACGCGGACAGCTGGGGTGCGGCTCTTGACCCGGATGGAATCGTTGATCAAGCACGATCAATGGTTGATCAGTATGGATTCACCGCGATCAAGCTGAAGGGCGGTGTGTTCGAGCCGGCCGTCGAGGTCGAGGCGGTGCAGGCGCTGGCGGCGGCCTTCCCCGAGCACAAGCTGCGGATCGACCCGAACTGCGCGTGGACGGTCGAGACCTCGGTGCGCGTCGCCAAGGAGCTCGAGGGCGTCATCGAGTACCTGGAGGATCCGACGCCCGGGATCCCCGGTATGGCGCAGGTCGCCGCGCAGACCGAGATCCCGCTGGCGACCAACATGTGTGTGATCGCGTTCGCCCATCTGAAGCCGTCCGTCCTCGCGGACGCCGTACAAGTAGTGCTGTCGGACCACCACTACTGGGGTGGGTTGCGGCGGTCGCAGTTGCTGGCCGGGATCTGCGACGCGTTCGGGATGGGGTTGTCGATGCACAGCAACTCGCACCTCGGGATCAGCTTGGCCGCGATGACGCACCTGGCCGCGGCGACGCCGAATCTCACCTACGCCTGCGACACGCACTACCCGTGGAAAACCGAAGACCTGATCAAGCCGGGCGTCCTGTCGTTCGTCGACGGCAGCGTGCGAGTGCCGTCCGGTCCCGGGCTCGGTGTCGAGTTGGACGTGGACGAGCTCGGCCGGCTGCACGAGCAGTACCTGGCGTGTGGCATCCGCAAGCGCGACGACACGTCGTACATGCGGACCGTGCAGCCTGACTTCAGTCCGAATACCGCTCGCTGGTGAGGCGGTGCCGGGTGTTCGACAGGTGCACCCGGGCCGCCGCGCGGGCCGCGTCGGGATCCTGGCGGGCGATTGCGGCGTAGATGTTCTCGTGCTCGAGGACGACGCGGGTGAGGTGGGTCGCGTCGGACATCTCGTAGGCCGGGTCGAGGCGGGTCCGCGGCAGCATGATCATCATCGGGCCGAGCGAGTCGATCAGGTCGGTGTAGAAGCGGTTCCCGGACGCGGCCGCGACCTTGAGGTGGAACGCGAAGTCCGCCTCGACCGACCGGCCCGGGTCGGCCCCGATCCGCCGGAAGTCGTCCAGTGCCCGCTCGATCGCCTTCAGCTGGTGCTCGGTACGCCGTACCGCTGCCAGCCCGGCCGCCTCACTCTCCACCCCGATCCGAAAGTCCAGCAGCTCCAGCACATCCCGGTGCGAGCGCACCTGCCGCAACCCGGCCGCCCGCTCGGGAACCGCCAGCACGAACGACCCACGCCCTTGGAACGTCTCCACCAGACCGGCCGCCTGCAACCGCGAAACCGCCTCCCGCACCACCGTCCGGCTGACCCCGAACTCCTCGACCAAGCTGTTCTCCGCGGGCAGCTTGTCGCCGGGTGAGATCTCCGCGCTGAGGATTCGCCGCTTGAGCTCCTCGACCACGTCGTGGGCCAGCCCGCGCTTGCTCATCGCGTGCCGAACTCGCAGGCGTCGACGGTCCACGCCGCGCACTGGTCGCTGGTGGTGAAGCCGAGGCCGGGACGGTCGGGGACGAGCATGCGGCCGTCGAGGGTCTCCAACCGCTCGTTGAACAACGGGTTCAGCCACTCGAAGTGCTCCACCCACGGCTCGCGTGGGTACGCCGCAGCCAGGTGCAGGTGAATCTCCATCGCGAAATGCGGAGCCAGCTGCAGACCGTTGTGGTCGGCAAGCGCCGCCAGCCGCAGGAACGGCGTGATCCCGCCGATGCGCGGGGCGTCGGGCTGGATGATGTCGGCGGCCCGTGCCTCGATCAGTCGGACGTGCTCGCCGACGCTCGACAGCATCTCGCCGGTCGCGATCGGCGTGTCCAGCGCGGCCGCCAGTTGCGCGTGCCCCTCGGCGTCGTACGCGTCGAGCGGCTCCTCGATCCAGACCAGGCCGAACTCCTCCAGCACCCGCCCGAACCGCAGCGCGGTCGGCCGGTCCCATTGCTGGTTGGCGTCGACCATCAGCGGTACGTCGTCGCCCAGGTGCTCACGCACGGCGCGAACCCGGTCCAGGTCGATCCGGGTGTCCGGCTGCCCGACCTTGATCTTGATCCCGCCGATCCCGTCCGCCAGCGACTTCGACGCCCGCTCCTTGACCTCCTCGATCGGCGCGTGCAGGAACCCGCCGGAGGTGTTGTACGCCCGGACCGAGTCCCGGTGCGCGCCGAGCAGCTTCGCCAGCGGCAGGTCCGCCCGCTTCGCCTTCAGGTCCCACAGCGCGATGTCGATCGCCGCGATCGCCTGCGTCGCCACGCCGGACCGCCCGACCGACGCGCCGGCCCAGAGCAGCTTGTCGTACACCTTCCCGATGTCCGACGGATCCTCGCCGATCAGGTTCGCCGCGACCTCCTTGGCATGCGCGTACTGCGCCGGCCCGCCGGCCCGCTTCGAGTAGCTGAACCCGATCCCGTGCTGGTCCTGCGCGGTCGCGAGCTCGGCGAACAGGAACACGATCTCGGTCATCGGCCGCTGCCGGCCGGTCAGCACCTTGGCGTCGCTGATCGGCTGGTCGAGCGGGAGGACGACGGACGAGAGACGGACGTGACGGATCTGATCACTCGGCATCCGGTCATCATACAAGTGACATACCTGTACGACGACTCGACCGTTTGACCGCCGCGTAACACCGCGGATCCGGCCCTGAAACACAACCCGGATTAGCTGCAGCTCATCTTCTGGGGAAGGGGTCAGCGATGGATGTGTCGGAGTTGACGCACCGCCGGTTGTTCGACGCGCTCGACAAGGACGGCGACGGCCGGGTCTGGGCCTGGGAGCTGCTCAGCCCCTTGGGCCGCGCCGGGATCCAGCCGGGCGACCCGCGGGTCCGGGCGGCGCTCGCGGACCTGCGCGACCCGGACGGCAAGCCGCTCGGGATCGACAGCCAGCCGGTGCAGATCGACTACCAGCAGTTCGTCGCGATCGCGCAGCACGGCGACGGCATCGTCCAGCGTGCCCTGCAAGGTGACCTGGCGGTCTCGCCGGCCGAGTTCGCGGAGCTCGCCCGCGGCCTGCAACGGATCTACGCCGAGGTCGAACCGAACCGGGACGGCGAGGTCGCGCAGTACATCCCGACCCTGAAGGACGCGGATCCGGAGCGGTTCGGGATCGCGATCTGCACCGCCGACGGGCAGGTGTTCGAGGTCGGCGACACCCAGCTCCCGTTCAGCGTGCAGTCGACCTCGAAGCCGTTCAGCTACGCGATGGCGCTCGAGGAGCTCGGCGCGGACGAGGTGCACCAGTGGGTCGGCCAGGAGCAGAGCGGCGGCACCTTCAACGACTACAGGCTCTCGCTGGACGCCCATCGCAGGCCGCTCAACCCGATGATCAACGCCGGCGCGATCGGCACCCTCGCGCTGGTCGACTCGGGCAGCGACGAGTCGGCGCGGATGCGCACGGTCAAGGAGACCTGGACGGCGATGATGGGCCGGCCGCCGGGCTCCGACGTCGAGACCTTCCTGGCCGAGCGGGACACCGGCGACGGGAACCGCGGCCTGGCCAGCCTGATGGCCGCCGAGCAGATGCTCAAGGGAGCGAACGGCCGGGAGGGCGCCGAGCGGGCCGCTGAGTTCTACTTCCAGGTCTGCTCGCTCGAGGTGGACGCGTCCCGCCTCGCGGCTGCCGGTGCCACGCTGGCGAACGGCGGCGTCGCGCCGTACAGCGGTGAGCGGGTGTTCTCCCGGGAGACCACCGGCCGGGTGCTGTCGGTGATGGGGCACAGCGGGATGTACAACGACTCCGGCAAGTTCGCCGACCAGGTCGGGCTGCCGTCCAAGAGCGGGGTCTCCGGGAACGTGATGATGGTGGTGCCGGACAAGCGGCTCGCGGTGGTGACGTTCTCGCCGCGGCTGGACGAGGCCGGCAACTCGGTGCGCGGCGTCGAGGTGTGCCGCCGGCTGGTGAACGAGTTCGGCCTGCACCCGTACAAGGCGCTGGGCGCCGAACGCAGCCGGCAGGCCGATCAGCAGGCCGCCATCGCCGACACCGTGCGCCGGGCCCTCGGCGGCATGCCGACGCCGGGACGCGAGGGCGCAGCCGTCCAGGGAACCACCCCGGGCGCCCACCGCGCCGGCGGCGCCGGCCGCAACCAGTGGGGCCAGACGCTCTGAAAACCGCCGCAGCCCCCGTCGAGGAGAGCGGGGGCTGCGGCGTTCAGCGGGCGGTCACTCCACGGTGACGGACTTCGCCAGGTTGCGCGGCTTGTCGACGTCGTGGCCGAGGGCAACGGCCGCGTAGTACGCGATGATCTGCAGCGGGATGGTGAGCAGGATCGGGTCGAGCTCCGGCTCGTTCTTCGGTACGACGATCTGCGCCGCCACCCCGTCCGGCACGTCCACGCCCGGGTGCGTCACGACGTACAGCGGGCCGGACCGGGCGCCGATCTCGTGCAGCGCGCCGATGTTGCGGTCCAGCAGCTCGTCGTCCGGCACGATCGCGACACTCGGCACGTCCGGCGAGATCAGCGCCAGCGGGCCGTGCTTCAGCTCCGAGGTCTGGTACGCCTCGGCGTGCCGGTAGGAGATCTCCTTCAGCTTCTGCGCACCCTCGCGGGCGACCGGGTAGCCGCGGGTCCGGCCGACGAAGAACAGGCTCTCGTGCTGGGACAGCCGGCCGGCGATCTTGGCCAGCTCCTCCTCCTGGGCGACGATCTCGGCGATGTGCCCGGGCAGCTTCTTCAGGCCCTCGATCAGCCGCCGGCCGTCGGCGGGGGAGACGTCGCGGATCCGGCCGAGGTGGATGCCGAGCATCGCGAACCCGACCGCCATGTTGGTCAGCGCCTTGGTGGACGCGACCGAGACCTCCGGGCCGGCGTGCAGATAGACCCCGCCGTCGACCTCACGGGCGATGCTGGAGCCGACCGCGTTGACCAGGCCGATCACCCGGCCGCCCTTGCGCTTCAGCTCCTGGACCGCGACCAGGGTGTCCAGCGTCTCGCCGGACTGGCTCACCGCGATGTACAGGGTGTCGCGCTCGACCACCGGGTTGCGGTAGCGGAACTCCGAGGCCGGCTCGGCGTCGGCGGGGATCCGGGCCACCTCCTCGATGAACTGGGCGCCCATCTGGCCGGCGTAGTACGCCGAGCCGCAGCCGAGGATCTTGACCCGCTTGATCTCCCGGGCCTCCCGCGCGTCCATGTTCAGGCCGCCCAGGTGGACCGTGTGGAAGCGCTCGTCCAGGCGGCCGCGGATGGCCCGGCCGACCGCGTCCGGCTGCTCGTGGATCTCCTTCATCATGAAGTGCTCGTGCAGGCCGCGCTCGTACTCGTCGGCCTCCCACTCGACCGTCTTGGCGGTCTTGGTGGTCGGTGCGGCGTCCTGGGTGAAGGTGCGGTAGCCGTCGGCGCGGACGGTGGCCAGCTCGCCGTCGTCCAGGTAGACGACCTGGCGGGTGTAGCGGATCAGCGCGGCCGCGTCGGAGGCGACGTGCATCTCGCCGTCGCCGATGCCGAGGATCAGCGGGCTGCCGTTGCGGGCGACCACGATCCGGTCCGGGAACTCCAGGTCGATCACGGCGATGCCGTAGGTGCCCTCGATCCGGCGCAGGGCGGCCATCACCTTCTCCTCGAGCGTGCTGCCCTCGGACTGCTCGATCAGGTGCGCGAGCACCTCGGTGTCGGTCTCCGAGCGCAGCTTGACGCCGGCGTCCTCGAGCTGGGCGCGCAGGGCGCCGGCGTTGTCGAAGATGCCGTTGTGCACGACCGCGATCCGCTCGTTGCCGCTGACGTGCGGGTGCGCGTTGTCCTTGCTCGGGCCGCCGTGGGTCGCCCACCGGGTGTGGCCGATGCCGAGCTTGCCGCCGAACCGCTTGGGCAGCGACGCCTCCAGCTCGCGGACCCGGCCGGCGTCCTTGTGCACCTTCAGCTCACTCGACCCCAGGACGGCGACACCCGCCGAGTCGTAGCCGCGGTACTCCAGCCGCGCCAGTCCGTCCACCAGGATGGGCGCAGCCGGCTTGGTGCCGACGTACCCGACGATTCCGCACATGTGTTCATGCCTTTCGGAGGTTGTCGCTGTCTGAGGTGAGACCCGTCAGCCGTAGACGATCCGTCGCAGCTGCCGGGCGGAGAGTTCGGGTGAGCGGACCGGCCAGTGCCGGAGCTCGGAGCCGAGCCGGGCGAAGATCTCGTCGTTGCGGGCGCCGTAGGTCTGCAGCTCACGGTGCCGGCGCCGGACGTACTCCTCGGTCGTCTCGGTGAAGTAGGCCAGGACGTCGGCGACCACCCGGCGCGCGTCGTCCGGCGGCAGGCCGGTGGTGCGGCTGACCTGTTCGGCGAGTTCGTCGACCGGACCCGCCGCTGCCTCACTGATCACCCGTCAACTGTGCAGCGTTTCCGGGGTCAAAGCCAAGCTCCTGCCCGAAATCGGGCAGATTTCGCTGTTTCGGCGGGCGCCGGTCAGACCCCGGCCCGGGCGTGGACCTTACTCCTGTCCGCAACCGTGAGGGAAATCCCCACACCGGCGCGTGTGATCTTGCCGGTACGCCGGGCCGGGCGTAGGACTGGCGTTGGACGGGCCGGCTCTCGGGGCTGGGGTTCGGCCGACCCGGCGAAATTCCGCTCGACTGGGGAGGTCCCTGTCATGCACAGATCCCGTGCCGTGGCCGCGCTCGCGGCCCTCGCACTGGTCATCGCCGGCGGCGCCACCGCGACCGCCGGACCGACGGCCACCACACAACTCCGGGGCGGGTCCATCGCCCTGTCCGGAGCCGACGCCCGCGCCTTCGCCGTACCACCGGGGATGGTGGAACTGTGGTCGGCCAAGCGCGCCGACGGCGCTACCCAGACCCGATACCAGCAGATGGTCGGTGCAGCCAAGGTGCTCGGCGGCCAGCTGACCGTGCTGAAGAACAAGTCCGGCCGGACGACTGCCGTGATCGGGGCCTACTTCCCCGGCCTGAAGGCGAAGAACAGCGCCACCATGTCTGCGGCCTCCGCCCGCGGTGTCGCGGCCAAGCGCGTCGGTACCGCGGGCAAGTGGTCCTCGTCGCTGCGAATCGATCCGAAGGACGGACGACTGTTCCATGAGGTCGTCAGTCAACGCACCGAGAACCGCTGGGTGCAGTGGGTCGACGCCACCACCGGCGCGGTCAAGAAGCAGTACGACGCGGTCGCGCACAATCACGGCACCGGCGTGAAGGGCGACACCAAGTCGCTGGAGGGGCTCACGCTCCGGATCGGCAGCACCTTCTTCCTGCGATCGCCGGACCGGCGCCAGGAGACCTATGACGCGGGGAACAAGGCAGTGCTGCCCGGCACGATCATGACCGACGCAGACAACCACTGGATCTCCAATCTGCCGAACCTCCGGTCGCCCAGCCAGGCGCCCGGTGTGGACGCGCACTACTACGCGAACGTCACCGACGACTTCTACGCCGACGTCTTCGGGCGCGACAGCATCGACGACGAGGGCATGACGATCGTCTCGACCGTGCATTTCGCCAACCGGTTCTGCAACGCCTTCTGGAACGGCGAGCAGATGACGTACGGCGACGGCGACATGAAGACCTGCCTGCCGCTGTCCGGCGGTCTCGACGTGGTCGGGCACGAGCTCACCCACGGCGTCACCGAGTTCACCTCGAACCTCATCTACGAGGACGAGTCCGGGGCGCTGAACGAGGCCTTCAGCGACATGATGGGCAACACGATCGAGTTCTACGCCGCCCAGCGGGGACTCGACCCGGCCGCCACTCCGGACTGGCTGATCGGTGAGGACGTCATCCTGACGCCCGACGCCGCGCCTGGCTTCCGGAACATGGGCGACCCGCAGGAGGACGCCGACCCGGACCACTACAGCGAGTTCATCGTCACCGAGGCGGACAACGGCGGCGTGCACTCCAACAGCGGTATTCCGAACCACGCTTACTACCTG
The DNA here is from genome assembly GCF_044458365.1 of Kribbella sp. NPDC050470. NCBI lineage: Bacteria > Bacillati > Actinomycetota > Actinomycetes > Propionibacteriales > Kribbellaceae > Kribbella > Kribbella sp. NPDC050470. Next base: position 232,333 of record NZ_JBITHV010000010.1, on the reverse strand, counting down.
GCCGTCAACGGCGGCCGGAACGCCGGCTGTGACACGGTCGGCTCCGGCGGTCATCAGCACACGCTGGACTGCAACGTGGTTGTGCCGGCGCTTGGGCTGGCGACGGCCAGGTCGGTGTTCTTCGACGCGTTCACCAGCCTGCCGGAGTTCGCCAACATGTGCGACGCGCGCAACGCCGTCGCAGCGGTCGGCGGAGCCTCGGCCGCGGCTGCCTGGGACGCCGTCGGCATCCACGCCGGCTGTACGCCGGGTGTGCCGCCGCCACCGCCGTGCGTCAGCGATCCGGACGCGGAGATCCCGTTCGAGTCACCGCACCCGTACGGCAACAACGGCGACTGCACCTGGACCTACGACAACGGGACCGCCGGGTTCGCGTTCCACTTCAGCCTGCTCGACACGGAGAAGGACTTCGACTTCGTCACTGTGCTGGACGGGAACGGCAACGAGCTGATCAGCTACACAGGTCTGTTCCGGCGCGGCGCGACCTCGCCGTGTATCGACACCCCGACCGGCTCCGTCCGCCTGACCACGGACGGCAGCGTGGTCGCCCAGGGCTTCATCGTGGATGCGGTGGTCGCCTGCTGAACTAGAACAACCGCAGTACGTCCGACTCCATGCCGCGTAGCGCGTCGTAGTCGACGGTCAGGCACTCCAGGCCTCGGTCGGTGGCGAGGACCTTGGCCTGGGGCTTGATCAGCTGAGCGGCGAAGATGCCCCTGACCGGGGCCAGCAGCGGGTCCCGGTTCAGGAGCTCGACGTACCGGGTGAGCTGCTCGACGCCGTCGATCTCGCCGCGGCGCTTGATCTCGACCGCGACGTGCCTGCCGTCGGCGTCGCGGCAGAGCAGGTCGACCGGGCCGATCGCGGTCGGGTACTCGCGCCGTACCAGGGTCCAGCCGTCGCCGAAGGTGTGGACGTGCTCGGCTAGCAGTTCCTGCAGGTGCGCCTCGACGCCGTCCTTGATCAGGCCGGGGTCGGTGCCCAGCTCGTAGGCGGTGTCGCTGTGCACCTCCTCGAGCGTGATCCGGAGCTCCTCACCGGCTTTGTTGGTGACGCTCCAGACCTCCTCCTCCTCGGTCAGCTTGCACGGCGGAGACATCCAGTTCAGCGGCTTGTACGAGCCGCCGTCGGCGTGGATCAGCACGGAGCCGTCCGCCTTCACCATCAGCAACCGGGGAGCCATCGGCAGATGAGCGGTCAGCCGGCCGGAGTAGTCCACGGAACAGGTAGCAATCACCAAGCGCACGAGAAAGCACCGTAGTCGACTCCTCACCGCGACTCCATGGCGCCGTGCCGGTGTTGGTGCGAAGCTGCCGGGTATGAGACCGGAGACCAGCCCGCGGGCGCGATCGGAGTACGACGCTGTCGCCTTCGCTCTGGAGTCGTCGGGCGTCGTGCCGGGCAGCATGTTCGGGATGCCATGCCTGAAGATCGGCCGCAAGACGCTGGCCGGGTTGTGGGGTGATGCGATGAACTTCAAGTTGCCACCCGAGCCGCGGGCGGAGGCGCTGGCGTTGCCGGGTGCCGAGCCCTTCGATCCCGGGATGGGGCGGCCGATGAAGGAGTGGGTGCTGATTCCGCTGGAGCACTCGGCTAGCTGGACCAGATACGCGGAGCAGGCGATGGAGTTCGTCCGCGAGTGACAGCTGGGCGGATCGGCCTACGCTGAAAGCATGAGCAGGACCGAGACCGATCTGCTGGTCATCGGAGCGGGGCCTGCCGGACTGTACGCGGCGTACTATGCCGGTTTCCGGCGGTACTCCGTCACGCTGATCGACTCGTTGCCCGAGCTCGGCGGCCAGGTGTCGGCACTGTACCCGGAGAAGGTGATCTACGACGTCGCCGGATTCGTCGCGATCAAGGGGCAGGACCTGGTCGACGCATTGGTCGATCAGGCCGCGACCGCGAAACCGCAGTACCTGCTGGGCCATCGGGCCGAGGAGCTTGTGGTGGAGGACGAGGTTGTCACGGTCACCACGCACCTCGGCGCCGTCATCGAGGCGAAGGCTGTGCTGATCACCGGCGGGATCGGGACGTTCACGCCGCGGCCGTTGCCGGACGCCGACGACTTCGCCGACCGTGGCCTGCGTTACTTCGTGAAGCGGCTGGCCGACCTGGCTGGACAGAAGGTCCTGATCGTCGGCGGCGGCGACTCGGCGTTCGACTGGGCGGTGAGCCTGGAGCCGATCGCCGAGTCGGTCACGCTGATCCATCGGCGTCCGGCGTTCCGGGCCCACCAGGCCACTGTTGCCGCCGTGCTGTCGAGCAGCGTCGAGGTGCTGACGCCGTACGAGGTAGCCCGCATCAACGGCAACGCCCGGGTCGAATCGGTGGAGATCTTCGACAACCTGACCGGCGAGCGGCGGACGCTGCCGGTGGACACCGTGGTCGCCGCGCTGGGTTTCACCGCCGACCTCGGGCCCTTCACACGCTGGAGCCTCGACCAGCGCAAGCGGCATATCCTGGTCGATTCGGCGATGCGGACGAACCTGCGGCGTGTCTTCGCGGCGGGTGACATCGTCGACTACGACGGCAAGGTCAAGCTGATCTCGGTCGCGTTCGGCGAGGCCGCGACCGCTGTCAACAACGCCGCGGGCCTGATCGAACCCGGAGCGAAGGTGTTCCCCGGGCATTCCACCGGTGCCGAAGGTGCGTGAGACTGTCAGCCGTGAATCTCATGTGCCCCGCGCGGATCCTGTTGTGGCCCGGGGATGTCGCGGAGGCGGTGGTCGATGAGCGGATCGCTCAGGTGTATGCCGGGCCGTTCGAGGCGGCGGGTGGGGCCCGGCTGGCGGAGCGGCTCGGCGTGCGGCTGACCGTCGTACCGGAGTTGGTGCGGCGGCCCGACGAGGAGCTGCAGGCGATTGCGGACCTGCATCGGGGCGAGACCGTGGTGGTGCTCGGGGTGGACCTCGGGCTGCACTTGCCCGCGATCGTCGAGCACACGGGCGACGGGTGGACGCGGGTGCCGACCAACAACGAGGTGACGCTGGCGACGTACGAGCAGGCGGCCGAGAAGTTCCGGGAGTCGATCCCGGCCGAGCCCAACACGCTGCTCATCGACCTGCTCGACGGAGCGCTCTCACCCGGCGCACGCGTGCTCGAGCTGGGCAGCGGGACCGGCCGCGACGCGATCGAGCTGGAGCGGCGGGGTCTCGTCGTACGGCGAACCGACGCCGCCGCGGCGTTCGTCGAGATGATGCGCGCGGACGGGTACGACGCCGAGCGGCTGAACGCGATCACGGACGACTTCGGCGGACCGTACGACGCGGTGTTCGCCGACGCCTTGTTCATGCACTTCGACCGGGCGCAGCTCACCGGAGTGCTCCGGAAGGCCGCCCGCGCCGCACCGGTTCTCGCCTTCACCACGCGGGAAGGCAAGGGCGAGGAGTGGTCGAACCGGAACCTCGACCTGCCACGGCACTTCGTCCTGTGGCAGGAGGAGCCGCTGCGCGAATTGCTCACCGCCACCGGCTGGACGGTCGAGCAGCTCAGCCGCGGTGAGACGCGGAACGGCTGGTGGTTCTACGTGCTGGCCAGGCGCTCGTGATCCGGGCCGGGATCGTGCTGCTGACGTCCGAAGGTCTGGCAGCGATCGAGCGGGTCCGCGACGGCACGACGTACCACGTGCTGCCCGGCGGTCAGGTCGAGGACGGCGAGAGCCCACCGGAGGCGGCCCGGCGGGAGGCGTACGAGGAGCTGGGGCTCCTGGTGAAGGTCCGCGGGCTGGTCGCGGTGGTGCACTTCGGGCAGAGCACGCAGCAGTACTACGTCGCCGAGCAGATCGGTGGTGAGTTCGGGACCGGTGACGGGCCGGAGATGGCTAGCTCGCCGGAGTCGGAGCGGGGGAGTTACAGGGCGGTCTGGCTGCCCGTGCGCGAGCTCGCCGTACGGGATCTGAAGCCGAAGCCGATCGCGGCGGCGCTGGACCACGCGCCGGATCCGCAGTGGCTGCTGGACGGGTGGCTGGAGTCGCCGGTGGTATTCGAGGAGGTGTGAGGTTGGCCTCGGGGGTGACTCAGCTCATGGGCGGACCACTGGGCGGACTGGCATAGTTCGGGGCATGGCTCGGGAACTGAAGACGGTGGGTGTGGTCGGTCTCGGCACGATGGGCGCCGGGATCGCCGAGGTGTTCGCGCGCAACGGGCTGACCGTGGTCGGCGTCGAGCGGGACGAGGCGGCGGCCGAGCGCGGCCGCGGGCACATCCAGCACTCGACCGACCGGGCGGTGAAGCGCGGCAAGCTGTCGGTCGAGGACCAGCAGGCGCTGTTCGACCGGGTCACCTTCGCCACCGCGCTGGAGGCGCTGTCCGAGTGCGACCTGGTGATCGAGGCCGTGGTCGAGCGGCTCGAGCTCAAGCGCGAGGTGTTCTCCGCGCTGGACAAGATCGTCCGCGAGGACGCCATCCTGGCCACCAACACCTCCAGCCTGTCCGTCACCGAGATCTCGGTCGCCACCGAGCGCCCGCGCCGGGTGGTCGGCATGCACTTCTTCAACCCCGCCCCGGTGCAGGAGTTCGTCGAGGTGATCAAGACCGTCGTCACCGAGCCCGACGTGGTCGAGGACGTGCAGGAACTGGCTCGCCGGCTGCACAAGGTCCCGGTAGTCGCGGCCGACCGGGCCGGCTTCATCGCCAACGCCCTGCTGTTCGGCTACCTGAACCACGCGGTCTCCATGGTCGAGTCGCGCTACGCCACCCGCGAGGACGTCGACGCGGCGATGCGGCTCGGCTGCGGCTACCCGATGGGCCCGCTGGCGCTGCTCGACCTGATCGGCCTGGACACGGCGTACGAGATCCTCGACACGATGTACAAGCAGGGCCGCAACCGGCTGCACGCGCCTGCCCCGATCCTCAAGCAGATGGTCACCGCGGGCCTGCTCGGCCGCAAGACCGGCCGCGGCTTCTACACCTACGAGTCGCCGGACTCCCCGGTCGTGGTCGACGACGAGCACACCCCGTCGACGTCGGCCGGCGCACCGGCCGTCCGTGCGGTCAAGCAGGTCGGCGTGGTCGGCTCCGGCACGATGGCGGTCGGCATCATCGAGGTCTGCGCCAAGGCCGGGTACGACGTCCTCTACGTTGCCCGCGGCACCGAGAAGGTCGACCGGGTCCGGGCCGCCCTGGAACGCTCGCTGGAGAAGGGAGTCCAGCGCGGCAAGCTGTCCTCCGACGAGCGCGACGCGGCGCTGCGCCGGATCGTCGGCACGGCGAAGCTCGACGACCTGGCGACAGTCGACCTGGTCGTGGAGGCCGTGGTCGAGGAGCTGAGCGTCAAGCAGGCGCTGTTCGAGACCCTCGACGAGATCTGCAAGCCGGGCGCGATCCTGGCCACCACCACCAGCAGCCTGCCGGTGATCGACCTGGCGATGGCGACCAAGCGGCCGAGTGACGTGGTGGGTCTGCACTTCTTCAACCCGGCGCCGGTGATGAAGCTGGTCGAGGTCGTCAGCACGGTCAGCACATCCGCCGAGGTGGCCGACACGGTCGCGGCGCTGGCAGTTGCCGCTGGCAAGCACCCGGTGCGGTGCGGCGACCGGGCCGGGTTCATCGTGAACGCGCTGCTGTTCCCGTACCTGAACGACGCGGTCCGGATGCTCGAGGCGCACTACTCCAACGTCGACGACATCGACGCCGCGATGAAGCTCGGCTGCCGGCTCCCGATGGGCCCGTTCGAGCTCCTCGACGTGGTCGGCCTGGACGTCTCGCTGGCCATCCAGCGCACCCTCTACCTGGAGTTCCGCGAGCCGGGGTTCGCCCCGGCCCCCCTGCTGGAACACCTCGTCACCGCCGGCTACCTCGGCCGCAAGACCGGCCGCGGCTTCCGGGACTACAGCAGCTAGAACGTGACCAGCGGATCCCCGATGAAGTCGGCGATGAAGTTGACGAAGAAGAATCCGAAGAACAGGAAGTTCAGCAGCAGGATCAGGTAGTGCCACGGCCGCGGCCGGGCCGGCACCGGCAGCTTGCTGTTCAGGTACATCAGCAGGAACGGGTAGATCAGCGCGCCCAGGTTCGACATGTTCGCCGACCACTGGACCAGGCCGACCGGCAGCGCCAGGTGGATGATGACCGAGATCACCACCAGCAGCACGATCATGAACGGGTAGTAGAACTTCCGCGGGTCGCCTTCGATCCGGGCCCGCAGCCTGGAGCTGCTCGCGTGCGAGGCGTCGGTGGTGACCCGGACCATCGCCTCGAAGATGCCGAGCTGGGTGCTGAACAGGATCAGCACGCCGATCAGCAGAATGAGGTAGAAGACGAAGCTGCCGTACTCGTCGTTCAGTACGTCGGCCACGAACGTCGGCACCGTGGCCGAGGTCGGCCCCTCGCCGCTGAGCTCGACCGCCCGGGTCATCAGGATGGTCGGCAGCAGCATGCCGAGCATCGCGCCGGCGAAGAAGACCGCCCACATGTCGGTCAGCAGCAGCCGGTACCACCGCCGCCACAGGCCGCGGTTCTTCTCGTCGTCGGGGAAGGTGACGCCGCTGGCGAGCACCTGCTTGCGCTCGCCGCGCATCCCGGCGAGGTAGCCGGCCCGGTGTCCCATGCCGTAGCCCTTGTCCCGGTAGTGCCCGAGCACGTACCAGTTCAGGCCCGACGCGAGTGCGGTGAAGCCGGCCAACGCGCCGAGCTGCGTCGCGGAGATCCCGTCCGGTGGTGCGGCCGGGGTGAAGAAACCGCTGATTCCGTCCCACCAGATCCGGCCCGGGACCAGGACGATGTCGACGATCAGCAGGGTCAGGAGGATCACGCTGATCATCACCCAGTTCGCGAGCTCCAGCGCGCGGCTGATCCGGCGTGCCGCCGCGGTGATCGCGAACACCAGGATCAGCAGCAGGATCGCGTAGATCCTGGGTTCCTCGGCGTCGGTGCTGGGGGCGGTCCGGCCGTGCACGAGTGCGTACACACCCTGTCCGGCCGACGCGGCCCAGCCGCCGGCGATGAACGCGAAGATGACCAGGAACACCGAGGCCGGCACCCAGAGGAGCCAGCCCGGCGGCACCCGGCCCCAACCGATCACGGGCACCTCGCCGGTGGCCACGACGTACCGGGCGCACTCGACGTTGTAGAACGTTTGCAGCAAGGCGGACACCGTGATGATCCAGCCGACCCCGACGAACCCGTACTGGCCGACGCTCAGCGGGCCGAGCAGCCACTCGCCGCTGCCGATGGAGATGCCGAGGGCGATCAGGCTCGGGCCGATGGCGAACTGGATCAGTTCGCGGGCGCCGAGGCGCTTGATCTTGAAGACCTCCTCCGGCGTTGGCAGGTCCTGCACCGCGAGATCGGGGCGGCTGACGCCGAGTGGGTAGTTCTGCTCTGACTGAGCGATGTCGGCCATTGTCCTTCTCCTCTGGCCTCGGACGGGGGCGAACGTCCTGTTGACCCGATCGTCACGCGCGATGCGGGGGTTGGCAAGCCCTAGTGCACCGGTGCTCTGGAAGACTGCCGGGGCATGCGGAGGATGAGGTATCAGCGGGACCTGGTTGGGGTCTGCGCGACGCTGTTGCTGGTGTTCACCGGGATCGGGCTGATCGGGATGCCGGGGGTCATCGGGGCGGAGTGGCCGGGCTGGTCCTCGTTGATGTTCCTCGTCGCGGTCCTGGTGCTTCCGGTGGCGTGGGTGCTGCTCCGGATCTCCTCCGGTACGGCGACGGTCGCTCGGTGGATCGCGTTGGCCGCGGTCGGCGCCGTACTGGTCCGGCTGGTCTGGTCCGCGTACGACGCGGGGCCGGCGATCGTGATCGCCGTACTGCCGTTGCTGGCGATTCTCGTCCTTGCCGCGGTGGTGCTCGTGTACTCGTGGCCGCAGGCGACGTCGCGAGCGCTGAAGGACGTTGCCCAGCGCAACGGGTGGCGAATGCTCGAACCGCGGGAGCTGGACCTGCCGCCGCTGCCGTTGCCGGTCGGGCGGGCGTGGAGTGTGCGGAACGCCGTACAGACTCCGAATGGGACCGCGTTCGAGGTGCGGTGGCTGCAGTGGCACGGGCTGTTGTGCCGTCGGCGTCGGTTGTCGGTGTTCGTCGCGCCGCGGCTGCCCGCGGCCCTGCCGCCGATGGAGGTCCGGCCAGGTGGGCTGTCCCGGTCCGACATCACGCTGGAGAGCGCCGAGTTCAACCGCAGTTTCGATGTCATCGGCAACGAGGCGCGGTACCTGACCGCCGTCCTCCATCCGCGCACCATGCAGGCGCTGCTCGACGCTCGCCCCGTCTCGCTGGCGATCGCGAGCACCGCCCTGGTCCTGTACGACGACCAGCCGCTGACCCCGGAGTCGCTCACCCGCGGCCTGGCGAACCTCGAGCGGATCAGCATCCCGCGTCATGTCCTCGACGACTGGGGCCAGTACGCGGGTCAGTCCAGCCAACGCGGTCTCCGCTTCACCGGTCGCGGTTTCGACCTGTCGGCCGGTGCCCTGATGGCACGGCTGGGCGCGATGACCACCGGGCTGCTCGGCCTGACGCTGCTCACCTGCCTGGCCGCCGCCGCGACCGAGCCGGCCTTCGACCCGCCCCGACCGGTCAGCACTCTGCTCGTCGCGGCCGCCGTCCTGCTGGCCGTCGCCGTAATTTGCGTGCTGGTCCCGAAGCGGAGACCTACGCTGGGCTGATGATCGAGCAGAGGCGCGCACCGCTTCCGCGGTCGTTGCTGCCCGACGCCGAAGGGCAGTGGGTACGGCGCTGGACCGGCGACGCCTGGATTGCCGAAGCGGACGCGTGGGTGCGGGAGCAACTGGCAGGGACTGCCGTCACCGGTGCGCCGGTGCCGTACAAGATCCGCTTCTGGGCAGCCGTCTGGTGCTACCCGACCGACCACGGGCTGTACTGGTTCAAGGAGAACAACCCCGGCCAGGCGTTCGAGGCCGCGCTCGTGGGTGCGATGGCCGAGGCGCTGCCGCAGCACGTCGTCGCCCCGCTCGCGATCGAGCCGGAGCGCGGCTGGTTTCTGACCGCCGACCAGGGACCGACGCTCGACGAAGACGACGTTGCCTGGAGCCGGCTCGTCGTCGAGTACGCGGCCCTTCAGCGCGACAGCGTCCCCGTGGAGAGCGCACTGCTCGCCAGCGGGCTCACGTCACTCGCCCCGGCTCACCTGCCCGGCGCCGTGCACCACGTGGCGGACTGGTTCGCGGACCTCGCCGACGATCACCCGCTGCGTCCCGGTCAGGCGACGCTTGACGGCGTACGGCGGGCAGCCGACACCTTGTCCGGGGTGGAGAAGCTGCTGCCGGGCGCCGTACCGATGGCTCTCGATCAGAACGATCTGCACGCGCGGAACGTCTTCCGGCCCGATCCGGCCGGTCCGTTCCGGTTCTTCGACTTCGGTGATGCGGTGTGGGGTCACCCGTTCGCGACGATCGGGAGTGTGCGGGAGGACGTCGACGACGAGGTCGTGACGACGTACCTCGAGGAGTGGTCGGACCTGGCGCCGCTGGACGTGCTGCGCCGCGAGCTCGAGATCGCCGAACCGCTGCACACGGTGCACCGGCTGGTGTCCTGGCACCGGCTGCTGGAACACGCGGACGAGATCGAGTGCGCCGCGTGGGTCGTCCACATCGAGCACTGGCTCCGCGAGCTCGTGCGAACCTACGGCTAGGCCTTAGGTCAGGAAGGGCGTCAGTACGGCGAGGAAGTCGTCGAGGCGCTCGGCGTGCACCCAGTGGCCGGCCTCGGCGACCTCGGCGTACTGGACGTGGGGGAAGTACGACGCGATCGTGGCGCGGTGGTCCTGCTGGACGTAGTCCGACTTGCCGCCGTAGATGAAGAGGGTCGGGCCTTCGTAGCTGCGGCCCTCCGCCTCGGCCGGCCAGCCGGAGATCGCCGGCAGCGCGGCCTCGATCACCGGGAGGTTGGGCCGCCACCGGGCCCCGGCCTGGTCGAGGATCAGGTTCTGCAGCAGGAACGCGCGAGTACCGGGGGTCTGGACCGCTTCGGCGAGTTGAGCGTCCACGTCGGCGCGGCGCTGGACGTTCGACAGGTCGGCGTCGCGCATCGCCTTGGCGTACTCGACGAAGGCCGGCGGGTAGGCCACCGGCGCCGCGTCGACCACGACCAGCCGCTGCACGACCGACGGGTGCTGGAGCGCGGTGAGCATCGCGGTCTTGCCGCCCATCGAGTGGCCGACCAGCGCGACCGGCCCGATGCCGAGGGATTCGATCGTCTCGCGGACGTCGTCGGCCATCTCCGGGTAGCTCATCGTGCCGGTGTGCGGCGAGGTGCCGTGGTTGCGCAGGTCGAACGCGAACACGCGGTGCTCGCCGGACAGCCGCCGGGCCGCGGTCATCCAGTTCCGCCCGGAGCCGAACAGGCCGTGCATGACCACGACCGGCGTGCCACTCTCGCCGTACGACGTCACCGGAAGCTTCATCAACAACCTCTCAGCGGCGGCGTTGCCAGCAGGCGGAGTGCCAGTGGCGTCGCTCGTCGAGGGACTGGGCGCCGCCGATCGCGGCGAGCAGGCTGGGGTTCTCCGGCCAGACCACGACATGCGGCGTGGCCGGCGGGATCAGCTGGTCGCATCCCGGGCAGCGGTACGCCTTGCTCGACGAGGACCCGGACACCTGCCGCACAATCCAGTCACCGTCGGACCGTGCTTGGCGGGTCTGGGAACCACCAAGCAGCGGCCGGTCGTTGACCGGCCGCTGCCACTTGGAAGGCTTCCGGCGCGACATAGCCCTTCAAGGCTAGCCGTATGAGCCACGTCACCCCGGCCTAGGCCGTCAGCCGCGGGCGACGGCGTACGCGGCGGTGCCGATCAGCTCCATCGAGACCTGCAGCCGCTCCAGGCTGACGTTCTTCGCGATCGTGTCCTCCGGCGAGTGGTACGGCGGCTCGAGGAACGCCGGCGAGATCTCGCCGCGCCAGGAGAAGTTGGCCGACGCGATGCCGACCTCCTGGAACGACTGGTGGTCGGACGCGCCACGCTGGACCGGGCCGACCATCCGCGGGTCGTACCCGAGCCGCACCCCGGCCGCCCGGACCGCGTCCGTCGCCGTGTTCGCCAGACCGGTGAAGGACAGCAGCCAGTAGGTGATCGCCGGGTCCCAGCTGGTCGCGACCATGTCGTTCTGGAACACCGCCGCGTGCCGGTCCCGCTGGGCCTGGTCCAGCTGCGCCACGTGGTACCGCGACCCGATCAAGCCCTGCTCCTCCGAGCCCCACAGCGCGAACCGCAGCGTCGCGTTGGTCGGGAGCCGGCTGAACACGCGGGCCAGCTCCATGGTGAGCACGGTGCCGGAGCCGTCGTCGTTCGCGCCCGGCGCGCCGATGACCGAGTCGTAGTGCCCGCTGACCACCACGATCGGCGCGTTCGCGCCGGCCTTGCCGCGCCGCTCGCCGATCACGTTGTTCGAGATCAGCCCGCGGTGCGAGGTGGTGCTGACCCGCAGCGGCAGCGAGGTCACCACGGCGAGCGCCTCGCGGATCAGCCGCTTCTGCACCTGGGCGACCCCGATCACCGGGATCGCGGCCGCGGTGAGGCCGGTGGACGGCGAGAACGCCGCGGCCCGGCGCGGGTACACCTGGTCGGCCGGCAGCAGGATGACGGCCACCGCTCCGCGCGCCGCGGCCTCCGTGACGACGGCCTGGCGTGCGGCCGCGGTGTCGTCGGTGATTACGATCGAGCCGGCGACGTCGGCCGGCCAGACCGGAGCCGTCGCGGGTCCGACGTCCCGCACCGGTCCCTCGACCGTGACGTCGAGCTTGCCGGCCGGAGCGGCGCCCGCCTGCCAGCACAGGTCGTCCGGCAGGATGCCGCGGACGTCCTCGATCTGCGCGGTGAACTTGTCCGCGACCGGGAACGGCTCCAGCCGGGTGTGGTAGCCGTACTTGTCGAGCTGGCCGGCGATGTAGTCGGCCGCCCGCTTCTCGCTCTGGGTGCCACCGATCCGCGGCCCGATGTGCTCGGACAGCACTTGCAGGTGGCGCAGCGCCTTCTCCGAGGACAGGCCGGAGACGATCTGCCGGTCGTACCTGTCCAGTGCCGGGCGGTTCACTGCGCCGGGCCGCAGGTCGTCGGCTCCCCACGCCGGTACGGCGGGCAGCGCGGTGGCGGCGGTGACGCCGGCGACGGCGCCGAGCAGTCCACGGCGACTCAGACCGGATCTGTCGGTCATGCAGGTCTCCTCACAAGGTGGGCGGCCCCGAGACCCCAGACCGTAATCGATCCGCGACAGCTCGCCTAGGGCGTGGCCTAGCGCTGATCCCTGAGTTCCTCGCCCACCTCGTGCATGTGCTGCAGGCCCATCCGGTAGGACTCGATCAGGCCGGTGCTCAGGTACGGCATGCCGATCCGCTCGCAGTACGTCCGGACGATCGGCTGCGCGGCCCGCAGGTTGGCGCGCGGCATGCTCGGGAACAGGTGGTGCTCGATCTGGTAGTTGAGCCCGCCCATCATCCAGTCGGTGACCAGACCGCCGTTCACGTTGCGCGACGTCAGCACCTGCTTCTCCAGGTGGCCCCAGTTGGTGTCGGCGCCGGGCATCTCCATGCCCTTGTGGTTCGGCGCGAACACGCTGCCCAGGTGCAGGCCGAAGACCATGTGGTGGATCAGCGCGAACAGCACCGCCTGGCCCGGCGACATGAGCAGGAACAGCGCGCTGAAGTACAGCAGCAGGTGGGCGGCGATCAGGCCGAGCTCGAGCCGGGCCTCGCGGCGCGGGCGGCCGAGCAGGAACGTGATGCTGGACACCTTGAGGTTGAAGCCCTCCAGGGTGAGCAGCGGGAAGAAGATCCGCGCCTGGTTGCGGGTCAGCCAGCCGTACAGGCCGGTCCGGCCCTCGGCCTGTTCGAGCGTCCAGACCAGCACGCCCTCGCCGACGTCCGGGTCCTTGTCGGTGTGGTTCGGGTTCGCGTGGTGGCGGTTGTGCTTGTCGTTCCACCAGCCGTAGCTCATCCCGCACAGCAGGTTGCCGTGCAGCATGCCGATCCAGTCGTGCAGCTTGCGGGAGCCCGAGATCTGCTGGTGGCCGGCGTCATGGCCGAAGAAGGCCGCCCTGGTGGTCAGGACGGCCAGCGGGATCGCCAGGAGCAGCACCCACCACGAGCCGCCCAGGAGCGCCACTCCGGCCCAGGTCGCGGCCAGCAGCGCGACGTTGATCCCGATCGCCATGGCGTAGGCCGCCGTACGCCGTTCCAGCAAGCCGGCTGCCTTGATCTCGCGCAGCAGCGGTGCGAAGTCACTGCCTTTGGACACGGCAGTAGCGGAAACCATGGGCTGAGCCATTCAGGTCCTCATCTCAGAGCGGTGGGAGGCCTGGGCGTACAGCCGCGGCCAGCGTACGGCATCAAGCCTCATCGCCCTAATGGCAGAAAACATGAGTGCTAAGACCCGAACTCGTCGGGGAGACAGTTCCCCGAAGAGAGTGGGCCTAACACCACCGCCCCGGGTCTTACGCTCAGTCATGATGGAGCCATGACCACTGTTGCCACCCAGGCGCCGCCGATGCGGTACCCGAAACTCGCGCAGCCGTGGATCGCGCTGTTCCTCGCGATCCTGGCCGAGCTCGGGATCGCCTTCTTCGTGCTCAACGTGGTGGCCGTGCCGCTGATCGCGGTGTGGGTCGGGATCCCGATGCTGCTCGCGTTCGTCCCGGCCACCCGCTGGTTCGCGAACTGCCACCGGACCATGCTGGCCGGCTTCGCCGGCGAGCGGATCCCGCGCCCGTACAAGAAGCCGCCGATGCCCGGCATCCTGATGTGGCTGCGCACCACGCTGACCGACCCGGCCACCTGGCGCGACGTCATCTGGCTGATCGTGAACGCGACCATCGGGTTCACGCTGAACCTGCTGTCCGCCGTACTGTTCCTGGCCGGCCTGTTCTACCTGGTCTACCCGCTGCTGGTCGGCGTGACGCCGGAAGGCGTTTTCACCGAGCCGTTCGGCGGGCTGGTCACGGTGAACTTCTGGACCAGCTTCCTGGTCATGCCGGTCGCGCTGATCGCGTTCATGATCTGGATGGCGGCCGGTGAGCGGCTGCTGAAGGCGAACGCGTTCATGGCCCGCTCGCTGCTCGGCCCGACCGAGAGCGCCAAGCTCGCGCTCCGGGTCCGGGAGCTGGCCGAGTCCCGCGCCGAGACCGTCGACACCCAGGCGGCCGAGCTGCGCCGGATCGAGCGCGACCTGCACGACGGCGCCCAGGCCCGGCTGGCCGCGCTCAGCATGAACCTGGGCATGGCCGAGGAGATGGTCAACCGCGACCCCGAGCAGGCCGCGGCGCTGCTGACCGAGGCCCGCCTGTCGGCCAGTACGGCGCTGTCCGAGCTGCGCGACCTGGTCCGTGGCATCCACCCGCCGGTGCTCGCCGACCGCGGGCTGGAGGGCGCGGTCAAGGCCCTCGCACTGTCCTGCCCGTTCAAGGTCGACGTCACCTTCGACGTCCCCGGCCGGCCACCCGCGCCGGTCGAGTCGGCGGCGTACTTCGCGGTGGCCGAGGCACTCGCGAACGCGGTGAAGTACTCGGCCGCGACGAACGCCTGGATCCAGATCACGCACGAGCACGAGAAGCTGCATCTCCTGGTCGGTGACGACGGCATCGGAGGCGCGGTGATCAAGCCCGGTGGCGGTCTGTACGGTATCGAGCGGCGGCTGGCCGCCTTCGACGGTACGTTGACCGTGGTCAGTCCGACGGCCGGGCCGACCACCGTGATCATGGAGCTACCTTGCGAGTCCTCATCGCTGAAGACCACGCCCTCCTCCGGGACGGCCTGATCCGCCTGCTGGAGGCGCACGACTTCGAGGTCGTCGAGGCAGTCGACAACGGTCCCCGGCTGGTGCCCGCGCTGGTGGAGCACCGGCCGGACGTGGCCGTTGTCGACGTACGGCTGCCGCCCACCTTCACCGACGAGGGCCTGAAGGCCGCGATCGAGGCCCGCCGCCAGGTGCCCGGCCTGCCGATCCTCGTGCTGTCGCAGTACGTCGAGCAGCTGTACGCCCGCGAGCTGCTCACCGGCGGTGGCGGCGCGGTCGGCTACCTGCTCAAGGACCGGGTCTCGAACGTCGCCGAGTTCCTGGACTCGGTACGGCGGGTGGCTGCCGGCGGGACCGCGATGGACCCGGAAGTGATCGGCCAACTGCTGGCCCGCAACACCCGGGACGAGCCGGTCGGCCGGCTCACCCCGCGGGAGGCCGAGGTGCTGGGACTGATGGCCGAGGGCCGCTCGAACGCCGCGATCGCGAACGCGCTGTTCGTCACCGAGAAGGCGGTCAGCAAGCACACCAACAACATCTTCGCCAAGCTCGACCTGCCCCCGTCGGAGGACGACAACCGCCGCGTGATGGCCGTCCTGACCTACTTGTCCTCCCGCTGATCCCTCACCGTCGGTAGTGGGGGAGGCCGAGTACTTCGCCACGCTGCACCGTTGAGCGGAGCTGCTCGGGTAAACGTTTGTCTGTAATCCATTGACCATCGCCTGAATGTCTCGGTAAGTTTTCTACCCAGTTGCAGGATCCACGAACTGGGTGGTGGTGGCGATGGCAGTCCGGACCGGCGCGGAGCGTCTGGCCGGCGAGCCGGGGCTGGTGGGCGACGGGCGCCTCGGGCTGATCACGAACTTCACCGGCGTGCTGCTGTTCGACATCCAGGACATCGGCACGCGGTTCTACACCTACATCTGGACGATGTACGACTGCCTCCAGGCGGCCACGCGGCTCGGGAAGCGGTTCGTCGTCCTGGATCGGCCGAACCCGCTCGGCGGGCTGCGGGTGGAGGGTCCGCTGCTGCAGCCGGGCTTCGAGAGCTTCGTCGGGCGCGCGCCTCGAAGGCACCAACCTCAGCGAGGGGCGCGGGACGACCCGGCCGTTCACGACCATCGGCGCTCCGTTCCTCGACGAGCGGTTCGTCCCCACGTTGCGCGACTTCGGGCTGCCTGGCGTCGTCTTCCGTCGTACCTGGTTCGAGCCTGTGTTCAGCAAGTACGCCGGTGAGGCCGTGCCCGGTGTCCAGTTGCATGTCGTCGACCGGACGACGTACGAGCCGGTGCGTACGGCGCTGGAGATGCTGCAGGTGGTCCGGCAGCTGTACCCGGACGACCTGCAACTGCTGCCGTCCCTCGACCTGTTGTGGGGCTCGGACTCGTTGCGCAAGGCACTCGAAGCCGGTGAGGACCCGCTCGCGCTGTTGCCTGCGGCAACGCTCGACTGGGTGCGACCCGGCGTACTGCTCTACGAAGGGACCTCGCGATGATCAGGTCATTCCAGGTCGGCGACGGGCCGTCCCTGGCCGAGGCGTGGACCGCGGCGGCGCCGGCGGATCCGATCGGGTACCAGCGATTCCGCGACCTGTTCCTGCTCGACCGGAATTTCGATCCCGCCGGCCTGCAGGTCGCCGTCGTCGACGACCAGGTGGTCGGGGCGGCGTACGCCGTACGTCGGCTGGTCGCGGCATCCGGCGCTGACCTCGAGCCGTCGGCCGGGTGGATCCCGTTCTTCTTCGTGCATCCCGACCATCGCGGTCGCGGACTCGGCCGCGCGTTGCTCACGGCGGCGCTGGACTGGCTCCGGTCGCACGGGCGGTCCGAGGCGTTCTTCTCGTCGTACACACCGAACTACTTCCTGCCCGGCCTCGACGCCGCCCGCTACCCGGATGCCCTGAGGCTGCTGTCGGCGCTGGGTTTCGAGCGGCGGTACGACGCGGTCGCGATGGACCGGAGCCTGGTCGGGTACGAGATTCCTGCCGAGGTTCGTGCGCAGCTCGCCGGGCTGACGGCCGACGGCTACAGCTTCGGGACGCCGAGCGGCGACGAGCTCACCTCGCTGATCACCATCGCGGGCGACGAGTTCAACCCGGACTGGGCGCGGGCGATCCGGGAAGCCGTCGTCACCGGGCTGCCGCTGGAGCGGATCGTGGTTGCGCGTGATCCCGGCGATCGCCTGCTGGGGTGGGCGATGCACGGCACCTACGAAGGTGTCATCGACCGGTTCGGGCCGTTCGGGGTGCTGCCGGAGTCGCGCGGCACCGGGCTCGGCAAGGTGCTGCTGCACCTGACGCTGGAGCGGATGGCCGGGCTCGGCGCGCACAGCGCGTGGTTCCTCTGGACCGGCGAGCAGTCCGCGGCCGGCCAGCTCTATCTCAAGACCGGATTCACCATCACCCGCACGTTCACCATCCTCCGGGCGCCCTTGGTCCCGGCCGACGGGAAGGACTGACATGCGCATCGTTCAAGGCGTTCGGCTGGCGGTCGCCGCTGCTCTGATCGCTTCTGCCGCCGCCTGCTCGAGTGGCGAGGGCTCGGGAGACGGCGGCAAGTAAAGCTAGGCGTCGCTCCTCTGTCGGAGGTCCACATCGACCACTGCTCGAGCGCCAGGTTCCACACGTATCGGGCATGCCCGCACTGAAGCAGCAAGGCTGTCTGCTGCGCGGGAGTCGGATACAGCCGGAACCGGGACATGTTGCACACCCAATCAGCCGTGACCGACAGTTCCCGATTCTCGAAAGGAGGGAAGCGCTGTGTGTCTCCACCCTGGACGACGAGCGGGCCTCGGCGCGACGACCGAAGTGAGGACTTGCTTGTGACCAGAACAGTGCTCGCCGTCGGAGCGCACATCGGCGACATGGACCTGACTGCCGGGCCCATGCTGGCCAAACTCGTGCTGGAAGGCGCGAACGCGACCATCATCGCGCTCACCCCCGGCGAGCGCGGCCACCCGCGGATGACGCCGTCGGAGTACAAGGTGCAGAAGATCGCCGAGGGCGAGGCGTTCGCCACCGCGATCGGCGCCGACTTCATCGTCCTCGACCACAGCGACGGCTTCCTCCCCGACACCGACAACGTCGCGACCGAGCTGGCCGCGATCATCCGCGAGAAACAACCGGACACCCTGATCACGCACTGGAAGCACAGCATCCACCGCGACCACGAGCATGCCGCCAAACTCACCGAACGCGCCCGCTTCCTGGCTGGCCTCCCCATGGACCCGTCCGAAGGAGTCGACGGCGCGCGCCACTCGGTCCGCACCTTCCTGCACGCCGAGAACTGGGAAGACATGGAAGGCTTCCAACCCACGATGTACGTCCCCATCCCCGACGAAGCCTTCTATCGCTGGATCTCCGCCATCCGCCACCAGGCCTTCGCCCGCGGCGAAACCTACGGCTTCCGCTACATCGACTACTACACAGCCCTCATGACCACCCGAGGCTGCCTAGCCGGCTACCCCCGAGCCTGCGCCTTCCACAGCACCCCCACCCCCGAAATCACCAAACTCAGCCCGTAACCTTCCCCACGCGCAAACTGCGGGTGAGTCGGAAAGGAGGCGGCTTGATGAGTGGAGCGTTCTACTCGCACGCGAGGCTGTACGACCTGATGTTCCCGGGCGGCGGCCCGGCAGTCGACTTCTACCGTGCCGAGGCCAATCGGCAACGCGGGCGGGTGTTGGAGCTCGGGTGCGGCACCGGGCAAAAGCTGATCCCGATCGCGTCCGACGGGCATCCGTGCGTCGGCTTGGACTTCTCGCCAGACATGCTGGCTGAGGCTCAGCGTAAGGCGAACGAGCGCGGTGTAGCGGTGGAATGGATGCAGGGCGACATGCGGGCCTTCGATCTGGGCCGCACCTTCGACTTCGTGTTCATCACAGCCAATTCTCTGCTGCATCTGCATGAGGCCGAGGATCTGGTGAGCTGCTTCCGGTCGGTTCGAAGACACCTGGCACCTGGAGCACGCTTCGTCTTCGATGTGTTCAACCCGAGCATGCGCCTCCTTGCCGAAGCCGATGGCGTGCGGCGTACCCGGGAGTCGTTGTCGTTCTTGGATCCTGACCGTGGCAAGGTCAGCGTCGATGTCGCTGAGACCTACGATGCGTCCGCGCAGGTTACCCGCGGGACGTGGTACCTCTCGAGTGACTCCGAGGCCGACTTCGTCGTCGCACCGCTCGAAATCAGGAGCATCTTCCCGCAGGAGCTGCCGCTGCTCGTCTCGCTCGGCGGCCTCCGGCTCGTCGAGCGCTTCGGCGACTGGTCCGGTCGACCATTTGCCGGGGATACGCCGCTTCAACTCTGCATCTGCGAGTCCGCCTGATCGAAGGCGAGGGTGATGGAGGTCATCCGGCAGCTGGTTGCCGAGGGGCCGCAGCGCGGCTGGACCATCCCGGCGCGCGCTGCCGGCGCGGCGTCGGCGATCCTGTGGGCATGGAGTACGTGTCCAGAGTGCCGCGACCGCCGCTGGACGGGCTGATCGACGACCTCTACTACCTGGAGGGTGCGCCGCCGTACGCCCGGCTGACGCTGCCAGCGGCGCCGGTGGCGCTGCTCATCGTGAACCTCGGGCCGCCGTTCCGCATCCGCGCCGGCACCGACATCGAGACGGCCGAGTACGCCGACGGCTGCGTGGTCACCATGCCCACCCGCGCGTGGGAGTTCGGCTACCCACTCCGGTCCCGGTCCGTCGGTGTGCACTTCAAGCCGTGGGGGCTGGCGCCCTTCCTGGCGATGCCTGCGGCCGAGCTGTGTGACCGGCCGCTGACGGTAGAGCAGGTCTGGGGCCGGCCCGCCACTGCTGAGTTGCGAGACCGGCTGGCCACGGCGGACGGACCGCGCGAGATGCTGACGCGGCTCGAGGAGGAGCTGATGCGACGGCTGTGCGAGACCGCCGGCCTCGGGCTGGTCCGCCATACGAGTAGCGTCATCGCGGCGACCGGCGGGGAGGTTGCGATCGGCGACCTGAGCGTGGCAGCCGGCGTCAGCAGCACTCATCTGGCACACCGATTCAAGGAGCTCATCGGCGTCACGCCCAAGCGGCTGGCCCGCAGCCACCGCTTCGCCGCCACCGTCTTGGCGATCGACCCCGCCGGACCGATCGACTGGGCCGACCTCGCCGGTGGCGCAGGCTACTTCGACCAGGCTCACTTCGGCCACGAGTTCCGGGCGTTCACCGGGCTCACGCCGACCCGGTACGTCGAAGTCCGGCGGCGATTCCTCCGCGAACATCCCGGCCACGTGCTGGAGGGCTGGCCGCTGCCGGCCGATTGATTTCTTACAAGAGCAACAGCCCACGACACGTTAATTTGGGGACACCCCAAAGCAGAGGAGAGCAACGTGGGCAAGGTGGTTATGTACGCCTCGGTGTCGGTGGACGGCTTCATCGCGGACGAGAAGGACCAGCCCGGACCGCTGTTCGACTGGTTGACCAGCGGTGACGTCCCGTTGGACGAGAGCGGCGTGTTGAAGGTGTCGCAGACGTCCGCCGACTACGTCCGGGAGTACTGGGACCAGATCGGGGTGACAATCGCCGGCCGCCACGTCTTCGACGTGACGGACGGCTGGGACGGGACGCCTCCGAGCGGGGTCGACCACGTGGTCGTCGTGACGCACCGGCCGCAGCCCGAGGGCTGGGATCCCGAGGCGCCGTTTCACTTCGTCGACAGCGTCGAGACAGCCGTGGCCAAGGCGCAGGAGCTTGCGGGTGACCGCGTTGTCGAGGTCGCCGCCGGCGACGTCGGCGGCCAGGCGCTTGCCGCGGGTCTTGTCGACGAGGTGCGCATGGACGTCGTACCCGTGGTGTTCGGTTCCGGCAAGCGCTACTTCGGGTCGGTCGACGCGCAACACCTGCTGGAGGACCCTGACGCGGTGATCCAGGGCAACCGGGTGCTCCACCTGCGCTATCAGGTGCGCCGTTGACCCGATCTGGGTCCGACGACGACCGGGTCCGGCCGCCGGACAAACGACTGGTGCCGTCCGACGGACCGGGATCCGGTGCGACCACGGGCGGTTGAGGAAGCGCGGTAAGCGCGTGGATCGGGTGGGTGGGAGCGGTGGCGAGCACGCGACGGAGGAGCGGGCGTAGCGCCGCGTGGGACAGGCCGCGTGTGGGTCGACCGCGTGGGTAGGGGTTACCCCGGGAGTAGGCCCAGTTGGCGCATTTGGGTGGCTATGTTGACTACGCCGTGGGTTTCGGTGATTTGGTCGTTGGT
Source organism: Kribbella sp. NPDC050470 (assembly GCF_044458365.1). Taxonomy (NCBI): domain Bacteria; kingdom Bacillati; phylum Actinomycetota; class Actinomycetes; order Propionibacteriales; family Kribbellaceae; genus Kribbella; species Kribbella sp. NPDC050470. The sequence continues at coordinate 211,433 of NZ_JBITHV010000010.1, read as the reverse complement.
GAAGCGGAAGATGAAGATCTCGTTCCACGTGATCTGGCGACCGGTGGCGGGGACGCCCATGTAGTCGCCCAGGTGCGTCCCGGTGACGGTGTTGCGGCAGACCACTTTGTCGTCTTCGGCGATCAGGTCCTCGATCTCGACGTGCAGGTCGGGGAACGCCCGCAGGAGCATCGCCCAGACCTGCTTCTGAGCCTCCGCGCCAGTCCCGTCGACCGGGAGCGGCGTGCTGAGCTGCACGTCCGGTGCGAGCGCCTCGTCGAGCGCCTTCGAGATCAGCTCCGGGTCCCGCGAGTTCATCGCGCCGTGCAGTCGGCGGAAGGTCGCTTTGTTGCGTTCTGCAGTAGACATGTGAAGAGCTCCTACTTCTCCAGGACAGCCTGGATCTCGAGGTTGATGGTCACTTTGTCGCCGACGGCGACCCCGCCGCCGTCCAGCGGCACGTCGAGGTCGATGCCGAACTCCCGCCGGCTGATCTGCGCAGAAGCCGAGAACCCAGCCCGATACCCACCGAACGGATCCGGCCCGAACCCACCCACTTCCACCTCCAACGGCACTCGCCGCGTGACGCCGTGCACCGTGAGCTCACCGTCCACGATCCAGCCGTCGGCAGTACGACGTACGCCGGACGACCGATACGTCATCGCCGGAAACCTCTCGGCCTCGAAGTAGTCGGCCGAGCGCAGGTGGTCGTCGCGCATTTCGTTGCCGGTGTCAACGGACGCGAGATCGATCCGCGCCTCGACCGACGACTCCAGCGGATCCGCTGCGGTCACGATCGTCACGTCGTACGTCGTGAATCGGCCGCGCACCTTGCTGAGCATCAGGTGCCGGACGCTGAAGCCGACCTCGGAGTGCGCCGGGTCGACCTTCCACGTGCCGGTCAGGTAGTTGGGGATCGCGACGGCGACTGTCATGGTTTCTCCCTGGATGTTGGGGTCGCTCACATCCAGGCGACGAACGAGGCCGCGCCCTGGGGACAGCCGGCTTCAGAGTTCTTCCAGCCGCCGCGTCAGGAACCGCCGCTCCGGCGTCGAGGTGGCCAGGTCGAGTGCACGCAGGTACGCCGTACGCGCGTCAGCATCACGTCCGAGCCGCCGGAGAAGCTCCCCGCGGGTCGAGTGAAAGTAGAGGTAGCCGTCCAGATCCAGGCGATCGACAGCCTCGAGAGCAGCAACGGGATCGCCGGCCTGCGCAACGGCAACGGCCCCGTTGAGCTCGACGACCAGTGAGCCGGTGAGCTCGGCCAGTCGCCGGTACAGTTCGGCGACCTGCGGCCAGTCGATCTGCTCCCGCGTCTGCAACGACGCGATCGCCGCCTGTACGACGTACGCGCCGCGACCTCCCAACGCGATGGCTCGGTCGAGTACTGCGCGACCCTGGTCGATCTGGTCCTGGCCCCACAGCGAACGGTCCTGATCTTCGAGCAGGACGATGTCGTCGCCGGCGTACCGGGCCTGCCGGCGGGCGTGGTGGATCATCATCAGCGCGAGCAGCCCGTGCGCCTCCGGCTGGTCCGGCATCAGCTCGACCAGCACTCGGCCCAGGCTGATCGCCTCGGCGCCGAGATCGATGCGGCCGCTGTAACCCTCGTTGTAGATCAGGTAGATGACGGCCAGCACAGCATCGAGGCGATCGGGCAACAGGCGTTCGGCGGGCACCGCGAACGGGATGCCGGTCGCCTTGATCTTCGCCTTGGCACGCGTCAGCCGGCGCTTCATGGTCTCCTCGGACACCAGGAACGCCCGCGCGATGTCCGCGGTCTGCAGTCCGCCGAGCGCCCGCAGCGTGAGCGCCACCTGGCCATCCAGCGCCAGCGCCGGGTGGCAGCAGGTGAAGATCAGCTCCAGCCGCTCGTCCTTGAACACGGTCTCTTCGTACTCGTCCATCACGACCTCGGTTGCCGGTAGCAACTGGATCTTCTCGGCCAGGGTGCGGTCCCGGCGGATCCGGTCGATCGCCCGGTTGCGGGCCGTCGTGGTCAGCCAGGCGCCCGGGTTGTCCGGCGTACCGTGGTCGGGCCAGCGCTGCGCGGCGAGCGCGAACGCCTCCTGCGCCGCCTCCTCGGCCCGGTCGAAGTCGCCGAGGAACCCGACCAGCGTGGCCAGCACCCGGCCCCACTCGTCCCGAAAGACCTGCTCCAGCGCGGTCAGCCCTGCACCACCGGCCTGATCTCGACGGTCCCGCCCAGCCGCACCGCCGGGAACCGCGCCGCCAACTCGACCGCCTCGTCCAGGTTCGCCGCCTCCAGCAGGCAGAACCCGCCGAGCACCTCCTTGGTGTCGGCAAACGGCCCGTCCGTCATCAACGTCCGCCCACCCTCGACCCGCACGCACGTAGCCATCTCCACCGGCTGCAACCGAGCCGCCGCCACACACTGCCCTTCCCCGAACAACACCGAGTACTCCGCCACCACCTCGTCCCGCTCCGCCTCGGACAGCCCCTCGTCGTACCCAGGCTCCGTGTAGATCATCAACGCAAACCGCATCCCAACCTCCTCACCCAGTACGACGAACAACCCCTCACGCCGGGGACACCACCGAGCCGACGATTTGTTCGGCGAGTTGGTGGGCCAGGCGGGCTGGGGTGGTGTTGGGTCTGGTGGCTCCGGCTGCGAGGGTTCCGTCGACGAGGAGCAGGAGTTGGTCGGCGGCGGCTGGCGGGTGTGGGTGGCCGAGTTTGACGAGTTCGGCCTCGAAGAGTCCGTGGAGGTGTTCGCGGTACTCGCGCGTGATGGCGTGCGCCGGGTGGTCGGGGTCGGCCAGCGCGAGGTCGGCGGAGAGGTAGCGGCAGCCGCGGAAGCTGGGGTCGTCGATGACTCCGTCGAGCATGTCGAAGACTGCCAGCAGGCGAGCGGACGGGTCGTCGCCGGCGGCTTCCATGGTGCGGCGGTAGAGCTCCTCGTCCTCGGCCGTCGTCTCCCGCAGCACCTCGGCTATCAGCCCGTCCTTCCCGCCGAAGTGCTCGTACAGCGAGCGCCGGGCGACTTTGGCCTCCTTGAGGATGGCGTCGACGCCGACGGCGACGCCGTACCGGTAGGTCAGCTCCCTGGCGGCGGTCAGGAGGCGTTCACGCGGACGACTGGTGGAGCGGGGTTCCATGAAAGTCAGCGTGCCATGGGGTTGCCAGTAGATCAACCGGTCTATATGGTCAGAGTAGACCGATCGATCTATCTAAGGAGGATGTCATGACCCACCGCACCACGGCCGAGACGATCGACCGCTTCAACCACGTGTTCGTCAACCACGACCCCGCCGCGCTGGACGACCTGGTCGCCGAGGACTGCGTCATGGAGGCGATCCAGCCGGCTCCCAACGGCGCCCGGTACGAAGGCCGCGAGGCGAACCTGACCTTCTGGCGGGCGCTGGCCGAGGACCGCAGCACCCAGTTCGAGGTGGAGGACGTGGTGGTTGCGGGCGACAACGCGACGATCCGGTTTCGCTACCACTTCGGCGAGGCTCTCGCGGAATCCGTGCGCGGCGTGAACCTGGTGCGGGTCCGCGACGGGAAGATCGTCGAAGCACTCGCCTACAGCAAGACCCCCGGTGAGGTCCCGCTCGCCGCCATGGACGACTCAGTCGAGTGACAGTCCGGCGGCCGGAGTCACACGGGCGGCCCGGCGAGCCGGGAGGACAGCGGCGAGGAGCCCAGCCAGAGCGGCGATGAGTACGACGACGCCGAGTGAGAGCCACGGGAGTTGCATGGTGGCGGCCTTGAGGACGTCCTTCACGAACGTCTCGTAGCCGACCCAGGCGAACCCGACGCCGATCACCGTGCCGAGCACTGCGGCCACCACGGACAGCAGCACGGCCTCGGCCGCCAGCATCCGGCGCAGTTGCCTTCGGGTGAGCCCGAGTGCGCGCAGCATCGCGTGCTCACGGGCACGCTCGAGGACGGAGAGCCCGAGGGTGTTCGCGATCCCGATCAAGGCGATCACTACGGCGATGCCGAGCAGACCGAGCACCGACCAGGTCAGGACTCGCAACTGCTGCTCCTCCGATTCCCGGGCCTGCAACTCGTTGTCGACCCGTGCGCCGACCGGATCCGCCAACTCGTCCAGGTCACCGACGAGTCGTCCCGGGTCGGCATCAGGAGACGCGCGAATCCAGATGGCATGCGGCGCGGCGGAGTCGGCGAGACTCGCCAGCGTCGCGGGCGCGACCACGCCCGTCCGGCCCCAACCGATGCCGGCGGCAACTTCCAGCTGAGCTTGCCGTTTGCCGACCCGCACTGTGACCCGGTCACCGGGACGAACGCCGAGGCCCTTGCGAAAGGAGGCGTAGTCGAGTCTGATCTGCCCGGGCTCCAACCGGGCGAACGCTCCGCCATCGCGGGTCACCTGCTCCGCGGTCGGCGCAGTGACGACCAGGAGTGGCTCAGGGAGCCCGGCCACCTGGGCCATGGCGCCGTCGACGGAAATGGCTTGTTCCACACCGGTTGTACGACGTACCCGTTCGAGGAGATCGGCGGCGACCGGCTTGTCGGGCGAGGTGAGCGCGGCATCGAGGGGGTGCCGCCTCCCGCGTTCCTCATCCATCGCCGTGCGCCACGTGGCCAGCCCGGTGAGTACGGCGGTTGTCAGCGTGACGCCGACCAGGAGCGAGGCAGTCGTGGCGGCGGTCCGGCGCGGATTGCGCATGGCGTTGTTGGTGGCCAGCCGTCCGGCGGGGCCGAGGAGCAAGCCGGCGATCCGGATCAGTCGGGGGACGAGCACCGGCCCGAAGAGGAGTACGGCGGTGAACACCGATCCGCCGCCCGCCACCATGAGCGCCGTACTGTGCTGGTTCATCGCAACCCCGAGCAGGGTCAGCCCGGTGAGCAGGAGGAGTGCGGCGAGCGCCAGCCGCACCACACCGGCGGCCGTGCGTACGTCGACAGCCGCATCCGGGCGCAGTGCCGCAAGTGGGCTCACCCGCACCACACGCCGGGTCGGTAACCAGGACGCAAGCATGGTGACCATCAGACCGGCAGCGAACCCGCCCAACAGCCAGAGCGCGGGCAGCGCGGGAGCGCCCATCGGGGTAGCGGGCGCGACCGCGTTGATCAGGGCGACGAGCCCGTAGCCGAGACCGACACCGACCAGCATGCCGGTCAGCGACGCGAATACGCCGACGGCGGCGGCCTCACGCCGTACCGATCGCACCACCTGCCGCCGGGTCGCACCGACGCAACGCAGCAGCGCGAAGTCGCGCAGGCGCTGCGCGAACAGGATGGAGAACGTGTTCGCGATGACCAGGACCGAGACGAAGAGCGCGATGGCGGCGAACAGCAGCAGCATCAGCGACATCGTGTCGACGCCGTTGTTGAGCTCGGTCTGCGCCTCGTCGACGAACGCCTCCGGTGACTGCACCAGCGCGCCCGGCGGGAGCGGGCCTACCTCCCCGCGCACCGCCACCCGGCCCAGCGAGAGCGACTGATGGTCGCGCCACTGCAGCATCTGCGGCAAGGTGACGTACACCGAGGCCTGGGCCGTGCTCGAGGGTGATTCCACGACGCCGACCACTGTCAGTTCGGTCGCAGTGCTGCCCTCGCCGATCCGGATGCGGTCGCCGATCGAGATCTCCCGGGCCTGCGCGACCCACACGTCCACGGCCGCCTCGCCCTTGCCGGCCGGGAAACGGCCCGAGCTGAGCCTCTGCCAGCGCAGCTCCGCCGAGGGGGCGATCGGACCAACGGCTGTCCCGGGGTACGGGCGGCCGCCCGCGCGCATCAGCAGCAGGGCTCGGCCGATGACGGACGCGTTGTCGCCGCGCCGCTCGGCGAGCTCGATCGCGGCGTTCGTACCGATCTTGGACACCACGTGGTCGGCGTTGCGGAACGGCGCTCCGAAGCCGGCCATGAGTCCACTCCGTGCTCCGGACGTGAGTACGCCGACCACGACGACGAAAGCGACTCCGACGATGACTGCGGTCGCCGCTGCGACGTACCTGCGGAGGTGGGTGCGCAGGGACGCGAGCAAGACGGTGCCCATCAGGCGATCCGCCCGTCCTGCATGGTGACCACGTCGTCGGCGTACGTCGCAGCGTCCCGATCGTGGGTGACCATCACGACCGTCTGGCCGAGCTCGCCGGCCGACCGGCGCAGGTGCCCCAGCACCTCTGCCGACGTGGCGCTGTCCAGGTTTCCGGTGGGCTCGTCGGCGAACAGCAGGTCCGGCTGGGTGATCAGGGCGCGAGCGATGGCGACCCGCTGCTGCTGGCCGCCGGACAGCTCCGCGGGCAGGTGGCTGAGCCTGTCGGCCACGCCGAGGGCATCGGCGAGCGCCTGGGCTCGCTCCCGCGTCGCCTCGTCGATCCGGCGACCGCCCAGCTCGAGCGGGAGCACGATGTTCTGCAGCGCGGTGAGCATCGGCAGCAGGTTGAACGACTGGAACACGAAGCCGACATGATCGCGCCGGAACGTCGTGAGCGCGTCGTCGTCGAGTGATCCGAGGTCGGCGCCGGCCACCGTGACAGTGCCGGTGCTGGCCTGGTCGAGTCCGGCCAGGCAGTGCATCAGCGTGGACTTGCCCGAGCCGCTCGGCCCCATGATCGCGGTGAACCGGCCGCGGGGCAGGTCGAGGTCGACGCCGCGCAGCGCATGCACCTCGGCCTCGCCTCGGCCGTAGGTCTTGGTCAGACCCCGGGCGCTGGCGGCTAGTTGAGTGGCTTGCTGGGTGGTGGTGGCAGGCATGGCTGAAGCCAAGGGAGCGCGGTGTTGCCAGCGCGTACGAGGATTTCGATATGCGGGCGATATGTGTGGGCCCGTAGCATCGATGGCGTGCGTGTGTTGGTCGTCGAGGACGAACCCGACATGGCAGCGGCCATCCGCGATGGCCTGCGCCTGGAGGCGATCGCGTCCGACATCGCCGGTGACGGTGACACCGCGCTGGAGCTGCTGAGCGTCAACGCCTACGACATCGCCGTACTCGACCGGGACATCCCCGGCCCGTCCGGTGACGAGATCGCCAAGCGGATCGTTGCCTCCGGCAGCGGTATGCCGATCCTGATGCTGACCGCTGCCGACCGGCTCGACGACAAGGCCTCCGGGTTCGAGCTCGGCGCCGACGACTACCTGACGAAGCCCTTCGCACTGCAGGAGCTCGTGCTCAGGCTCAGAGCACTCGACCGCCGGCGCGCCCACAACCGGCCGCCGGTGTGGGAGATCGCGGGCCTGCGGCTGGACCCGTTTCGGCGGGAGGTCTACCGCGAGGGCCGGTACGTCGCATTGACCCGGAAGCAGTTCGCCGTACTCGAAGTTCTCGTCGCTGCCGAGGGTGGGGTTGTCAGCGCCGAGGAGCTGCTGGAACGGGCCTGGGACGAGAACGCCGACCCGTTCACCAACGCCGTACGCATCACCGTTTCGGCGCTGCGCAAACGGCTCGGCGAGCCGTGGGTCATCGCGACCGTGGCCGGCGTCGGGTACCGCATCGACACCGGAGGGGACCGTGGATAGGCAACCTGGCTTCAGCGTTCGCCTCAAGCTCACCCTCAGCTACGCCGGGTTCCTGATGCTGGCCGGCGCCTTGCTGCTCGGCGCCGTGTGGCTCTTTCTCCTGCGGTACGTCCCCGACCGGGCGATGCTCGTGGTCCCGGAAGCCACCACTCCAGGTGTCTTCCCCGTCCGGTCCACCCTGCTGCGCGAGTTCGCTCCACGGGCAGCCGCGGTGATGGCGATCCTGCTGGTGTTCGGTCTCGTCGGCGGGTGGCTGCTCGCCGGCCGCATGCTCGCGCCGCTGACTCGCATCACCGACGCCACCCGCAAGGCCGCCACCGGGTCGCTGGCCCACCGGATCGAGCTGGAAGGCCACAAGGACGAGTTCCGCGAGCTCGCCGACGCCTTCGACGGCATGCTCGGTCAGCTCGAAGCACATGTCGCCGCACAGCGGAGATTCGCAGCCAACGCCTCCCACGAACTGCGCACCCCACTCGCGATCACGCAGGCACTGCTCGACGTCGCCCGCAACGACCGCAACCGCAACACCGACGAGCTCGTCGAGCGCCTGTACGCCGTCAACACCCGAGCGATCGACCTCACCGAGGCGTTGCTCCTGCTCAGCCGCGCCGACCGCCGGGCCTTCACCCGCGAACGCGTCGACCTGTCCCTGCTGGCGGAGGAAGCCGTCGAGACTCTCCTCCCACTCGCAGAACAACGCGGGCTCACCATCGAGACCTCGGGCGACCTGACCCCCACCATCGGCTCCCACGCACTCCTGCTGCAGCTGACCACGAACCTCGTCCACAACGCGATCGTCCACAACCTGCCCTCACAAGGCACGGTTCGGGTCACGACCACCGTCCACCCCGACACCGTGGCGCTCACCGTGGAAAACGCCGGCGAGAACCTGGCCCCCCAACTCCTCTCCACCCTCGTCGAGCCGTTCCAACGCGGCACAGAACGCGTCCGCACCGACCACGCCGGCGTAGGCCTGGGCCTGGCCATCGTCAAAAGCATCACCCAAGCCCACGACGGCACCCTCTCCCTAACCCCCCGCCCCACCGGCGGCCTCCAAGTAACAGTCCACCTCCCCGCCGTACCTGCCACCCAGACAGCCGAAACCGAGAAGCTGCGCCGCTGAAGCCGGTCGAGACCAGCCCGGTATCAAGCCGGTATCAGGCCGGTTGACGCTCTGGGCCGACGGACGGACAGTCGAGAGGTGGGTATCGCTGTTCTCGGCCCGCTGACGATCGAGGGGGATCAGAAGGCCCTCGCCCGCCGCGACCGGGTCGTACTGGCAGCGCTGGCGGTACATCCCGGCGATGTGGTCAGCGCCGATCAGCTTGCCCACGTCCTGTGGGGCGAGCGGCTGCCGGCCTCCTGGCCGAAGGTGGTCCAGGGCTGTGTCGTCCGGCTTCGCAAGGTCCTTGGCACACATGCGATCGAGACTGCGCCACCCGGCTACCGCCTGGCTGTTCCGCTCGATGAGATCGATTCGCAGCGATTCGATCGCGCAGTGGTCCGCGCCCGCGGTCTGCTCGCGGCGGGCGAACCCGAGCGATCAGGCCTGGTACTCGCGGACGCGCTGACACTTTGGCGCGGTCGGCCGCTGACCGAGCTGGACGGTTGGGACCCGGCCCGGATCGAGGTGTCGCGGCTGACTGAGTTGCGCCAGGCGGCCGAGGAGTTGTACGTCGAGTCGGCCCTGCGATCGGGCCAGCACGACCAGGTGATGGCGAAGGCCCAGGCGCTGGTCTCCGAGGATCCGCTGCGTGAGCGTCGTTGGGTTCTGCTCGCGACTGCGCAGTACCAGGCCGGCCGTCAGGGGGAGGCGTTGCGCACGATCCAACGGCTGCGTGGTGCGCTGAACCGCGAGCTCGGCCTGGACCCCAGCCCGGAGATCGACGCGTTGGAGCAGGCGATCCTGCGCCAGGACCCGGCGTTGACAGTCCAAAGCCCGTTGCCGGAACCGAGCCCGGTGTGCCCCTATCCCGGTCTGCGGCCGTACGACGTCGACGACGCGGACGGCTTCTTCGGGCGAGACGCCGACATCGCGGCATGCCTTCGAATCTTGACCGAGAACTCGGTGCTGGCCGTCGCCGGACCGTCGGGTTGTGGCAAGTCATCGTTGGTCCGTGCCGGTGTTGCCGCAGCGTTGCGGCGTGACGGTCAGCGGGTCGTCGTCATGACACCAGGACCGCATCCGGTCGCCGCGCTCGCGGCGGCCTTGCCCACAACCGGCTCGGCGCCCGTTTTGCTGGTGGATCAGTTGGAAGAGGTCTTCACGCTGTGCCACGACGATGCCGAGCGGGAGGCATTCTTGGCAGCGCTCAACTCCCACCAGGCCGTGGCGCCGCTGATCATGTCGATCCGCGCCGATCGGCTGCCGGATGTCTCCTCCAACGCCGGATTCGCGCGAGTCGTCGAGCGTGGGCTCTACTTGTTGTCCGGTCTGACACGTCCTGCCCTGCGGTCCGCCGTGGAGGAGCCGGCGCGGCTGGCTTCGCTGGTCGTCGAACCCGGTCTGGTCGATCTGGTGGTCAACGACGTGGCCGATCAGCCGGGCGCCCTGCCCCTGATGTCACACGCCCTGCGCGAGACCTGGCGGCGCCGGGAGGGCCGCACGCTGACGGTCGCCGGGTACAACGCGTCAGGCGGAATTCGGGGTGCGGTCGCGCAGTCGGCCGAACAGGTGCATGAACAGGCGTCGCCGGGCGAGCGTGCGGTTCTGCGCGATCTTCTGCTGCGGCTCGTAGCCCCCGGCCCGGAGGGAGAGCCGGTACGAAGCCGGATGCCACGGCGGCTCGTGATCTCCCGTCCCGAGGACGACACCATGCTCGACCGGTTGGTGGCGTCGAGGTTGGTGACGAGTGATGCGGGTGCCGTAGAACTGGCTCACGAGTCTCTGGTTCGCGCATGGCCACGCCTGCGCGGGTGGCTCGATGACGACCTCGACGGTCAGCGAATCCTGCATCACCTGGCGATCGCGGCCGATTCCTGGAACACCGTCGGCCGAGCCGACAGCGAGCTCTACCGAGGTGTTCGGCTGGCCAAGGCCTTGGATTGGCGCGAGCGGGCGGCACCAACGTTGACAGCTGTCGAAGAGGAGTTCCTGGCCGCGAGCAAACGACTGTCCGAACGAGAGTTGCGGGCGGCCGAGGACCAAGCCCGTCAGGAGCGGAAGATCAATCGCCGGTTGCGTGGCGCTCTCGCCGCTGCGGCTCTGCTTCTGGTGGGCGCGCTGATCGCGGGTCTGGTCGCGGTACGTCAGGCCGACCGCCTGGAACAAGCCGCGATCAACGACCTGGCCCGTCAGGCTTCGGCTCGCTCGCTGCTGACCGACGACATCAGCCTGTCACTCCTGCTCGCCGTACAGGCCGCGCGTTTCGACGACTCCGCGGAAACTCGGGCCAACCTGGTGACCGTGATGAACAAGCGGCCCCTCCTGACCCGGTCCATACCGTCGGTGTCCGGCCGGACCGAGACCATCGACGTGTCACCTGACGGCAGCCGGATCGTCTCCGGCGACAGCAGGGCGACCTTCCACCTCTACGACGCCGAATCCGGACGAGTGCTCGCGTCGCACAGCTTCGGGCCGATGCCGCCCGGCAAGGAAGCCTTCGCCCGGCCACAGTTCAGTCCCGATGGGAGTCTGTTGGCTGTGATCGCGTTCGACCCGGCAGGCGTTCCTTTCGCTCCCGACTGGCCGGTTCGGTTGTTGAAGGCCGACACGCTGGAACCAGTGGCGCCACAGCCGAAGCTCGAGGGTTTCGTCCCGCTCGCCTTGACTGCCCTGGCCTTCAGCGCGGATGGTCGCTACCTCGCCGCGGGCATGCGGGTCGAGCGGTCGTCGGTCGAGAACAGCTTCTCGCCCCCGACCGGGCTGGCCATGATCTGGGATCTCACCGCCGTCGACCGCGCGCCGCGCACAGTGGTCCTGCGCGACAACCCTATGGGCATCGAGCTGAGTCCCGACGGCGGAACCCTCTACACCGCCTGGCCGCTCGGCGCCTACGACGTGCGGACACGCAGGCTGAAGTGGCAGCATCAAGACACGTTCGTTGAGCCGGGCTTCGACCTCTCGAGGAATGGTGAACTGCTCGCATACAACGAGGCCGGCGACAACTGGCCGTCCGCGGCGTTGGCCGACGCGCGAACAGGCGCAGTCGTCCGCGTGCTGCCCACTCGATCGGACCCAGCCCGCGGCCTCGCGTTCTCGCCGGACGGCAAGCTGCTCGCGACGACCGAGTCCGGTGGCGATGCAGTCGTCTGGGATGTGGCCAGTGGGACCCGACGGCACACGATCAGGACCGCCGAAGTGCCGTGGGCCGTCGGCTTCGGCCCGGACTCGCAAACCCTGTACACCGGTGGTGACGACGGCGTCCTGCGCAGCTACGACCTTGCAGGCCGGCACCGCCACGTTCGTTCGACCACAGCCGTCCCGGTGCGTCAGTACGCCGATGTCCTTGCCTCCGACAACGGGCAACGGACCGCATACCTGTGGCGGGAAGGCGACGCCACCTGGATGAGAGTTGCCGACCACGCCGCGGGCACGGTCACACCGCCGGTCCAGCTGGATCTCGACTGGCCTGTGGGGCGGCAGACGCCGATGGCCTGGCATCCGAACGGCACCCAGGTGGTCGTCCACGACGGGTCGTCGCTGCGAGTCGTCGACGCCCTGAAGGGTGCGGTGGTCAAGACGGTCGACGACCTTCCGGACCGCGCGAATGTCGAAGTGTTCTCGATCGCGTACGTCGACAACGGGCGGCAGATTGCCATCGGTGGGTGGGAGCGCGTCATGTACTTCGATCCGGCACTCAAGCCGAACGACGAGGAGTTGTGGTCCACCGGCAAGACCACCTACGTGCCGGCGACCTGCTGTATGGCCTCGTCTGCGGACGGCCGGCTGATCGTGATCCTCGAAGACCTCATGTCCGGTGATCGGCAGCGGTGGCGGCTCATGGACACCGGAACGGGGGAGATCGTCTCGGAGGGAGACGTCCCGCTACGCCTCAACCACGCGACCTTCTCGCCGGGCGGGGACCTCGTTGCCGGCACCGGGACCGGAGGCGATGTCGTTCTGATCGATGTCCGATCGGGCACGGTCAAGCGCGCGGCGACCACCGAACACACCGACCAGGGTCTCGCCGTCCGTTTCTCGCCGGACGGCAGCAGGATCGTTTCCGGAGCCGTCGACGGGACAGTCAGTGTGTGGGACACCCGGACCCTCGCATCGCTCGGCACCGTGTCGGTCGCTGCCGAGGGCGAGCCGCACGCGGTCTCGCCGGCCTTCCTGACGGACGGTACCGTCACGATCTCGTCGTACGACGGGAAGATCCATCAGTGGGACATCGACCCGGAGAAGACGATCGCCTACGCGTGCACGATGGCGGGCCGCAAACTGACGGCCGACGAGTGGACCCAAGCCTTCGCCGGCCGTCCGTACCAGCAGACCTGCCCCTGACGTGCCCGTCTGCTCGATCGGTTTGTCAGGAGTCGTCGGCTTTGCGGACCCAGACTTCTCGGATGATGAGGAGGACGGCGGCGGCGGTGGGGATGGCCAGGAGGGCGCCTACCACGCCTAGGAGGGCGCCGCCGAGGAGGGCGGCGATGACGGTGACGGCGCCGGGGATGTCGACGGCTCGGCGCATGATGCGGGGAGCGATGACGTAGTTCTCGATCTGCTGGTAGATGATGCCGTAGGCGAGGCAGGCGACGCCGATCCACAGGCCGCTGGTGAAGCCGATCAGGGCGACGATGACGACGCCGATCAGGCCACCGACCATCGGGATGAACGCGGTGAACATCACCACGATCGCCAGCGCCAGCGCGTACTCGCGCAGGCCGGCGACCTGCAGGAAGACGAACATGAAGAAGCCGGCGCACGCGGCGACCATGAACTGGCCGCTGACGTAGCCGCCGACCCGGCTGAGGACCTCGTCGCCGAGGATGCTGACCCGGGTCCGGCGGCTGGCCGGGACCAGGCTGTACGCCGCCCGCTTGACCGACGGCAGTGAGGCCAGGAAGTACAGCGTCAGGATCAGGATCGTGAAGCCGGAGAAGAGAGCGTTCGCGACCACCCGGCCGACGCCGAGGATGCCGCCGAACGCACGCTGCGCCAGGGCCGGGTCCTGGATGTAGTCCTGGGCCTTCTGGATGAACTGGTAGCGGTCGTTGAGCTCGTTGAGGGTCCTCGACTTGGTCAGCAGATCGAGATACTCGGGGGCGTTCCTGATCAGGCTGTTGATCTGGTCGGTGACGACCGGGACGATCGCGAAGCCGACGCCGGCCACCGCGAGGATCATCAGCAGGAACACGACACCGACGGACAGGCCGCGCTTCAGGCCGCGGCGCATGAACCACTCGACGAGCGGGTTCAGGCCGACGGCGATGAACATCGAGACCAGCAGCAGGATGAGGACGGAGCGGGCCTGGCCGAGGGCGTTCCACAGGCCCCAGGCGACCAGCACGCCGAGAGCTGCGAAGAAGCCGAACATGAACGGGTTCGAGCGCCGCAGCGGCGGGCCGGGCAGGCCCATGCCGACGTCCGGGTGCCGCTCCTCGATCAGCAGCTCGTTGGCCAGGTCGTCGTCATCCGCCTTGTCGGCCTTGCCTGCCGCCGCCTCGGCCTGGGCCTCGGACTCGTTGGCGGCCTTCGCGGCGGTTTCCGCATCGGCTTCGGACTCGTCGGCGGATTTCGCGGAGACTTCGGCGTCGTCGGCGGAGGCGTCTGCCTTCTCGGCCGAGGCCTCGGAGCGGTTGGCGGAGACGCCGGCCTGGTCCGCCGACCCCTCGGCCTCGCCGGCCGAGTCGTCGGCTTCACAGGCAGAGTGGTCAGCAGAGTCGGCGGAGCGGTCGGCTTCACGCGCCGCCTGCTCGGCCTGGTCGGCGGCGGCTTCCGCTTCGGCGGCGGCGGCCTGGGCCTCGCGGGTGGCCTCCGCGAGGTCCCGGTCGGGCGTCGCTGTGGAGTTTTCGTCGCCGGGTGGCGTCACATCTTGTCCTTCGGGGATCGCGAGCCGGCTGCGGCCTCGTCGGTCTTCTCGTCGTCGGCCGGGTCATCGTCTTCCGTGTCGTCGACTGCCTTGTCGTCGACAGTTTCGTCCTCGGAAGGCGATGCGGCCTGCACCGAAGTCTCCTCGTCGTCGAGGTCACTCAGCCGGAACTCGTCGATCTTGGTGGAGTCGACCGGCTCCTCGTCGTCGTCCCCGGGGCCGCCGGCGGACTTGCTGGTGAGCTCCTCGGCGACCTTGGTGTCCACCCGCAGCCCGGTGTCGATCCGGGTCTCGTCCACCCGCGCGTCACCCGCGCCGGCGCCCACGAACGGGCTGGACCCGGTGAACGGGCCGTCCTCGTCCTCGTCGTACGACGAGGCAGCAGGCTTCGGCGCGAACGGGCTGTCGGCCGGCGCCTCGTCCTCGTCCGCCTTCGGCAGCACGCTGGGCGTGGAGAACGCGCTGTCCCGCGGCGCGAACGGGCTGGTCGGGGCGTCGGCCTCCGCCGGCGGCACGGACTCCCGGGGCGCGAACGGGCTGCCGGCCGGCGCCACCGTCTCGGCGGGCGCCGCGAAGCCGCTCGGTGCAGCCGACGCCGGCGCGGCGGGTGCTGCCGGGGGAGTGGCCTCGGGGCGGCCGAAGGGGGTCACGTACGCGGGCGCGGCCGTCTCGGAGTCGAGCTCGGCGGCCTGGCGGGCGATGTTGCTGGCGATCTCGTTCAGCCCGGCGATCTGGGTCAGGATGCCGTCGCGGCGCTTGGCCAGCCGCTCGGTCTCCCGGGCGACGATGGTCCGGGACCGCTCGGCCTCGTCGGCGGCGTTGGTCAGCTCGGCGTCGGACCGCGTCCGCGCGGTGGTGAGCAGCTGCTCGGACTCGCGCCGGGCCCGGGCGATGGTCCGCTCGGCCGACTCCTCGGCCTCGGCGCGGATCTTGCGGGCCTGCTCGGTCGCCTCCGCGACGCGCCGCTCCGAGGCCTCGGCGGCCTCGCGCATCTGGGTGGTCAGGTTCTCGGTGTCGGCCGCGATCTGCTGGTGCTTGTCGGCCAGCTCCTTGGCCTGCTGCTCGCGCTCGTCGGCCAGCCGGGCCCGCAGCGCGGCGGACTCCCGCTGGATCGCGGTCCGGATCTTCTCCGCCTCGTGCAGAGCGCCGTTCTTCAGCGTGCTGGCCTGGGACTCGGCGGTCAGCATCAGCTGCTCGGCCTTGCGCCGCGCGGTCTGCAGCACCTCGGCGCCCTCGGTCTCCGCGGTACGGCGCAGCTCCGCCGCGTCACCCTCGGCCGTCCGGCGCATGCTGTCCGCCTCGTTCAGCGCGACCGAGCGGATGTCCTCGGCCTCACGCTCGCCGGTCGCCCGGGCAGACGCCGCCTCCTTGGCCGCGGTGGCCCGCAGCTCGTCGGCCTCCCGGCGAGCCTCCTCGAGCGCCTCGGAGGCCTGGTCCTGGGCGAGCCGGAGGATCTGCGCCGCCCGGTCGCCGAGACCGGCGTACGACGGGTTGGCGCTCGCCTCCAGCTGCCGCCGGGTCTCCTCGAGCTGCCGCTGCATCGGCGCGACGCTGGCCTGGAGCTGGTCGGCCCGGTTGCGTGCCTCGACGAGTTGCATTTCCAGCGCGCGGACGTAGTCGTCCACGGCCTGCTTGTCGTACCCGCGACGGCTGACCGGGAAGCCCCCGGCCGCGGTCGCCGTACGGTCGAAGAACGGCAGGCTCGACTCGTCAGGCATTTCCCGAGATTCCCTTCTGGCGGCTCAGCGTGAATCCCCCACCTTAAGCCTGTCAGAACGAGGACGTAACCAGCCAATCGGGTGCCTGGGGAGAACTACCTGTTACGGAAGCGATTAATGGCCGCCGCGTGCTTCTCGCGCAGTTCCGGGTCCCGTACGCCGAGGCCCTCGGACGGGGCCAGGGTGAGCACGCCGACCTTGCCCTGGTGCAGGTTGCGGTGCACGTCGTACGCGGCCTGGGCGGTGTCCTCCAGCGGGTACACCTTGCTGACCGTCGGATGGACCATGCCCTTGGCAATCAACCGGTTGGCCTCCCAGGCCTCGCGGTAGTTGGCGAAATGGGAGCCGATGATCCGTTTCAGGTTCATCCACAAATACCGGTTGTCGTACTCGTGCATGAACCCCGACGTCGACGCGCAGGTCACGATCGTGCCGCCGCGCCGGGCGACGTACACCGACGCCCCGAACGTCTCCCGCCCCGGGTGCTCGAACACGATGTCCGGGTCGTCGCCACCGGTCAGCTCCCGGATCCGGGCCCCGAACCGCTTCCACTCCTTCTGGTCCTGGGTCACCTCGTCCTTCCAGAACCGGTACCCCTCGGCCGACCGGTCGATGATCAGCTCCGCACCCATCGCCCGGCAGATCTCCGCCTTCTCCGGCGACGACACCACGCAGACCGGGATCGCCCCGCCGTTCAGCGCGAACTGGGTCGCGTAGGAGCCGAGCCCGCCGGACGCGCCCCAGATCAGTACGACGTCGCCCTGCTTCATGTTCGCGCCGTTCGCGGAGACCAGTTGCCGGTACGCCGTGCTGTTCACCAGCCCCGGGGACGCTGCCTCCTCCCAGGTCAGGTGCTCGGGCTTGGGCATCAGCTGGTTCGACTTCACCAGCGCGAGCTCGGCCAGCCCGCCGAAGTTGGTCTCGAAGCCCCAGATCCGCTGCTCGGAGTCGAGCATCGTGTCGTTGTGCCCGTCCGGCGACTCGAGCTCGACCGACAGGCAGTGCGCCACCACCTCGTCGCCGGGCTTCCACGCGTTCACGCCCGGACCGGTCCGCAGTACGACGCCCGCCAGGTCGGAGCCGACCACGTGGTACGGCAGGTCGTGCCGGGCGGTCAGCGGCGACAGCTTCCCGTACCGCTTCAGGAACGCGAACGTCGACACCGGCTCGAAGATCGAGGTCCAGACGGTGTTGTAGTTGATCGCGCTCGCCATCACCGCGACCAGCGCCTCGCCCGGGCCGAGCTCGGGGGTCGGGACGTCGTCGAGGTGCAGGCTCTTGCGCGGGTCCTTCTCCTTGCTGTCCAGACCCTCGAACATGGTCGCCTCGTCGGCGTGCACGGTGATGCCGCGGTAGTGGTCCGGTACGTCGAGCGCACCGACGGCGGCGGTGTCACCGGACAGAATCGCTTCGAGGATCTGCTTCACGTCGTACCTCCTGCAGCGGCGGCCTGGGTGAGCGGAACTTACCGCTGAGTATGCACGTCCCGCTGTGGGTTGTGACACAACGAGACGACCGTCACTTTTTCAGTCCACCGTTGTCAGTGGTCTTATCACCGAAGGCGCGTGTGCAGACGCACCTGCGTGAAGCCGTCGCCGGACCGCAGCTGGACCAGGTCGCAGAGCTGGTTGGCCAGCCAGACACCGCGTCCGCCGAGCCCGTCGAGCGGTGGCAGCACCCGGCCGACCAGCAGGTCGTCGATCCGGCCGCCGTCGGCCACGTCGCAGATCAGCGCCCCGTCCGCGATCCACACCGACAGCGTCCCGCGGCCGCCGCCGAACCGGATGCTGTTCGTGCAGATCTCGTGCAGCGCGAGCGCCAGGTCTTCCAGCCGGTCCTGCGACACCCCGTACGACGACGCCTGCGCGGTCATCCACTGCCGGACGTGCCCGAGGTCGGCCAGCCCGAACTCCCAGCGCTCGGCCCGATCCGGTACGTCGCTCAGCGCCGTACGGAACGTCTTGTCCGCAAGGGCTTCCGCGCCTGAGTGGGTGGCGGTCGGGTCGATACCGACCGAGGCCTGGTACGGACAGAGCAGCCGGAGGTCCTTGTCGGCGGCGAACGCGATGTCGATCAGCGCCTCGTGCAGCACGGCCTCGTCGTACTCTGCCTCGGTCCGGCCCGGGTAGGCCGGCTCGCCGAGGCCGCGGACCGGGCGGCCCGGGTTCTGCTCGAGCGCCTCGCGCCACAGCGGGATCAGCCGGGCCGGGTTGCGGCCGGCCTCGGTGATGTCGACGAAGCCGACCTGCTTGCCCGTGGGCCCGAGTGCCGCGCTCAGCAAGGCGATCCGGGCAGGCGACAGGGCCGCGACTATCGCCGCACCCGTTGCCAGGCCGTCGTGGACGAAAGGTGTCGCGAGTCGCACGAACTCCTCGTCCGACGTGTAGACGAAGGCGTCGTGCTGGAACCCCGTCGGCACACCGTCCAGAGAGTCGGTGGCGCTGTCCCTCAGCACCCGAACAGCGTAGTCCGCGAAACGCCACTCAGCAGTGTGTCGGCGCGTGCCGTCACCCGGTGTGGGACGGCGGTAACGGTGAGGTTTCCTCAGCTTTGCCGAGCGACACCGAGAGCGCCGCCGTGGTCACGCAAAGCGTCAGGCGGGCTCGACGAGCTCGACCAGGACGCCGCCGGCCGACTTCGGGTGGATGAAGTTCACCCGCGACCCGGCCGTGCCCCGCTTCGGCTCGTCGTACAGCAGCCGCGCGCCGCGCTCGCGCAGCGTGGCCGACACCGCGTCGAGGTCGCGCACCCGGTAGGCCAGTTGCTGGATGCCGGGCCCGCGCTGGTCGAGGAACTTCGCGATCGGCGACGCCTCCGACAGTGGCGCCAGCAGCTGGATCGACGACCCCGAGTCGCCGACCGACAGCATCGCCTCCCGGACGCCCTGCTCCTCGTTGACCTCTTCGTGCGCGACGGTCATCCCGAAGACGTCGGCGTAGTACCGGACGGCCTCGTCGAAGTCGGCCACGGCGATGCCCACGTGGTCGATCGCTTCGAACAGGGTCTTGGTGGCGGCGAGGTGGTCCATAGCGCCAGCGTGGCCCAGCAGTCCACGCGATTCCAACCAAAAGTGGCCGATGCGACACTGAGTCTGTGGCGGGGGACGTACCCATCGGTCTCGGCCGGCTGCTGGCGGCCGTGCGGCCCTGGCGCGCGCCCGGCGCCTTCCGCGCCCACGGCCTGACGCTGGCCACCCTCACGAAGCTTGCCGCCCGCAACCATCCCGACGAGGTCGCGCTGATCGACGACGACGGCCCGCTCACGTACGCCGACCTCGAAGAGCTGACCCACAACCCGACCGACGGCGAGCGCGTCGTGGTCCGCGAGCCCAACGGCCGATCCTTCGTCGCCGCCGTCGTCTCCGGCCTGCGCGCCAACGCGGACGTCGTCCTGGCCGACCCCCGCGGACCAGCCGTCGACGTGGGCAAGCACCGCGCCGGGCGCCGGGGTCAGGTGGTCGTGATGACATCCGGCAGCACGGGTACGCCGAAGGTCGTCGAGCGGAAGGTGGCCGTGTCACAAGCCGTCCCGATCGCGACCCTGGTGCGACGTTTGCCCTTGCAGCACGGGGTTCCGCTGGTCGTCACCCAGCCCTTCTTCCACGGTTTCGGGGTCGGGTTCCTGGCGTTGGGGCTGGCCTTCGGGATGCCGGTCGTCGTCCGGCGCCGTTTCCATCCCGACGAGGTCGCGGACTTCCTGCGCGACCACCCAGGCGCTCTGCTGACCGGCGTACCGCCGATCCTGTCGAAGGTCGCGCGGACCGGGGTCGAGGTACCCCTCAGCGCTGTCGTCAGTGGTGCCGGGCAGTTGCATCCGGCCGTGGCGGAGCGGCTGACGAGAGCCTTCGGACCGATGCTGTTCAACCTCTACGGATCCAGCGAGCTGGGCTGGGCGACGCTCGCCACCCCGATGGATCTGCGCGAGGCGCCGGGCACGATCGGCCGGCCGGCGGCCGGCGTACAACTCGCGGTCCTTGACGACGAGGGCCGAACGCTGCCCGCCGGCGACATCGGTCGGCTGCACGTCGGCGGCCGGCTGGCGGGGACTCCGGCGGATTCCGGCGATCTCGGGCATCGCGACTCCGCCGGGCGGTACTTCGTCGACGGCCGGGCCGACGATCTGATCGTCACCGGCGGGGAGAACGTCTTCCCGGTCGAGGTGGAGAACGCGTTGCTCACGCACCCGGCCGTGGCCGACGCCCGCGTGGTCGGCGTACCCGACGACGAGTACGGCGCCCTGCTGCGGGCGGACGTCGTCCGGCGGGACCCGGTGGAGGGCCCGGAGTTGGTGGCCTACGCGCGGTCCCGGCTGACGCCGGCGAAGGTGCCGCGGTGGATCCTTTTCACCGATGAGCTGCCGATCACGTCGACCGGCAAACCCGCGCCGCGTGTGACCTGATCGACAGGGTCGGACCAGGGGCGTACCAGTGCCGTCGCAGGTATCGTGACAGCATGTCTGACACGCGGAACCACACCGTCATAGTCGCCGGCGCGCGGACCCCGATCGGGCGGCTGCTGGGTGGCCTCAAGGGCTTCACCGGCGCCGAGCTCGGCGGGTTCGCGATCAAGGGCGCACTGGACAAGGCCGGCGTCGCGCCGGACCAGGTCGAGTACGTGATCATGGGCCAGGTGCTGCAGGCCGGCGGCGGCCAGATCACCGCCCGCCAGGCCGCGGTCAAGGCCGGCATTCCGATGAACATCCCGGCCATCACGATCAACAAGGTCTGCCTGTCCGGCCTGAACGCGATCGCCCTGGCCGACCAGCTGATCCGCGCCGGTGAGTACGACCTCGTCGTGGCCGGCGGCATGGAGTCGATGACGAACTCCCCGCACCTGCTGCCGAAGTCCCGCGAGGGCTTCAAGTACGGCGATGTGCCGTTGGTCGACTCGATGGCGTTCGACGGCCTCTGGGACGCCTTCACCGACCAGGCGATGGGCGCGCTCACCGACCAGGCGAACAACGAGGGCCTGAAGCTCAGCCGCGAGGAGCAGGACGAGTTCAGCGCCCGCTCGCACCAGTTGGCCGCGGCCGGCTGGAAGAACGGCGTCTTCGCCGACGAGGTGGTCCCGGTCGAGGTGCCGCAGCGCAAGGGCGACCCGATCGTGGTCGACAGCGACGAAGGTGTCCGCAGCGACACCTCGGCCGAGTCCCTGGCCAAGCTGCGGCCGGCCTTCGGCAAGGACGGCACGATCACCGCCGGCTCGGCCTCGCAGATCTCCGACGGCGGCTGCGCCGTGGTCGTGATGAGCAAGGCGAAGGCCGAGGAGCTCGGGCTGAGCTGGATCGCCGAGATCGGCGCCCACGGCTCGGTCGCCGGACCGGACTCGTCGCTGCAGAGCCAGCCGGCGAACGCGATCGTCAAGGCCTGCCAGAAGGAGGGCATCGAGCCGTCCGCGCTCGACCTGATCGAGATCAACGAGGCCTTCGCCGCGGTCGGCATCGCGTCCGCGCGGGAGCTCCAGGTCGACGTCGACAAGGTCAACGTGAACGGCGGCGCGATCGCCCTCGGCCACCCGATCGGCATGTCCGGCGCCCGCCTCGTGCTGCACCTCGCGCTGGAGCTCGGGCGTCGTGGCGGCGGCGTCGGCGCCGCGGCCCTGTGCGGCGGTGGCGGTCAGGGTGACGCCCTGATCGTGCGGGTACCCCGGCGCTGACTGCGAGAGGGCTGATGCCACGACGGACCGCCCCGGTCGGCGAACTGGTCGAGCGAGCCCGGGAGGGTGACTCCCGGGCCGTCGCCCGGCTGATCTCGCTGGTCGAGGACGAGTCGCCGCTGCTCCGCGAGGTGATGGCGGCGCTGTCGCCGTACGCCGGGAACGCGCACATCGTCGGGATCACCGGCTCCCCGGGGGTCGGCAAGTCCACGTCGACGTCGGCGCTGGTCTCGGCGTACCGGGAGACCGGGAAGCGGGTCGGCGTGCTCGCGGTCGACCCGTCGTCGCCGTTCTCCGGCGGCGCATTGCTGGGCGACCGGGTGCGGATGCAGGACCACGCGACGGATGCCGGGGTGTTCATCCGGTCGATGGCGTCCCGCGGGCATCTCGGCGGCCTGGCGTGGTCGACGCCGCAGGCGTTGCGGGTGCTCGACGCGGCCGGGTTCGACGTCGTCCTGGTGGAGACCGTCGGGGTCGGTCAGTCCGAGGTGGAGATCGCCGGGATGGCCGACACGACGCTGGTGCTGCTGGCGCCGGGGATGGGCGACGGGATCCAGGCGGCGAAGGCCGGCATCCTCGAGGTGGGCGACATCTACGTTGTGAACAAGGCCGATCGGGACGGCGTCCAGGCCGTCACCCGGGACCTGCGGGCGATGCTGGCGCTGGCCGAGCGGCCCGAAGGCGCGTGGTCGCCGCCGATCCTCAAGACCGTTGCCTCACGCAACGAGGGGGTCGCCGAGGTGGTGGCCGCGATCGAGGACCGGCTGGCCTGGATGGCATCCAACGGCGTCCTGGACGAGCGCCGCCGGAGCCGGGCCCGGGACGAGATCGAGGCGATCGCGATGACGGCGCTGCGGTCCCGGTTCGCGCACCTGCACGGCGACGCCCGGCTGGACGTGCTGGCCGCCAAGGTGGCCGAGGGGAACACGGACCCGTACACGGCCGCCGACGAGCTCATCGCGGCGCTGTGATGGGGCACGAGCTGCAACACTCGACCACACTCTGTCACATTGTGTCGTCTGGTGTGATAGGAGTGACATGAGTTCCGAATTCGGGCAGATCCGGGGAGATTTCCCCGCAACGGCGCGATCCGCGTCTCACGGCGGCGCGCCGGTTGCTGCCATGCCCCCGAATCCGTTACAGAATGGGACTTGTAGCTGGTGAGCATTGTGCGGTGGGCTGTGTTCAGTCAGTGACAATTGGTGACGGTCCGTGATACAAATCCAAACACAGTCGACCGAAGTGGTTGCGAACGAGGAGTGGTGACATGCCGAAGAAGCTGTTGATCTGGTCGGTCATCGCCTTTGCGGCTTTCTATCTGTTCACTCAGCCGGCAAACGCAGCCGACGCGGTGGGCGGCGCGTTCTCGGCCGTCGGTGACGCATTCGAGAGCGTGATCACCTTCCTGAGTGCGCTGTTCAGCTGATCTGCCGCCGGAGTGTCCCGCGACGAGCCCTCGTGCGGGACACTTGGCTGTACGGGGTCACACAACAGCGTGACAGGGGAGTGAGCGGATGGCCGGAATAGGCCTGTTCCGGATCTTCGATCCGAAGGTCCGGCGCCATCTGATCTCGGACGAGGGCGAAGTCGTCATCGACGAGGTCCGGCAGCACTGGGTGGTCTTCACGGTGCCGATGCTCGAGGTGGTGCTGGCGACCGCCCTGCTGGTGGCGCTGGTGACCGACTCGATCGGCGGCACCCAGGTGGTGCTGGCGATCGTGCTGATCCTGCTGATGCACGCCTTCTGGCAGTTCCTCACCCACCACCGGGACCGGTTCGTGGTCACGAACATGCGGGTCATGCGGATCCGCGGCGTCTTCTCCCAGACCGTCGCGACCACGCCGATCGCGCGCGTCCTGGACATCACCCTGCAGAAGCCGATCGTCGGGCGGATCTTCGGCTACGGCCACTTCGTCTTCGAGTCCGCGGCGCAGGACCAGGGCTTCCGGGAGATCCGGTGGGTCAGCCGCCCGGACGACCGGGACCTGACCATCCAGCGGGTCATCCAGCGCACCGGTCTGCGCGCGTCCGCGAGCGTCGACGTGGTGCAGGGCGACGACGACTCCGACGACGACGGCACCGGTCCGATCGGGATGGACTCCGCGCAGGAGGTCACCACGACGGTGGCCCCAGCGCAGACTCACCAGTCCCAGTCCCGCCCGGTGGCCGGCTCCGGCAGCAAGTCGATCTTCAACAGCGAGCGCGGCAACTGGACCGACGAGGACCGCGACTAGCCGGACTTCTCCAGGAAGATCCGCCGCCGCCGTTCGCGGTGGGTCCGTTCCGGATCGGTGGCCGGTCCGGTGAGTGCCTGAGTGAGTTCGTCGGCGGCTTCGGCGTACCTGTGATCGCGAGCGAGGAGTTCCGCGCGTACGGCGTGCCAGCGCGGGCTCGCAGGGAGTCCGTCGAGCAGCGCTAGCCCGGCCGCGGTGCCGTCGGCCTCGGCGGCCGCAACAGCGTGGGCGAGGTGCGCCGACGTACTCGGGGCGATCGACACGAGCAGGTCGTACAGCCGGAGGATCTCGCGCCAGTCGGTGGCCGCGTAGCTCGGGACGCGGGCGTGCTCGGCGGCGATCGCGGCCTGCAACTGGTAGGGGTCGGCCTGGCGGTTCGACCGCTCCAGCGAGTCGTTGAGCATGGCGACGCCGCGGGCGATCAGGTCCGGGTCCCAGCGCGAGCGGTCCTGCTGGTCGAGCGTGACGACTTCGCCGGCCTCGTCGAGCCGGGCCGGGCGGCGGGCCTCGGTGAGGAGCAGCAGTGCCAGTACGGCGGTGGGCATCGACTGCTCGGGCAGTAGTTCGTGCAGCAGTTCGGCGAGGCGGATCGCCTCGGCGCAGACGTCGACGTCGTACGCGGTCTCGCCCTCGATCGGCGCGTGGCCGGCAGTGTAGAGGCTGTGGATCACTGCGCAGACGGCCGGGAGGCGGTCGGGTAGCTCGTCCTCGGGTGGCACGCGGTACGGGATGTGGGCGGCCGCGATCTTCTGCCGGGCGCGGGTGAGGCGTTTGGTCGTGGCGACCTCGGTCGTCAGGAGGACGCCCGCGATCTGCGCGGGGGACAGGCCGCAGAGAGTGCGCAGGGCGAGTGCGACCCGGGTCGGCGGCGACAGCGTTGGGTGACAGCAGGTGAAGATCAGGCGGAGCAGGTCGTCCTGCACCACGCTGTCGGGTACGAACCCGTCCGACTGGCTGAGCTCCAGCAGTTCGAGCCCGTCGCGTTCCTTGCCCGGGCGGGCGCGTTCGCGGCGGATCATGTCGATCGCCTTCCGTCGCGCGGTCACGGTCAGCCAGGCGCGGGGCTCGGGCGGCACCCCGGTCACCGGCCAGGCGCCGAGGGCCGCCAGGGTCGCTTCCTGGACGGCGTCCTCGGCGAGCTGCACGTCGCCGACGGTCCGGATCAGGGTCGCGATAATCCGCGTGCCCTCGATCCGGATCGTCTCGGCGAGCGCGTCGTCGGACACGGCCGGACTACTTGCCGGCTACTTGGCGTTGATGACCGGCCGGACCTCGACGGCGCCGTTCCACGCGGCCGGGATCTGCGCCGCGATCGCCACCGCCTGCTCCAGGTCGTCGGCCTCGATCAGGTAGTAGCCGGTCAGCGCTTCCTTCGTCTCGGCGTACGGCCCGTCGGTCGTGACGACCTTCCCGCCGCGGGCACCCTCCACCCGTACGACGGTTGCCGTCGGCGTCGGATGCAGCACGGCACTCGCCTTGATGCTGCCCTCGTGGTCCACCCCGAACTGCCGGTACTCCGCCAGCTCACTCGCGTGCTCGGGCGCCCACCAGTCGACGTCCGGTGTGTAGGTCAGTGCCAGGTACTGCGCCATCGGAGGCCTCCTTCTGCCAGGACCACTCTGGTCCTTCGACAAGGGAACGAACAGCCACCCCGGAACAGGACACCGCTCAGGTCGTGCACTCCGCCACCCGCGCCCGAAAGTCCCGTACGACGCCCTCGTCGCCGGCGGACTGGATCACAGCCGCGTCCAGCCGCCCCCACAACCACAGGAACACGGCATCGGCCGACCCGAAGACCTCGGCCGCCACCTCACCGTCGGTCCCCTGGCTCACCGCGACGCTCGTGGCATCCGCGCGCACCGTCCAGGACCGTCCATCGGCGGTGATCCGTACGGCGGCGTCGACTGGGTGCTCGGTGTCGCCCTCCTCCCACCACGGCCCGCCCAGGTTGGGGTAGAGCAACTCGTCGATACCGTCGAGCGCCAACTCGGGGTCGATCGGCGTGACCACGTCGTTCGCCTGCTCGACGTCGATCCGGTGCACCACACTCTCCAGCGCCATTCGCCGGAACCAGAACCCGGAGGTCTTGTCGTCCGGGTTGAAGGTCCACGTCTCCCGCTCGGTCCCGGCCGCGACCAGGGCGTCCACGATCGCCCCGCGTGCTTCGTCGTACAACTCGAGCGCATCCCGCGCACCGAAGTCCGGCGGCCATGGGTCCGGCAGGGCGCCGAGCCGCAACACCTCCACCTTGTGCAGGTACACCGTGGCCACGTGCCGCACCACCGACTCGACCGTCCACCCGGGGCAACTCGGCACCGCGGCCTCCAGCCCCATCCGCGCGACCTCACCCAGCCGCGTCGACTCGGCTCGCAACTGCCCGAGGTAGAACTCCGCCTGCGTCATACGCCAGAGCATGACAGCCGCCGCGGACAGATATCAGATGGTGCGGGTCTTGAAGGCGGCCTCCCAGTCGGCGGTCTCCTCCTGGCTGATCTCGACCACGCGCTCGGCGAGCAGGCGGACCGGGTCCTCGGATTTCGCGTAGCGACCGGCGTGCTGGGCGTAGAGCCAGGCCTCGTTGCGGAGGTGCTGGGCGGTGCGGGTGTAGGTCGGATAGGTGTCCCGGTACCCGAACAGGGTGCGGATGCCCTCGGCCAGGGCGATCACGCCGCCGAGGGCCGGCGCCAGCCAGGTGGGGGCGGAGATGGCGACCGAGATCGCGATGACGAGGGCCGCGAGCAACTGCAGGGTGCCGAGTGCGCGGTAGGCGATCCGGGCCTGCCGCGCGTGCCGGAAGTACCAGTGGAACCGCACACTGATCAGTTGCTCGGCGGGGGAGTCGTTGCCTAGGTCGGGGAAGTCCGAATGCCTGAGTTTCGCCCTGAGATTCGCCATGGTCTGCCTAGTGTGGAGCTAATCTTCGGCTCATGGCGAGGAAGAGGGCGTTGCCGTTCGATCCGATTGACGAGGCGTCGCGGCAGTGGGGCCGGCGGTGGGGCGCGGTCGAGCAGATGCGGGCCGTCACGTCGCTGATGCGGGCCCAGCAGATCGTCATCGGTGAGCTCGACGACATCCTGCGCAAGCACGGGCTGACGTTCGCCCGGTTCGAGGCGCTGGTGCTGCTCACCTTCTCCCGGCGCGGGTCGTTGCCGCTGGGCAAGATGGGCGAGCGCCTGCAGGTGCACCCGACCTCGGTGACCTCGATCGTACGGCGGCTGGAGGCAGCCGGACTGGTGACCCGCGAACCGCACCCGGACGACGGCCGCGCGGTGCTGTGCGAGATCACGCCCGAGGGCCGCGAGCTGGTCGAACGCGCCACCGCGGACCTGGTCGCCGCCGACTTCGCCCTGTCCGGCCTGACCGACGAGCAGCTCAAGATGCTCTGGTCCGTCCTCGAGCCGCTGCGGCACAGCGCCGGCGACTTCACCTGACAGCTGTCCACTCCGCGGACACCTTGTGTTACGCGCAGGCTAAAAGTTCATTCGATACTGAAACTTCCCAAGCTTCCCTATTGCCAGGCATCCACCTCGTGTTCCAGGATCGGGAGAACCCGGCCGGCCCCCACGGCCGCGAAGTCCCCTGGAGGACCCCATGAAGCGTGTTGCTGCCGTTCTCCTCGCCGGCGCCCTCGCGGTCACCGGCTGCTCCGGAGGCGGGTCCGGCGGGTCGGCCGAGAGCGGGACCAGAGCGATCTCGTACGCCGTCGACGACCCGGTGACCCTGAACCCGGGCCGGCAGACGATCGCGTTCCCGCAGGTCAGGGCGCTGTTCTCGGGCCTCACCTTCGTCAAGGCCGACGGTTCGCTGACCTACCTGAACGCCGAGTCGGTGAAGTCCACCGACGCGGTGCACTGGACCATCAAGCTGCGCCCGGGCTGGACCTTCCACAACGGCGAGAAGGTGACCGCCGAGAGCTACGTGAAGGCCTGGAACACCGTCGCCTACGGCCCGAACGCCTGGGAGAACAGCGGCCAGCTGGTCAACATCGCCGGGTACGACGCCCTCAATCCGGCCAGTGGCAAGCCCACGACCACCCAGATGTCCGGCCTCGAGGTGGTCGACGAGCTGACCTTCACCGTCACGCTGAAGAGCCCCGACGGCCAGTTCCCGACCCAGCTGTCCCAGGCGCAGACCGGGTTCTTCCCGCTGCCCGAGGCGGCGTACGCCGACCTCGACGGGTTCGGGAAGAAGCCGGTCGGCAACGGCCCGTTCGAGATCGTCGACAGCTACCGGGAGAACGAGCCGGTGACGGTCAAGGCGTACGCGAACTACCAGGGCCCGAAGCCGAGTGTCGACGAGATCTCCTTCAAGCCCTACACCGACATGACGACTGCCTACACCGACGTCCAGGCCGGCAACACCGACATCCTGTTCGTGCCGGCCAGCCGGATGGCGCAGGTGAAGAAGGACTTCGGCGACCGCGCCTACGTCTTCCAGGGCCTCGGCATGAACTACCTCGGCCTGCCGCTGTACGATAAGCGCTACGCCGACGTCCGGGTCCGGCAGGCGATCTCGATGGCGATCGACCGCAAGGCCGTCAGCGACGTGATCTACGGCGGCATCTGGGAACCGGCCAGCGCGCTGACCCCGCCGGGCGAGCCGGGCACCCCGACCGGTCTCTGCGGGGAGCTCTGCACCTTCAACCCCACGAAGGCCAAGCAGTTGCTGGCCGACGCCGGCGGCTTCTCCGGAAAGATGGAGATCCGGTACCCGGGCGGTGCGGGCCTCGACGACCTGTACAACGCCTACGCCAACCAGCTCCGGCAGAACCTCGGGATCAAGGACGTCACCGCGACCCCGACGACCGACTTCCCCGAGTTCCAGAAGCTGCGCACCGAGAAGAAGCTCACCGGACCGTACTTCTCCCGCTGGGGCGCGCTCTACGCCAGCCAGCAGAACACTCTGCGGTCCTTCTACACCAAGGCAGGCGGCTGCACGAACTGCATCCCGTACTACACCCCGGAGGTCGAGCAGTTGCTCGCGAAGGCCGACGCGCAGGTCGACCAGCAGAAGGCGATCGAGGGGTACGTCGAGGTGCAGAAGGCGATCCTGAAGGACTTCCCGGCGCCGCCGATGTTCTTCGAGAAGTACGCCTACGCCACCTCGGACCGGATCGCGAAGCTGTCCGAGGGCGCCGGCGCCGTCGAGCTCGAGAACACCACCCTGGCGGACAGTTGATGAAGGCAACCGACGGCGGCCCGCTCCGGGAGATCCTGGAGCGGGCCCACCGCGTCCCCGACCTCGACCACTTCCCGGGTGCCGACGAGATCGCGGACCGGCTGGACGAGCTTGCAGGCAACCACCCCGGCCTGGTGACCAAGCGCCGGATAGGGACGTCGCGACTCGGCGAGCCGATCACGATGTACTCCGTCGGCGATGGTCCCGACCAGGCGCTCGTCTACGCCGGCGTGCACCCGAACGAGCCGATCGGGTTCTGGACCGCGATCCAGCTCGCCGAGGACCTGGTCGCCGACCCGGACCTGCGCGCCGGGTGCCGCTGGAACATCATCGGCTGCATCGACCCCGACGGGACCCGGCTGAACGAGGGCTGGTTCGACGGCCGGTTCAACCGGGTGCACTACGGCGAACACTTCTACCGCCCGGCGCCGGCCGAGCAGGTCGAGTGGTCGTTCCCGTTCCAGTACAAGGACGCCTACTTCGACCAGGTGATGCCCGAGGCGTTCGCGCTGATGCGGGTGATCGACGAGCTGAAACCGGTGATCGCGGCCTCGCTGCACAACACCGAGCTCGGCGGCGTGTACTACTACGTCACCAGGGACATCGAGGGCTTCGTCGACGAGTTGCACGCCATCGCCGCGTCCTTCGATCTGCCGCTCGATCTCGGTGAGCCCGAGACGCCCGTCGCCCGTCCGCTCGGCCCGGCGGTGTTCGAGATGATCTCCGCCAAGGCGTCGTACGACTATGCCGAGCGGCTGGGGCTGCCGACGCCGAACGAGGCCGGCAGCTCGTCGGCCGCCTACGCGGAACGCCATGGCACGGTGAGCCTGGTCGCCGAGCTGCCGTACTGGACGCATCCGGCGGTCGACGACGAGACGGAGACGGACTCGCCGTACCAGCAGGTGCTGATGAATGCGGCGGACGAGCTCGAGAAGGACCTGCTGGTGATCGACGACGTCTTCCAGGCGGCGCGGCCGTACCTGTCGGACGACTCACAGCTGGTCCGGGCGGTCGCGTCGTTCATGCCGTACCTGCTCAGGCGGCCGGATCGCGAACGGCGGCGGGCCGAGGACCTCGACCCGGCCCGGCGCGCGACGGTCGCGGAGGTCTTCGGCCTGTTCGACATCAACCGCTCCTTCCGGCTGCGGTACGGCGGAATGCTCGTCCGCGCCATCGACGGCGAGATCGCCCGAGGCAGCGCGCACGCGGCGCTGCACCCGCTCGGCCGGCGACTGCGGGAGTCCTACCGCGAGTGGCAGGACGAGGCCGCGACACTCGACCAGGACCTGCGGACCGTCCCGATCAAGCACCTCGTCGGGGTCCAGTACGCCGCCACGCTCGCCCTGCTGAACGCCGTACGGCGAGAGGCGGGCTGATGCTGCGCTTCACGATCAGGCGGCTCGTCGAGCTCGTGCTGGTGTTCTTCGGCGTCACGTTCGCGATCTACGCCGCCGTCTTCGCGTTGCCCGGCGACCCGATCTCGAGCCTCGGTGGCGACCAGCCGTTGTCGCCGGCGGTCGTCGAGCGGATCCGGGAGCTGTACCACCTGAACGACCCGCTCTGGTCGCAGTACCTGCGCTATCTCGGCAACCTGGTGACCGGCGACCTCGGCGTCGACTTCCGCGGCCGCTCGGTGGCCGAGCGGCTGGCGGACCGCTGGCCGGTGACGATCCGGCTGGCGCTGACGGCATGGGTGATCCAGGTGGTCCTTGGCGTCGGCCTCGGCTTGCTGGCCGGGCTGCGGAAGAACACCTGGATCGACCGCGGCGTGCTGATCATGACCATCCTGATCACCTCGGTGCCGATCTTCGTGATGGCGGTGACGGCGCAGCTGGTGTTCGGCGTGAAGCTGTCGCTGTTCCCGATCGCAGGCGTCAACGACGGCTGGCCCGGCTCGTATTTGCTGCCGGCAACGGTTCTCGCGATCTACGGCCTGGCCGCGGTCGCCCGGCTGACGCGGGGGAGCGTGGTCGAGACGATGAGCTCGGACTTCGTCCGGGCGCTGTGGGCGAAGGGCCTGACCCGGCGCCGCGTCATCGGTGTGCACGTCCTGCGGAACTCGTCGATCCCGGTGCTGACCTACCTGGCCATCGACCTCGGCGCGTTGCTCGGCGGTGCCGTGGTGACCGAGGGGATCTTCAACCTGCCGGGGGTCGGCCAACTGCTGTTCCAGTCGATCCGGGTGCACGAGGGACCGACCGTGGTCGGGATCGCGACCGCGCTGATCCTGATCTTCCTGGTCACCAGCGTGGTCGTCGACCTGCTCAACTCGCTGCTCGATCCGAGGATCCGCCATGACTGATCAGGTACTCGCGCAGTCCGTCGAAGAGGACGCGCTGGCCGGTCGCGGTGTCTGGGCGACTGTCCGCCGCCGGGTGCTGTTCTGGGTGCCGCTGACGGTGCTCGTCGTACTCGTCCTGCTCGCCTTGTTCCCGGGCCTGTTCAGCCAGGTGGATCCGCGGGCGTGCGACATCTCCGCGAGCGCGCGTCCGTCGTCGCCGGGACACCTGTTCGGCCAGGATCTGCAGGGGTGTGACGTGTACGCGAACGTCGTGCACGGCGCCCGCGCGTCGTTGTCGGTCGGCCTGTTCTGCACGCTGATCGCGCTCGCCATCGCCGTGCTGATCGGGACCGTGGCCGGGTACGTCGGCGGCTGGACGGACTCGGTGCTGGCCCGGCTCACCGACGTGTTCCTCGGCTTCCCGTTCCTGCTCGGCGCGATCGTCGTACTGAACAGCCTCGGTGAGCGCTCGGTGCTGTCAGTCTCGCTCGTTCTCGCCCTGTTCTCCTGGCCGGCGCTGGCCCGGATGGTCCGTACGACGGTCCGCGCGACGAGGGACGCCGAGTACGTCCAGGCCGCGAAGGCGATGGGGTTCCCGGTCAGCCGGATCCTCACCCACTACGTGCTGCCGAACTCGATCGGCCCGGTGCTCGCGGTTGCCACGCTGACCGTCGGCGGTGTCATCGTCGCCGAGTCCACCCTGACCTTCCTCGGCCTCGGGCTGCGGGCGCCGTCGATCTCGTGGGGCCTGCAACTGGCCACCGCGCAGTCGCGGTTCCAGCAGGCACCGCACACTTTGATCTATCCGGGCATCTTCCTCGCCGCGACCGTACTGAGCCTGATCACCCTCGGCGACGTGCTGCGCGACGCGGTGAACCCGAAGGGACGCTCCTGAATGACCACCCACCACAGAACGGACGCCGCCTTGCTCGACATCCACACCGCCCGGGAAGCCGCACCCGCCCTGCAGAGCTGGCTCGAGTACCAGCGCAACTACTTCCGCACGCCGGGCGTGCAGGCCGCTGTGCGCGTCGGCGACGAGGTGGTGCTGTCGACCGCGCTCGGCTTCAGCGACGAGGTCGCCGGGACGCCGCTGCGCACCGACCACCTGTTCCGGATCGCCTCGCACTCGAAGACCTTCACCGCGAGCTCGATCCTGCAGCTCGTCGAGCAGGGCAAGGTCCGGCTGGACGACCCGGTCGACTCGTACGTCGCGGAGCTTGCCGGCAGCGCACTCGGCCCGGTCACCGTGCGGGAGCTGCTCGGCCACCAGGGCGGCGTGATCCGCGACGGTGTGGACAAGGACTACTGGCAGCTGATGGACCACTTCCCGGACCGGGAGGCGCTGATCGCGCTGTGCGTGTCCGACGGCCAGGTCTTCGAGCGCAACGAGCACTTCAAGTACACCAACATCGGCTACTCGCTGCTCGGCCTGGTGATCGAGTCCGCGAGCGGCCTGTCGTACGGCGACTACGTCGAGGCCAACATCACCAGCCGGCTCGGCCTGACCAACACCGGCGCGGAGTGGGACCCGCAGCGCGCCGGTGAGTACGCCGCCGGCCACACCGGTCTGCTCGACGGCGTCGACGTACGCGAGACCATCCCGCACGTCGACACCCGCGCCATGGCCGCGGCCACCGGCTTCTACTCCACCGCCGAGGACCTGACGACGTACGGCGCCGCGCACTACTTCGGCGCCGAGCAGTTGCTGACCGACGCGAGCAAGCGGCTGGTGCAGCGCGACGAGAGCCTGATCAACGCCCACGGCAACGAGATCGGGCGCTACGGGCTGGGCATGGACATCGTCAAGGTCGGCGACCGGCGGCTGGTCGGCCATAGCGGCGGGTACCCGGGCCACATCACCCGCACGTTCATCGATCCCGTCGACCAGCTCGTGGTGTCCGTGCTGACCAACTGCATCGGCGGCCCGGCCGGGACGCTTGCGACCGGCGTGGTGAAGCTGCTCGACCTGGCGGCGAAGCCTCCGGCAGGCACCGCGGTCCCGAGCGACATCGACGGGCGCCGGTTCTGCGGGACGTTCGCGAGCCTGATGGGCGTGGTCAGCATCGCGCTGCTCGGCGGCCGGCTGGTCGCGTACTTCCCGGCCGCGCCGGACCCGGTCGAGAGCTACGAGGAGCTCCAGGTCATCGACGAGGACACGCTGGCCGTGGTGCCTGCCGCCGGTTTCGGCTCGAGTGGCGAGAAGGTGGAGTACACCTGGGACGCCGACGGGCAGCCGTCGCACGTCCGGTACGGCGGGGTGTCCCGCTGGCCGGTCGAGGCGTTCCGGGCCCGGCGGTCGGCCCAGATCGCGGCCGCCGACGTGCACGAGCTGGCGAGGAGGTCGTGATGGTCGACGACGATGCGTGGGAAGAGGACTCACGGCGGGTCGACTTCGTCGAGCAGTTCGCGCTGATCCGGGAGCTCGCGGGGTCGCCGCGGATGGAGGGCCGCGTGCTCGGCTACCTGATGGTGAGCAACAAGCCGTACGTGTCGTCGGCCGAGCTGGCCCGGGCGCTGGCGGCGAGTGCCGGCTCGATCTCGAGCACGACCCGCCGGCTGATCGACCTCGGGTTCATCGCGCGGCACGCCGTACCCGGGGACCGGAACCACTACTTCAAGGTCGAGGACGACATCTGGGGCAGCTTCCTGGCCGGTGAGCGGCGGTCGCTGGGCAAGCAGCAACAGCTGTTCTCGGACATGCTCGACGAGCTGCCCGACGACATGCCGGGTCCGCGCAAGCGGCTGCGGTACGCGCGCAACTACTTCGAGTGGCTGACGTCGTACCACCGCAAAATGCTCGCCGACTGGCAGGAGTACCGCGACAAACTGGACGCCAAGGAGGGCGAGTGACTCTGTTGAATGCCGCGCTGCCGCGCGGCGGGTCATGGGGCTGGAACTCCCGGCCTTCCCTCGTCACTCCAGTCGCTTCGCTCCCTCCGCTCCTCAGTCCAGGCCGGGAGGCCCCATGACCGGCGTCCTGCGCTTCGAGGACTTGACCGTCGACTTCACCGTTGGCGGTACGACGCAGCGTGCGGTGGATCGGGTGAGTTTCGAGGTCCGGCCGGGCGAGGTGCTCGCGGTCGTCGGGGAGTCGGGGTCGGGCAAGAGCGTCACTTCGCTGGCCGCGCTCGGGCTGCTGCCGTCGAACGCGACCGTCGGCGGGCGGATCGTGTTCGGCGGCGAGGACGTGCTGTCGATGTCGAAGGCCGAGCTGACCGCGTTGCGCGGCCGGCGGATCGCGATGATCTTCCAGGACCCGGTCGGCGCGCTCGACCCGGTGTTCACGATCGGGTCGCAGTTGGTCGAGATGATCCGGGCGCACCAGCCCGGGCTGTCCCGTTCCGAGGCGCAGGCTCGCGCTGTCGAGCTGCTGCAGCTGGTCGAGATCCCCGAGTCGCGGCTGAAGTACTACCCGCACCAGCTGTCCGGCGGGCAGTGCCAACGGGTGATGATCGCGATCGCGGTCGCCTGCGACCCGGAGCTGCTGATCGCGGACGAGCCGACCACGGCGCTCGACGTGACCGTCCAGCAGGAGGTGCTCGACGTACTGCTCGCGATGCGGTCGAAGATCTCCGGCTCGATCATGATCATCACCCACGACATGGGCGTGGTCGCCGACGTGGCGGACCGGGTCGTTGTCATGCGCAAGGGTTCGGTGGTCGAGACCGCGGGCGTGCACGAGCTGTTCGACCGGCCGTCGCAGCCGTACACGCGGGCGCTCCTCGATGCCGTCCCGCGGGGCGGAGTGCGCGACGACGCCAAGCCGGTCGACGTCGTCCGCGAAGTGCCTGCGCTGGTGATCGACGATCTCGTCGTCGAGTACCGCGGTCGCCGGGGCCGCACGGTCCGCGCGGTCGACCACGTCGATCTCGTCCTCACGCCCGGCGAGATCACCGGGCTGGTGGGGGAGTCGGGGTCGGGGAAGTCCACGATCGGCAAGTCGGTGCTCGGGCTCGCCCCGATCACGAGCGGCGAGGTCAGGGTGGCCGGGCAGGCGTTGTCGTCGGCGTCGTCCGCCGTACTGCGGCAGACGCGGTCGCGGATCGGGGTGGTGTTCCAGAACCCGGCCGGCTCGCTGAACCCGCGGGCCACGATCGGGCAGTCGATCGGTGAGCCGCTGGCCGTGCATCGCGGCGTCCGGGGTGCGGAGTTGCGCGGGCGGGTCGAGGAGTTGCTGGACAGTGTCGAGCTGCCGCCGGCGTGGGCCGGCCGGTATCCGCACGAGCTGTCCGGAGGCCAACGGCAGCGGGTCTCGATCGCCCGGGCGATCTCACTGGACCCGGCGTTGCTGATCGCCGACGAGCCGACCTCGGCGCTCGACGTCTCCGTCCAGGCGACCGTGCTGGAGCTGTTCCGCTCGATCCAGGAGCGCCTGCACTTCGCCTGCCTGTTCATCAGCCACGACCTCGCCGTGGTCGACCAGGTCTGCGACCGGGTCGCCGTGATGAGCCGCGGCACGCTCGTCGAGCAGGGCCCGCGGGAGTCGGTCCTGCGCAACCCGCAGGACCCCTACACGACCCGCCTCCTGCAGGCCGCGCCCGTCCCGGATCCGCGCGAGCAGTCGCGCCGGCGAGGGTTGCGGCTGGCTGGGTAGAGGCCGGACGCCCAGGCCATCACAACCCGCTACTCCGCACCGGGGCCCGCGGCGGCGCGCCGTTGGCGCGCGATTGTGATGGCTTGGCAGACCGCCCGCGGTTGGAAATAGTTGGACGTCCTAGTATTTTGGGACCAGTTCCCGAGGAGGTCTGACTGATGGATGCCGAGCAGATCGCCGCCGGCCGGAGCCGGTGGCAGCAGCGGTACGACGCCGCACGCAAGCGGGAGGCGGACTTCACCACGCTCTCCGGTACCGAGGTCGCGCCCGTCTACGGACCGCCCGAGGGGGTCGACGACCCGCGGATGGAGCGGATCGGCTGGCCGGGGGAGTTCCCGTTCACCCGCGGCCTGTACCCGACCGGTTACCGCGGCCGGACCTGGACGATCCGGCAGTTCGCCGGCTTCGGCAACGCCGAGCAGACCAACGAGCGCTACAAGATGATCCTGAACGGCGGTGGCGGCGGCCTGTCGGTCGCCTTCGACATGCCGACGCTGATGGGCCGCGACTCCGACGACCCGAAGTCGCTCGGCGAGGTCGGCCACTGCGGCGTCGCGATCGACTCCGCCGCCGACATGGACCGGCTGTTCAAGGACATCCCGCTGCAGGACGTCACCACCTCGATGACGATCTCCGGCCCCGCCGTACCGGCGTTCGTGATGTACCTGGTCGCGGCCGAGCGGCAGGGCGCCGACCTGACCAAGCTCAACGGGACGCTGCAGACCGACATCTTCAAGGAGTACATCGCGCAGAAGGAGTGGCTGTTCCCGCCGGAGCCGCACCTGCGCCTGATCGGCGACCTGATGGAGTACTGCGCGACCACCATCCCGGCGTACAAGCCGCTCAGCGTCTCCGGGTACCACATCCGCGAGGCCGGCTCGACGGCCGCGCAGGAGCTGGCCTACACGCTCGCCGACGGGTTCGGGTACGTCGAGCTCGGGCTGTCGCGGGGGCTCGACGTCGACGTGTTCGCGCCCGGCCTGTCGTTCTTCTTCGACAGCCACCTGGACTTCTTCGAGGAGATCGCGAAGTTCCGCGCGGCCCGGCGGATCTGGGCCCGCTGGCTGCGGGACGTGTACGGCGCGCGCACCGAGAAGGCGCAGTCGTTGCGCTTCCACACCCAGACCGCGGGCGTGTCACTGACCGCCCAGCAGCCGTACAACAACGTCGTACGGACCGCGGTCGAGGCGCTCGCTGCCGTGCTGGGCGGGACGAACTCGCTGCACACCAACGCGCTCGACGAGACGCTCGCGCTGCCGACCGCGGAGTCGGCCGAGATCGCGCTGCGCACCCAGTCGGTGCTGATGGAAGAGGTCGGCGTGACCAACGTCGCCGACCCGCTCGGCGGCTCCTGGTACGTCGAGGCGCTCACCGACGCGATCGAGGCCGAGGCCGAGGAGATCTTTGCCCGGATCAAGGAGATGAGCCCGGACGGCTCGATGACCGGCGGCATCCTGCGCGGCATCGAGGACGGCTGGTTCATGGCCGAGATCGCCGACGCCGCGTTCGAGTACCAGCAGAAGCTGGAGAAGGGCGAAAAGAAGATCGTCGGGGTGAACACCCTGACCGACACGGTCTCCGGTGAGCTGTCCATCCTCCGGGTCAGCCACGAGGTCGAGATCGAGCAGTGCCGGGTGCTCGCGGCGCGCAAGGCGCACCGCGACGAGGACCGCGTCCGTCGTACGCTAGCCGCGCTGGTCGAGGCGGCCAGAGGGACCGGCAACCTCATCGAACCCATGCTGGAGGCGGCGCGTGCGGAGGCCACGATGGGGGAAATCTGTCACGTTCTTCGGGAACTCTGGGGCGAGTACCGAGAGCCCGCCCGCTTCTGAGGAGGCGCCGGCAGAATCCACCACCGACACTCGGCCCACCACCGCAACGGCCACCGCGTCGCTCGACGAGCGGAGCGTGGTCGTCTGCGGTTCGGACCGCACGATGCTGCGGGTCGTCACCGAGTTGGTCGGCTCCGGCGAGCAGGTCACCGCGATCGTCAACCCGGCGTCCCGGCACTACGAACGGATCGGTGAGCTCGGCGCGAACGTGCTCGGCGTCCGCGTGATCAGCGAGGCGTTGCTGCGGCGGGCCGGTGTCGACGCGAAGGACGGCAAGCCGTCGACCGCGCGCGCCCTGGTGCTGCTGGACAACGACGACGTGCACAACGTCCACACTGCGCTGACTGCGCGGGACATGGATCCGGACCTGCGCATCGTCGTACAGATGGTCAATCCTCGGCTGGGTGCGCAGTTGCACAGCCTGCTCGGGGACTGCGTGGTGATCTCGGGGCCGTCGCTCGCGGCGCCGGCGTTCGTGTCGGACGCGTTGGAGGACGACGAGCTGACCTGGCTCGACCTCGGCGGTCGCCGGTTGGTCGCGGGTCAGGCGGACCTGATCCGGGATCCGCATCTCGCCGTACTCGCCGACACCACGTCGTCGGCGACCCCGGAGTTGTTGCCGGCCTTCAGCGACGACCCGACCGGCGACATCGTGCTCGGCACCGGCGTCCGCAGCGTCTGGCGGACCAAGGACGTACGACGGGCCGGCTGGCTGATGGCGATGCGCGACGTCTTCGACCGCCGGGTACGGCGGATCGCCGCGGTGATGACGTTCCTCGTGGTCAGCGGGACGGTGCTGACCCACTACATCGCGAACCCGAACATCGACTGGTGGCGGGCGCTCTACCTGGCCGCCGGCGCCGTGACGTCGGCGGGGATCGAGGACGAAGCGTTCTCCAGCGCGGAGCCGTGGGCCAAGGTGGCCGCGGTCCTGGTGCAGCTGACCGGCATCGTGCTGATGGCGCTGCTGACCGCGGTCGTCGTCGACTCGTTGATCGGGGCCAGGCTGTCGCGGGTGATCGGCGGCGTGCGCGGCCGGCCGCGCAACCATGTCGTCGTCTGCGGTCTCGGCACGGTCGGTGCGCGCGTGCTCGAGATCCTGGCCGAGCGTGGTGTCGCGGTGGTCGGGGTCGAGCACGACGAGGACGCGCCCGGCGTACAGACGGCACATCGGTTGCGGATCCCGGTGGTGATCGGGGACAGCAGCAACGAAGAGACGCTGCGGTCGGCCGGCGCCCAGCGGGCTCAGTCGGTGCTGGCGATCACCAACGGCGACATCACCAACCTGGAGTCCGCGATGGTCGTCCGCGACCTGAACCCGGAGGCGCGGATCACGATGCGGATGTTCGACCACGACCTGGCCCAGCGGGTCGAGCGACGACTCGGACTCGGGCACAGCCGGTCGGTGTCGATGCTGGTCGCGCCGGCGATCGCGGCGGCGGTGGCGAACCGGCGCAGCCAGGTCACCGTGCCGGCCGGTCGCCGCGTCCTGCTGCTCACCGAGGTCACCGTGGAGCCGGGGTCGGTCGCAGGCGGGCTGCGGCTGGGCGAGCTGGACGAGGCGGGCGGCCTGCGGGTCCTGGCCCGCCAGGACGGGACCACCTGGGACTGGTCCCCTTCGGTGAAGGGCGAGGTGCTCCGCCCGGGCGACCGGATCGCCGTCGCAGGCACCCGCAGCGGCCTGGCTCGCCTGCTCCTGGCGACCCGGGCGCAGCAGCCTTCAGGCGCGTCGGGGAGGATGGACCCGTGAACGTGAACGGAATGCGAGGGCAGTCGTGAGTCAGTCGAACTTCTCCCGTCCCGGGGCGATCGATCTGTCGTCCCTGCGCAGGCCTCCGGCGCCGGGTGGTCCCGCCGCGCCGGGTGCTCCGGCCGGTGCGCCGCCCGCTGGCGGCCCCGCGGGCTCGTACGTGCTGAACGTGAGCGAGCCGACCTTCCAGGCCGACGTGATCGAGCAGTCGCTCCAGGTCCCGGTGGTGGTCGAGTTCTGGTCGCCGCGGTCCCAGGCGTCGACCGCGCTCAGCCAGATGCTGGCCCGGCTCGCCACCGAGTACGCCGGCAAGTTCCTGTTGGCGCGGATCGACATCGACGCGAACCCGCAGCTGGCCCAGGCGGTCGGTGTGCAGTCGGTTCCGCTGGTGATCGCCGTACTGCGGGGTCAGGTGGTCCCGCTGTTCCAGGGCGCGCCCGCGGAGGCGGAGGTGCGGCAGTACTTCGACCAGCTGCTCCAGGTGGCGGTCGCGAACGGCATCACCGGCCGCGCCGACCCGGTCGGCCCGGCCGCGGAAGCGCCGGAGGAGGACGAGCCGGCGCCGAACCCGCGGTACGAGGCCGCGGAGAACGCGGTCGGCGCAGGTGACCTGGACGGCGCGATCGCGGCGTACGAGGAGCTGCTGAAGGAGACCCCGAACGACGCCGAGGCGAAGTCCGGCCTGGCCCGGGTCCAGCTGGTCAAGCGCACTCAGGACGTCCCGGCGGACGTCCGGACCCGCGCGGCCGACAACCCCGAGGACGTCGAGGCGCAGCAGCTCGTCGCCGATGTCGACCTCATGGGCGGTCACGTCGAGGACGCCTTCAACCGGCTGATCAAGACCATCCAGGTGACCGCCGGCGACGAGCGCAACGCCGTCCGGCTGCACCTGCTGGAGCTCTTCGAGGTCGTCGGCGCCGACGACGAG
Source organism: Kribbella sp. NPDC050470 (assembly GCF_044458365.1). NCBI lineage: Bacteria > Bacillati > Actinomycetota > Actinomycetes > Propionibacteriales > Kribbellaceae > Kribbella > Kribbella sp. NPDC050470. Next base: position 170,856 of record NZ_JBITHV010000010.1, on the reverse strand, counting down.
CGCGTGGTCAAGGCTCGCCGGCGGTTGATGGCTGCCTTGTTCTGACGTTCGGGCTTGCGATCGACCCCCTCGGCCTCGGTGGCCGAGGGGGTCTTTTCGTGTGTCCGGTCCCGGCCGGGTGTGAACTCTTGCAATTCTCGTTCCCCCGGTTTGAGAATTATTCACATGAGCATCAGCGTTGCGGTCGCGTCGCCCCGCCTGGAAGCCCGGATCAACGGGTTGCTGCCGGCGCTCAGCCCGGCCCAGGCCCGGATCGCGACCGAGGTCCTGCGTGACCCGGCCGGCGTCGCGTCGTCCACGATCGGCCAGCTCGCCGCCCGCTGTGGGACGTCGCTGCCGAGCGTGACCCGGTTCTGCCTCGCGCTCGGGCTGTCCGGGTACGCCGAGCTCCGGCTGGCCCTCGCGGCCGAGACCGGACGGACGAGCAGCAGCTGGGAGCGGGGGACCGGCGCCGAGGTCGGGCCGGACGACTCGCTGGACGACGTACTGCGCACCCTGCTGCAGGCCGACACCCGCGCGCTCGAGGACACGGTCGCGTCGATCGACGTGGGCGCGCTCGGCCGGGCGGTGCAGGCGATCTCGGACGCGCGGCGGATCGACATGTACGCCGTGTCGGGGTCGGCGTCGGTCGCCGAGGACCTGCGGTTGCGGCTGCACCGGATCGACCGCGCGGCCAGCACGTGGAGCGACGTGCACAACGCGTTGACGAGTGCGGCCCTGCTCGGACCCGGGGATGTCGCGATCGGCATCTCGCACAGCGGCGAGACGGTCGAGGTGCTGGAGCCGTTGCAGCGCGCCGGGCGTGGCGGTGCGACGACTGTTGCCGTGACCAACTATCCGCGGTCGCCGCTGGCGTTGTGCGCGGACGTCGTACTGCTGACTGCTGCTCGTGACGTCACGTTCCGGACCGGCGGGATGTCGGCCCGCCATGTCCAGATGCTCGTGCTCGACGCCCTCTATCTCGGGGTTGCGCAACGCGACTACCCGCTGGCCGAACAGGCCTTCGACGCGACGGCCGAGGCGGTCGCGTCGCATCGCAAACGGCCCTGAGCTTTCGTCCCACCCGCCCGTGAGGAGAACCATGCAGAGCCCCCATCGCATCCTTGGTCCCAGCCGTCGCGCCTTGCTGCTCGGCGCCGGAGCCAGCGCCCTGACCGCCGCCACCTCATCCGCCGCTTCAGCTGCCGGCACCGCCGCTGGTGGCGCGGCCGCTGCCGTTGCTGCGATTCCTTCGCCCGGCGACCTGCCGCTGACCGGTGGGCCGGAGTTCCCGATCGGGTTGTTCTGGCCGCCGCACCCGTACGCGAGCACCGCCGAGCGGTACGCCGAGATCAAGGCGGCCGGCTTCGACTTCGTCATCTCCGGCAACTACGCCGGCGACGGCAACATCTTCCAGTACCAGCTCGGCCTGGCCCGCACCGCCGGGCTGCAGATGCTGATCTCGGACGACATCCAGATCCGGAACATGTCCCGCTGGTTCTCGATCTCGGACAACCCGGCCGACTTCCTCAGCGTCACCCCGGCGGAGGCGCAGGCGCTCTACATCCGCGCCCGGGACGCCTACGGCCCGTTCTCGTCGCTGGCCGGTTTCAACCTGTACGACGAGCCGGGCGCCGGCTGGTTCGGCACGCTGGCGCGCGCGGTCGCGGTGTCCCGTGAGCTGGCTCCGCAGCTGCTGCCGTACATCAACCTCTTCCCATCCGACGACCCGGCGTACTACCGCAGCTTCGTCGACGTGGTCAAGCCGTCGCTGATCTCGTTCGACCGGTACCCGCTGCTGTCCGGGGGGCGCGAGGACGGGAACTACTTCCACAACTGGGCGATCGTCCGCGACGCCGCCCTGCACGGCGACATCCCGTCCTGGGTGTTCATCCAGACCCTTGCCTACGACAACCATCGGGAGCCGACCGCGGCCGAGCTGCTCTGGCAGGTCAACATCAGCCTGGCCTACGGCGCGAAGGGCATCCAGTACTTCACCTACTGGACTCCGGAGGCGGCGCGTGGCGAAGGATTCGGGCCGGCGCTGATCACCGTCGACGGTCGCCGAACACCCCGGTACGCCGCTGCGCGCACGGTCAACACCACCTGGCTCCATCAGGTCGGGCGGGAGCTCAAGCCGCTCGTGTCGGAGTCCGTCGTGCACGCCAACGAGACGCCGCTGCCGAACGGGACGGTCGGGTTCACGCCAACCGGGTTGATCTCCGAGGTCTCCGGATCAGCTGCGGTGCTGGGGACGTTCGCGGCGCGGGACGGCTCGGCCGATCGGTGGGTGCTGGTCGCCAACCGCTCGCACACTCTCGAAGCTCGGACCACGGTCACGCCGAACGTGGGTGGCGTCGCTTCGGTCGGAGTCTTCGACCCCCGCACCCAGACCTATGCCCCTCGCAGCGTCAAGCCGATCCCGCTCAAGCTGGCGCCCGGCGCGGCCACCCTGCTCAAGCTTCAAGCCCGCTGACCCCGGTGTAGACGCCGAGAGCCCGGAACCGCAGAGCCGGCGCCGCGTACTCCTCCAGCGCGTGCGCGGTCCAACCGACGATCCGCGCGAGCGCGAACAACGCGTCGCCGGCATCTGCCCGGAACTCGAAGGCGTGCATCATCGCGGCGATGGCCAGATCGCTGTTCGGGAAGGCCGGCAGCCGCGCGCTGAGCACCTGGATCGTCTCCACGATCGGGTGATCGCCGAGCAGGCTCAGCAATACCTCGGCGCGCGGATCGCGGCCCTGGTAGATCCGGTGCCCGAAGCCGGGCACCGGCTCACCCGACCGGAGCTGGTCGGACAACGCCCGCAGCGGATCCCGCTGCGCCTTGGCGAGAAACTCGTACGCCAACGTCGGCGCCGCACCGTGGTACTGCCCGTCCAAGGCGCCAAGCCCAGCCGACACCACCGCATACAGATTCGCCCGAGCACTAGCCGCCACCCGAGCCGCAACCGTCGACACCGCCAGCCCATGATCAGCCAGCAAAATCAACGCAGCGTCCAGCACCTCCGGCCCTTCCGAAGACGGCGGGGGTTGCCGGGACAGCTTTGGCCATAGGCGGGCGCCGAGCGAGCGCTCGGCTACGACTGGCCCGGGGAGTGCGGCGACCAGGACGCCGATCAGCTGCTCCGCGGCCCCAACCACCGACTGTGGTGTGAGGTCGAACCGCAGGGGATCAGCAGCCCCCAGCGCGGCGACCGCGACCCGCAGCCGGTCCGTCAGCCGCGCCGTGTCCGGCAGCACGTTCATCGCGGACCTGGCCAGCAGCACCGAGTCCCGCGACACGGCGAACGGCGGCCGATCGGTCAGCTCACCGGTCCACAGCAGGTGCGCCACCGCCTCGACCGTCTGGCTGGTCGCGAGCTCGCGCGCCGAATGCCCGCGGTAGTACAGCTCGTCGTCCTTCAACAACGTCAGCTCGGACTCGATCTGCTCGACCACCCCGGAGTGCTCCACCGACCTGCTCGCCAGCCGCTCGACGTCTGCCGCCGCGAACAAGCTGCCGCGCCGCCCCCGAGCCCGCACACTCGTCAGCACCCCGCGGCTCACGTACGCATAGATCGTCTCCGGCTTCACCTTCAGCCGCCGGGCGACCTCCGCCGTCGTCAGGTAATTCTCGTCACTCTGCGGGCCCATCCAGCGCTCCTCCGAGCTTCACATTGACTGGATCAATATTGACAATCATTGATCACCTGTCAACTCTGAAGATATGTCAACCACGATCAATGTTCCGCCCGGTCTGCGCAACGTCGTCGTCACCGAGACGACCCTCGGCGACGTCCGCGGTGACGAGGGGTTCTACCACTACCGCCAGTACTCGGCGATCGACCTCGCCAAGTCGAAGACGCTCGAAGACGTCTGGTTCTTGATGTTCGAGGGCCGCCTCCCGACCGCGGCCGAGCGCGACCACTTCGTCGCCGAGTTGGCGCCACTGCGGGTGCTCCCGGACGAGGTTCGCGCCGTACTGCCCGCGATCGCGTCCGCCGGCCCGGTGTTCAACCCGCTGGCCGGTCTCCGCACCGTCCTGTCGCTCCTGGCCGCCGTACGGCGTCTCCCGCCGCTGTGGGACGCGGATCCGGTACGGCGGAAGGCCGACGCGATGCTGGTCTGCGCAGTGACGCCGACGATCCTGGCCGCGCTGTACCGCCTCCGGGAGGGGCAGGAGCCGCTGGAGCCGCGCGCCGACCTCAACGCCGCGGCGAACTGGCTCTATCTGGTGAGCGGTGTCGAGCCGACCGCCGTACAGTCCGCCGCGATCGAGCACTACCTCGTCGCCACGGTTGACCACGGGTTCAACGCGTCGACGTTCACCGCCCGGGTGATCGCGTCGACCGGCGCCGACGTGGTGTCCGCCATCGCCGGGGCGATCGGGGCCTTCTCCGGTCCGCTGCACGGCGGCGCGCCGGACCGCGCGCTGGCCAGCCTGGACGAGATCGGCAGCCCGGACCGGATCGACGCCTGGGTGCGCGCCAAGGTGTCGGCGGGGGACCGGATCATGGGCTTCGGGCACGCGGTCTACCGGACCGAGGACCCGCGCTCGCTGATGCTGCGCGACATCGCCCGCGGCCTGGGCGGGGACCTGGTGGACTTCGCCACCACGGTCGAGCAGCGCATCGTCGACGTACTCGCCGAGCTCAAGCCCGGCCGCAACCTCTACGCCAACGTGGAGTTCTACGCCGGCGTGGTGATGGAGCTCTGCGGTCTGCCGCGCGCGATGTTCACCCCGACCTTCGCCGTCAGCCGCGTCATCGGCTGGTCCGCCAACATCCTCGAGCAGTCCACCGACCCCAAGATCATCCGTCCCATCGCGACGTACGTCGGCCCCCAGCCGCCGGTCCCAGTCACGCAGGCTTGAAGTGCATGGCCTCGTCCGTGATCGGGCCGAAGCGCAGCAGGACCAGGTCGCGGGGGTAGTTCTGGCGGAGGCGCCACGGGCCGTGGCTGCCTTGGCGGGGGAGGATGGACGCGGCGCGCTGGATGTAGCCGGAGGAGAGGTCGACGACCGGGCGGCGCGGGGCGTCGTACTCGGACTGGTCGATCTCGGGCACGCAGATGCTCGTGCCGGTGGCGGTCAGGTGGTTGAGCAGGCGGCAGACGTACTGCGACGTCAGGTCCGAGCGAAGGGTCCAGGAGTTGTTGGTGTAGCCGATGCACCAGGCGAGGTTCGGTACGCCGCTCAGCATCATCCCCTTGTAGACGAACGTGTCGTGTGGGTCCACCGCCCGCCCGTCGATTTTCAGCTGGATCTTGCCCAGTGCAACCATGCGCAGTCCGGTCGCGGTGACGACCACATCGGCCGCGAGCTCCTGGCCGGACCGCAGTCGCAGACCGGTCGGCGTGAAGGTCTCGATCTCGTCGGTGACCACAGTGGCCGAGCCCTTGCGCAGTACCTTGAACAGGTCCGCGTCCGGGACCAGGCACAGCCGCTGGTCCCAGGGCTTGTAGCGCGGGGTGAAGTGCGGATCCGCAGGGATCGACTCCGGCAGTTGCTTGGCCACTGTGCTGTTCAGGAACCGCGCGGCATGCGCCGGCCACCGCCGGAACGCGCTGTAGACCGCGGAGCTGAAGGCAACGTTCTTGCCCCGGATCAACCGGTGCGCAAGCTTCTCCGGCAGTACGGCGCGCAGCCGGTCCGACAACGCGTCGTGGGCCGGTCTCGACGCGACGTAGCTCGGTGAGCGCTGCAGCATCGTCACGTGCTCCGCCGTACTCGCCATGGCCGGCACGAGCGTCACAGCCGTTGCGCCGCTGCCGATCACGACCACTCGCTTGCCCGAGTAGTCCAGGTCCTCCGGCCATTGCTGCGGATGCACCACCTGGCCCTGGAACTCACTCTGCCCCGGGAAGTCGACCACATAGCCCGACTCGTAGTCGTAGTACCCGCTGCAGACGTAGAGGAACGAGCACGTGTACGACGCCTTGGTCGTCTCGACAGTCCACTGCGCATCCGCCGACGACCACGACGCCCGTACGACGCGCTCGCCGAACCGGATGTGCTCGTCGATGCCGTAGGCAGCCGCAGTCTCGTGCAGATACTCCAGGATCGACGGCCCGTCGGCGATCGCCTTGGCCGCCTTCCACGGATGGAACGGAAACCCCAGCGTGAACATGTCCGAGTCCGACCGCACCCCCGGATACCGAAACAGATCCCAGGTCCCCCCGATGCTGTCCCGAGCCTCCAGAATCGCGTACGACCGCCCCGGACTCTGCGTCTGAAGCCGGTACCCGGCCCCGATCCCGGACAACCCGGCCCCCACGACAAGCACGTCCAAGTGCTCCACGAAAAGCCTCCCGGGCCGCGGTGTTGAGTACCTGGTCAACAGTACGGGAAGGAGTACCCTGGCGTTGCTGGACATCGAGGGGGATCGCATGACGTCCAACAGCTGGCGGCTCGACGCCATCACGTACTCCGGGGGCACGCAGGACGGGCCGCGCGCCACCGTGCAGCTCTCCCGGTCCGGAGAACCTGTGCATGCCGAGGGGGCGGGCACCGGGCTGATCGACGCGGTATGCAGTTCGATCTCGCAGGCAACCGGCGTGGAGGCACGGGTAGTCGCGTTCCGGGCGTACTCGGTCGGCCCGGGCAGCGAGGCGGTCGGAGAGGTCGAGCTCGAGGTCGAGCTGCCGCGCCGCAGGGTTGCGGTCCGGGCGTCGTCCACCGATGTCGTGGAGGCCGCCGGGCTGGCGCTGGTCGCGGCCCTGAACCAGTACAACGCAGAGCGGCCGCCACGAGGCTGAGCCCCGCCGGACAGCGGGATCTGCTGGGAAAGTTCTGTCCTGGTGTTGTCGATTCCGCTGGTTGTCGATCGTCAGCAAGATGTTCAGTACAAGCCCTACACGAGGGAGCCGGAGATGGCGCAGTACGTGTTCCTGCTGTTCGACAGCGAAGAGTGGTACGACAACATCACGCCGGAGGAGTGGCAGCAGTCGATGAAGCTGCACGGCGCGTTCACCGAGGCCGTGGAGAAGGCCGGGGCGCGGATCCTGGGAGGGGAGGCGCTGGAGCGGTCGAGCACCGCGAGCACGGTGCGGCAGCGCGAGGGTGCCGAGCCGCTGGTCACCGACGGGCCGTTCATCGAGACCAAGGAGGCGCTCGGCGGCTTCTACGTGATCGAGGCCCGCGACCTGGACCAGGCGCTCGAGCTGGCCAAGATCTGCCCGTCGGGGAACGTCGAGGTCCGCCCCGTGATGCCCACCTCGGGCGACGCCCAGCCGCCGGCCTGACCCCGCCGGATCGACATGGCGCTGCAGCCGGGTACCCCGACGGACCTCCCGCCGTCGGCGTACCCGCCTGCGCCGGTCGAGGTGGCCCGCGTGGTGGACAGGGCGCACCGGGAGAGCTGGTCCACGGTGCTGGTGTCGGTGGTGCGGCTGACGCGGGATCTGGACCTGGCCGAGGACTGCACACAGGACGCGTTCGTCCAGGCGTTGCGGACCTGGCCGGACGGCATCCCCGCCAACCCGGGTGGCTGGCTGACCACGGTCGCGCGGCGGCTCGCGCTCGACCGGATGCGGCGGGAGACGAACCTGCGGCGGAAGCTTCCGTTGCTGGTCGAGGATCCGGTCGCGCCGGACGACGTGGAGCAGCCGACGGATCCGCTCCGTCTGGTCTTCACCTGCTGCCACCCGGCACTGGTCCGGGACTCGCAGGTGGCGTTGACGTTGCGGCTGATCTGCGGCCTGACCACGCGTGAGGTGGCGGCCGTCCTGCTGATCAGCGAGCCGACGGCGGCGGCGCGGATCACCCGGGCGAAGAAGAAGATCGCAGCGGCCTCGATCCCGTACCGGATCCCGGCCGACGAGGAGCTGCCGGCGCGGCTGGACGCCGTACTGACGGTGGTGCATCTGGTCTATACGGCTGGGCATGTGGCGGCCGGGTCCGAGTTGACGCGGACGGATCTGACCGGGCGGGCTGTGGAGTTGGCGCGGATGCTAGTGCGGTTGATGCCGGACGAGGCAGAGCCGCAGGCGTTGCTGGGATTGCTGTTGATGACGGAGGCGCGGGGGGACGCGCGGGTGAGCGAGGACGGGGAGCTGGTGCTGCTCGCGGATCAGGACCGGTCGCGGTGGGACATCCGGCTGCTGGCGGAAGGTGTGTCGCGGGCGACGGCCGCGCTGGAGCGGGGACAGGGGAGATTCGCGCTGCAGGCAGCGGTGGCAGGTCTGCACGTGACCGCGCCGTCGTGGGAGAAGACTGACTGGGGTCAGGTCGTGCGGATGTACGACGCGATGATGATCAGCTGGCCGACGCCCATCGTCGCGCTCAACCGGGCCGCCGCGCGCAGTCTCGTGCCAGGCGCCGACCTGGATCGCGTCCTCGCCGAACTAGATGCCCTCAGCAACGAGCCTGCGCTCAAGTCCTACGCCTACCTGCCTGCGGCCCGCGCCGATGTTCTGGCTCGGCTCGGCCGGGCGGCCGAAGCAGCTGACGCGTACCGCCTGGCGATCACGTTGACGGCAAACGAGACCGAACGGCGCTTCCTCAGCCACCGCTTGACTGGTCTGCCGGACTGACGCCTGCCCAGAGGCTGTCGGCGGTGCCGGCTTGGAGACGGCCCCGGTAGACGTCGATCTTGTGGTCGATGAGTTCGAGGTTGTCCTGGAGTTCGGCGAGTTTCGCGAGGACCTCGGCGCGGTGGGTCTCGAGGAGCTCCAGGCGGTCCTTCTCGTTGCCCCGGCCGGCGGACACGAGGTCGGCGTACGCACGGATGGTCCGGATCGGCATGCCGGTCGCGCGGAGGCGGGTGCAGACGTTGATCCAGTCCAGGTCGAGTTGCCGGTAGCGACGGCGGTTGCCGGCCGTTCGGTCCACCGTGGTGACCACCAGCCCGGCGCGCTCGTAGTACCGCAGGGTGTGCACGCTCACCCCGGTCCGCCGAGCCGCCTCGGCAATGCTCACGCCGGCCTCAGGAACAGGTTGGTTGACTTCGAGCACGCTCTAAATCCTAGCGTCGTGGTTATGAGTGCTCCAGCGGTCCCAGTGGCTGCGTCCGATGAGCTGAGTCGACGGCGTCGGCAGGGGGTGCTGGCGATTTGCTGCGCCAGCATCGTCGTGGTGGTGATGGACATCTCCATCGTCAACGTGGCGTTGCCGTCGATCCGGAGTGACCTCGACGCCTCGATCTCCGGGCTGGAGTGGGGCGCGGGCGCTGCAGGCGGTCGGCGGCACGATGCTGAATCCGGTGGCGATGGCGATCGTGGCCACGACGTTCACGGATCGGGCGGAACGGGCGCGCGCGATCGGGGTGTTCGGTGCGATGTCCGGGTTGGCATTGGCGCTGGGGCCGATTCTGGGTGGTGCGCTGGTCGACGGGTTCGGGTGGCGGGCGGTGTTCTGGGTGAACCTGCCGATCGTCGCGGCAGCGATCGTCTGCACGGCTCTGTTCGTGCCGGAGTCCCGGGCTGCCCGCGGACGTCGAGTCGACCCGATCGGTCAACTGTTGGTGATCCTGCTCCTCGGCAGCGTCGTCTACGCGATCATCGAGGCGGGCAGTCTGGGCTGGACGTCCCCGGTGATCGTCGGCCTGCTGCTCCTCGCCGTACTCGCGGCAGTGGGCCTGCTCGTCTACGAACCGCGTCGAGCGGATCCGTTGCTGGAGTTGCACCTGTTCCGCAGCATCCCCTTCAGTTCGGCGATCCTGATCGCGCTCTTCGCGCTGTGCGGTTTCGGCGCGTTCCTGTTCGTCACCACGCTCTACCTGCAGGACATCCGCGGCCTGCAGGCACTCACCGCCGGGCTCTGCCTGCTTCCGGTCGGCGCTCTGATCATGGTCCTCTCCCCATTCACCGGCCGCATCGTTGGCAGCCGAGGTCCGCGGCTGCCACTGGCAGTGGCCGGTACGGCGCTCGCCCTGGGCGCCGGCGCATCGCTCTGGATCGGCGCGACCACTCCGCTGCCGATCGTGCTCGCCGTCTACCTGCTCTTCGGCATCTTCCTCGGCACGGTCAACCCGCCGATCACCAACTCGGCGGTCTCCGGCATGCCCACCTCGATGGCCGGCCTGGCCGCCTCCGTCGCCTCGGCGGCCCGCCAGACCGGCACCACCGTCGGCGTAGCCGTCGCCGGCGCGATCATCGGATCCACCGTGTCGGCCGGCCCGCGAGCGTTCACGGCGGCCGAGCACCGAGTCTGGTGGCCGGTCGTCGGCCTAGGGCTCGCGATCCTCGCCCTGGCCCTCCTCAGGCATGCAACCTGCCCCGCCGCCGAAAAGGAATCGGTGACGGGGCGTGCTGGGCGTGCTTGACTGGAGTTTGACGTCCTCCCACCACCTGGAAGGCAGGGGGATTCCAACCCTTGTGGGTTGAGGTTCGCGGTTCACAGCCCTGCCTTACTGCGCAAGAAGGCTCCCCGCGCTGCCACGGCCCGCCCGGCCGCGGTTGCTACTGGTCCTGCAAGTACCGGTTGCTTGGCTATCGCAACCGGTGGAGACATTAGCTGGCTGAACCGACAAAACCTGAAGGGAGGGAGATGGCGTTTCCTCCCCGCCGTGAAGGACGGGGTTCCACGCCATCAAACCGATGAGTGCGCCTGGAGCCGGGCCGCCGTTGTCGGCCTCGGAAGAGCGGACGTGGGGGATGGTGGCCCACGTCGGGGTGTTGGTCGCGGCCTGGTTCGCGATGGGGTTCCTGTGCCCGCTGGTGATCTGGCTGGTGTACCGCTACCGGTCCGACTTCGTCCGGCGGCACGCGCTGGAGTCGCTGAACTTCCAGCTGTCGTTGCTGATCTACACCGCGGTGGCGGTGATCCTGATCCTGATCACGTTCGGCCTGGGCGTGCTGATCATCATCCCGCTGGTGCTGATCGGCGCGATCGCGGCGCTGGTGGTGATCGTCCTGGCCACGATGGCCGCGTCCAGCGGCCGCGAGTACCGCTACCCGCTGACCATCCGCCTGGTGCGCTAATCCGGTTGGCCCGGGCGGACCGGGTTTGGCAGAGTTCCCCGGGTGGAGCTGATCGGCCAGGGGATGGAAGGCGCCGTCTACGACCTCGGTGACGGCCGGGTGCGCAAGACCTGGTTCGACCGGCGGCCGGACGACGTACGCCCGCTGCAGGCGTTCCTCGACGAGTTGCCGCCGCTCCCGTTCCGTACGCCGCGGATCCGCGAGATCAGCGCGGACGGCGAGGGCCTGGCCGTCAGCGTCGAGGACAAGCTGACCGGTACGGCGCTCCATGACGCCGGACTGACCGAGGAGCAGGCGCTCGATGCGTTCGTTGCCGTGGTCGAGGCGCTCGGCACGACGACAGCCGGTCCCGCGAGCAAGGCGCTGCCCGTGCTCAACCAGCCGTTCTGGCGCGATGACCTGTCCTGGGGCGAGGCGCTGGCAGCCCTGGTACGGCGTCGCGGCGCCGAGTCCCACCATCACCTCAAGCGCGACGTCCCCGACTTCGACGAGCGCCTCGAAAGTGTGACCACCCGCCTGGCGACGATCGAGCCGGATCGGCTGAGCGTCGTCCACGGTGACATCTGCCCGCCGAACCTGCTGATGGACGGACCGCGGACTGCCGCCGTACTGGACTGGGGCTTCTACACGACAGCCGGTGACAACACCTTCGACGCCGCGCTGGCCGCCGGTTTCTTCGACATGTACGGCCCGGACGCGCAGCGCCTCGACAACCTGCTGCTCGACCGCTTCGAGACGCTCGGGCACGACCGCGAGCGGATGTACCTGTACCGGGCGGCCTACGCCATCACGACCGCGACCATCTACGACGCCGACGCAGGCGACGGTCACTACGCCTGGTGCGTCGGCAACCTCAACCGGCTGGCGTAGGCCGTGTCTAGCTGATCGGCAGTCCGTCGCGCAGGTTGTGCAGGATCGTCGGCTTGGCGAGGACCGACGGCAGCCGACGCGCGTTCAGCGGCGACACCAGCCCGGCGAGAGCGTCCGGCTCGTGCCAGGCCACGCTGCGGATCTCGAAGCCGTCCGGCTGCAGGGTGTCGATCAGCGACGGGTCGTGGACACCGCCGTCGTACAGGATCTCGACGGCGTCGCCCCAGCCCTCCCACCGCGGCAACCAGTCGATCGCGAGTACGCCGACCAGCGGCAAGGCGACCCCGATCTCCTCTTCCATCTCCCGGGACGCCCCGGCCGCCGGATCCTCGTCCGGCTCGACCACGCCGCCGGGCAGCTCCAGGTCCTTCTTGTAGCTGACCTGGCACAGCAGCACCCGGCCACCGGTGTCCCGTACGACGACGTGCGCGATGACCCGCTTCTTCGGCAGCGCGGAGTCCATCAGAGCCGTCCAGCCGGTCAGCGTGTCCGGGCGCGGGTCGTCCCTGCGCATCCCGTAGATGGCCACGTCCCGGCGCTCGTCCTCGACCAGGGCGGCGCCACGCAGGATCCCCTCGCGCCGGTAGCCGGACCGGATCGCGACCCGGGCCGACGCGTGGATCTCGGGGTCCACCTCGACCTGCAGCCGCTCCAGGCCGAGCTCGTCGAAGGCGTACTCGGACACCAGCCGGACCGCTCGTTGCGCGGTCTCCGGGCCGCCGTCCATCGCCCAGGTGACCAGGCCGACACCCGGAGTAGTCCGCCGTACCTCGACAGTGCCCACCGGGCCGTCGCGCTCGACGTCGAAGGTCACCGCCTGCTGATCCTGCCGCGCCACGCGCAGCGTCAACTCACCATCGGTCAGCGGGGAAACGGCGGTCACCCCGTGAACGCTACCCGGTGTGGCGCAAGTACACCGTTGCCAGGGGTGGGACGGTCAGCTCGGTGCTGGTCTCCATGCCGTGCCAGCTCGGGCCGTCGGCGGTGACGCTGCCGAAGTTGCCGACCCCGGAACCGCCGTACGTGTCGGCGTCGGTGTTCACCGCCTCCTGCCACTGGCCGCCATACGGGAGACCCAGGCGGTAGCCGTAGTGCGGTATGGCGGAGAGGTTCGTGATGCACGCGATCGTCGGTTCGCCCTCGTCGCCGTACCGGACGAAGGAGAACACGTTGTTGCCGGCGTCGTTGGCGTCGATCCAGGTGAACTTCTCCGGCGCGTGGTCGGTCCGCCACAGCGCCGCGGTCTCGCGGTAGACGCCGTTCAGGTCGCGGACCAGCTGCTGCAGGCCGCGGTGGTCGGCGTGGTCCAGCAGCCACCAGTCGAGCTCGCCCTTCTCGGACCACTCCGACTCCTGGCCGAACTCGCAGCCCATGAACAGCAGCTGCTTGCCCGGGTGCGCCCACATCATCGCCAGGTACGCGCGCAGGTTCGCCAGCTGCTGCCAGCGGTCGCCGGGCATCTTCCGCAGCAGCGAACCCTTGCCGTGCACAACCTCGTCGTGCGACAGCGGGAGCACGAAGTTCTCCGAGTAGGCGTACATCATCGAGAACGTCAGCTCGTGGTGGTGGTACTGCCGGTGGACCGGCTCGTGCTCCAGGTAGCGCAGCGAGTCGTTCATCCAGCCCATGTTCCACTTGAACCCGAAGCCGAGCCCGCCCAGGTGCGTCGCCCGGGTGACGCCGGGCCACGAGGTGGACTCCTCGGCGACGGTGATCACGCCGGGAACCCGCTTGTAGAGCGTCGCGTTCATCTCCTGGAGGAACGACACCGCCTCCAGGTTCTCGCGGCCGCCGTACTGGTTCGGCACCCACTCGCCCTCGTTGCGGGAGTAGTCGAGGTAGAGCATCGACGCGACCGCGTCCACCCGGAGGCCGTCGATGTGGAACTCCTCGGCCCAGTAGATCGCGTTCGCGACCAGGAAGTTGCGCACCTGCGGCCGGCCGAAGTCGAACACCAGCGTGCCCCAGTCCGGCTGCTCGCCGCGCCGCGGGTCCGGGTGTTCGTACAGCGGCGTGCCGTCGAAGCGCGCCAGCGCCCAGGCGTCCTTCGGGAAGTGTGCCGGCACCCAGTCGACGATCACGCCGATCCCGGCCTGGTGCAGCTTGTCGACCAGGTGGCGGAACTCGTCCGGGTCGCCGAACCGCGACGTCGGGGCGAAGTACGACGTCACCTGGTAGCCCCACGAACCGCCGAACGGGTGCTCCATCACCGGCATCAGCTCGACGTGGGTGAACCCCATGTCGTTGACGTAGGCAACGAGCTCGTCGGCCAGCTCCCGGTAGGACCTGCCCTTGCGCCAGGAGCCGAGGTGCACCTCGTACACGCTCATCGGCTCGGCGTAGGCGTGTGATGCCGTACGGCGCTCCAGCCACGCGGCGTCGTCCCACTCGTACGACGACTCGTGCACGACGGACGCGTTCGCCGGGGGAGTCTCGGCCAGGTTCGCCATCGGGTCGGCCTTCTGCCGCCAGACGCCGTCGCGCCCGCAGATGTCGAACTTGTACCGCGTGCCCGCGCCGACGCCCGGCACGAACAGCTCCCACACGCCGGAGGAACCCAGCGACCGCAGCGGATGCGCCCGGCCGTCCCAGAAGTTGAAGTCCGCGGTGAGCCGGATGCCTTGCGCATTCGGCGCCCAGACGGCGAACGACGTCCCGGTGACTGTCCCGGACGGGCCGTCGTACCGGCGGACGTGCGCGCCGAGCACGGTCCACAGCTGCTCGTGCCGGCCTTCGCCGATCAGGTGCAGATCGACCTCGCCGAGCGACGGCAGGTAGCGATACGGGTCGTCCAGCTCGATCGCCGGTCCGTCGGTGTAGCGCACCTCGAGGCGGTAGTCGGGCACCTTGTCGAGGTCGAGCACGCCGACCCAGACGCCTTCGAACTCGTGCCGGAGCTCCAGCCGCTGGTCGTCGTACAGCACCGACACGGACTGGGCGAACGGGCGCAGCACCCGGACCGTGACACCGCTCTCGCCGAGATGCGGCCCGAGCACCTGGTGAGGATCGTGGAACGTCCCGCCGACCAGTCGCTCCAGCGCGGTCCGATCGACCGGAACCGCTGTCACCACAGGCTTGTCTGCCGCGACCACCGGCTGCTCGAAAGCCTCCACCGCCGGCCCGGCATCCCGCTCACTCGATCCCATGAACCCCATCCTGCCCGATCACTCGGCCATCTACCGAACCCCCGTACCCGTCGATGCCCGACGTACACAAAGTCAGCCCGCGAGCGCTGTCCGGACGGTGGGGCGCAGATTTTGGGGGATTACTGTTCGGCCAACTGGGCGGCCGCGGCCAGCGGGATCGGCAGCCAGGACGGCCGGTTGCGGGCCTCGTACAGCGTCTCGTACACCAGCTTGTCGGCCAGGAACGCGCTCAGCAGCACCCCTTGCTGCCGCGGGTCCGTGCCCGCGACCTCGGCGTACCCGTCGCAGAAGGCCTGCTGGTTCCGGCTCGCCCACTCGGCTGCCCGGTAGGCGATCTGCTGGTCGCCCAGGTGGTCGGCCAGCAGCGACCGGGCTGCGTAGTCGAACGACCGCAGCATCCCGGAGATGTCCTTGATCGGTGTGTCCAGCGCTCGCCGCTCGACCAGCGACTTGGCCGGCTCACCCTCGAAGTCGATCAGCTTCCAGCCGTCGATCGTGCGCAGTACCTGGCCCAGGTGGAAGTCACCGTGGATCCGCTGCACCGTGACCGGCTGGTCGTACGCCGCGAGCGCGTCGAACGCCCGGGTCAGACCGGGCGCGTACGGCGCCAGCTGGGGGATCGCCGCGGCCGCCGCGTCCAGCCGGCGCCGCATCGCCGCGGCGTGCTCGACCAGCTTGGAGGCCTCCCAGACGTCGGTGCCGAGCGCCTTGGCCAGCTCCGAGTGCACCTGCGCCGTGCTCGCGCCGAGCCGGTGCGACTCGGCCGCGAAGTCACCGCCGACCTCCTCGGCGTGCAGGTCCGCCTCGGCGTACAGGTCCCGCACCGACGACATCGCGAACGACCACCCGTCGGTCGCGTTCTTCTGGAACGCCGTCATCATCGCCAGCTCACCGGAGTCGGTCCCGCCGCCCGCGCGCGGCCAGCTGCCACGCGCCGAGCCGAGCACCTCCGGGACGAGCTCCGACCCCGACTCGGTGAGCGCCGACTCGATCTCGACGCCGGGGTTGCTGCCCGGCTCGAGCCGGCGGAACACCTTCAGCAGCGCCACGTCGCCGAACACCAGCGACGTGTTGCTCTGCTCCACCGTCAGCACCAGCGACTGCGAGTCCTCCGGTACGACGGTCGCGTGCTCCGGAGCGTGGACGGGATGGAACTCCAGCCCGTCCAGCTGCCGTCCGTGCGTGAGGCCGTCCAGCCAGTACGGCGTGGCCTCCTTGTCGTGCAGGGCGTCGTACACCCAGACCTCGGTGTCGCCGAGGTCCTGCTCGACCCACTCGCCGACCAGCGCGTGGCCGAGGTTCTCGACCGGTTCGCGGTGGTAGCTGAGCGGCAGCTGGTACACCCGGATCGGGATGTCCGACCCGGGCGGACCGGAACAGTAGACGAATCCGATCCGGACCGCGGGCCAGGCGTCCGCGCCGGACAGCCACACGGAGGCGGCCATCGCGTCGACATGGACGTCGTGTCCCTTCTCACCGAACCACCGCTGGCTCGCGCAGAAGGACTGGACCTGGTCCAGATGGGAAGTCACTACATGCTCTCCTCGTGGTCAGCCGGCTTGTGCACCGGCAGCCGGAACCAGTAGAAACCGTGCGCTCCGAGCGTCAAAAGGTAGGGCAACTCGCCGATGGTCGGGAAGTGCACACCACCGAGCAGCTCGACCGGCTCCACGCCCTGCCACTGGCGCAGGTCCAGCTCGATCGGCTGCGGGAACCTCGACAGGTTGTTCACGCACAGCACCACGTCGTCACCGAACTCGCGGACGTACGACAGCACGCTGGGGTTGGAGCCCCCCAGGTCTGTGAAGGTACCCATGCCGAAACACGGGTGCTGCTTGCGGGTCTGGATCATCCGCCGGGTCCAGTGCAGCAGCGACGAGGCGTTCTCCATCTCGGCCTCGACGTTCACCGCCTGGTAGCCGTAGACCGGGTCCATGATGACCGGCAGGCTGAGCTTGCCCGGTGTCGCGGTGGAGAACGACGCGTTGCGGTCCGGCGACCACTGCATCGGGGTCCGGACGCCGTCGCGGTCGCCGAGCCAGATGTTGTCGCCCATCCCGATCTCGTCGCCGTAGTACAGGATCGGCGAGCCGGGCAGGCTGAGCAGCAGCGCGGTGAACAGCTCCATCTTGTTCACGTCGTTGTCCAGCAGCGGGGCCAGCCGCCGGCGGATGCCGATGTTGGCCTTCATCCGCGGGTCCTGCGCGTACTCGCCCCACATGTAGTCGCGGTCCTCGTCGCTGACCATCTCGAGCGTGAGCTCGTCGTGGTTGCGCAGGAAGATGCCCCACTGGCAGGTGTCCGGGATCTCCGGGGTCTGGGCCAGGATCTCCGAGATCGGGAACCGCGACTCGCGCCGTACCCCCATGAAGATGCGCGGCATCACCGGGAAGTGGAACGCCATCTGGCACTCGTCACCGCCGGACGACCGGTCACCGAAGTACTCCACCACGTCGGCCGGCCACTGGTTCGCCTCGCAGAGCAGGACGCGGTCGGTGTAGTTCGCGTCCACCTCCTTGCGGACCCGCTTGAGGAACTCGTGGGTGCGCGGCAGGTTCTCGCAGTTGGTGCCCTCGGTCTCGAACAGGTACGGCACCGCGTCCAGCCGGAAACCGTCCACGCCGAGGTCGAGCCAGAACTTCAGCGCCTCGATCATCGCGTCGCCGACGGCCGGGTTCTCGAAGTTCAGGTCGGGCTGGTTGGAGTAGAACCGGTGCCAGAAGTACTGGCCGCGGACCGGGTCCCAGGTCCAGTTCGACGACTCGGTGTCGACGAAGATGATCCGGGCGTCGGAGTACTTGTCGTCGGTGTCGGACCACACGTAGAAGTCGCCGTACGGGCCGTCCGGGTCCTCCCGGGACGCCTGGAACCAGGGGTGCTGGTCGGAGGTGTGGTTCATCACGAAGTCGACGATGATCCGGATCCCGCGCGCGTGCGCGGCCTCCATGAACGCGGCGAAGTCGGCGATCGTGCCGACCTCGGGCATCACTCCGGTGTAGTCGGAGATGTCGTAGCCGCCGTCGCGCAGCGGCGACGGGTAGAACGGGGGTAACCAGAGACAGTCCACCCCGAGCCACTCGAGGTAGTCGAGTTTCTCGGTCAGGCCCTGCAGGTCGCCGATGCCGTCGGCGTTTGAGTCCTTGAAGGACCGCACGAGGACCTCGTAGAAGACGGCCCGCTTGAACCACAGCGGGTCACTCTTCGTCAGTCCGTGGTGCTGCTCCGGCAGCATGTCGGTCACGCTCACCTCCATCGGGTGTCTCCAAACCTAGCGGTACTACGGCCTGCCGCCACGGATCGTGGCGGCAGCGTGGGTGGACTTTCCCGGGCGTGCACTCGTCTCCCATACCCCGTCTCGGGGTTCGTAAAAGAAGACCACACGATGTTTCCGGTCAGACGTCCGGGTGATGTGGTGACGCCATGGGGTGGGCGGCTTCCGGCCAGGCGTTGCGCACAGTGTGACGCCCGCCCGCCAATACAAGCAAATAGGTGCCTCATCGCCCTATCCGGTCCGGCCCTGAGCACTCCGTCAGCGCGGCGTTCGCCCCTTGTTCTCCCGCGCAGCAGACCCCGACCGCCGTCGCCCACCGGCCCGCCCGCGGGTGCCTTTCGCACCCGGCGCCCCACGCGCGTCTGCCACCCCGCTCCGAGCCGCATCAGCGCTCTTGTCAAGATCGGCGGCGGGTCGCGGCGCCTTCTTCTTCAGGTCGTTGACCGACTCCAGGCCGACGTCCCGCAAGATGCTTCCCATGGTCCCCTTGGGAACGTCCCTGCCGGCGTGCACGGCCACCGTCGTCGCGCGGCCGTCCTTGTGCACCATGATGTGGTGGCTGCCCTTGACCCGCGCGACCCTGAAGTAGTGGTTCTTCTGGAGCAGAGCGACGACCTCGCTGCCCGTGAGCGACGGTTCCGACCCCATCAGGGGGTCTCGACGGTCACGGTGATCGTCTCGGGGACGCCGACGACCTCGATCAGGCCGGTGAGCGCCTCGCGGAGATCCTCCACAGCCTCTTCCGCTGTCGCGCCTTCGCCGTTGGCCCCGACACCGTGCCGCAGTTGAGCGTGCGCGCACCAGACGCCGTTTTCGTCCTGCTCGACGGTGATCGGGACGGTGACCTCGTGTTTCACAGTCACATACTCCTCGGCGAGGGGATCAGTCGTGGGGGTTGGCCGACTTGCGGGGGCGGCGGGTGTACTTGGTGAAGCCGGCGCGTTCGGCGTCGGACTCGGAGCGGAACCAGACCTCGGGTTTGGTCCGGCCGTAGTACGGCGAGTCGGGGGTGTGGAACAGCATCGACTGGGCGTTGCCCTTGATGGTGAACCCGTCCGGCGGACCTTGGTGCGGCACCGCGTCGGCCGAGCCCTCACCGTACCGTCCGGGAGGTACTACGTCCTGCACCTGCGGCTCGGTCGCGCCTGTGTCGTCCGCGGGCGCGTCGTCGAACAGGGTCGGCTCGGCCACCCGCTCGGCGTCCATCCGCCGACTGAACGTGGGCTCCGGTTCCCGCCGTCCCTCGGTCACCGGAGCCGCCCTGGTGTCCGGCCTGGTGTCCGGCCTAGTCTCCGGCCTGATATCCGACCGGGTGTCCGACGTGCTGTCCGCGCCGACGCTTGCGCCGACGAGGACCTCTTCCCTCTCCTGCACCGGCACCTCGGCCACGGCCGGCGGGGCCTGCTCACGCCGTGCCAGCAGGAACCAGGTGATCACCGCGCCGAGCAGGAAGGCGAGCAGGGACCACAGCCAGTTGTGGCGCAGCAGCCAACTCATCAGCGCGCCCCTCTCGAGACCAGGCGGTGCAGCACCCACGCGCTCGCGCTGCCGAGCACGAACGCCCCCAGCAACAGAATCCAGGTCTGTGCGATCAGCCAACTCATGAGGTCCCTTGCAAGGCTCGTAGCTCGGCCCGGCGGTTGGCGATTCGGCCGGCCGGGGTGCTGTTGGAGGCGACCGGGAAGGCCTCGCCGTACCCATGCGCGAGCAGCCGGCTCTGGGCTACCCCCAGCCGCACGAGCATCGCCTTGAGCGCGGCCGCGCGCCGCTCGGACAGCGGCAGGCTGCTGGCGGGGGAGCCGAGATTGTCGGTGTGGCCGGCGATCTCGACCCGCGCCGTCGGGCACGACTTCAGCAGCGCCGCGGCCTTGACCACGGTCGGCCTGGAGGCACTGTTCACGATCGACGTCCCGGACAGGAAGATGATCGTGTGCTGCCGGCCGAACTCCGACAGCCGGCTCTGGAACGTCCGGCACGCCTCGCTCAGTTCGCTCTTCGGCGGCGCCGGCGTCTGCAGTTGGTCCGCGATCACCGCACCGGGGACCGCCTTCGCCGCCGCCCGCGCGACGGTCGCCTTGGTGGCCTGGTCCGGAACCTTCCCGGTCAGCGTGATCGTGGTGCCGTCGTAGCGCACCGACGCATCGCCGTTCCCGATCGCGAGCGCGTGGATGAGCGCCCCGAGCGCGGTCGCGTCGGCCAGGCCGGTCGCCGGGTCGATCGTGGTCCGGTCGTCGAACTCGCGGTCCTCGCCGAGCACCCTGTCGACCTGCGCGGCGATCGCGTCCTTGACGGCCTGGTTCTTGACCGCGGCCCGGACCCGGATCGAGTTGTCGGTCCGGCCGACCTCGAACGGCGCGACCGCAGCCTCCTCGACCGGAGCCTCGGTGGCGGTCGGGGACGGCGTACCGCCCTCGACCTGGACGGCGCGCACGCCCTCGACGCCGGCGACCACTTCCTCGACGAGCGCCGGATCGACCCCGGCCGGTACGGCGACGGTCGCGTCCCGACCGTCCACGTCGACCTCGGCGCCGTTGATCCCGCGCGCCTGCAGCGCCGCGATCGACCGGTCCCGGAGATCGTCCTCGGTGGTGCCCGCCTTGGCCGGAATGAGCACAGCCGTGAGCAACACGGGTACGGCGAGGGCCGCGAGCAGCCAGACGACGATCGGCCGCCGAACGAGTCCGGGCACTGTTCCTCCGTCGGATGCGGTCAAGAGTGACCGTGCGCGAGGACATTACTCCGCGCGGCGCGCAGTCTGCACGCCTGGTCCAGGGAGCGTCGCGATGATCACGGGATCATTTTTATTCAGGTTTATTCTTTTCTTAACCCGACGTGCTCGGTAGTGTGCGGACAGTCCTCTTCCGCCCCAAGGAGGCACGCACATGTTCTACGACGCGGCGTCGTCGGTCGACGGCGTGGCCGACACCTGGGACACCGGCGCGCTGCGCGGCAACTTCAACCAGTTGCGCAAGCTGAAGCGCGAGTTCCCGAACATCAAGGTGGTCTGGTCGTTCGGCGGCTGGACCTGGTCCGGCGGCTTCACCGAGGCGGCCAAGAACCCGACCGCATTCGCGAACTCCTGCTACAGCCTGGTCGAGGACCCGCGCTGGGCCGACGTGTTCGACGGGATCGACCAGCGGGATCCCGACCGCCGGGTTCCACAGCGACGCGGCGATCCAGAAGCTGAAGTCGAAGGGCATCCCGGCCTCGAAGCTGCTGCTCGGGATCGGGTTCTCCGGCCGCGGTTGGACCGGGGTCACCCAGGCGGCGCCGGGCGGCCGGGCGACCGGCGCGGCGCCGGGAAAGTACGAGGCCGGCATCGAGGACTACAAGCTGATCTCGACCCGCTGCCCGTCGACCGGGACAGTCGGCGGTACGGCGTACGCGTTCTGCAACGGACAGTGGTGGGGCTACGACACCCCCGCCACGATCCGCAGCAAGATGACGTACGCGAACCAGCAGGGACTGGGCGGAGCCTTCTTCTGGGAGCTGTCCGGTGACACCTCCAACGGCACCCTGATCACCGCGGTCAAGACCGTCGGCTGACCCTCCCGGTACTGCGTCCGGGTCCGCCGCGCCGTTCCCCGCGGCGGCCCGGGCGCACTCTTGCGTTTGTCCTGTCTCGGACAGGTCGCATTTGTGCCAGCCCAGGGTGCGGGGAATCTCTTGACTTACTTCGCGTCGTAAAAGGTACTTGTGCCTGGCGTTTGACCAGGAGGGGACTCTGATGGAGAGGTCGTCGGACTCGTCGTTGATCATCGGGGTGGCCACGTCCACGGCCGAGCGGGTGCAACTCGTCCGGCTGCTCGGGGGTGCGGAGGCGTTGTTGCTGGTGTCCAGCGCGGACCAGGCGCGGGCGTTCCTCGAGCTGACCGCGCTGGATTCGCCCGCGGGACCCGTCGTACTGACGCCCGCCGTGCTGCCCGGTGCTGAGCATCTTGGTGCCGAGTCGGTGACCGTGACTGCCTCCCTTGCCCAGATCGAGGCAGCGCGCCCGCCGGCGGCCGACGCCGAGCTCTACCTGGACGTGGACCGGCGGGTCGTGCGCTGGAAGGACCGCGAGGTGCCACTGACCCGGCTGGAGCACGACTTCCTGCACTGCCTGGTCGAGGAGCCCGGCCGGGTCTGGACCTACCAGCGCCTGCACCACGCCGTCTGGGGCAACGAGCACCTCGGCCACGGCTCCCACATCCACTCGGTCGTGAAGCGCCTCCGCCAGAAGCTGGCCAACCTGGGCGCCACAGTGACCATCCACGCCGTCCGCGGCGTCGGCTTCCACCTTCTCCCGACCGCGTAGAACCGGCCCCACCCGGAAGATCCGAGTGGGGCCGGCCCTTGGTCCGTCGGCTACCTGATGGACTTCAGTGCGAAGTCCTCGGTGACCGGCTCGCCTACGAGCAGGCGGGTGGTGCGGGTTTGGGGCTTGTAGCCGTCCTTGGCGGCGATCAGGGTGAGCGGGTTGTTGCGACGGTCCAGCCAGTAGGCGTACTTGCCGTCGTCATCGGTGATGAAGGTGTAGGACTGGGCCCACGAGTCGACCTGCACGATCGCCCCCGGGAGCGGAGCCGTGACACCGGTCGAGCTGACGCCCGTGACGGTGCCCTGCAGCTTGCTCCAGGTGGTCGGCGGGGTGACGTTCATCGTCACGCCCACCGGGGCGACCTGGTACGGCGTGTTCTCGCCGATCGTGACCGAGCCGCTGTAGGTACCCGGCTGGTCCACACTCGCCGTGAGCGTGACCTTGACCGTCGTCGACGCGCCCGGGGCCAGCGTGGCCTCGGTCTTGTCGATGGACAGCCAGCTCACGTCCGCCGACGACTCGGCGCAGTCCTCGAGACCCGGCAGGGCCTCGCTGTCCACCGTGGCGGTGAAGCCACCGGAGGAACCGCCGACCTTGTAGAAGCCGCACGCCGCGCCACCGCGGTACCGCGGCAGGTTGGCGTTCGGCAGCGCCGACCAGGCGTCGACCGCCGGGTCGTACGCCATACCGGCGTTGGTCACCGCGCCGGCCTGGACACCGCCGACGACCAGCAGCTTGCCACCGGCGACGGCGTACGACGCCGCCCAGTGGTCAGCCGGGGCCTGGGCGATCGGAGACCAGGCGTTGGTGCCCGGGTCGTAGACGTACGCCGACTTCTCCGAGGTCGAGCCATCGTTGCCACCGGCGCAGTACAGCTTGCCGTCGATGGCGCCGCAGGAGGCGAAGGCGACCGACTTCGGGTAGTTCGGCAGCGTCTCCCAGCTGTTCGCCGTCGCGTCGTACCGCACGACGCTGTTGCTCATCGGGAGGCAGCTGGAGGTCGTGCAGCCACCGACGGCGTACAGCTTGCCGTCGACGACAGCCTGACCGGCCGCAGCCCGCGGAGCCGGGTTCGGGGCAACTGCGGTCCAGGCGTTGGCGGCCGGGTCGTACGACCAGGTGTCCGCGGCCGGACCGGAGGCGCCCCAGCCGGAGCTGGCGATGATCTTGCCGCCCACGACGCCGACGGTGATGGCGTTGCGAGCACCCGGGAGCGGGGCGATGGCGGTCCAGGCGAGCGTGGCCGGGTCGTACACGTAGCTGTTCCCGGTCGACGCACTACCGTTGCCACCGGCAATCGAGTAGAGCTTGCCCTCGAGGTTGACCACCCGGTTGTCCATCACGGTCGACGGGTAGTCGGCGATGTCGGTCCACGGAGCCGCGAGCGGCTTCGCGACGGCCGGCGAGCCGGCCATCTTGCCCGACAGCTTGCTGCCGAACGAGGTCGGGACCTCGAGCCGCTGCAGCGGGGCACCGGTGCTGGTCAGCACCTGGGTCTTACTGGTGGTGGTGCCGTTCGCGTTCTGCAGCACGAAGCCGCCGTCACGCTCACCGAACTTCACCTCGACCGGCGCGCCGCCCGTGTTGGTCACGGTGAACGACTTGGTCACCTTGCCGGTGGGCAGCTTCAGGTTGCCGGAGACGCTGCCCGGGGTGACGGCCAGCTTGCCGGCCGCCAGCGTGTAGTCGGCTGCCGTGGTCCAGTCGGCCTCCACGTTCACGCTCTGCTGCGAGCTGACGTAGTTGCCGGCCTTCGCGGTGAAGCCCTGCGCGCCGGACTCCGAGGAGTACAGCCAGTAGAAGCCGTCGGCCAGGCCGGTGTCCTCCGGCGTCGCCACGGTGGTGGCGGTCTCCGCGGCGTTGCCGTCGCGGGTGACGACCGCACCGTTCACGGCGCCGTTGGTGTTGGCGTCCTTCACGTTGCCGACGACGATGCCGCCGCCGGTCGGCTCACAGGTGACCTGACTGCCGATCAGCACGTTGTCGACGATCCACCACCACTCGTACTGCGCGTTGTAGTAGTGGAACCGGACCTGTACGGCGGACTGGCCGGCCGCCTGCGGGATCGCGATCTCCTTGACACCGCGGACGTCCGCGGCCTGGGCGAGCACGGTGGTCCAGGTGGCGCCACCGTCGATCGACAGGTCGACGTCGGCCTTCTCGCCACCGAGGTAGTTCAGGTCCTGGTTGAACCGGATCACCGGAGCGGTGACCGAGGTCAGGTCCACGACCGGGCTGACCAGCGAGGTGTCCTGCTGGCCACCGCCGCCGTACTCGTCGCTGTCGATGATCGCGAACTTGCCGCCACCGCCGGACAGGTTGCCCCGGTTGCCCGGGTCGTCGAACTTCCAGACCTGGCCGTTGCCCTTGTTGTCGACGACGGTCCAGCCACTCGGCGTGGCGCCGGACTCGAACGTCTCGTAGACGCCGTCGGAGCCGTACCTGTAGCCGGGCGCCGTGCTGCAGGCGTCGGTGCGGACCGGGACCGCGATGTTCTTGGTCAGGTTGCCGGTGCCGACCGTGATCGGCTCACTGACCGTCTGGTACCCCGGGTACTGCGCCACGACCTTCAGCGTGTACGCCGCGCTGGACGGCACCTGCAGGCTGAACCGGCCGTTGGTCGGGGTGGTGTAGTCGAACACGCCGCCCGGACCCTCGACGCTCACCTTCGCGTACAGCGGCCAGCCGTGGCCGGAGCCGTCCGAGATGGTGCCGCCGACGTTGACCTGCGGAGCGCTGGCCAGGGCGTAGTTCTTCGTGGTGGTGGCGCCGGTGGTGATCGTGGCGGTGTCGGTCTGGGTCACGTACCCGAACGACGCCACGGTCAGGTTGTAGCTGCCGGCCGGCAGGACCGACGAGAAGGCGCCGGTGCTGCTGGTGGTGAGGACGCGGTCGGGCTGGCCGTCGGCCTTCACCGTCACGCTCGCGCCGGCCAGCGGGGAGCCGCCGGTCGCCGCGGTCACCGTGCCGGCCAGGGTGCCGGTGTCACCGATCGGAGCGGCGTTCAGCAGAGCCAGCGCGTCCAGACGGCCCTGGCCGTAGACGTTGTTGTTCTCCGCCGTACCACCGCACTGGGCGTCGGCCTTGTCGATCGCGGTGCTGTTCAGCAGCGCGCGGGTCGCGTCGACGTCACTCTTCAGCGCCGGCGCGGCCGACCACAGCAGGGCGACGGCGCCCGCGAGGTGCGGGGTGGCCATCGACGTCCCGTTGAAGTTGCCGTAGGTGCTGCCCGGCAGGCTGGACCGGACGTTCACACCCGGGGCCGAGATGTTCGGCTTGATCATGTTGTTCTGGCCGACACCACGGCCGGAGAACGACGCGATGTTGTTGTTGATGTCGTAGGCCCCGACCGAGTAGTTGCTGGCCAGGGAGCCCGGCGATCCGCTGCTCTGGCAGCCGAGCGAACCGCTGTTGCCGTTCGCCCACGCGCCGAAGATGCCGGACGCCTTCCAGGCGTTGGTGATGTCCTCCATGAACGGGTCGTTGGAGGGCAGCTGCGAACCCCACGAGTTGTTGATGATGTCCGGCCGCTTGCTGGCGTCCGGGTTCTGCCCGTTGAGGTCGGTCGGCTCGAGCATCCACTGACCGGAGTTGATCAGGGCCGCGTCGCTCGGGCAGCAGCCGTTCGCGGCGATCCACTTGACCGCCGGCGCGACGCCGATCTGGTTGCCCGCGCCGTCGTCGCCGACCATGGTGCCCATCGTGTGGGTGCCGTGGCCGTTGCCGTCGGACGGTGCGGTCGGCGAGGTGCCGGCCGCGTCGAACCAGTTGTAGTTGTGGTCGAACGTCCCGTCGGCGTTCTTGCCGCGGTAGCTGTTCACCAGCGCCGGGTGGTCGTACTGCACCCCGGTGTCGATGTTGGCGATGACGATGCCCGCGCCCTTGTCGCCGTACTGCGACCAGACGTCGTCGGCGTTGATGTTGGCGATACCCCACTCGAGCGCGTTGATCTCGTGGTTCTGCTCGCCCGGCGTCACCGGCGGCACCTCGATCGCGACCGGGTTGTACAGCCCCTCGACCTCGGCGTGGCCGGCCAGCTTCTGGGCCAGCTCGAGCGTGCCGCTGTTGATCCGGATCGCGTTGGTGCCCCAGAACGACTGGTACTTGACCTTCTGCGCGTCCAGTTCGGCGCGCACCTTGACCTGGCTGTCGGCCGCGGTCTTCTTCAGCGCCGCCGCGACTGCGGTGCCGCGCTCGTTCCAGTCGGTGATCCGGCTGGCGGCGGTCAGGTCGGCCTTGGCGGCGAACCGGACCCAGTAGTCGGTCGCGGCCTTCGCGTCCTTGCCGTCCAGCTTGGCCTTCAGGTCCGGCTTGATCTTGCTCGCCGCCTGTTCGGGCTTGGTGGGCGGTGCGGCCTGGGCCTGGCCGGCGGCGGCCATCCCGGTCGCGACGACGGCCACCGTCGCCAGGGCGCCGACCAGGGATCTGGCCAGGCCCCTTCTTCGTTGATGTGACATCTCTGCAGCCCCTCACTCGTAACGACCCCGAGTCGACTCCCCCGAGTCATCTGGTGCAGAGGTGCAGGCCGCGGTCCGCACGGGCGGTTGGTCCGTGGCGCGAACGCTGCGTGCCCCCCAGGTCGCGGCATGTGACACCGCGAGCCTGACGTGGACCTTATGTGTCAGAACAACGTGGTAACAAGCACACTTCGTAAGCAAGATGTGACTAACCGTCGCACCGATCCAGGCAAAGTAGTCAAAGGTTGGCAGTTCGTTGACGATCCAAGGCAGAGGTTGACATCGTGATCAGATGGTCACCGCCCGTGTCCCCGCCCCAGCGGACGTCGATCTGACCACGTCCGACCGGAAGGCTTTCCCACTGCTGATCGCGGTGGCGGCCTCACCGGAAGACCGTGTCCGGCTCGCCGAACGTGTCGACGACGTCGCGCCGCTGCTCCTCGTGTCCAGCCTGGACGAACTGCGCCGGCTGCTGGTCCCCGGCCGGCAACCACCGCCGGCCCCCGAACAGCCCGAGCCGCCCGAGCCCGTCGAGGTCGACGCGACGTCCGCGAAGGCGACCGACGGCGACCCCGACGCCGACGTGCTGACCATCGACCGGCTGCGCGCGGTCGCCCAGTGGCGCGACCGCGAGGTCCAGCTCACCGAGCTCGAGCACGACCTGCTCAGCCGGCTGATGTCGGCGCCGCTGCGGGTCTGGACGTACGACGCGCTGCACCAGACCGTCTGGCGAAACCGGCACCTGCGCGGCACCGCCGACATCCACTCGGTGGTGAAGCGGCTGCGCCGCAAACTCGACGACCTCGGCACCACGGTCACCATCGACGCGGTCCGCGGGATCGGGTTCCGGCTCACCGATCACCAACGGCCGGCGATCACCAACCTGCGGGCGGGGTAGTTTCAGCAGCTGTGACGTTCTCAGCGCTGAGCCACCTCGAATGCCCGCGGTGCGGGACCGTGCGCGACGCCGATCAGGTGATCGGGCTGTGCCCGTGCGGATCACCGTTGCTGGCGCGGTACGACGTACGTGCGGTGACGCTGACCAAGGACGAGCTGGCCGCGCGGCCGCCGGATCTGTGGCGGTACCACGAACTGTTGCCGGTGCGGGCGCCGGAGAACGTGGTGACCCTGGGGGAGGGGATGACGCCGCTGCTGCCGCTGCCGCGGTACGGGCGCGAGGTCGGGGTCGACCGGTTGCTGATGAAGGACGAGGGACTGATCCCGACCGGCACCTTCAAGGCCCGTGGCGCGGCGGTCGGCGTGTCTCGCGCGTACGAGGTCGGCGTACGGCGGATCGCGATGCCGACCAACGGGAACGCGGGGTCGTCGTGGGCCGCGTACGCCGCCCGCGCCGGGATGGAGGCGTTGATCGCGATGCCGGTCGCGGCTCCGGAGATCTGCCGGCGCGAGGTGAAGGTGGTCGGCGCGCGGCTGCACCTGGTCGACGGGCTGATCGGCGACGCGGCGGCGTACATCCGCGAGCAGGAGGGGTACTTCGACGTCTCGACGCTGAAGGAGCCCTACCGGATCGAGGGCAAGAAGACGATGGGCCTCGAGATCGCCGAGCAGCTCGGCTGGCGGATGCCCGACGTGATCCTTTACCCGACCGGTGGCGGGGTCGGCATCATCGGGATCTGGAAGGCGCTGGTCGAGCTTCGCGAGCTCGGCTGGGTCGACGGGCCGTTGCCGCGACTGGTCGCCGTACAGTCGACCGGCTGTGCGCCGATCGTGCAGGCGTACGAGAAGGGCCTGCCCGAGAGCGAGCCGTGGCCGGACGCCCAAACCATTGCCTTCGGCATCACGGTCCCGAAGGCGCTCGGCGATTTCCTCGTCCTGCAAGCGATCGCGGACACCGACGGCTGCGCCGTTGCCGTCGACGACGAATCCATCCTGGCCGAACAACACCTGCTCGCCCGCCTGGAAGGCACCTTCATCTGCCCCGAAGGCGCTGCCACTTTCGCCGCTGTACGACGCCTCCGCGACTCCAACTGGATCCACCCCGACGACCAGGTAGTCGCCCTCAACACCGGCCTCGGCCTCAAATACCCAGAAACCGTCCCGCTCTGATCCAGCCCCGCGCATGTGGTCGGTCCCACGTCCCGGCGTGAGCCGGAGCAGG
Organism: Kribbella sp. NPDC050470; assembly: GCF_044458365.1. NCBI lineage: Bacteria > Bacillati > Actinomycetota > Actinomycetes > Propionibacteriales > Kribbellaceae > Kribbella > Kribbella sp. NPDC050470. Next base: position 141,813 of record NZ_JBITHV010000010.1, on the reverse strand, counting down.
ATCCACCCCGTCCTCCGGCGGGTCTCCGCGGGTATCCGATCCAGAACCGACATCCTCGCCCCCTTGTTGTGGGGGCGAGGATCTCACGCCGCGGGTCAGGTTGGGATCCGCGCCGCGCCTCCGTTCATTCCGCAGTCCGTCGGCTCTCGCGGGGAGGTCGGCTCGCGGCACACCGCAGTCCCATGCGCCCGTCAGTTCAGTTGACTCGGCGAAGGCGCCGGCCGCGCCGTCGAGCGCGAGCGACAGCTCGCAACACGCCGCGTGGGTCAGGCCTGGCCGCGGCGGACGGCGAGGATGTGGGCTGGTTCGCCGTTGGGGTCGAGTTTGATGTAGTTCTGCTGGCCCCAGCGCCAGGTGGCTCCGCTGATCTCGTCGTACACGGTGAAGGTGTCCTCGGGGCGCATGCCGAGTGCGGCCATGTCGAGGTGGACCATCGACTCGCGGACCGAGTGCGGGTCGGTGTTCACCACGACGATGAGTGTGTCGCTGTGCCCGTCCGGCGCGGTGATCCGCTTGGAGTAGCACATGATCGCCTCGTCCTCGACCGTGTGCAGCGACAGGTTGCGCAGCTGCTGCAGAGCGGGGTGACGGCGGCGGATGTTGTTCAGCAGCGTCAGGTACGGCGCCAGCGTGCGCCCCTCGGCGGCAGCGGCGTCCCAGTCCCGCGGCCGGAGCTGGAACTTCTCGGTGTCCAGGTACTCCTCCGAGCCCGGCCGCAGCGCGACGTGCTCGAACAGCTCGTACCCGGCGTACACACCCCAGGTCGGTGACGAGGTCGCCGCGATCGCCGCCCGGATCTTGAACGCGCCCGGGCCGCCGTACTGCAGGTAGGCGGTGAGGATGTCGGGCGTGTTGACGAAGAAGTTCGGCCGCAGGAAGTGCGCGGTCTCCTGGGTCAGCTCCTGCAGGTACTCCTCCAGCTCCCACTTCTCGTTGCGCCAGGTGAAGTAGGTGTAGGACTGGTGGAAGCCGACCTTGGCCAGCTCGCGCATCATCGGCCGCCGGGTGAACGCCTCGGACAGGAACACCACGTCCGGGTCGGTCTTGCGGATCTCACCGAGCAGGTACTCCCAGAAGTTGACCGGCTTGGTGTGCGGGTTGTCGACCCGGAACACGGTCACCCCGTGCGAGATCCACAGCTTGACGATCCGCAGCACCTCGGCGTAGATGCCCTCGGGGTCGTTGTCGAAGTTGATCGGGTAGATGTCCTGGTACTTCTTCGGCGGGTTCTCGGCGTACGCGATCGAGCCGTCCGCGCGGACGCTGAACCACTTCGGGTGCTCCTTCACCCACGGGTGGTCCGGTGACGCCTGCAGTGCCAGGTCGATGGCGACCTCGAGCCCGACCTCGCGGGCCCGGCCGACGAAGTACGCGAAGTCCTCGAAGGTGCCGAGCTCGGGGTGGATCGCGTCGTGGCCGCCGTCCTCGGAGCCGATCGCCCACGGCGAGCCGGGGTCACCCGGCTTCGGGTCGAGGGTGTTGTTCGGGCCCTTGCGGAACGAGTGGCCGATCGGGTGGATCGGCGGCACGTAGAGGATGTCGAAGCCCATCCCCGCGACCGCGTCCAACCGCTTGGCGGCGGTCCGGAACGTGCCGGACTTCCACTGCCCGGTCTCCTCGTCGTACGACGCTCCCTCCGACCGCGGGAAGAACTCGTACCAGCTGCCGAAGAGTGCGCGCTGCCGGTCGACCCACACCGGGAAAGTCTCCGACGAGGTGATCAGCTCACGCACCGGGTAGCGCCCGAGCGCGGACCGGACCTGCGGCGAGATGCCCGCGGCCAGCCGCGCCTCGGGCGGCAACGCGCCGTTGGCCAGCGCCTGCGCGGCGTCGCCCAGCGTGGCCCGGTCGGCACGTACGGCGGGGGGCACGCCGGCGGCCGCGCGGTCGAAGAACGCGGCGCCCTCGGCGAACATCAGGTCGACGTCCAGGCCGGCCGGCACCTTGATCTCGGCGTTGTGCCGCCAGGTCCCGTACGGGTCGCTCCAGCCCTCGACCGCGAACGTCCACGCGCCCTGCTCCTGCAGCGTCACGTCGACGGTCCAGCGGTCGCTGCCCTGACCGACCGGGGTCATCAGCATCCGTCTGGTCTGCCCACCCGGCGAGGTCAGCACGACGTTCGCGTTCACCGCGTCATGGCCTTCGCGGAAGACCGTTGCCGCGATGGTGAAGGTCTCGCCGACCGCTGCCTTGGCCGGATACGCTCCGGCGTCGACGGTCGGGGTGACGTCGGTGATCGGGATGCGCCCAGTCATGGCGTAGACGAACCTTCCCTGGCTCAAATCAAGATCCGCCGGATTGCGGATTCGGCGGATGCGGACGATATCTGGACAACTTCAGGACTGACGTTAGCGGTTCCCACCGACGACTGGTTACATGTCGTGGTCACGGTTCGGTCCACAGCGTGGACCCCAGGTGACCGAGGGCTGGAAAAGTCTCTGCAAAATCTTGCCTGCGTTGCAAGATCGATGCATCCCGAGGGTGCCTCGCACCGCAAGGGCCGGTACGGTGTCCCGGTGCGAGCGATACGACGATTCTCCGTCCGCCCTGTCCTGCCCGAGCCGCTGACCGGGTTGGGCACCCTGGTGAACAACCTCCGCTGGGCCTGGCACCCGGAGACGCAGGACGTCTTCGAGGCCGTCGACCCGCAGCTGTGGCGGAGCACCGGCGGTGACCCGGTCAAGCTTCTCGGTGAGGTCCCGGCGGCCCGGCTCGACGAGCTGGCCAACGACCACGCCTTCCTGCGCCGGCTGGAGCTGGCCGTAGCCGACCTGAACGGCTACGTGACCGACGACCGCTGGTTCCAGACCGAAGCCGGCTCCCCGGTCAGCTCGGTGGCCTACTTCTCCCCGGAGTTCGGCATCACCCACGTGCTGCCGCAGTACTCCGGCGGTCTCGGCATCCTGGCCGGTGACCACCTCAAGGCGGCCAGCGACCTCGCCGTACCGCTGATCGGTGTCGGCCTCCTGTACCGGCACGGGTACTTCGCCCAGTCGCTGAACCGCGAGGGCTGGCAGCAGGAGCGGTACCCGCTGGTCGACCCGGACGGGCTGCCGATCAGCCTGCTCCGCGACGGCGACGCACCGGCCACCGTCACCCTGACGCTGCCCGGCAACCGTGAGCTCCGCGCGCAGATCTGGGTCGCCCAGGTCGGCCGCGTGCCGCTGCTGATGCTCGACTCCGACATGGAGGAGAACGAGCCCGCCGAGCGCGAGGTGACCGACCGGCTGTACGGGGGCACGACCGAGCACCGGCTGCTCCAGGAGCTGCTCCTCGGCGTCGGCGGTGTCCGCGCCGTCCGCACCTTCTGCCGGATCTCCGGCCACCCGGCGCCCGAGGTGTTCCACACCAACGAGGGCCACGCCGGCTTCCTCGGCATCGAGCGGATCCGCGAGCTCGCCGCCAACGAGGGCCTCGACTTCGACACCGCGCTCGAGGTGGCCCGCGGCGGCACCGTGTTCACCACCCACACCCCGGTGCCGGCCGGGATCGACAGGTTCCCGGTCGAGCTGATCCAGCAGCACTTCTCGCCGGACGCGTTCGGCGAAGGGGTCCCGATCGAGCGGATCCTCGAGCTCGGGGCCGAGGACTTCGAGGGCGGCGACTCCGGCGTCTTCAACATGGCGATCATGGGTCTGCGGCTCGCCCAGCGCGCCAACGGCGTGTCCAAGCTCCACGGCGTGGTCAGCCGGGGGATGTTCGCCGGACTGTGGCCGAGCTTCGACGCGTCCGACGTACCGATCACCTCGATCACGAACGGCGTGCACGCGCCGACGTGGGTGGCGCGGGAGATCAATGACCTCACGCTGGCGACCACCGACACCGCGGACACCGACGGGATCTTCGCCGGTCTGGACAAGACCACCGACGCGCAGATCTGGGAGACCAAGCGGCTGCTGCGGCAGCGGTTCATCGACGACACCCGGGCCCGGGTCCGGCAGTCCTGGCTGAACCGTGGCGCGTCCGAGGCCGAGCTCGGCTGGGTCGACTCGATCCTCGACCCGGACGTCCTGACCGTCGGGTTCGCCCGGCGCGTTCCGTCGTACAAGCGGCTGACGCTGATGCTGAGCGACCCGGCCCGCCTGAAGGCGCTGCTGACGCACCCCGAGCGGCCGATCCAGATCGTCATCGCGGGCAAGGCGCACCCGCACGACGAGGGCGGCAAGAAGCTCATCCAGGAGATGGTCCGGTTCGCCGACGACCCGGAGATCCGGCACCGGATCGTGTTCGTCCCCGACTACGACATCGCGCTGGCGCAGCCGATGTACCCGGGCTGCGACGTCTGGCTGAACAACCCGCTCCGTCCCTACGAGGCGTGCGGCACGTCCGGCATGAAGGCGGCGCTGAACGGCGCGCTGAACCTGTCCATCCGCGACGGGTGGTGGGACGAGTGGTACGACGACGAGTTCGGCTGGGCGATCCCGTCCGCCGAGGGCATCGAGGACACCGACCGGCGTGACGACCTCGAGGCGCACGCGCTGTACGACCTGATCGAGAAGCAGGTCGCGCCGCGCTTCTACGACGGCGACGTGCCGAGCCGCTGGATCGAGATGCTGCGGCACACGATCAAGGAGCTCGGCCCGAAGGTGCTCGCCACCCGGATGGTCCGCGACTACGTCGAGCGCCTGTACGTCCCGTCCGCGCTGTCTTCGCGCTCTCTCAACGCGACGTACGACGGTGCGCGCGAGCTGGCCGCGTGGAAGAAGAAGGTCCGGGCGGCCTGGCCGCAGATCCGCGTCGACCACGTGGAGCTGCAGGGCCTGGGCGACGTACCGCAGCTTGGAACGACCGTCGGGATCCGCGCCTTCGCGGCGCTGGGCGACCTCGCGCCGGCAGACATCGACGTCGAGGTGATGCACGGCCGGGTCGACTCCAACGACGAGATCAAGGAGCCGGTCCGGGCGTCGCTGTCGCTGGCGGAGACGTACGACGGCAACCGGCACCGCTACGAAGGCGAGCTGAAGCTCGACCGCACCGGCCCCTTCGGCTACACCGTCCGCGTCGTCCCGAAGCACAAGGGACTGGCGAGCCCGGCCGAACTTGGCCTCGCCGCCGGCCCCTCCGACCCGGAGGACCCGTCCACCCCGGACCTGCCTGCCGGCTCCGAGTTCTAACACCCAGGCCCCGCCTGCCTCACCAGGCGGGGCCTACTACTTTCCCACGCACGTCCTTCCCAGGCGCCGCTACGCCCGCTCCTACGTCGCGTGCTCGCGCCTGCTGCACTGTGACGAGCAGGCGCGCGGCTTGGGGGACCGGCTCGTCCGCGTACGTCGCAAAGGAGGCACGGCCCCGAAGCCGTTTGCTTCGGGGCCGTCGTCGTACTAGGTGTGCTCGTTACCGGCGGTTCTTCTTGCGTAGTAGGCCCCAGGGTTTGAAGACCGAGAGGATGACCGCGAACATCAGCAACGTCGGCGAGACGATCGGGGGATAGATCATGTCGCCGAGGGGGATGCCGACGTCTCCTGCTCCGGCGCGGTCGGCGATCTCGGCTACGCCTGGGCGTAGTGAGAGCAGGACCAGGCTGCTCAGGAGCAGATTGAGGAACAGCTTCACGACGACCCACCAGTACTTCGTCAGGCCGTACTTGCTGCCAACTGCCAGCAGCACCCCGGTCACGAGGCAGGTCAGGCCGGACACCGTCATCGGCCAGACCGTCACCAGTTCCAGCACCCGGAAGCACAGGATCTTCGTGCTCTCGCTGTCGGTACCGAGGGCGGTGAAGGTCAGGACTGCCATCACCACATCGATGCCCAGCCAGGAGCCGACGGACGCGATGTGCAGCACCAGCACGGCCTTCCGTGTCCTGCCGCCCAGCCGCCACGGCTGCGCCGCCGTGGTCGAGCCCTGCATTGCCGCGCTACTCATCTCCCTCTCCCGTCAGCTCGGATCACTTACCTAGATCCTGAGCGACGGGCCCACCCCACGCGTCGGCCCGACGGAGACACCCGCCGTACGACGGACGTCGTACTGCCGAAGAGTTTGCAGCCACAGGCGTGGGATTGAACACCAACCGGGGTGTTTGAACAACTCACCATCTGTTCCAGGTCCCTAGAAGGTGTTCACACCCGGCCGCCGGCCGAGCACACCTCCGGCAGTCGCCCGAGCACACCACTCCGGCCGTGGTCCGAGCACACCGCTCCGGCAGTCGCCGGTCCACGTCGGCCCCGGAGCACCTCGGCCCCAACGGTCGCCGGAGTACGACGGACGTCGTACTGCCGAAGAGTTGCAGCCACCAGGCGTGGGATTGAACACCAACTGGGGTGTTTGAACAGGTCACCACCTGTTCCAGGTCCCCAGAAGGTGTTCACTCCCCAGTCCGCCGGCCGAGCACACCACTCAGGCGGTCGCCAGAGCACCACTCGGCAGTCCCCGGAGCACATCGGCCCCGGAGCAGGCGAGCCCCGGTGGTCGCCGGAAAGCGTCGCCTCGGGTGGTTGCCGGGGTGCGTCGCCGCTGGCCCAGCACGCTCGCGGCCGTCGCCCGAGCACACCACTCCGGCCTGCGCCGTAGCACGTCGGCCCCGGAGCACGCGAGCCCCGGTGGTCGCCGGAAAGCGTCGCCTCGGGTGGTTGCCGAGGTGTGCGCCGCTGATTGCAGAGCGTGCTCGCGGCCGTCGTCGGAGCACGTCGGCCCCGGTGGTCGCCGGAGTACGACGAACGTCGTACTGCCGAAGAGTTGCAGCCGTCAGGCGTGGGGTCGAACACCAACTGGGGTGCTTGAACAGGTCACCATCTGTTCCAGGTCCCCAGAAGGTGTGCACACCCTCGGCCGCGGGCAGAGCACACCACTCCGGCGGTGGCGCGCGCACACCACTCCGGCCGTCGCCGGAGCACCTCGGCCCCGGAGCACGTCGGCCCCCGGGTCGCCGCAGTACGCCGCACCGTGCGGTCGGCCGAGTGCGGCACCCCGTGCGGTCGGTCGGAGTGCGCGGCGCCGGTGGTGGGGGTGCGCCACCCCGGGCGGTCGGTCGGAGTGCGCGGCCTCGGTGGTCCGAGTGTGCCGCCCCCGGCTGTGGCCGAGCATGCCGCGCTCGGCGGTCGCGAGTGTGGACTACGCCGCTGGGCGTACTAGGTCTACCCACGTGTGGGGGGCACCGGTGGGGGAGGTTATGTAGGAGCGGCCGGTGGGGTGCAGGTCGGGGTTGGATCGGTAGCGCTCGGTCAGCTCCTTGGTGGCGGTTTCGTCTTCGTTGTCGGAGGCAATCAAGAGGGTGGCGATCTGGTCGGTGAGGGTGATGTCGGCGCCGTCGAGGGTGTCGGTCATCGTGCCCCAGTTGTCCCAGAGCAGGAGCTCGTCGCCTTGGAGGTGGGCGAGTTGGTAGTGGACGTAGTTGCGGATGAACCAGCCGCCGCCGATGGGCGACTCGGCTCCGATGCCGAAGAGAGACTCGTCGAGGTCGCCGGAGCGCACCCCGAGCCAGACCTCTGCCGCCGACAGGAACGGCCCGCGTGGCGCCTTCAGGAACGGGCCGCGCGGCATGTCCTGCAGGTCGAACTTGTGGTCGCCGGCGGGGTCGAGCTGGGCGTCGATCATCACCCAGCGGTCGCCGTTCCAGTACTCGGCGACGACGTGGTCGTGGTGGTAGCCGTCGCGGAAGTAGTCGCCGAACCCGATCCGGCTGCGGGCCGGAATCCCTTTGTGCCGAAGGGCCGACACGGTCAGCAGGGTGAAGTCGCGGCAGCAGCCGACGATCCGGTCGAACGGCTCGCGGGGTTCGGCGAGCGCGGTGCCGTTGCGGTTCTGGTCGGTGGTCAGCATCGACGAGACCCACCGGTGGTCGATCTCGGCGAGCCGCTCGCCGGTGAACTCGATCCCGCCGCCGCGGTAGTGGATCACCAGGTTGCGGACCACCGCGGCGATCCCGGCGACGTCGTCCGGCAAAGCGTCGTACAGGTGCGCGTGTGCACCCGGGTCGCTGTACGGGGTCTGTACGGCGTAGTCCATCAAAAAACTCCCTCAGAGAATGGGCTGGGCGATGTCGACGGCCGGCTGGTCGCGTGGAATCAGGTGACAGTCGGGCCGATAGACCTCACGCGGTGGGCCGGCGGTTGCGGCGCGCGACGTACGGACCCAGTCGGTGACCAGGTCGTAGGCGAGCATGATCCGGGGGTACGCGCACTCGTCCATCGTGATCGTGCAGTACGCCTCCCGGTGCGCCGGCTCGACCCGGATCGCGATCGGCCCGGACGGATCCACCAGCCCCTCGAACGGCACGCACACCTCGACGGTCGCCTCGGACTCCGGCGTTACCGGGCCGTGGTAGATCACCCACGACTCGCCGGTCAGCGTCGCGCCGGCGTCGGTGAGGTACCGGCGGATGGTGTCGGTCGAGGTCACGATCACGCCGATCAGCGACTGCTGGTCGGTGTCGTCCCGGATCGTCGCGATCTTCGTCTCCGGTACGGCGCGTGTCAGCACCGGCCGGGGTGACAGACCGGGCGTACCCGATCGTGAGAGGCGGTCCCGGAGGTACTCGAGCGTCGCCCGCCGGGCCGCGGTCGTCGCCTCCTCGGCCGCCCACCACCGGTCCAGGCGGATGAGGCCCTCCTCGTCCGATCCCGCCAGTACTTCGGCGATCGTGGTGAGCGGCATGTCCAGCTGCCGCAGCACGCTGATCCGACGCGCCCGCTCGAGCTGCTCCTCGCCGTACAGCCGGTACCCGTTGGACGGGTCGACCTGCGCGGGTGGCAGCAGCCCGGACACGTCGTACAACCGCAGGGCCTTGTGAGACAGCCCGGTACGGCGGCCGAACTCGCTGATCGTCAACACGCGCCCATCAAACCCCCTGCCCCAGGGGCAAAGTAAAGAAATCCCACCCCGTGGGGATGGGGCTAGTGCGGTCTGGTGGGGAAGGCGTGCAGGTCCGGCTCTACCCAGCCGTGTCGGGCAGCGGGGGAGGCGAGCGTGCGGGAGTTGTAGAAGCGGGTCAGGAGGCGTTTGTCGAGTAACCCCGGGTTGCGGGTCAACAACTCGTCGAAGGACTCACCGGGGGACTCGCCCATGTGGTACGCCGTCAGCTCGACCCACGCGCGGCTGACCGTTGCGTTGTACTTCTGCGGCGCCCCGGCGTACCGCGCCGTCTGCTGGATCCCGTCGCTGATCAGCGAGACCGCAGCAGCAGTCCCACACCGCCGTACGGCGAGCCACGTCAGCTGCACGTGCTCCCGGTGACCGAACCGGTCCGCGCGGGCCATCACCTCACCCATCAACTCGTCGAACTCGCTCATACCGCCCCCAACGCCGTCAGCACCCGTCGTGCCTGCTTCACCGAACCAGCCGGAACCCCAGCCAGCGCCCGCTCTTCCAACTCCGCGGAGGCCTGCTGCACCCGCCCCGCGCTCTCCACACCAACCCGGGTCAGCGAGATCTCCACCGCCCGCCGATCACCCGGCCGCGGCGCTCGCCTGATCTGCCCCTTCTGCTCCAGCCGATCCAATACGCCGGTCAGCGTCGTCGGCCGCACGCCCGCCGCAGCCCCCAGCTCCGTCACGGTCCGCCCGCGACCGTCGGCCAGGTTCGCCAGCACGTTCGTCTCGGAAGCCGTCAGCCCCAGGTCGGCCAGCTCCGTCCCCAGCACCTGCAACGTCACATGCGTGGCCCGCTGCAGCAAGACCAGCAACAACTCATCTTCCACGGATCCAGATTATCCGGATCCGTAGTATCAGCCAAGCGTGTTTGCCGGCAGAGCAGCGAGCAAGGCGTCGGCGTGCCGGCGGTAGCCGAGGTTGTTGGGGTGGAAGCTGTCCGGGGCAAGCATGCCGCGCCACGGCGGACGAGCATGCCGGGACACCTCCGCAACGGTCAGCCCGCGGCCGGTTGCGGTCGTGCTGATGAACTGGTTGATACCGGTGACGTACGGGCTGCAGACGCCACCCACCCGCCAGAACCGGTCCGGCACCGTCAGGTCCATCATCACCGACGACGACGGGAGCCGGTCGATCACCGACCGCAGATGCGTCCGGAAGCGTCGCGGCGGCGTGGCGAGGATGTCGTTGTTCCCGATCCCACACGTGACCAGATCGGCCCGGAGTCCTTCGATCAGCGGCAGTTGGTCTTCCAGCACATGCCGAGTCTGCGCACCCGACCGCGACAGATTGACGACCCGCCACGGACTGCCCGTCCGACGCAGTGCGTTCAGCACCTGCCCGACGTACCCATGTAAAGGCGACGACGCCCCGAGCCCCTGCGCAGTCGAGTCCCCAAGCACGACCCAGAGCGGCCCTTCGGCCGCGAGCGCCTGCTCGTTCTGCCGCCGCCAGAAGTCCGCGTAGGTCCGCGCCTGCACATCAAGCAGCGCCACCCCGTCGACCCACTTCTGAAACGCATAACGCGAGCGAGTCCGCTCAGCCTCACCCCAGCGGGTCACGGCTCGGTGCAGCACGCCGATCGGCGTCGTCCGTTCGCGAACCGGCCCACGTCGCAGAAAAAACATCGGTCCCCCCAGACATGAACAGAAGGTGACCAACGAATGTACTGGAGGAAGGTTAACGACCCTCAGAGCGCGCGCAGCAGCACCAGGCAGCGAGGGGCGAGCGGGACGGTGGCGCCGGCTTCGACCTCGGTCACCATCGAGTTGCTGGTGTCGAGGACCACCTCGTACGCCGGGGCCCAGGAGGCGTCCGGTACGACGACCTGACGGGTCTCCGGGGTCGCGTTCAGGGCGAGGAGGAACGAGCTGTCGGTCAGCGCGTTGCCGGCGGCGTCGGTGGCGCGGAGGGCATCACCGGCCAGGAACATCCCGATCGTCCGGAGGTTGCCGTCGTACCAGTCGGCCTCGGTCATCTCGCCGCCGTGCGGTGCGATCCAGGACAGGTCCTTGCGGCCGCCACCCTCCATCACCGGCTGCCCGGAGAAGTAGTGCCACTGCCGCAGCACCGGATGCGCCGCCCGCAACGCGATCAGCTTCTTCGTCAGCTCGAGATGGTCGAACCAGGCCTCGGGCAACGACCAGTCGAACCAGGAGAGCTCGTTGTCCTGGCAGTACGCGTTGTTGTTGCCGTGCTGCGTCCGGCCGCACTCGTCGCCGGCGGTGAGCATCGGCACGCCGGTGGACAGGATCAGCGTGGACATCAGGTTCGCCATCTGCCGTTTCCGCAACGCGATCACGGCCGGGTCGGCGGTCTCGCCCTCGACGCCGCAGTTCCAGGACCGGTTGTCGTCGGTGCCGTCCCGGTTGTCCTCGTGGTTGGCCTCGTTGTGCTTGTGGTCGTAGCTGACCAGGTCGCGCAGCGTGAACCCGTCGTGGGCGGTGACGAAGTTGATCGACGCGTACGGGTAGCGCCCGTCGTCGCCGTACAGGTCGCTGGACCCGGACAGCCGGTAGGCGAGGTCCTTGACACCGTCGGAGGTGTTCCGCCAGACGTCGCGCACGCTGTCGCGGAACTTGCCGTTCCACTCCGACCACGGGGTGCCGAAGTTGCCGACCTGGTAGCCGAACGGTCCGATGTCCCACGGCTCGGAGATCAGCTTGACCCGGCCGAGCACCGGATCCGCCGCGACCTCGGCCAGAAACGGGTGGTCGACGGTGTCCACCTCGTGCCGTTCGTTCCGGATCAGCGTCACCGCCAGGTCGAACCGGAACCCGTCGACGCCCATCTCCTCGACCCAGTACCGCAGTGAGTCCATCATCAGCCGCCGGACCTGCGGGTGCGAGGTGTCGACCGAGTTGCCGGTGCCGGTGACGTCGTACGTCGTCCCGCCGTGCCCCAACCGGTAGTACGCCCGGTTGTCGATCCCGCGGAAGCTCAGCGTCGGCCCGTCGAAGCCGCCCTCGGCGGTGTGGTTGTAGACCACGTCCAGGATCACTTCGATGCCCGCGGCATGGAACGCGGCCACCATCGCCTTGAACTCCGCGACCTGCTCACCGCGGGAGCCCGACGACGCGTACGGCGCGTGCGGCGCGAAGTACCCCAGGCTGTTGTAACCCCAGTAGTTCGGCAGTCCGCGAGCCGCGATCGCCGGCTCGGTGAGGAAGTGGTGGATCGGCAGCAACTCGACCGAGGTGACGCCGAGGTCGGTGAGGTACGCGATCACGGACGGGTGTGCGAGCCCGGCGTACGTCCCGCGTTGATGCTCGGGTACGTCGGGATGCCGCTTGGTGAACCCCTTGGTGTGCAGTTCGTAGATGACCGTCTCGCCCCAGTGCACCGGGCGGCTGATCGGGGGCGGCGGCTCCGACTCGGCGACGACCACGCCGACCGGGACGTGGCCGGCGGAGTCTCCGTCGGAGGAGTCGTAGATGAGCGGACTGGAGTAGTCGAGCGATCCGTCGATGGCTCGCGCGTACGGGTCGAGCAGCAGCTTGGACGGGTTGAACCGCAGGCCGTGGGACGGATCGAACGGTCCGTGCACGCGGTAGCCGTACCGTTGCCCATGGCCCACTCCGGGCGCGAAGCCGGTCCAGAACTCACCGGTATGGGCCAGATCAAGGTTCCGCTGGCTGCCGTCGTCGGCGATCAGCGCCAGCTCGACGCGCTCCGCGGCGGGAGCCCACAGCGTGAAGGTCGTGCCATCGGTCTGGACCACTGCCCCCAGGTGGAGCCCGGTGTCGAGAGCACTCGGGGCGGCGGTCGCTTCGGTCACCGGCACATTCTGCACAAGACCTCTCAAAACGGCGCGGGTGTGGGGTGAGTTATCGATAACAATGTTGGTTGTGCTCATGAGAGGGTAGTTGCGAACGGCTCTGCGCAATGATACAAACGCACGAACCGTTATTAAGTTACCTGAACCCACCCCCTGCAGGTGACTCGGTGGCCGGCCCAACTCCTGGCCGGCGTCGTTGCCCCCGACATGTTCCCGCTCTCGAGCCGGAGCCGAGGAGAGACACCCGAATGCGATTTTCGTCCAGGCTGGCCGGTGTGCTGGCCGCTGCCGTACTGGCCATCTCGCTGGCCGCCTGTGGGGACAACGGAGGATCCGGTGGCGGGTCCGACGCGAAAGTCCCCGACGACCCGGCGCAGGTGAAGGGGGACATCACCTACGCGATCTGGGACGTCAACCAGCAACCCGCGATGCAGGAGATCGTCAAGGCGTTCAACCAGAAGTACCCGAACGTCAAGGTCTCGATCTCGCTGGCCACCTTCGACCAGTACTTCACCAAGCTGAAGACGCAGGGCTCCTCGGACAACCTGCCCGACGTGTTCTGGATGAACGGCCCGAACTTCCAGCTGTTCGCCGCCAACAAGCAGCTTGCGACCCTGGAGGGCCTGACCTCTGACAAAGACGGGGCCAAGCAGGTCGACCCGGCCAACTACCCGAAGGCGCTGAACGAGCTGTACTCGCTGGACGGCAAGCAGTACGGGATTCCGAAGGACTTCGACACGATCGCGCTGTGGTACAACAAGCGCCTGTTCGCCGAGGCCAAGGTGGCCCCGCCGACCGCGGACTGGACCTGGGACGACTACAAGGCCGCCGCGGTCAAGCTGAAGGCCGCGCTCGGCCCGAAGAACATCTGGGCCAGCGGCGACACCCTCGGCACCCAGGCCGACTTCTACCCGGCGATGCTCAGCAACGGCGGCTTCGTGGTCAAGGACGGCAAGTCCGGGTACGGCGACCCGAAGTCGGTCGAGGCGCTGCAGTTCTGGTCCGACATGGTGAAGAACGGCTACACCCCGACGGCCGCGCAGAACGCCGAGACCAAGAGCCAGGACCGGTTCTTCGACGGCAAGGCCGCGATGATGTGGAACGGCAACTGGGTGGTGTCGGCGGCGCTGAAGTCGCCGTACAAGAACGACTTCACCGTGGTGCCGATCCCGAAGGCGCCGACCGGCGAGCGCAGGACGGTGATCCACGGCATCGGCAACGTGATGAGCGCCAAGTCGAAGAACCCGCAGGCAGCGGCCGCGTTCCTGGCCTTCCTCGGCACCAAGGACGCCGCGCTGGTCCAGGCCAAGCTCGGGGCGGCCAACCCGGCCTTCACCGGCACCCAGACCGACTTCGTGAACTCGGCGCCGCAGTACAACCTGAAGACCTACATCGAGGCGGCCGAGCAGTACTCCGAGCCGTACCCGGTGTCCAAGGACACCGCGGTCTGGAACAACCTCGAGATCAACGAGCTCACCCCGGCGATCGGCGGTGACAAACCGATCGCGGACGTCGCCAAGGACGTCGCGACCAAGATGGACGAGGCGCTGGGCAAAGAGCAGTGAGCTCGGCGACCACAACGGATCGCCGGCCCGGGACCAGGAGTCCCGAGCCGGCGGTGCGCCCGCGGCGGCGCCGGTCGGGTGAGGGCGGCTGGCCCTGGGTGTTCGTGCTGCCGACGTTCCTCGGCGTGTTGGTCTTCTACCTGTGGCCGCTGGTCAAGACGCTGTACGACAGCTTCACCGAGACCGGCCCGTTCGGGGGCAGCACCTGGGTCGGCGCGGAGAACTACAGCACCCTGGTCGGGGACGGTGATGTCTACCGGGCGATCCTGAACACCGTCGTCTACACCGCGATCGTGCTGCTCGGCATCCCGCTCGCGGTGCTGTTCGCCAGCCTGCTGAACCGCCCCGGCCTGCGCGGCGCGATGGTCTACCGGACGCTGTTCTTCCTGCCGTACGTCGCGATGCCGACCGCGATCTCGCTGGTCTGGCGGCTGATCTACAACAAGGACTACGGCGTCCTGAACCAGGCGCTCGGCGTGATCGGGATCGACGGCCCGTCGTGGATCACCGAGCCGTGGTTCGCGCTGGTCGCGGTGGCGCTGCTCGGCCTGTGGATGTCGATCGGCTTCAACATGATCGTGCTGTCGGCCGGTCTGAAGGGCATTCCGGGCGAGCTGTACGAGGCGGCGTCGCTGGACGGGGCCGGCTCGGTGCAGCAGTTCCGCTCGATCACGGTGCCGCTGCTGACGCCGTCGATCTTCTTCCTGTCGGTGATCACCACCATCGCCGGGTTCCAGCTGTTCGACCAGTTGTACGCGCTGCTCGGCCCGACGAACCCGGTGATGCCGAAGACGCAGTCGCTGGTCTTCCTGTTCTACGACGCCGCGTTCGTCGACAACGAGCGCGGGTACGGCGCCGCCATCGCGATCCTGATCCTCGCGATCGTCGGCCTGCTGACCGTCGTCCAGTTCCGACTGCAGCGCCGGTGGGTGAACTATGACTAAGGGTGTGAAGGACGAGCGGCTGGGCAGCAACAAGGTCGCGCACGTGCTGCTGGCGCTGGGCAGCCTGGTGATGATGTTCCCGTTCCTGTGGCAGCTCAAGATGGCCGTCTCCACGCAGGCCGAGATCCAGGCGATCCCGCCGGACCTGCTGCCGAAGGGCCTGGAGTGGCGCAACTTCACCGAGGTGTTCCAGCGGCTGCCGTTCCTGGACCAGTTCTGGGTGTCGGTGGCGGTCACCGTCGGCCGGACCGTCGGGCAGCTGGTGCTGTGCTCGATGGCCGGGTACGCGTTCGCCCGGATGCGGTTCCCGGGCAAGGGCGTGCTGCTGGCGCTGATCCTGTCCATCCTGATGGTGCCCAGCCAGGTCTACCTGATCCCGCAGTACCAGATCATCCAGCAGCTCGGCTGGCTGAACAGCATCCACGGCATCGTTGCCCCCGGCATCTTCAGCGCGTTCGGTACGTTCCTGATGATGCAGTTCTTCCGGTCGATCCCGGTCGAGCTCGAGGAGGCCGCCCGGCTGGACGGCTGCAACCCGTGGCAGACCTTCTGGAAGGTCGTGCTGCCGGTGGCCAAGCCAGGCCTGATCTCACTGGCGATCATCACCGTGCTGACCTCGTGGGCGGACCTGCTCTGGCCGCTGGTGGTCACCTCCGCGCCCGAGGAGATGCCGCTCGCGGTCGGCCTGGCTACGCTCAGCGGCTACCAGGGCAGCATCTCGCCCGGTGTGATGATGGCAGCGGCGCTGATGGCGATGGCACCCGTCCTGATCATCTTCGTGCTGCTGCAGCGTCGCGTGGTCGAAGGCATCGCATTCTCCGGACTCAAGTAAGGGACCTCATGTCGGAACAGTTGGCCGATCTGACCGTCGGCCTGATCGGCGCGGGCAACATCGCGCACGTGCACGTGTCGGCCTGGAAGGCACTCGGCGCCCGCGTCCTGGTGCACTCCGAGGCCGGTGCGGCTGACCTCGCCGAGCAGTACGGGCTGGAGGTGGCGCCGTCGCTCGACAGCGTGCTGCAGCACGTCGATTTCGTTGACATCGTGACGCCGTCGCCGACGCACAAGGAGATCGCGCTGGCCGCGATCAAGGCGGGCCGGAACGTGATCTGCGAGAAGCCGCTGACGCTGACCGCGGCGGACTCGCACGAGGTGATCGCTGCCGCCGCTGCGGCCGGCGTCAAGGTCTACCCGGCCCACGTCGTGCGGTACTTCCCGGCCTACAGCGCGGCGTACGACGCGATCGGCGCCGGCCGGATCGGTGCCGTCGCGGTGGCCCGGTTCTTCCGCCAGGCGTCGTCGCCGGCCGGTGCCGGGTGGTACCGCGACGTGGGCCGCTCCGGCGGCGTGATCATGGACCTGATGGTCCACGACCTCGACCAGGCCCGTTGGCTGTGCGGCGAGGTCACCAGCGTGTACGCCGTACAGAACCCGCCGACCGTGGACGGGATCAGCCCGGTCAACGTGGCCGCGCACGTCACGCTGACCCACGAGAGCGGAGCGATCAGCCACTGTCGCGCGACCTGGGGTGCGACCGGGACCAAGTTCCAGTCCGGCTTCCAGGTCGCGGGGTCGACCGGCGTGCTGAAGTACTCGTCGGACGCCGACTCCGGGTACGCCGAGGAACTGCAGGACGGCGCCGTCGGCGGCGACCTGCTGATCCCCGCGTCGACGCTGGGGGAGAGCCCGTACCTGACGCAGCTTCGTGAGCTCGCGGTGGGGCTGCGCGGTGGGCCGGAGCCCCGGGTGCTCGCGTCCGACGGCGCAACCGCGGTCTATCTGGCCGAGGCGGCCCGCTCGTCCATGGCGACCGGCCGCACCATCGACATGACCACCTTCGACCCCTCGGGAGCAGCGGCATGAAGGTCGCGATCGCCTCGTTCGCGCACACGCACGCCTCGTCGTACGCGTCCTTGCTCGGCGCGATGCCGGACGTCGACGTACTGACGGCCGACCCGGACGGCGCGTCCGCACCGGACGCCGGAGCACGTGGCGCGGAGTTCGCCGAGAAGCACGGTGTCGCGTACGTCGACTCGTACGACGAACTGTTCGACTGGGGACCCGATGCCGTCGTGGTGACCAGCGAGAACGCCTACCACCGCGAGCTGGTCGAGCTGGCCGCGGCCGTCGGCGCGCACGTGCTCTGCGAGAAGCCACTGGCCACCGAGGTCGCCGACGGTGAAGCGATGCTGGCCGCGTGCGCCGAGGCCGGGGCGATCCTGATGATCGCCTACCCCGTCCGCTTCGCGCCGTCGTACCTGCGGCTGCGGGCTTCGGTCGAGGCCGGGAGGCTCGGCGACGTGTTCGCCGTACTGGGGACGAACAACGGGAAGATCCCGTACGACCAGCGGCAGTGGTTCACCGACGCCGAGCTGGCCGGTGGGGGAGCGCTGGTCGACCACACCGTGCACTGTGCCGACCTGATCGACGGGCTGACCGGTGGTGCCTCCGCCACGCGGGTCTATGCGGCTGCGAACCACGTCCTGCACCAGGACAAGGGCGTCAAGGTGGAGACCGGTGGCCTGGTCACGATCACCTACGACAACGGGCTGCTGGCAACCATCGACTGCTCCTGGAGCGTGCCGGACAACGGTCCGACCTGGGGTGGCGTGTCGTTGCAGGTGACCGGGACCAACGGGTCGGTGGAGATCGAGCCTTTCCTGCCGCATGTCGGCGGGACAGACGCGTCGGGCGAGGTGTACCTGGCGATCGGGGGCAACCTCGACGAGTCGATGCTGCACACGTTCCTGCACGCGGTCCGCGAGTCGGGCCCGGCACTCCGGGGTGCGACGCCGGCCGTCGTACCGCAGCCCGATGGTGCGGTCGGCCTGCGGACGCTGCAGATCGTGGACGCGGCGCGGCGGTCCGCGGTCTCGGGTCAACCGGTCGATCTGTAGCCTCCCCGCAGTACAAGTGCGCATGGTGGTCCGGTACGGTTCCGGGGATGTGACCGGCGGGTAGGACCCCTCAGGCTGTTAGGAGCGAGACGATGGGCGAGTTCGTCAACCTCACCGTGAGTGACGGTGTCGGCACGATCCGGCTGGACCGGCCGAAGATGAACGCGCTGAACGTCCAGGTCCAGGAGGAGATCCGGGCCGCCGCGCTGGAGGCGACGGCCTCCGACGAGGTCCGCGCGGTGGTGATCTACGGCGGCGAGCGGGTGTTCGCGGCCGGCGCGGACATCAAGGAGATGGCCGACATGTCGTACGCCGACATGGTCAAGCGCTCCGGTCCGCTGCAGTCCTCGCTGTCCGCGGTCGCCGCGATCCCGAAGCCGACGGTCGCGGCCATCACCGGGTACGCCCTGGGTGGTGGCTGCGAGCTGGCGCTGTGCGCGGACTACCGGATCGCCGCGGACGACGCCAAGCTCGGCCAGCCGGAGATCCTGCTCGGCATCATCCCCGGCGCCGGCGGGACGCAGCGGCTGTCCCGGCTGGTCGGCGCGTCCAAGGCCAAGGACCTGATCTACACCGGCCGGTTCGTCGACGCTGCCGAGTCGCTGTCGATCGGCCTGGTCGACAAGGTCGTCCCGGCGGCCGAGGTGTACGACGCAGCGGTCGCGTGGGCGTCGCAGTTCGCCAAGGGCGCCGCGCTCGCGCTGCGGGCCGCCAAGGAGGCGATCGACGCCGGGCTCGGGGTCGACCTGCACAGCGGGCTGGAGATCGAGCGGCAGCAGTTCGCCGCGCTGTTCGCGACCGAGGACCGCGCCATCGGGATGAAGTCCTTCGTCGAGAACGGCCCGGGCAAGGCCGAGTTCAAGGGAATCTGATGACCACCTCCGCTGAGAAGCCCGCCGCCACCGCCGAAGAGGTGGAGGCGGCCTGGAACGACAACAAGCTCGCCCAGGTGCTCTACCACGACTGGGAGGCGTCGACGTACGACGAGAAGTGGTCGATCTCGTACGACGAACGCTGTGTCACCTACGCCCGCGACCGGTTCGTCGCGATCGCCGGACGTGACGGCTGGCCGTACGGCAAGACCCTCGAGATCGGCGCCGGCACCGGCTTCTTCACGCTGAACCTCAAGCTGGCGGGCGTTCTCGACGAGGCGCACGTCACCGACCTGTCCCCGGGCATGGTCGAGGCGGCCAAGAAGAACGCGAAGACGCTCGGGTTCGCGATCGAGGGCAAGGTCGCCGACGCCGAGAAGCTGCCGTACGACGACGACACCTTCGACCTCGTCATCGGGCACGCGGTCATCCACCACATCCCTGACGTCGAGCTCGCCTTCCGCGAGATGCTGCGCGTGCTCAAGCCCGGCGGCCGCTTCGTCATCTGCGGAGAACCCACCCGGTACGGCGACTACGTGGCCCGGCGGTTGTCACGGTTCACCTGGTGGGCCACCACGAACCTGACCAAGCTGCCGGCCCTGGCCGAGTGGCGCCGGCCGCAGTCGGAGCTCGACGAGTCGTCCCGGGCCGCCGCGCTGGAGGCTGTGGTCGACCTGCACACGTTCGACCCGGACACGCTGGCCCGGATGGCGACCCGTGCGGGTGCTGCCGACGTACGAACGGTCACCGAGGAGCTGTTGGCGGCGTGGGTCGGGTGGCCGATCCGGACGTTCGAGGCCGCCGTACCGGAGCAGAAGCTCGGGTTCGGGTGGCGGATGTTCGCCTACAAGTCGTGGCTGCAGCTGTCGAAGGTGGACAAGGCGCTGTCGGCCGTCGTGCCCGACGAGCTGTACTACAACGTCTCGATCACAGGTGTCGCGCAGTAGGGTGTTCTGATGCGGTTGCTGACCGCGGCGAATCTGCGCTGGGTGGTGCGCCATCGGGCTTGGACGCCGTACTACCTGAAGCGCTACTGGCGGTTCGCCTGGTTCAAGCTGCGTCACCCCGGCGTGATCACCGAGGGATTCGTCTTCCTGGGCAAGAAGCTGGAGATCGTGGCGCGGCCCGGGCACGGCCGGATCGTGCTCGGCAAGTGGGTGCATCTCGGTGACGAGACCCGGCTGCGCGCGCACGAGGGCACGCTGCGGATCGGCGACAAGGTGGTGTTCGCCCGCGACGTCACGGTGAACTGCTACCTGGACGTCGAGATCGGCGCCTCCACGCTAATCGCGGACTGGACCTACATCTGCGACTTCGACCACAAGACCGAGGACCTGCACCTGCCGATCAAGGACCAGGGCCTGGTGAAGTCGCCGGTCCGGATCGGCCCGGACTGCTGGCTGGCCACGAAGGTCACCGTCACCCGCGGAACCGACATCGGCCGCGGCGTGGTGATCGGCGCGAACAGTGTTGCCCGTGGCAACATTCCTTCGTACGCCGTCGCCGCCGGGGTGCCGGCCGTGGTGGTCGCCGACCGCACCGCCCGGTACGCCGCCGACGCGGCCCGCCGGGCCTACCTGGTCGGGCTGGCCGCGGCGAACGACCGCACCGCGGCCCGGTTGCTCGCCGGCGGCGATCCGGTGCCGCCGAGCAGGAACGGCGTACCGGGGGAAGCTGAGGGTGATGGCGACAGTGCGGCTGGTGAGGGAGTTGACGACGAGGGGTTCTCAAGTTACTCACCAGTCGGGCACTATGTCCCCCACGTTCGGCCGGAGGCCGACCGGTTGACCGTCGGAGAGGAGATCCAGCGTGGCTGACCAGACCGGGAGCGGGCAGCCGGCGCCGTCGCTGCTCGACCAGGCGGCCGCCGACGACTCGATCACCCGGGCGCGGACCCGCGCGGTCGACCCGGTGCCGATCGTGACGGAACCCGGCAGCGCTACGTTGGAACAAGCGCTTGAGAGCCCCGAGCCGCCGGCGGCGGTTCGGGACGTGGGCGTGAACCGAAGGCTGGACCCGGAGGTGCAGGCAGTGGACGGCAGGACGGCGGCACCGGCACCGCTTGCGGGCGCCCGGCGCAGGCTGTCGCCCCGCCCGGTCCCGGTCAGCCGGCGCAGGAGACCGCCGGCCACGACCGCGACGGCGGCGGACGAGGAACCGACCCCGGCTGAGGAGATGGACGACGTGGGTACGCACGACGAGAAGGCAGCGGACGCGGAGAAGGCGGTGAAGCCGCCGGCGGACGCAAAGGGCAGCAGTGGCGACGCGGGCGAGGCGAGCGGCCGCGGGTCGACCGCGACGGTGACCAAGCCGGCCCGGCCGAAGACCGCGGCGGAGATCGTCGCCGAGCAGCGGGCCCGGGAGAAGGCCGCGGCCTCGGCCGCCGCCGAGAAGGATGCCGGGGCCAACGATCCGGCGGGGACCGCGGTGACCAAGCCGGTGACGAAGGTTCCGGCCACGTCCGCCGCTTCGTCTGCTTCGGCTCCGGCCAAGACCGGTGCGGCGGGCAACAAAGCGGCTTCCCCTTCGGGTAAGGGCAAGCAGGCGCTGAGCTCGGTGGGCTCCGGAGTGCGGAGGCTGCGGAACCTGATCGCCTCACTGATCTGGCTGGTCGCGGTGCTGGCGGCCGCCGTACTGGCGCTCGGTGCGCTGTTCACGGCCCTGGACCAGACGAACCAGAGCAACGAGATCGTGCGCTGGGTGCTGGAGCGCGGGCACGACCTGGTGGGCCCGTTCAAGGACCTGTTCCGGCTCGAGACCGCGAAGAACACTCTGCTGGTGAACTGGGGGATCGCGGCGCTGGTCTACCTGATCGCCGGCAAGATCATCGAACGGTTCGTTCGCCCCTAGGGTTCGCGACGAGGATCAGATCGAGAGATTCGTCCAGGTCTCCTGGGCGAATCTCGAAGTCTTCGTGCCGCGTGCCGGTCACCAGTTGCCGCAGCTCTGGTGCCCAGTCGTCGTGCTCGGTGGCCAGTTGCGCGTCGACGCACGGGCCGTGCTGCTGCTCCCACTCGCGCAACGTGGCGCCGTGGTGAAGTCCGAGCGCGTGCGTGATCTCGAAGTGCGGCTCGAGCAGTTCGGTGAACTCTGCGGCCGTCAGTTCGCGGGTGTGGTACCAGTTCCCGCTCGGGAACGTCAGGCGATTCGGCGTACTGAGCACCAAGACGCCGTCCGGCTGGAGGATGCGCGCGCACTCCGCGATGAACCGCGGCTGCTCCCACAGATGCTCGATCGTCTGCAGGGACGTGATGAAGCCGAAGGTCGTGTCGGCGAAGCCGGTCTGGACGAGGTTGCCCTGCACCACATTGATCTGTGGATAAACCCGGCGGACGTGCCGAAGGGTCGTATCTTCATAGTCGAGACCGGTCACGGAGTCCGCGCCCGCCAGGCGGAGCAGCTCCGCGCCGTACCCCTCGCCGCAGCCGGCGTCGAGGACCCGGCCGGTCCTGTTCGATGACAGGTTGGCCGTGATCCAGCGGTAGGCGGCGTCGTGGCGCGCGAACCAGTAGTTCTCGTGCCAGATCCCGGGCGCTGTTCTCTCGCCGGTGAGCGGTAACGTCTCGGTCACGTGAGTCAGCCTAGTGCGCGGTTCAGAGTGTGTTCGGTGTGTGTTCCGACATCACACCCGTGTCCACTTGTCCTGTGCCCCGCGGCTCGGATAAGCACGGTGTGATGGGACTCGCACGGGAGAATGTTTCTCGTGAGTAACATCCGTGGCAGGCTTGGGAGAGACCGTTAACCAGAAGGGGTCCCACACGTTATGAAGATCGTCGTCTGCGCGAAGTTCGTGCCGGATGCCACCGCGGACCGCCGCTTCCGCCCGGAGGACAACACGGTGGACCGCGCCGGTGTCGACGGGCTGCTGTCCGAGCTGGACGAATATGCCGTCGAGACCGCGCTGACCGTGAAGGAGGCCGGCGACGCCGAGGTGACCGTGCTGACCGTCGGGCCGGAGCAGGCCGCCGACGCGGTCAAGAAGGGGCTGCAGATGGGCGCCGACGCCGGTGTCCACGTGCTCGACGACGCGATCCACGGTTCGGACGCGGTGGCCACCTCGCTGATCCTGTCCAAGGCGCTGGCCAAGCTCGAGGCCGACCTGGTCGTGTTCGGGATGGGCTCGACCGACGGTTCGATGGGTGTGGTGCCGGCGATGGTGTCGGAGCGGCTCGGGCTGGCGGCCGTGACGCTGGGCTCCGAGGTCACCGTCGACGGTCAGACCGTGCGGATCCGCCGCGACGGCGACACCGCGAGCGACACGATCGAGGGCACGCTGCCGCTGGTCCTTTCGGTCTCGGACCAGGCCAACGAGCCGCGGTACCCCTCGTTCAAGGGCATCATGGCCGCGAAGAAGAAGCCGGTGCAGACCTGGTCGCTGGCCGACCTGGAGCTCTCGGCCGACCAGGTGGGCGGCTCCGCGGCGTGGACCGAGGTGGTCGAGGTGACCGCCCGTCCGCCGCGCACCGCCGGCACGATCGTCACCGACGAGGACGGTAGCGGCGCTACCCAGCTCGTCGAGTTCCTGTCCACCAACAAGTTCCTCTGAGGGGCGATCAGTTCATGTCCAACGTTCTGGTTCTCGTCGACCACACCGCCGGCAAGGTCCGCAAGACCACCGCTGAGCTCCTCACCATCGCCCGCCGCCTCGGCGAGCCGGTCGCGGTCTTCGTCGGCGACGGCGTGCAGGACGCGCTGCCGGCGCTGGGACAGTACGGCGCGACCAAGGTGATCGCGCTGTCCAACCCGGAGCTGACCCAGTTCCTGGTGGCCCCGAAGGCCGAGGCGCTGCAGCAGGTCGCGGCCAAGATCGAGCCGTCCGCGATCCTGATCTCGTCGAACGCCGAGGGCAAGGAGATCGCCGCCCGGCTGGCGGTCAAGCTGGAGTCCGGCCTGATCACCGACGCCGTCGACGTCACCGCCGGCGACGGCGGCCCGGTCACCACGCAGTCGGTGTTCGCCGGCAACTACACGGTCCAGGCCAAGGTCACCCACGGCACGCCGATCATCACCGTCAAGCCGAACGCCGCCACCCCGGAGGCGGCCGAGACCTCGCCGGAGGTGGAGGAGTTCGACGTGTCGGTCTCCGACGTGGCGAAAACTGCCCGCGTCACCGACTCCAAGCCGCGCGAGGCGACCGGCCGCCCGGAGCTGACCGAGGCCGCGATCATCGTGTCCGGCGGCCGTGGCACCGGCGGTGACTTCGGCCCGGTCGAGGCGTTCGCCGACTCCCTCGGCGCCGCCGTCGGCGCCTCCCGCGCCGCCGTCGACTCCGGCTGGTACCCGCACGCCTACCAGGTCGGCCAGACCGGCAAGACGGTGTCGCCGCAGTTGTATGTCGCGGCCGGCATCTCCGGCGCCATCCAGCACCGCGCCGGCATGCAGACCTCGAAGACCATCGTCGCCGTCAACAAGGACGAGGAAGCCCCGATCTTCGAGCTGGTCGACTTCGGCGTGGTCGGCGATCTCCACAAGGTCCTCCCGGCCGCCACCCAGGAGATCACCGCCCGCAAGTCCTGACCCCCCGCGCTGGGTCCCCGCCCCGGGACCCAGCCACCCCGACCGGAGCCTTCCTCCTGGGAGCCGGTCACCCGGAGGTAACCCCTCGACCTCCGACCCCCCGCGACGGCCCGGCCCGGTCCCCTCCCGAGCCGGGCCGCCGCATTTCCAGACACCACGTCCTCTAGCATCTGCTGGATGCGGATCTGGGTGAGTGGTGCACGAGGCAAACTCGGCAGCGAAGTCTGCCGCCAACTGTCCGCCGCCGGACACGACGTGGTCGAGGCCGACCTCGTCTCCCCGGCACTTGGTGCGGTCGGGGACTCGATTGATCTGCTGGATCGGGAGGCGGTGGCTCGGTCGTTGGGTGGGGTTGAGGCGATCGTGCACTGTGCTGCGATTCCCAGTCCGGAGAACATTGCGCCGGCGGACCTCGTGCACATCAACTCGATGACGACGTTCAACGCGCTCGAGGAGGCGTGGAAGCAGGGGATTCGGACTGCGGTGCTTGCGTCCAGCGGGTCGATCTACGGGACGGCCTGGTCGCCGGAGGAGCTCGCCGTACCAGAGGTGCCGATCGACGAGGAGACCCCGCCGCGGTACGTCGATCCCTACGCGCTGACGAAGGACGTCCTGGAGCGGACCGGCGAGATGTACGCACGCCGCGCCATGCAGGTCACCGCCTTGCGCTTCCACTGGATCCTCACGCCCGGCGAAGTACGCCGCTACATCACCGAGGCGCCGCCCGAGGACAACCGCCGCAACCTCTGGGGGTACGTCGACCTCGCCGAGGCGGCCCGTGCCTGCGTGTTGTCCCTCAACCCGCGCCCGGAGTCCGACCGCTACGCCGCACTGCTGATCGCAGCCGAGGACACCGGCATGCTCCAACCCACCAACGAGCTCCTCGCCCAGTACCTCCCTGACACCGACATCCGCACCGACCTCCCCGCCACCGCATCCCTCTACGACTGCCGCCGGGCCGCCGATGTGATCGGCTGGACGCACCGCAGTCGCTGGCGCGAGTAGCTGGCAGGGTTCAGGTCCAGACGGGGCGGCGGGAGTCGATGCCGGTGCCGTATTCGGGGTCGCGGCCGCGGACCAGGATCCAGTGCTCGGTGGCGCGGGCGCGGTAGAGGCGGAGGTCGGCGGGCGCGCGAAGCTCGTCGACGGTGAAGTGGCGCAGGCCGGCCAGGCGGGCGGAGTAGAACGCCGCACAGCGTTCGAGCTCGTCGTCCGGCACGAGCCCGGCGCGGGCGCGCAGGTAGACGGCCGAGGCCTGGCCGACGGCGACGCTGGAGTCGAAGATCGCGATGCTGACGTCCGGGTTCCGGGTGAGGTTGACCGAATGCGCAGCCTCCGGTGACGAGACCCAGTAGAAGTCGGCGTGCCCATCGGGCGTGAAGTAGACCGGTGTGGCCCACGGCAGGCCGTCGCCGTCGACGGTGGCCAGCGTCATGTACTTGTTCGCCTCGATGACCGCGGTCGCCCGCTGGTCGAGGATCTCCTGTGCCATGTCGGCTCCTTTCGGGTACGTCGTCCAGCCTGCGAGCCCCCGGCACCGAAAGTCATCCGTGCTCGCCACGGAACCACCACTGACCGGCCTGACCAGCGGGCATGATGGGCCCGTGACCGGTGCGCCAGAGGTGTCCGCCCGCGAGGCCGAGGTGCTGGCCGCGCTCGCCGGCGGCCGCTCGAACGCCCAGATCGCGCGGCAGCTCCACATCAGCGTCCGCACCGTCGAGAGCCACGTCTCCTCGCTGCTCCGCAAGTACGGCGTCTCCGATCGCCACGAGCTCGCGGGCCTTGCCGAGCTGACGCAGGAGAGCCGCGAGTTCACCACCCTGGCCGGCCCAGGTACGACGTTCGTCGGCCGCGAGCACGAGCAGACCGAGCTCCTGGCCGCGCTCGAAACCAACAGATTGGTCAGCCTGCTAGGCCCAGGTGGCGTCGGCAAGACGCGGCTGGCCCTACGCGTCGCAGCCGAGGCCGCCGGCAACTATCCGTACGGCGGTGCCGTCGTCGACCTGGTCCCGGTCCGGCCGGGCTTCGTCGTGGCCGCGGTCGCCGAGGCCCTCGGCGTACGCGAGCAGCCCCCGCACACGCTCCTCGACGCACTGTTCGCCCGACTGCAGCGCGGGCGGACTCTGCTCGTGCTCGACAACTGCGAGCACCTGGTGCTGGACGTCGGCGATCTGGTTGCCCGCATCCTCGCTCAGGCACCGCAGACCGCCGTACTGGTGACCAGTCGGGAGCGGATCGGGGTGACGGGGGAGCGATCGGTGCAGTTGGGGCCGCTGGCGCTCGGGTCCGAGGCAGAGCAGCTGTTCCGGGACCGGGTGGCACCAGAGTTCGCCGCCGACGACGAAGTGGCTGCACAGCTGTGCGCCGGTCTGGACGGCGTACCGCTGGCTATCGAGCTTGCTGCCGCCCGCGCCGACTCGCTGGGTCCGGACGGGTTGCTCGCCGCGCTGGACGATCGACTGCGGCTCGCCGCCGGCGGACGCGGGCCCAACGAGCGACACCACTCGCTGGCGCAGGTCATCGGATGGAGCTACGACCTCCTCGACGATGCTGAACGAGCCCTCTTCCGGCGCCTAGGCGTCTTCGTCGGCGGCTTCGACCTGAGCGCAGCAGAAGCGATCAGTCCAGCGAGCAGTCGCGGTGAGGTGAGCGATCTGCTCGGCCGACTGACCGACAAGAGCCTGCTGCACCGGACTCAGCTCGCCGGCACGAGCAGGTGGCGCATGCTGGAGACGGTCCGCGCCTACGCGCTGGACGAACGCAAGGGACGCGGTGAGTACGACGCTGTCGCCGTACTGCACCTTGCCTGGGCCGACAGCACCGCCGCCCGGCTGGAGGAGCGGCTGGAGCATCACGAGGACTGGCAGAGCGAGTTCGACCAGGTGACAGCCGACCTGCGGGCAGCGGTGAGCCGGTCCGACACCGACGTACGGCGGTTGGCGCGCAGACTCGCGCACCTGACCTTTGCCCGGAAGCGGTTCGTCGAGGCCCGCGAGCACTACCTGACCGCTGCAGCGCACGCCTCGGACGCCACCCAGCTGTACGACGACCTCCGCGACGCAGCCGACGCCGCGCTGGCTGTCTCGGACGGTGCACACGCCTACCAACTGATGATGCGATCGGCCGCGGAGAACAACCACCAGGACGCATTGGCCTATGCGGTCACCATCCTCAACCGCTACGAGGCAATGCCGCCCCCGCCGGACCACGGCGCCAGCCTGCTCCCCAAGGACGTGGACACTGTGCCAGTCCTGATCGC
Organism: Kribbella sp. NPDC050470; assembly: GCF_044458365.1. Classification (NCBI taxonomy): domain Bacteria; kingdom Bacillati; phylum Actinomycetota; class Actinomycetes; order Propionibacteriales; family Kribbellaceae; genus Kribbella; species Kribbella sp. NPDC050470. The sequence continues at coordinate 114,177 of NZ_JBITHV010000010.1, read as the reverse complement.
ACGAGCCTGGGCATCGCGGCAGGAGGTCGGCCCAGCGGAGGCAGCGCTCGATGCAGCACGCAAGGCCGGCGATCCGCTCGACCTGATGAACGCTCTGGACGCGTACGGCGTAGCAGTCGCCAGCGCCGGCCGACTCAACGATGCACGGCGGTCCGCCGAGGAGAGGCTCGAGCTAGCCGCCACACTGCCGGATCACGAGCCGCGGGCAGTCGCGGAGATCACCGACGCCTTCCATGTCGCGTCCACGACGGCCGTGTCGGTCGGCGACCTTCCAGAGGCCGTCCGACTCGCACGGCTGACGGACGACCCGGTGCACGGGCACCCGTACATCACGGCCCCGCGCAAGATCCGTGCGTTCGCCCTCAGCGGGCTGTTCGACGAAGCAGTGCAGGCGGCGGACGTCATGTGGAACGGCTGGACCACGGCGGGCCGCCCGCCTCGGTCCTGGATGGCCTCAGCCGCCTCGTGCGCAGCCTTGACCCACGGACTGCTCGGCACTGGTCAGGACGCCGTCTGGCAGGGCCGTGCGCTGCAGATCGCCCAGGTCTCCACCGCAGCCGACTCCCCAGGCCTGATGGCGAGTGCAGCCTTCGTCGACGCCCGCCTGGCCCTGCACCGCCTCGACAGCGGGCAGCTGTCGGCAACGTTGGCCAGATCGGTTGAGCAGGCCTTCGAGGAGTTCCCCGAGCCGTGGTGGGCGCCGTACGCGTGGGCCTCCGGTGCCGAACTGGCGGCGGCGCTCCGGTACCCGGACGCCGAGCAGTATCTCCAGCGTGCCGTGAGCGAGAACGCCTGGTCGGATGCCGTACTGCTGCGAGCCAGGGGGCGGCTGACCGGTGAGCGGGCCCCGCTGGAGCAGGCGGCCGAGCAGTTCGAGCGGATCGGGGCGCAGTTCGAGCACGCCGACACGCTCCGGCTGCTGTCCCACCGCTGAGGCCCGAGGAGCGGGAACAACCGCGGCGGACATACCCTTGAATCCGATATGACTGCTTCCGACCGTCGCACGGTGTACCTGGACCACGCGGCGACGACTCCGATGTTGCCGGCGGCGATCGAGGCGATGAGCCATCACCTCGCGCGGACCGGCAATGCGTCGTCCCTGCACGGCTCCGGTCGCGCCGCCCGCCGGACGGTCGAGGAGTCCCGCGAGACGATCGCCGCCGCGCTCGGCGCGCAGCCCAGCGAGGTCGTGTTCACCTCGGGCGGCACGGAGGCCGACAACCTGGCCCTGAAGGGCCTGTGGTGGGCCCGCCTGGCCGAGGACCCGCGCCGCCGCCGGATCCTGCTCAGCGGCATCGAGCACCACGCCGTACTCGATCCGGCCGTCTGGCTGGCGCAGCACGAGGGCGCCCAGATCGAGTGGCTGCCGGTCGACGAGCTGGGCCGGGTGCAGCCGGACGACGTACGGCGGGCCGTCGAGCAGGACCCGGAGAGCGTGTCGTTCGTCACGTTGATGATGGCGAACAACGAGGTCGGGACGATCCAGCCGGTCCGCGAGATCGCCGCACTGGCCCGTGAGTACGAGATCCCCGTGCACACCGACGCGGTGCAGGCGATCGGGCAGGTGCCGGTGGACTTCGCCGAGCTCGGCGTCGACGCGTTGACCGTGTCCGCCCACAAGCTGGGCGGTCCGTACGGCATCGGCGCGCTCGTCGTCCACAAGGAGACCAAGCTGACGCCGGTGCTGCACGGTGGCGGCCAGGAGCGCGACGTACGCTCCGGTACGCTCGACGCGCCCGCGACGGCCGGGTTCGCGGTCGCGGCGGAGCACGCAATCAAGCACCAGGCCGACGAGGCCCGCAGGCTGACCGAGCTCCGGGACGCGCTGATCGGCGGAGTCGTGAGCACCGTCGAGGGCGCGCAGCTGTCCGGGGACCCGGCGGACCGCTTGCCCAACAATGCACACTTGTCCTTCAGCGGCTGCGAGGGTGACTCGCTGTTGCTGCTGCTCGACGCGCGTGGGATCGAGGTCTCCACCGGGTCCGCGTGCAACGCCGGCGTCGCCGAGCCGAGTCACGTCCTCCTGGCCATGGGGTACGACGACCAGCGGGCGCGCGGGTCGCTCCGGTTCACCCTGGGGCACACCAGCACCCGGGCCGACATCGACGCCGTCCTGGACAACATCGTGCCGGTGGTGGAGCGGGCCAAGTCCGCCGGCTTGCAGAACGTGGGAAGGAACACCTGATGCGGGTACTCGCAGCCATGTCCGGCGGAGTCGACTCCGCCGTCGCGGCGGCGCGGATGGCCGAGGCCGGGCACGACGTGGTCGGCGTGCACCTCGCACTGAGCCGGAACCCGCAGTCGTACCGCAGCGGCGCCCGCGGCTGCTGCACGATCGAGGACTCCCGTGACGCCCGCCGGGCCGCGGACGTGATCGGCATCCCGTTCTACGTCTGGGACCTGGCCGAGCGGTTCCACGCCGACGTGGTCGAGGACTTCGTCAGCGAGTACGCCGCCGGTCGCACGCCGAACCCGTGCCTGCGCTGCAACGAGAAGGTGAAGTTCAGCGCCGTACTGGAGCGGGCGCTGGCGCTGGACTTCGACGCGGTCGCGACCGGGCACTACGCGCGGATCGTGGACACGCCGGACGGAGGTCGGGAGCTGCACCGGGCAGTGGACCCGGCCAAGGACCAGTCGTACGTGCTCGGCGTCCTCACGCAGCAGCAGCTGCAGCACGCGTTCTTCCCGCTGGGGGACACTCCGAAGACCGAGGTCCGGGCGGAGGCCGAGCGACTGGGACTGTCGGTGGCGGCCAAGCCGGACAGCCACGACATCTGCTTCATTGCCGACGGCAACACTCCGGGCTTCCTCAGCAAGCACCTCGGCGAGGCGCCCGGTGACATCGTCGACGCGCAGGGCAACAAGCTGGGCGAGCACAAGGGCACACACGGGTTCACCGTCGGGCAGCGCAAGGGCCTGAAGATCGGTACGCCGGCCGCCGACGGCAAGCCGCGGTTCGTCCTGGACATCAGCCCGGTCGACCGCACGGTGACCGTCGGATCGCGCGAGGAGCTCGCGGCCTCCCGGCTGATCGCCTCCAAGCCGCGCTGGTGCGGACCGGCGCCGACCGCGACGCTGCAGGCGAAGGCGCAGTTGCGTGCGCACGGCGAGGAGGTTGCGGTCACCGCGCGGGTCGAGGGTGACCAGGTCGTGGTCGACTTCGACGAGCCGGCGTCAGCGGTCGCACCCGGCCAGGCAGTCGTCCTGTACGACGGCACACGCGTGATCGGCTCGGCCACGATCGACACCGTGTCACGCGTGGCGGCACAGCACGCATGACTGTGTTGAACTCCGCGCCTCCGGCGCGGGGGTCATGGGGCTGTGACTCCCGGCCTTCCCTCGTCACTCCAGTCGCTTCGCTCCCTCCGCTCCTCAGTCCAGGCCGGGAGGCCCCATGACCACAACCGGCCTGGGTTCGGTTCCGGGTGACGACATTCGTGAGTGGACGAAGGTGCTGCTCGAGGCCGTGGACATCCCGTTCCTGGCTGAGCTTCCGGCGCGTCCGTACGGCGACATGGTCAGCCGGGCGGTCGCCGTACTGACCGAGCTGGCTGCTGACCTGCAGCCGGCGGGGTGGCGGCTGACAGGCGGGAGCGATCCGCGGGCGAGTCTGGACCAGCGGCGGGCGCGTTCGCTGCTTGCAGAGGATCTCGATGCGCTCGAAGAGCTAGCGGACGGTTACACCGGGCCACTGAAGCTGCAGCTGACCGGCCCGTGGACGCTGGCGTCGACTGTCGAGCTGCCGCGGGGCGACAAGGTGCTGGCCGACCACGGCGCTCGGCGGGACTTGGCTGACGCGTTGGCGCTGGGGCTGGGCGAGCACGTGGCCGAGGTACGGCGGCGGGTGCCCGGGGCGGAGGTCGTCGTACAGGTGGATGAGCCGGGGCTGCCCGCCGTACTCGCTGGTGCTGTGCCTACGGCATCTGGCTGGAGCAAACACCGTTCGGTGGACGGTCCAGGCGCTGTTGAGCTGCTGAGCCTCGTGACCGGCGCAGCGCCCACTGTGGTGCACTGCTGCGCCGCACGGCCGCCGATCGAGGTGTTCACCAAGGCCGGGGCCACCGGTGTCGCTGTGGACGTCTCACTGCTGACCGAGCCGGGCTGGGAGCAGATCGCGCTGGCGGCCGAGGCCGGCAGCACCATCTACGCCGGCCTGGTCGCCACCACAGGCCCACTCCCGAACCCCGAGCAGGCCGCCGCCCCCTTGGTACGCCGCTGGCGCGAGCTCGGCCTGGACCCGGAACTCCTGAAAAAGGTCGTCATCACCCCGGCCTGCGGTCTGGCCGCCGCTCCCTCACCTCAAGATGCCCGCAGTCGGCTCGACCTGTTGCGTCGTACCGCAGAAGCAGTTGCAGAGGCCGCAGAGAACACGTAAATCGTCGGTGCTCCCCTGTAAATTCGCCTCATGAGTGAGATCCCCGAGACGACTGCAGCTGAGCAGCCGGCGGCGCCGGCCGAGGTGCGGGCGCGGCATGCGGCCCTGAGCCAGGAGATCGAGGAGCACCGGGTCAGGTACTACCTGGCCACCTCGACCATCTCGGACGCGGACTTCGACGCGCTGATGCACGAGCTGCAGGACCTCGAGGAGCAGTACAACGAGCTCCGGACACCGGACTCGCCGACGCAGAAGGTCGGCGTGCCGATCTCCACGCTGTTCACCCCGGTGCAGCACCCGACCCGGATGGAGAGCCTGGCGAACGCGTTCTCCGCCGAGCAGATGGAGGCCTGGGCCAAGCGGCTCGAGCGCGAGGTCACCCTGCGGCAGATCCACGACAGCGGCTTCCTGTGCGAGCTGAAGGTGGACGGCCTCGCCCTCGACCTCGTCTACGAGAACGGCAAGCTGGTCAGCGGCGCGACCCGCGGCGACGGCCGCACCGGCGAGGACGTCACGCTGAACGTCCGCACCATCAAGAGCATCCCGAACGAGCTGAACGGCAAGGACCTGCCGGCCTTCCTCGAGGTCCGCGGCGAGGTCTACTTCCGGGTCGAGGACTTCGAGGAGCTGAACGCGCAGCTGGTCGGCGCGGGCAAGGACCCGTTCTCCAACCCGCGCAACAGCGCCGCCGGCTCGCTGCGGCAGAAGGACCCGCGGGTGTCCGCGAGCCGTCCGCTCCGGTTCGTCGTGCACGGCCTCGGCCGCGTCGACGGCTACCACGTCGGCCGGCTGTCGGAGGCGTACGAGCAGCTCAAGGCCTGGGGCCTGCCGGTCAGCGACCGCGCCCGCAAGGTCGAGACGCTCGACCAGGTCAACGACTTCATCGCCTACTACGGCGAGAACCGGCACTCCGTCGACCACGAGATCGACGGCGTCGTGGTCAAGGTGGACGAGGTCGACCTGCAGCGCGCGCTCGGGTCCACGTCGAGCGCGCCGCGCTGGGCGATCGCGTACAAGTACCCGCCGGAGGAGGTCACCACCAAGCTCCTCGACATCGAGGTGAACGTCGGCCGCACCGGCCGCGTCACGCCGTACGGGAAGATGGAGCCGGTCCGGGTGGCCGGGTCGACGGTCGAGTTCGCCACCCTGCACAACGCGCAGGAAGTGAAGCGCAAGGGCGTCTGGATCGGCGACACCGTGGTGCTGCGCAAGGCCGGCGACGTGATCCCGGAGATCCTCGGGCCGGTGGTCGAGCTGCGCCCGGACGACGCCCACGAGTTCGTGATGCCCACCGAGTGCCCGTCCTGCGGTACGCCGCTGCGCCCGATGAAGGAGGGCGACGTCGACATCCGCTGCCCGAACTCGCAGTCCTGCCCGGCGCAGCTGCGGGAGCGGATCTTCCACCTGGCCGGGCGGTCCGGGTTCGACATCGAGGTGCTCGGCTTCAAGGCCGCGGACGCGCTGATCGGCGACGACCTGATCACCGACGAGGGCGACCTGTTCGGGCTGACCGCGGACGACCTGTCCCGCAGCGCGTTCTTCACCACGAAGGCGGGCGCGCTGTCGGCGAACGCCCAGCGCCTGCTCGCGAACCTCGAGACCGCCAAGACCCAGCCGCTGGCCCGCGGCCTGGTCGCGCTGTCGATCCGGCACGTCGGCCCGACCGCCGCGCAGGCCCTGGCCGCGGTGTACGACGACATCGAGGCGGTCCGCGCGGCGAGTGAGGAGGAGCTGTCCGAGATCGAGGGCGTCGGCCCGACCATCGCGCACGCGGTGATCGAGTGGTTCGACGTCGACTGGCACCAGGCGATCGTGGACAAGTGGAAGGCTGCCGGCGTGGAGATGCGCCAGGAGCGCACCGGGCCGAGCGTGCCGCAGACGCTCACCGGCCTGTCCATCGTGGTGACCGGCACGGTCGAGGGATTCAGCCGGGACGACGCCACCGAGGCGATCGTCTCCCGGGGCGGCAAGGTCGCCAGCTCGGTCTCCAAGAAGACCTCGTTCGTGGTCGTCGGCGACTCTCCGGGCTCCAAGTACGACAAGGCCGTCCAGCTCGGCGTACCGATCCTGGACGGGGCCGGCTTCCAGGTTCTGCTGGACGAGGGCGCCGACGCCGCGACCAAGGTTGCGACCACTCCTGAGCCTGGCGACGGATAACGAACACCCCGGTGGATCCGGCGGCTGTGCTGAGCCGTCGGACTGTTAACTTTGCACGTCTACACGTGGGTCAAAAGGAGCGAATATGACGACGCCGCCGCAGGGACCGTGGGGTCCTGGGCAGCCGGGGGGCCAGTCTGGCGGGCAGCAAGGGGGACAGGGAGGCCAACCCGGCCAAGGGGGCGGCTGGGGACAGCAACAGCCTCCTGGCCAGGGTGGTGGCGGTTGGGGTCAACGCCCACAGCAGCCACAGCAGCCTCCGCAGCAGGGTGGCGGTTGGGGCCAGCAGCAGCCTGGCCGGCCACAGCCGGGCCAGCCGGCTCAGGACCAGCGCCCCGGCCAGGGCCAAGGTCAGGGCCAGGGCCAGCAGGGCGGCTGGGGGCAGCGTTCCCCGCAGCAGCAGGGCGGTGGCTCCTACCAGCAGCAGCCCTGGAGCCCGCAGGGCCAGCAGGGCTCTCAGCAGCAGGGCGGCTGGCACCAGCAGCAGGGCCAGCCCGGGCAGCAGCAGTGGCAGCCGGGCGGCGGTGGCAACAAGGGCCCCGGTGGGCTGGGCAAGGACAAGATGCCGCTGCTGATCGGCGGTGGCGTCGTCGGCATCGTGCTGATCGGCCTGCTCGTGTTCCTCGGTATCAAGGCGCTCGGCGGTGACGACGAGCCCGAGGCGAACCCGACCACCTCGCAGACCGGTGAGCCGACCGGCAACCCGTCCAACGGCGGCGACAATGGCTCGCTCGGCAACGCGACCGGCCAGGCCAAGAACGCGACCGAGAAGCTGCAGGGCCAGGGCTTCCAGTGCAGCGACCTGTTCAACACCGGCCAGGGCGCGCACCGCGGCTGTTTCAAGTACGACGGCCCGACCGAGGCCGAGGCGGTCTTCCAGTTCTCGCCGGACGGCACGATCATCGGCGTCCTGGTGAAGTCGGAGAACGAGGACAACGTCAACAACGCCAAGGTCACCTTCGACGCGGCGCTGCAGGCGATCGGCAACGACACCTTCGGCGGCGGCGAGGTCAAGAAGATCCAGGACGCGGTCGGCACCGGCCAGAAGTCGCAGAAGGTCGGCAGCACCTGGGGCGAGTTCGAGCTGCGCAACGACGGTGACCAGGTACAGCTGTCCGGCGGCAAGTCCGGGTCGGACTCGTTCGACCTGCCGCGGAAGAGCTTCAGCACCACCGAGGACCAGCTGATCGCCGCGCTGAAGGCGAAGAAGTACGTCTGCACCAGCTCGTGCAGCAAGCAGGTCGGCAAGTACGGCTCGCAGCGGATCTACTCCTACGCCAGCAAGGGCGAGGGCATCCGGTCGCTGGAGATGAGCTCGTCGGGTGACCCGGAGGACGTCAAGCAGGCGCTGCCGGCGGCGGTGAACGACGCGTTCGGCGCGCTGAAGGGCGAGGACATCGCGGCCCTGAAGGCGTTCGTCCAGGCGCACAGTGACGGGAAGTCGTACGCTTCATACGTGGCCGGATGGCGGGTCGAGATCATCGCCAACAACGAGGACTCCTACTCGTCCTCGCGGATCTCGATCAGCTACGAGACCTTCTACGTCTGAGCGCGCGAGTCGGGAGTCGGATGAAGTTCCCCAAGGAGAAGCGGGAGTCGCGGACGGTGGTCACGCCACCACCCGAGGCGCTCCAGCGCGTCGACGGCGGCGGTCCTTGGGGCCCGACCCAGTTCGACCTCCCGGACCGCAGTGACAGCAACAGCCAGTCGGTGCTGATCGTGATCCTGGTCGGCGTCGCCGTACTGCTGGTGCTGGCCGGTCTGTGGGTCTTCGCCTACTTCCGCTTCAGCTAGCACGCACGAAGCCTCCCTCACCAGGCGGTGAGGGAGGCTTCGTCGTGTGTACGGCGGTTACGCGGTGGCGCGGATCGTGACGGCCAGTGAGGCCAGGTAGCTGAGCCGGGCGACCTCGGAGCCGAGGAACTCGGGCCCGCCGCGCCGGCCGATGACGAGGATGCGGCGACCGGATTCCAGCGGCGCGGCGACCAGCACCGACTCGGCCAGGCCCTTGTGCTGGTCCGGCGCGGCCATGGTGGTCGCCTTGTGCAGCGGCAGCCAGCCGTCGGCCACGTCGCCGAACTCCGGGGTGGCACTCGTCTCGAGCGCGACCTTCACCTCGCTGCCGGTGCCGTCCAGCAGCGCGGCCCAGTCGGCGTGCAGGACGGCAGGTGACTGCTCGACCAGGATGTCGATCGCGTCCGACGGAGCCGACGTCATCTGCTCGACGGCTTCCAGGTCCATGTGCAGTCCGCCGCCGGCGCCGTACCGGGAGAACCAGATGACCTCGACACCCGGTACGCCGTTGCAGGCGGAGACCAGACGGTCGGGCAGCACGCCCGGCGGCAGGTCGACCACGATGTCGTCGACGGCGGTGCCGTTCTCGCGGCGGTGCTCGACGATCTCGATCGCGTGGATGTCGGCGTTCACCTCACCGAGGGCGGTGGCCACCGTCCCCAGCGAACCGGGACGGTCCGGGATGATCAATCGCAGCAGGAACACCGAACGATCATCTCCCAGCCGAGCACCATGCGCGTAACGCCTTGTCGCGCCCAATGCTACAGAGCGGAGCGCGGGGACACGCCCGGCCCATCCACAAGTCGGTCAGGACCGAGGCAACACCAGCGTCACACCCGCCCACTAGGATGGCCGGGTCCGGTCGGAAAACAGCCGGACGTCCAGCGAAACCATTGGATCAGTTCATGCCATCGATTACCCGCGAAGAGGTCGCGCACCTGGCGCGACTGGCGCGGATCGAGCTCACCGACGCCGAGCTCGACCACCTCGCACCTCAGCTCGACCAGATCATCACGTTGGTCGGGCAGGTCAGCCAGGTGGCCGCGGACGACATCCCGCCGACCTCGCACGCCCTGCCGATCACGAACGTGATGCGCCAGGACGAGAACGTGCCGTGCCTCACGCCGGAGCAGGCGCTGTCCGGCGCACCGGCCGCCGAGGAGCAGCGATTCCGGGTGCCGCGGATTCTGGAGGAGGACTGATGAGTGACCTCACGCGCAAGACCGCGGTCGAGCTGTCGGAGCTGATGACGTCCGGCCAGGCCAGCTCGGTGGAGATCACCCAGGCCCACCTGGACCGGATCGGCGCCGTCGACGACGCCGTCAAGGCGTTCCTGCACGTCGACACCGAGGGTGCGCTGGCGCAGGCCGCCGAGGTGGACAAGAAGCGTGCGGCGGGGGAGCGCCTCGGCCCGCTCGCCGGTGTCCCGCTGGCGCTGAAGGACGTGCTCACCCAGGAGGGTGTGCCGACCACCGCCGGCTCGAAGATCCTCCAGGGCTGGAAGCCGCCGTACGACTCGACCGTGGTCAAGCGGTTGAAGGCGGCCGGCATCGTGATCCTCGGCAAGACCAACATGGACGAGTTCGCGATGGGCTCCTCGACGGAGAACTCGGCGTACGGCACCACCCACAACCCGTGGGACCTGGGCCGGATCCCGGGCGGCTCCGGCGGCGGGTCCTCGGCGGCGATCTCGGCGTACGAGGCGCCGCTCGCGATCGGCACCGACACCGGTGGCTCGATCCGGCAGCCCGGCGCGTTCACCGGGACGGTCGGCGTCAAGCCGACGTACGGCGGGACGTCGCGGTACGGCCTGATCGCGCTGGCCTCGAGCCTGGACACGCCCGGCCCGTGCGCGCGGACGACGCTCGACACCGCGCTGCTGCACGAGGCGATCGCCGGGTACGACCCGATGGACTCGACGTCGATCGACCAGCCGGTTCCGCCGGTGGTCGAGGCCGCCCGGCGCGCCGACGTCAACGGGCTGCGCATCGGTGTGGTCAAGGAGCTCGGCGGTGAGGGGTACCAGCCGGGCGTCGAGGCGCGCTTCCACGAGTCGGTCGAGCTGCTCACCAAGCTCGGCGCCGAGGTCGTCGAGGTGTCCTGCCCGCACTTCCAGTACGCGCTGCCGGCGTACTACCTGATCCTGCCGAGCGAGGCCTCGTCCAACCTGGCCAAGTTCGACGCGATGCGGTACGGCCTGCGGGTCGGCGACGACGGCGAGAACAGCGCCGAGAAGGTGATGAGCCTGACCCGCGAGGCCGGTTTCGGCGACGAGGTCAAGCGCCGCATCATGCTCGGCACGCACGCGCTGTCCAGCGGGTACTACGACGCCTACTACGGCCAGGCGCAGAAGGTGCGGACGCTGATCCAGCGCGACTTCGCCACCGCCTACGAGCAGGTCGACGTGCTGGTGTCGCCGGCCACGCCGACGACCGCGTTCCCGATCGGCGACCGCGCCGACGACCCGATCGCGATGTACAAGAACGACCTGTGCACGATTCCGGTCAACCTGGCCGGCAACGCGGCCGCGTCGTTCCCGTGCGGCCTGGCCGACGAGGACGGCATGCCGGTCGGCTTCCACGTGATGGCCCCGGTGATGCGCGACGAGCTGCTGTACCAGGTCGGCTCCGCGCTCGAGGCCGCCTTGGCCGAGCAGTGGGGCGGCGTCCTGATGGCACAGGCTCCGGAGCTGGAGGTGACTCGATGACCGCGAACGTCCTAGAGATCGGCGATGCGCTGGCGCAGTACGACCCGGTGATGGGCCTCGAGGTCCACGTCGAGCTGAACACGAAGTCGAAGATGTTCTGCGGCTGCCCGACCGAGTTCGGCGCGCCGCCGAACACGCAGACCTGCCCGGTCTGCCTCGGCCTGCCGGGTGCGCTGCCGGTGGTGAACGCCCGTGCGGTCGAGTCCGCGATCAAGATCGGCCTGGCGCTGAACTGCGAGATCGCCGAGTGGTGCCGGTTCGCCCGGAAGAACTACTTCTACCCGGACATGCCGAAGAACTTCCAGACCTCCCAGTACGACGAGCCGATCGCGTACAACGGGTGGACCGAGGTGGTCGTCGACGGCGAGACGTACCGGATCGAGATCGAGCGCGCCCACATGGAGGAGGACACCGGCAAGTCCACCCACGTCGGCGGCGCGACCGGCCGGATCCACGGCGCCTCGCACTCGCTGGTCGACTACAACCGGGCCGGCATCCCGCTGATCGAGATCGTCACCAAGACGATCGAGGTGCCCGGTGACAAGGCGGCCGCGGTGGCGCGGGCGTACGTGAGCATGCTGCGGGACCTGCTGCTCGCGCTGGACGTCTCCGACGTCCGGATGGACCAGGGCTCGCTGCGCTGCGACGCGAACGTCTCGCTGAAGCCGTCCGGGTCGACCGTCTTCGGCACCCGCACCGAGACCAAGAACGTGAACTCGTTCCGTTCGGTCGAGCGCGCGGTGACCTACGAGATCACCCGGCAGGCGGCGATCCTGTCGTCCGGCGGCAAGGTCGTGCAGGAGACCCGGCACTGGCACGAGGACACCGGCATCACCACGTCCGGCCGGGAGAAGTCGGACGCGGAGGACTACCGGTACTTCCCGGAGCCGGACCTGGTTCCGGTCGCCCCGGCCCGCGAGTGGGTCGAGGAGGTCCGGTCGTCGCTGCCGGAGGCGCCGTCGCTGCGCCGGGTCCGGCTGCAGGAGGAGTGGGGCTTCACCGACCTGGAGATGCGCGACGTCGTGAACGGCAACGCGCTGGAGCCGATCGTGAAGACGGTCGAGCTCGGGGTGACGCCGGCCGCCGCGAAGAAGTGGTGGCTGGGTGAGCTGGCCCGGGCGGCGAACGAGTCGGGCCAGGAGCTCGACGCGCTCGGCGTCGGCCCGGCCGAGGTCGCCGAGGTGCAGAAGCTCGTCGACGAGGGTTCGCTCAACGACAAGCTGGCCCGGCAGGTCTTCGACGGCCTGGTCAAGGGTGAGGGCACGCCCGCCGAGATCATCGAGAAGCGCGGGCTGGCGCTCGTCTCCGACGACTCCGCCCTGATCGAAGCCATCGATCGGGCCATCGCCGCCAACCCCGACGTGGTCGAGAAGGTCAACTCGGGCAAGCCGGCCGCGGCCGGTGCGCTGATCGGCGCAGTCATGAAGGACATGCGCGGTCAGGCGGACGCGGCCAAGGTCCGCGAGCTGCTGAACGCCAAGCTCGGGATCTGAGAGCGCTCTGAGTCTCGGGGCCGGCCGCCTGGCCGGCCCCGAGGTCCTTCAGGCCGCGTCGGCGATGACCTCGCGCTCGACCCGGCCGTCGTCGTCGACGTCGGAGGCGTCGGCCAGCAGCGTGCGGGCGACCGAGAGCTCCTCGACCGGGCAGCGGACCTCGTAGCGGGTCGGCACCACCTCGAGGGTCTCGGCCTCCGGACGATTCCGGATCAGTCCGCGGAACAGACCCCACAGCGTGCCGAGCAACCCGCCGTACACCAGTCCCCAGATCACCACCACCAGGCCGGTCAGCGTAGTCTCCGCGACCAGCGTGATGAAGACCCCGGCCAGCAGCCCGAGCACGGCGCCCTGCAGCGCGCCGGCCGCGGTCAGCCTGACCACCGGGACGCTTTGCCGTTTTCGCGCCTGCCGGAGATCGGCGCCGACGATACTCATCGACCCGGAGTCCATCCCGTAACTTCTCAGGTAATCCACGGTCCGCTGAGCACTCTCGAAGCTGCTCGCCGATGCGATCACACTGCTGGGTACGACGGACACCTGGTCGGGCCGCATGACTATCAGTCCTCCTCTGACCTGTGGGCTTCCTCCACAAGTACCAGACGACCAAAGCCACTAAACGGTTCGCGGAATCACCGGCTGATCGTGATCCGCAGGATCCGGTCGTCGCCGTCGCGGGTGTCGCCGCGGCCGTCGGTGTTCGACGTGGTCAGCCACAGCGACCCGTCCGGCGCCGTCTCGACCGTGCGCAGCCGGCCGAACTGGCCGGTGAAGAAGGCCTGCGGCTCACCCGTTCGCTTGCCTCCGGCAACTGGAATCGCCCACAGCCGCTCGCCCCGCAGCGACGCCATGAACACGTGTCCCTGGGCGAACGCGATCCCGGACGGCGACGCGTCACTCGTCCGCCACTGGGCGATCGGGTTCGTCATCCCATCCAGGTCCTCGATCCCCTCCGCGGCCGGCCAGCCGTAGTTCGCGCCGGAGGTGATCGCGTTCAGCTCGTCCCAGGTGTTCTGGCCGAACTCGGCGGCGTACAGCTGGTTGCCGTCGAAGGCGAGACCCTGCACGTTCCGGTGGCCCTTCGTGAACCAGACCCGGCCGCCGGGGTTGCCCGGCGCGGCCTTGCCGTCGGTCGTGATGCGCAGGACCTTGCCGCCCAGCGACCCGTCGTCCTGCGAGTTGGGCCGGTCGGCGCCGTCGCCGGTCCCGGCGTACAGGAACCCGTCCGGGCCGAACCGCAGCCGACCGCCGTTGTGGATCGACGCCTCCGGGATCCCGTCCAGGATCACCTGCTGGTCGCTGAGCCGATTGTTCTGGAAGGTGATCCGGGCGATCCGGTTGTCGCCGCCGGCGCTGTAGTAGGCGTAGATGTAGGGGCGGCGCGGGTACTGCGGGTCGACGGCCAGCCCGAGCAGGCCGCCCTCGGACGACGGGTCCACGTCGTCGACCTCGCCGACCTCGCTCACCTGCCCGCCCGCGATCCGCTTGATCTTGGCCGAGTCGCGCTCACTCACCAGCGCGCTCTGGTCCGGCAGGAACGCCAGGCCCCACGGCACCTCGATCCCGGTCGCCACCGTCGACGCGACGGTCAGCTTCACCGGCCCCTGCGCGGTGGCGGTGGTCCGTGGCGGGGTGGACGTCGTACCGGGGCTTGTCGGCGCCGGCGTCGTGCTGCTGGGACTGGTTGCCGTCGTCCCCGAGCCGGACGGCTCGCCGTCGTCCCCGGAGCACCCGGCCACGAGCGCGAGCGCGGTCACCAGCAGTGCAGCACGAGCCTTCACGCCGTCTCCTCAGGTCGATATGCCTCCCAAGTTAGCGGCTCACACCAGCCCGTACGGCGGGAATCACCCGACCTGCAACCAATTCGAGAGACCGCATCGCGGCCTTGTGCGACAGCGTCGGCAGCCGGAGCCAGTGCGCGAAGTGCGCGAACCGGGTCGCCTCGTGCAGCGCGACCAGCCGGGCGGCGACGTCGTCCGGGGTGCCGACGAGGTAGTCCACCCGGTTGAGCGGCGGCGGTTCGGTCCCGCCGTACGACGCGATTTCGCCTTCCAGGTAGGCGATTCCCGGCGCTGCGTCGTCCCACGCGCGGTCGGCGTCGTCGTCCACGTGCATGATCCCCGTGCAGATCAGCGGCGGTGGACTGCCGACCACCTTGTCCAGCAGCTTCCGCCGGGCGACCAGGTCGGCGGGCGTCGCGCAGTAGATGATCACCCCGTCACCCAGCCGTGCCGCCCGCCGCAAGCCGGCCGCGGTCACCCCGGCCACGTAGATCGGGATGTCGCTCCAGGGCTTCGGCGTCACCGCACCCGACCAGGCGTCCCGGATGACCCGCACGCCCTCTTCCAGCAGCTTCCCGCGCCGCCGCCGGTCGACCCCGAACGCTGCGAACTCCCGCTCCGAGTACCCCTGCCCGACCCCGAGCATCATCCGTCCACCCGATACCTGGTCCAGCACGGCCGCGTCCTCGGCGACCCGCAACGGGTGGTGCAGCGGCAGCACCAGAATGTTCGTCCCTACCCGGATCCGCGACGTCCGCGCCGCGAGCACCCCGGCCATCACCAACGGCGACGGCAACATCCCGTCCCCGGTCAGGTGGTGCTCCGACAACCACACCGCATCGAACCCCAGCCGATCGGCAACCACCACCTCAGCAACCCGATCCGCGCCGTACCCACCCTCCCGAACATCCATCAACACCCCGAACTCGATCACCCAACCCACCCTCGCCCGCCCACCCGACGGCGTCCAATGCCGATCCGGCGCACAGTTCATGCGCCGGCGGTATCAGCTCAGCCAGGTGGGGCGGAGGGGGAAGTGGGCGTTGGAGTTGGGGTCCAGTTTTACGGCGAGGATTTGGTGGAGTTGGGTGTTGTTGCGTTCGAAGCCGACGCGGCAGGCGGCGAGGTAGAGGCCCCAGATCTTGGCGGTGGGGTAGCCGACCTCGGCGACCGCCTCGTCCCAGTGCGCCTCGAGGTTGTCGGACCAGGCGGCCAGCGTCAGGGCGTAGTGCTCGCGCAGGTTCTCCTCGTGGCGGACCTCGAAGCCGGCGTCCTGGGCCTCGGCGATGATCCGGCCGGAGCCGATCAGTTCGCCGTCGGGGAAGATGTAGCGGTCGATGAAGGCGCCGGTCGAGCGGTAGCGGTTGTCCGGCCGGGTGATGCTGTGGTTGAGCAGCCGGCCGCCCGGCTTGAGCCGGTCGAGCAGGAAGCCGAAGTACGACGGGTAGTTGCGCACGCCGATGTGCTCGGTCAGGCCGATCGAGCTGATCGCGTCGAAGTCCCACTCGGGGACGTCGCGGTAGTCCAGGAACCGCACCTCGGCGCGATCCGCCAGGCCCTCGCGCTCGATCGCCTCGGTCGCCCACTCCGCCTGCGCCGACGACAACGTGACGCCGAGCGCCCGCACGCCGTACTCGCGGGCCGCGTGCCGGACCATGCCGCCCCAGCCGCAGCCGACGTCGAGAAGTCGTTGCCCAGGGCGCAGATCGAGTTTGCGCGCGACCAGGTCGTACTTCTCCGCCTGCGCCTGCTCCAGGGTCGCGTCCAGCGACGGGTAGACCGCGCAGGTGTACGTCATCGACGGCCCGAGGATCCACTCGTAGAAGCGGTTCGACACGTCGTAGTGGTGGTGGATGGCCGCGCGGTCCCGGGTCCGCGAGTGCCGCAGGCCCTCGAAGGTACGGCGCCACTTCGGCAGGTGCTCCTGCGGTGGCGGAGGCGGCGGCTTGAGGTGGCTCCAGCCCAGCCCGCGGACGATCCGCAGCGCCTCGGCGGGCGTCGGGCGGTGGAAGTGCACCTGGTTGAGCATCATCTGCATCAGGCCGTACGGGTTGCCCGGGTGCACACCGGTGATCTCCAGGTCGCCCATCACGTACGCGCGGACCAGGCCGAGGTCGCCCGGTGCGGTGAGGACGTAGGACAGCCCGCGCTCGGATGCGAGGTGCATGTGGATCTGCGAGTCTTCCGGTCCGGCCGCACTGCCGTCGTACGCCGTGAACCGGAACGGCAGCCCGTCCTGGGTCACGGCGGTCAGCGCCTCGGCGATCGAGACCCGGGTCTCCAGGGTGGTCATCGGCGTGTCACCGCCTTCTCGTAGAGCCCGGTCAGCCGGGCGTCGGGGTCGTACCGCTTCTTCACCTCTGTCAGGGCCGGGACGTTGTAGAGCCGGTCGAACGTGTCTCGGTCGTAGTAGGCGTCGGAGTACAGCGACTTGTGCCCGTCGAAGTCCGCGACGGCCGCCTCGATCCGCCGGTTGACGTCACCGTCCGCTGCGCCGGGAGCGATCGGCACGGTGCCCCAGAAGCCGACGTTCACGTACGTCGTCTCCGGCGTCAGCGGGTACAGCGGCCAGGCCGTCGTACCGCGCAGCCGCAGCGGGCACAACCACACCGGGCGCATCCCGACCTCGGCGTCGAACCAGCGCAGGAACGCGGCCAGCCTGGTGACCGGGATCTCCACGTCCTGGACCACGCGTTCGCGGTCGGGCTTGCCGCGACGGCGGTTGATGCGCGCGGCGACCTGGTGCCGGTTCTCGAAACCGACGATCTTGTAGAACACGTCGCTGCGCCGCCAGCGCTTCGGCCAGAGCCGCCGTACCACTGGCTGCTGCGCGCCGAAGGCCGCCGAACACCAGAACCAGTCGGTGTCCCAGCGCCACAGGTAGTCGTGTGCGGTGAGGAAGTCCGTTTGCCGCTGCTGGATCGAGCGGTAGTAGATCTGCTGTCCGGTGTAGTCGCTCGTCTTCACCGCGGCGTCGCTGTTACGGCCGAGCGTCAGGTACACCTCGGAGGGTTTGAAGACGACCCCGTCCACGAAGTGCACCGGCTCGCCCTCGTACATGCCGGAGGCAACGATCTCCTCGATCGCCGGGGCCAGCCGGTCGAGCCCGACCCGGACGTGCCGGAGTGCGACGTACGGCGAGATCCGGTCGAGCTCGATCCGCAGCCGGGTCGCGTACCCGAGCGTGCCGTAGGAGTTGGGGAACGTGCGGAACAGGTCCGCGTGCTCGCCCTCGGGCCGCGCGGTGACGATGTCGCCGGCGCCGGTGAGGATGTCGAGTTCGAGCACGGACTCGTGCGGCAGGCCGGCCCGGAACGACGACGACTCGATCCCGAGCCCGGTGACCGCGCCGCCGAGCGTGATCGTCTTCAGCTGCGGCACGACCATCGGCGTCAGCCCGTACGGCAGGGTCGCGGCGACCAGGTCCTCGTACGTGCACATGCCCTGCACGTCGGCGGTCCGCGCGGCCACGTCGACGCTGATCACCCCGGTCAGCCCGGACACGTCGAGGCCTGGCCGATCGACCTCGGTCCGCGGCCGGAACAGGTTCGAGCTGCGTTTCGCCAGCCGCACCGGCTCCCCCTGCGGGATGCGCTGGTACGACGAACGCAGCCGCCCCACGGCCTGATCGTGATCGAGGGTCGAGGCCAGATCCGATGTCGAAGGCACCGATCCAATGTAATCCGGGGTGGTGGGGTGGGGAAGGAAATTGTCTGCGCGGGCGAGTAGGTTCGGGGGCATGGCTGATGTGAAGGCATGGTTGCCGTGGGAGGACGCGGAATCCACCCTCGGCGGAGTGCCCGCGGGTTTCGACGCGGAGTGCTACGCAGGGGGCGAGCCGCCGGCCTCACTCGACCAGGTGGAGTTCTATGTGCCGGCGTACATGGGCGGCTCCGACGTGGTCGAGGTGGTCCGCGACATGCCTGCGCTGAAGGTCGTGCAGCTGCAGACGGCAGGCTTCGAGAACGTGCTGCCACATCTGGCCGATGACGTGACCTTGTGCAACGCGCGTGGGGTCCACGACGCGTCGACCGCCGAGCTCGCGGTCGGCCTGATCCTGGCGTCGTACCGTCGGCTGCCGCGTGCCGTGCGCAACCAGGACCAGCAGGTCTGGCCGGAGTCGTACGACGAGATGGACGACTCGCTCGCGGACCGGACGGTGCTGATCCTGGGGTACGGGTCGATCGGGGAGGCGCTGGAGCGACGGCTGACCGGGTTCGAGTGCGAGATCATCCGGGTCGCGCGGCGGCCGCGGGAGGGCGTGCACCCGATCAGCGAGCTGCCCGCCCTGCTACCGCTGGCGGACGTCGTCGTGCTGCTGACTCCGGCGACGGCCGACACGCGCGGGATGGTGGACGGCAAGTTCCTGGCGCAACTGAAGGACGGTGCGCTGCTCGTGAACGTCTCGCGTGGTGTCGTGGTGGACACCGACGCGCTGCTGACCGAGCTGGCCGGCGGCCGGATCCGCGCCGCGCTGGATGTGACCGATCCCGAGCCGTTGCCTGCCGGACACCCGCTGTGGTCGGCTCCGAATGTGCTGGTCAACCCGCACCGCGGCGGCGCCTCGACGGCGTTCGCGCCGCGGGTTGCCCGGCTGGTCCGCGCGCAGCTGGAGCGGTACGCGGCCGGCGAACCATTGATCAACGTGGTGGCGGGACCACCGCGATAGAGGAGGACAACGATGTCCGAGGCCGTACTGCTGATCGGGACCAAGAAGGGGCTCTGGATCGGCCGCAGCGACGCTGCGCGCAAGGACTGGACGCTGGACGGTCCGGTGAAGCAGTTCGAGATGCAGGGTGTGTACGCGGTCGGCATCGACACCCGCGGCGACCGGCCGCGCGTCTTCGCCGGCGGGACGAGTGAGCATTGGGGACCGGCCGTGTTCCACAGCGACGACCTCGGCGCGAGCTGGGACGAGCCGCCGGAGGGCTCGATCGGGTTCCCGAAGGACTCCGAGACCTCGCTCGAGCGGGTCTGGCAGATCCAGCCGGGTCCCGCGGGTCAGCCAGGCGTCGTGTACGCCGGGACGGAGCCGTCGGCGCTGTGGAAGTCGACCGACGGGGGAGTGACGTTCGAGCTCGTCCGCGGGCTGTGGGACCACCCGCACCGCAAGGAGTGGGGCGCCGGGTTCGGCGGGCAGGCGATCCACACCGTGCTGCCGCACCCGACGGATCCGGATCGGGTCAGCGTCGCGATGTCGACCGGCGGCGTGTATCGGACGACCGACGGCGGCGCGTCCTGGGAGCCGGCGAACCAGGGCATCAAGGCGTACTTCTTCCCGGACCCGTACCCGGAGTTCGGGCAGTGTGTCCACAAGCTGGCCGCGCACCCGGACGTGCCGGAGCGGATGTTTGCGCAGAACCACCACGGCGTCTACCGGTCCGACGACGGCGGGTCGATCTGGAAGTCGATCGCGGACGGGCTGCCGTCGGACTTCGGCTTCCCGATCGCGGTGCACCCGCACGAGCCGGAGACGGTCTACGTCTTCCCGCTGGTCGCCGACGGGAACCGGATCCCGACCGAGGCGAAGTGCCGGGTCTTCCGGTCCCGCGACGCCGGGTCCACGTGGGAGCCGTTGTCGGAGGGACTTCCCGACGTCCCGTCGTACGCGCCGGTGCTGCGGGACGCGATGTCCACGGACACGGCCGATCCGGCCGGGGTGTACGTCGGCACGCGGGACGGCTGCGTCTACGCGAGCGCGGACGCCGGCGACACGTGGACCGAGGTCGCGCGGCACCTGCCGGACGTGCTCACGGTCCGCGCGGCGGTGATCGGCTGACATGGCGATCGCGGTGAAGCTGCCTACCGTGCTGAGACCGTTCGCGGGTGGCGCCGAGCGGGTCGAGGCCGACGGCGCCACCGTCGGCGAGGTCGTCGCCGCCTTGGACCCGGTCCTGCGGCGACGGCTGACCGACGAACAGGGCGCCGTCCGGCGACACGTGAACATCTACCTCGGCGACGACAACATCCGCGACCTGGACGGCCTCGGTACGGCGGTCCAGGACGGGGACGAGCTCGTGGTCCTGCCGAGCGTGGCGGGCGGCGCATGACCGACGTACTCCTGCTGACCGGCTCACCCGGGTCCGGCAAGACGACCGTGGCCCGCCTTGTCGCGACCGACGCGCCGCGGCCGACCGTGCACGTGACGACGGATGAGTTCTACCGCGCCATCCGCACCGGCTTCATCGCGCCGTACCTGCCGGAGTCCTCCCGGCAGAACGACGTGGTCGTCGACGCGATCGTGGCCGCGGTCGTCGTCTATGCCCGCGGCGGGTACGACGTGGTGGTCGACGGCGTCATCGGCCCATGGTTCCTGCCGCCGTTCCTGAAGGCGGCGGCCGACGAGCAGTGGACGATGTCGTACGTCGTACTGCGCCCGGACCTGGACACCACGCTGACCCGCGCGCAGCAACGCGCGAGCGACGAACTGAAGGACGTCGACGCCATCACCGGTCTGTACGGCGCCTTCGCCAACCTCGCCGAGCTGGAGTCGCACGCCCTCGACACCTCCGAGCTGACCGCCGAGCAGACCGCCACCGCCGTCCGCGAGGCCGTCGCCACAGGGGCCTATCGCGTCTGAAACCCGTTGCACGAAGGTGCAAAGCTCGTTTCGGCAGGCGGAATCGGGCCTACCATCGCGGCCATGGGGATCTTTTCGCGGAAACCGGTGGTGGGGGTTCCGGCGCAGGAGTTGCGGCTGGACCAGGCCTGGGCCGACGCGGAGCTCGACGCGGCGTACGCCGCGATCCGCGGTGGGGACCTGGCGGCCGGCCACGCCTTGCTGAGCGCGACGCCGCAGAGCACCGATCTGCGATCGATCCGGGTGATGGGGCTCGGCAAGGCGGCGGTCGGGCACAGCGAGCAGCTCGAGTTGCGGCTGGAGGCGGCGCCGGGCGACCCGGACCTGCTGGTGTGGCTCGGCCACACGCTGGTCTTCGAGGCGTGGGACGTGCGGACCGGACAACTCGCGCAGTACGTCTCCGAGCAGCGGTTCGCCACCTTCCACGACATTCTCCGTACGGCGGCCGAAGTCCTGGACTACGCGATCGCGTCGGCCCCGGACGACGCGGTGCCGTGGGAGGTGCTGCAGTGGGTCGCGATCGGCCTGCACGCGTCGGTCCAGGACAAGAACGACATCTTCCGCTCGGCCATGGAACGCAACCCGGGCAGCTACCAGGCGCACAGCGGGCGAGTGCAGGCGCTGGCTCCGAAGTGGTCGGGCCTGGACCTCGGGCAGATCGTCAGGTTCGGCCGTCAGGTGGTGACGAACGCACAACCCGGCAGCGTGCTCTGCTCGCTGTTCGCACAAGTCGTCAACGAACTCTGGGTCGAAACCCGCGACGTCGCCGATCGTCGAGAAGAACTACTGGCCGCCCGTGACAAGTGGATGCTCCCCGGCCGCCCCGCCGAAGCCGCCGACATCTCCGCCCACGGCGCCATGGCCTTCGCCCTCGATCTCACCGGCGCGAAACCCGCCGCCCTGCACCACGCCACCCAAACCCAAGGCCGCATCGAATCCCTCCCCTGGTCCTACACCACCGCCCCCGACCCCCTAACAGCCTTCACCCGCCTAGGCCGACAGTGACGGTGTAGTCGATTTACAGCGGCATAGAGTGAGGCCATGGTCGATGTGAAGCCACGTAGCCGGACAGTGACCGATGGACTCGAGGCGACTGCGTCGCGTGGGATGCTCCGGGCGGTCGGGATGGGTGACGACGACTGGGCCAAGCCGCAGGTCGGCGTCGCCTCGAGCTGGAACGAGATCACCCCGTGCAACCTGTCCCTGGACCGGCTCGCGAAGGCGGTCAAGGAGGGCGTGCACGCGGCCGGCGGGTACCCGCTGGAGTTCGGCACGATCAGCGTGTCCGACGGCATCTCGATGGGCCACGTCGGCATGCACTACTCACTCGTCAGCCGGGAGATCATCGCCGACTCGGTCGAGACCGTGATGGAGGCCGAGCGGCTCGACGGCTCGGTGCTGCTGGCCGGCTGCGACAAGTCGCTGCCCGGCATGCTGATGGCTGCCGCGCGGCTCGACCTGGCAAGTGTCTTCCTGTACGCCGGTTCCATCATGCCCGGCCGGCTCGGCGACAAGGACGTCACGATCATCGACGCCTTCGAGGCGGTCGGCGCCTGCGTGCGCGGCCTGATCACGCAGGACGAGGTCGACGCCGTCGAACGTGCGATCTGCCCCGGCGAAGGCGCCTGCGGCGGCATGTACACCGCGAACACGATGGCCGCCTCCGCGGAGGCGCTCGGGATGTCGCTGCCCGGCTCGGCCGCCCCGCCCGCGGTGGACCGGCGCCGGGACGGGTACGCCCGCAAGTCCGGCGAGGCCGCGGTCGGCCTGCTGCAGAAGGGGATCACGGCCCGGCAGATCCTTACCAAGCAAGCGTTCGAGAACGCCATCGCCGTCGTGATGGCGCTGGGTGGCTCGACGAACGCCGTACTGCACCTGCTCGCGATCGCACGCGAAGCCGATGTGGAGCTGACCCTGGCCGACTTCAACCGGATCGGCGCCGGGGTGCCGCATCTCGGCGACCTGAAGCCGTTCGGCCGCTACGTGATGACCGACGTCGACCGGGTCGGCGGCATCCCCGTGGTGATGCGCGCGCTGCTCGACGCGGGCCTGCTGCACGGCGACTGCCTGACCGTGACCGGCAAGACGATGGCCGAGAACCTCGCTGAGATCGCCCCGCCAGACGTCGACGGCGTGATCATCCGCGCGCTGGACAAGCCGATCCACGGCACCGGCGGGATCACCATCCTGCACGGCTCGCTGGCGCCGGAGGGTGCGGTGGTGAAGAGTGCCGGCTTCGACTCCGACGTCTTCGAGGGTACGGCGCGGGTCTTCGACGGCGAGCGTGGTGCGATGGACGCCGTCGCCTCCCTCAAGCCCGGTGATGTCGTGGTGATCCGCTACGAGGGCCCGAAGGGCGGCCCCGGGATGCGCGAGATGCTCGCCGTAACCGGCGCGATCAAGGGCGCCGGCCTCGGCAAGGACGTGCTGCTGCTCACCGACGGCCGCTTCTCCGGCGGTACGACGGGACTCTGCGTCGGCCACGTCGCGCCGGAAGCTGTGGACGGCGGGCCGATCGCGTTCGTCCGCGACGGCGACCGGATCACGCTCGACGTCAAGAACCGCACCCTCGAGCTCCACGTCAGCGCCGCGGAGCTCGAGCAGCGCAAAGCCGGGTGGACCCCGAAGGCGCCGAACATCACCAAGGGCGTGCTCGGCAAGTACACCCGGCTCGTCCGCTCAGCTTCTGAGGGCGCGGTCTGCATCTAGCCGACGCCCAAGCAGTACGCTCTCGGTCCGCTATCGGTAAGACGGGGATCTCAGATCATGGGACGGTTAGCCGTCGAACTTGACCCGGTCGCGGTGTGTCGGCGAATGTTGCCTACATGCGATCGATTCTCCTCGTACTTGTGCGGCGCGCCGACTGACGCGACCACCGAGTCGAGCGCGCCCCTTCAGCCAACCCGGCGGAAGGGGCCTTTTTATTGAGCTCAGTTGTTGCCAGGGCGACTATCTGCGACCCAGATGTGACCTGACGACAGACAAGAGCGAGGATGGATCGGTCGCGACAAAGCCAACATCGTGACAGGACAGGAAGGCACTCATGAGTGAGCAGCTGACCGGGGCACAGGCTCTGATCCGCGCGCTGGAACATGCCGGAGTGGACACCGTCTTCGGCATCCCGGGTGGCGCGATCCTCCCGGCGTACGACCCGATGCTCGACTCGACCCAGATCCGCCACATCCTGGTACGTCACGAGCAGGGCGCCGGCCACGCCGCCCAGGGGTACGCCTCGGCGTCCGGCAAGGTCGGCGTCTGCATGGCCACCTCCGGCCCGGGCGCGACCAACCTGGTCACGCCGATCGCCGACGCCTACATGGACTCGGTGCCGCTGGTCGCGATCACCGGCCAGGTGGCCAGCGCCGCGATCGGCACGGACGCCTTCCAGGAGGCCGACATCCGCGGCATCACGATGCCGATCACCAAGCACAACTTCCTGGTCAACGACCCGAACGACATCGCCACCACGGTCGCCGAGGCGTTCTACATCGCCTCCACCGGCCGGCCCGGCCCGGTGCTGGTCGACGTGACCAAGGACGCGATGCAGGCCAAGGTCGACTTCCACTGGCCGACCGAGCTCTCGCTGCCCGGCTACCGGCCGGTGACCCGCCCGCACCCCAAGCAGGTGCGGGAGGCGGCCCGGCTGATCGCGGCCGCCGAGAAGCCCGTCCTGTACGTCGGCGGCGGCGTGATCCGGGCCCAGGCCGACGCCGAGCTGAAGGAGCTCGCCGAGCTGCTCGGCATCCCGGTGGTCACCACGCTGATGGCCCGCGGCGCGTTGCCCGACACCCACGACCTGCACTTCGGCATGCCGGGCATGCACGGCTCGGTGTCCGCGGTCGGCGCCCTGCAGCGGTCCGACCTGCTGATCTGCCTGGGCGCCCGCTTCGACGACCGGGTGACCGGCAAGCTCGACTCGTTCGCCCCCGAGGCGAAGGTGATCCACGCCGACATCGACCCGGCCGAGATCGGCAAGAACCGGGCCGCCGACGTGCCGATCGTGGGCGACTGCAAGGAGGTCATCACCGACCTGATCGCCGCCCTGCGGACCGAGATCACGAACACCGGCCGCACCCCGTCGTACGACACCTGGCGCAAGCAGCTCGAGGCGGTCCGGGCGAAGTACCCGGTCGCGTACGACGAGCCCGACGACGGCACGCTGTCGCCGCAGCACGTGATCGAGCGGATCGGCAAGATCGCCGGCCCGGACGCCGTCTACACCGCCGGCGTCGGCCAGCACCAGATGTGGGCCGCGCACTACCTGCCGTTCGAGAAGCCCGGCCACTGGCTGAACTCCGGCGGCCTCGGCACCATGGGGTACGCCGTCCCGGCCGCGATGGGCGCGAAGGTCGCCCGGCCGGACAAGACCGTGTGGGCGATCGACGGCGACGGCTGCTTCCAGATGACCAACCAGGAGCTGGTCACCTGCGCGCTGGAGGGCATCCCGATCAAGGTTGCCGTGATCAACAACCAGTCGCTGGGCATGGTCCGGCAGTGGCAGACGCTGTTCTACGACCAGCGCTACTCCAACACCGACCTGCACTCGGCCCGGATCCCGGACTTCGCCAAGCTGGCCGAGGCGATGGGCGGCGTCGGGCTGCGCTGCTCCGACCGGGACTCGGTGGACGCGACGATCGAGAAGGCGATGGCGGTCCACGACGCGCCGGTCGTGGTCGACTTCGTGGTGCACCGCGACGCGATGGTCTGGCCGATGGTCGCGGCCGGCATGAGCAACGACGAGATCCAGATCGCCCGTGACATGGCGCCGACCTGGGACAGCGAGGAGCTGTAGCCGTGACTGAGCGAAGCGAAGGAACAATCCAACACAGCGTAACTTGTGCCTCATCGGCGCCCGGAGCGAAGCGAGGACGTCGATGAGTAAGCACACATTGTCGATCCTGGTCGAGAACAAGCACGGTGTGCTGGCCCGGGTGGCGGCGCTGATCTCGCGGCGCGGGTTCAACATCGACTCGCTCGCGGTCGGCCCGACCGAGCATCCGGAGGTGTCCCGGATGACCATCGCGGTCAGCGTGGACGAGCAGCCTCTGGAGCAGATCACCAAGCAGCTGAACAAGCTGGTGAACGTGATCAAGATCGTCGAGCTCGAGCCCAGCCAGACGGTTCAGCGTGAACTGCTGCTGGTGAAGGTCAAGGCGGACACCCTGACCAGGGGACAGGTGCTGGAGACCGTCCAGCTGTTCCGTGCGAAGGTGGTGGACGTCGCACCGGACGCGATCACGATCGAGGCGACCGGTAATCCCGACAAACTCGAGGCCATGCTCCGGGTGCTGGAACCCTTCGGCGTCCGCGAGCTGGTGCAGTCCGGCATGGTGGCGATCGGACGGGGCAGCCGCTCCATCTCCGACCGCACCCTGCGGCCGGTCCCGGTGCCACCGCCACACGTCGCTTCGGGCACCCCGAACGTCCAGGCACAGCCCGCCGGCGATCGACCGCACCCGGTTCCGGCGCCGCCGCCGGGCCGATCCGTGGCCCGGCACAGCTGAGTCGCAGCGCCGTACCGAATTTCACTACAGAGGAGAAGAGCCCAAAGTGGCAGCTGAAATGTTCTACGACGACAACGCCGACCTGTCGGTGATCCAGGGCCGCCACGTGGCCGTACTCGGCTACGGCAGCCAGGGCCACGCCCACGCGCTGTCGCTGCGCGACTCCGGCGTCGATGTCCGGGTCGGCCTGCCCGAGGGTTCCAAGAGCCGCGCCAAGGCCGAGGCCCACGGCCTGCGCGTGGTCACCCCAGCCGAGGCGTGCGAGGAGGCCGACGTGATCGTCGTCCTCGCGCCGGACCCGGCGCAGCGCAAGCTGTACACCGAGGCGATCGAGCCGAACCTGGTCGACGGCGACGCGCTCGTCTTCGGCCACGGCTTCAACATCCGGTTCGGCTACATCAAGCCGCCGGCCGGTGTGGACGTGTTCATGGTTGCCCCGAAGGGCCCGGGCCACCTGGTCCGCCGCGAGTTCTCCGAGGGCCGCGGCGTCCCGGTGCTGGTCGCGGTCGAGCAGGACGCCGGCGGCAAGGCCTGGGACCTGGCGCTCTCGTACGCCAAGGGCATCGGCGGCCTGCGGGCCGGCGGCATCAAGACCACCTTCACCGAGGAGACCGAGACCGACCTGTTCGGTGAGCAGGCCGTCCTCTGCGGTGGTGTGTCGGCGCTGATCCAGGCCGGCTTCGAGACGCTCACCGAGGCCGGCTACCAGCCCGAGGTCGCGTACTTCGAGTGCCTGCACGAGCTCAAGCTGATCGTCGACCTGATCTACGAAGGCGGTATCGCCAAGCAGCGCTGGTCGGTCTCCGACACCGCCGAGTACGGCGACTACGTGTCCGGCCCGCGAATCATCGACGCGTCGGTGAAGGCCCGGATGAAGGAGGTGCTGGCCGACATCACCGACGGCACCTTCGCCGCCCGGTTCATCGCCGACCAGGACGCCGGCGCGCCGGAGTTCGCCGAGTTCCGCAAGCAGAGCGAGTCGCACCCGATCGAGGCCGTGGGCAAGGAGCTGCGCGGCCTGATGGCGTGGGTCAAGTCGCACGACGAGGACTACGTCGAGGGCACCGCAGCCCGCTGACGCGCACCGAACAGAGGTCCGGGGCACCCAGGTGGGTGGCCCGGACCTCTGCTTTTGGCACAATCAGTGACGAGTCCGACGCGGGTGTGGGGGAGGTGACCGGTGGTGGAGGACGGCAGACAGCTGCCGCGGCCGCCTCGGCGGGTTCCTGCGGGCGCGCCGCCGCTCACCCAGCTCCAGGTCAGCACCCCGCGGGCGCCGCAGCCGCCACCGCGTCAGCCGTGGAAGTTCGGCCGGTTCCTGGCCGGGTTCGTGGTCGTGCTGCTGATCCTGGGCGCCGGCGCGAGCGCCGGCTGGTACCTGCGCGCCCAGAGCCTGCGGCTCGACACCGAGCAGGTCCTCGAGTCGGTCAGGTCCGGGGTCGTCCGCGTCCTGGCCACGACCTGCGAGGGCACCGGCGAGGCAACCGGGGTGCTGATCGGTGACAACAAGGTCCTGACCGCCGCGTCCGCGATCCGGCAGCCGCTGTCGATCGCGATCATGACCGAGGACGGCCGGGTCCGCCGGGTCAACCAGCTCGGCAGCAGCGCCGACGGCGTCGCCGTACTGCGGTTGCTCACTCGACTGGACGTCGAGCCGGTCCCGCTCGCGTCGGCGAACCCCGACCCGAAGGCCGAGCGGGCCCTCCTCGGCTACACCGCGGCCGGCCAGCTGACCTCGCGATCGGTCGGTACGACGGAGCAGCCGCAGGCACTCAGCTCGGTGCTGAACACCGCCAAACTCGGCGGCCCCGTGGTCGACAAATCCGGCCAGGTCGTCGGCCTGGTCACCGGTGACACACTCACCACCAGCACGATCGTCCCCCTCGACAAGCTGCAGGGCTACGTCGCGGCCAAGCCTGTCGGCCGCACAGCCGAGCCGCCAGGGACCTGCAAGCGGTCGCGTGGTCCGCAAACCGCGATGCTCCCGGAGCTGCTGGTCGCGGCCACCCCGCTCGCGCTGGAGTCACAGAAGGCGCTCGGCAACTTCCTGACCCTGGAGAACCGGCACGACTTTCCCGCCTTGCAGCAGCAGGTGTACTCGAAGGCGATGACCCGTTCTTATCCGGAGAGTAAGGACCGGGCCAACCATGAGACGTCGTACTTCTTCGGCGCCAAGATCATCGAGGTGACCCGGTTCGACGCTGACGGCGCGAACGTCCGGATGACCTTCACCATCCTGTTCTCACCGAACGCCCGGGGTGCGAAGGGCGGGACCTGCAACCAACTGGACCTGCGTTATCAGCTCGTCCGGGAGCGCGGCCAGCTCCGCCTCGGTGGAACCGGCGAGACGGTTTCTCCGACGCGGATGTGCGACTCCGACTGACCGGATCCTGGGTGCGCAGGTGGCCGGTTGGGGCGACAAGGTACTATCAGTGACAGCGGGCACAGCGCGGTGCTCTGATCAACGAGCCCCTACCGCTTCTGCAGGAGACTTCTCCCATGACTGACGTAACCCGGCCCGTCGTCCTGATCGCCGAAGAGCTCAGCCCGGCCACCGTCGAGGCCCTCGGTCCCGACTTCGAGATCCGGCACGCCAACGGCGCCGACCGCGCCGAGCTGCTCCCGGCCATCGCCGACGTCGACGCCATCCTGATCCGCAGCGCCACCAAGGTGGACGCCGAGGCGCTGGCCGCGGCCAAGCGGCTCAAGGTCGTCGCCCGGGCCGGTGTCGGCCTGGACAACGTGGACGTGAAGGCCGCCACCCAGGCGGGCGTGATGGTGGTCAACGCGCCGACCTCCAACATCGTCTCCGCCGCCGAGCTCGCGGTCGCGCTGCTGCTGGCTGCCGCGCGCCGGGTCCCGGCCGCCGACCAGTCGCTGAAGAACGGCGAGTGGAAGCGCAGCAAGTACTCCGGCGTCGAGCTGTTCGAGAAGACCGTCGGCATCGTCGGCCTGGGCAAGATCGGTGTCCTGGTCGCGCAGCGGCTGGCCGCCTTCGGCATGAACGTGATCGCCTACGACCCGTACGTGCAGGCCGGCCGGGCCGCGCAGATGGGCGTCCGGCTCGCGACCCTGGACGAGCTGCTGTCGGTCAGCGACTTCATCTCGGTGCACCTGCCGAAGACCCCGGAGACGATCGGCCTGATCGGCGACGAGGAGCTGCACAAGGTCAAGCCCGAGGTCATCGTCGTGAACGCCGCCCGCGGCGGCATCGTCGACGAGCAGGCGCTGCACAGCGCGCTCAAGGAGGGCCGGGTGGCTGCCGCCGGTCTCGACGTGTTCGCGACCGAGCCGTGCATCGACTCGCCGCTGTTCGAGTTCGACAACGTGGTCGCCACCCCGCACCTGGGCGCGTCCACCGACGAGGCGCAGGAGAAGGCCGGAATCGCGGTCGCGAAGTCGGTCCGGCTGGCGCTGTCGGGTGAGCTGGTCCCGGACGCGGTCAACGTCCAGGGCGGCGTGATCGCAGAAGACGTACGGCCCGGCATCGCGCTCACCGAGAAGCTCGGCCGGATCTTCACCGCGCTGGCCGGCGGCGTCGCGCAGCAGCTCGACGTCGAGGTCCGCGGCGAGATCACGCAGTACGACGTGAAGGTGCTCGAGCTGGCCGCGCTGAAGGGCGTGTTCGCCGACGTGGTCGAGGACAACGTCTCGTACGTGAACGCCCCGCTGCTGGCCGCCGAGCGTGGGCTCGAGGTCCGCCTCGTCACCGACCACGACAGCCCGGAGCACCGCAACCTGATCACCCTGCGTGGCACCCTGGCCGACGGTGTCCAGGTCTCGGTCAGCGGCACGCTGGTCGGCGTCCGGCAGTCCGAGCGGCTGGTCGAGATCGACGGGTTCGACGTCGAGATCGAGCTGTCGGCGCACCTGGCCTTCCTCACCTACGAGGACCGGCCCGGCATCGTCGGCCAGATCGGCCGCATCCTCGGCGACGCGGACGTGAACATCGCCGGCATGCAGGTCAGCCGGGACCGCAAGGGCGGCAAGGCGCTGGTCGCCCTGGCCGTCGACT
The DNA here is from genome assembly GCF_044458365.1 of Kribbella sp. NPDC050470. Lineage (NCBI taxonomy): Bacteria > Bacillati > Actinomycetota > Actinomycetes > Propionibacteriales > Kribbellaceae > Kribbella > Kribbella sp. NPDC050470. The sequence continues at coordinate 83,771 of NZ_JBITHV010000010.1, read as the reverse complement.
CCGCGATCCCGACCGCCGTCCTGGACGACATCGCCACCGCGGTCCAGGCCGACACCGCCCGGGCCGTGGACCTGGACGACTGATTCAAAACAACGACTGCTTTACTAGGAGGTAGTCAGCCGCCCGCAGGCGCATGGCGGCCGATCAGGGCCCGAGTCCAATGACTCGGGCCCGCCTCATGTCTAGCGGCGGGTGGCCAGCAGTACGGCGGCGTCCGGCGCGACCATCACCTCGACGGTGGTGAACCGCTTGTCCATCAGCCAGTCCTGGCGCAGCGTGTCCACCCGGCCCTCGTACATCGGCGGCCACACCGCGGACGGCGTGAAGTCGTCCAGTACGACGAACCCGCCGGGCTCGACCACGTCGGCGATGATGTCGCGGGCGCCGATCTTCGCCTCCCGCGCGTCCACGAACAGCAGCGCGAACGGGCCCCGCTCGATCAGCGCGGTCCAGTCGGCCGAGACGACCTCGATCAGCTCGTCGTCGGCGAACAGCTCCGCCACCGCCTGCGCCAGCTGCGGATCGCTCTCCGCGGTGACGATCCTCGTGTTCTCGCCGGCGCCGCTGCGCAGCCAGGCCGAGCCGACGCCGCAGCCGGTCCCGAGCTCGCCGACGATGCCGGTCTTCGACGCCGCCAGGCTGGCGAGCAGCCGGCCGGTCTCGTTCCTGGTCGAGCTGACGAATCCACGCCGTCCGGACAGGCTGAGGGCCGCCGACACCAGCGGCGGCAGTTCTGGAGGTGCACTCACCGGGTGAGAGTCGCACAGCATTGGTCCAGGCATCGCACCGGGATCTCACATCTCGGGACAACGTGCCCGCATAGTGGCGATTTAGTCGGACGTCAGAGTAAATTCGGACCCGTCGTGCCGCCCGTTCCACAGTCGGCGAGACCCATTCCGGAGAACACCATGTACGACATGTATCCAGCCAACTGGCCCGCGATCGACGCCCGGGAACCGAAGGCGGCTCGCCGTCGCCGACCGGCCCGCCGTACCGTCGAAGCAGCATCCGAGGTCAGGGCTGCCCAGGAAGCCGTGAACCGCCTCTACAACGGGGGAGAACCCAAGAAGTGAGCACGCAACAGACCTTCAGGCTGGCCGTCGTTCCCGGTGACGGGATCGGACCCGAGGTGACGACCGAGGCGCTGAAGGTGCTCGACGCGGTCGCCGCGCAGCACGGCGTGACGTTCGAGCGGACCGAGTACGACCTCGGCGCCCGGCGCTGGCACGCCACCGGCGAGACGCTGCCGGACGCCGAGCTGGAGGCGATCCGCAGCCACGACGCCATCCTGCTGGGCGCGATCGGCGACCCGACGGTGCCGTCCGGCGTGCTCGAGCGGAACCTGTTGCTGAAGCTGCGGTTCACCCTGGACCACTACGTCAACCTGCGCCCGTCCAAGATCTACCCGTCCGTCGGCTCCCCGCTGGCGAGCCCGGGCGAGGTCGACTTCGTCGTCGTCCGCGAGGGCACCGAGGGCCCGTACACCGGCAACGGCGGCGCGCTGCGCGTCGGCACGTCGGCCGAGATCGCCACCGAGGTGTCGGTCAACACGGCGTACGGCGTCGAGCGGGTCGTCCGGGACGCCTTCGCCCGGGCGATGGCGCGGCCGCGCAAGAAGCTCACCTTGGTGCACAAGAACAACGTGCTCGTGCACGCCGGCCACCTGTGGAAGCGGACCGTGGACGCGGTGGCGACGGAGTTCCCGGAGATCGCCGTGGACTACCTGCACGTGGACGCGGCGACCATCTTCCTGGTCACCGACCCGGCCCGGTTCGACGTGATCGTCACCGACAACCTGTTCGGCGACATCATCACCGACCTGGCCGCCGCGATCAGCGGTGGCATCGGGCTGGCCGCGAGCGCCAACATCAACCCGGACCGGACCGCGCCGAGCATGTTCGAGCCGGTGCACGGCTCCGCGCCGGACATCGCCGGCCAGCAGAAAGCGGACCCGACCGCGGCGATCCTGTCCGCCGCGCTGCTGTGCGACCACCTCGGCCTGGCCGAGGCCGCCGCGGCGATCGAGGCGGCCGTCACGGCCGACATCGAGGAGCGCACCGGAGCCGCCCGGACCACCGCCGAGATCGGGGACGCGATCGCCAAGCGGGCAGCAGGCTGAGGCTCGCATGACCACCTGCCCGAGAGGTACGGTGCGCTCATGAGCGAGCGTAGCGAGCGAACAAAAACACTGTCGCCCACGGCGCTCATGCGGACACCGAGCGACAGCGAGGTGGGTGCATGAGCGCCGATCTGCAGTTCACCGTTGAGCCAACCACCCATGCGGCCAGCGACGACCAGCGCAGCGCGATCCTGGCGAACCCGGGATTCGGGCAGAACTTCTCCGACCACATGGCGATCGCCACCTGGGACAAGGAGAACGGCTGGCACGACGCGAGGATCACCGCCTTCGGACCGCTGGAGCTGTCTCCGGCTACCGCGGTGTTCCACTACGCCCAGACCATCTTCGAAGGGATGAAGGCCTACCGGCATCCCGACGACTCGATCCACCTGTTCCGCCCCGAGGCCAACGCGGCCCGGTTCGCGAGGTCCGCGTACCGGCTCGCGCTCCCGGAGCTGCCCGAGGCGGCGTTCCTGGACTCGCTGCACAAGCTGGTCGAGCTCGACCGGGCCTGGGTGCCCGGCGGTGGCGAGACGTCGCTCTACCTGCGGCCGTTCATGTTCGGCTCGGACCCGTTCCTCGGCGTCCGGCCGTCGGCCCAGGTCACCTACTGCGTGATCGCCTCGCCGGCCGGCTCGTACTTCGCGAACGGCGTCAAGCCGGTCCGGATCTGGCTGAGCGAGGAGTACACCCGGGCCGCCCCCGGCGGCACCGGCGCGGCCAAGACGGGCGGCAACTACGCCTCGTCGCTGCTCGCCCAGGCCGAGGCCATCGAGCAGGGCTGCGACCAGGTCGCGTTCCTGGACGCGGTCGAGAAGAAGTGGGTCGAGGAGCTCGGCGGGATGAACCTGTACTTCGTCCTCGACGACAACTCCGTGGTCACCCCGGAGCTGTCCGGCACCATCCTCGAGGGCGTCACCCGGGACTCGATCCTGAAGCTGGTCACCGACCTCGGCCACCACGTCACCGAGCGCAAGATCTCGATCGACGAGTGGCGCGACGGCGCCGCCTCGGGCAAGATCCGCGAGGTCTTCGCCTGCGGCACCGCCGCCGTGATCACGCCGGTCGCGTCGCTGAAGTGGGAGGACGGCGAGGTGCAGGTCGCCGACGGCAACGGTGGCCCGACCACCGCCGCGGTCCGCAGCGCCCTGCTCGACGTCCAGTACGGCCGCGCGGCCGACCCGCACGGCTGGATGACCCGCGTCTGCTGATCCCTTGGTTTCCTGGCGACCCGCTCCTGCTTCAGGAGCGGGTCGCCGCACAACCAGATGCCAAGAGCAACAACCGCTTTTCACGGCAGCTTTTCAGGTCTGTGGTGTGGACGGGCGGTCGCTGTCCACCGCCGGGTTTGGATAGGGTCGGGGCCCATGAGCAGCTTCCCGGACGACGTCGAGGCCTACTACGCCGAGCTCGCCGAGCGGCGCGGCTGGTCACCTGAGACCGCCGCCGCGATCCGGTCCACCGTGCAGCTGATCCGGGACCTCGACCGCGGCACCGCCCCGCGGACGTACGGCGCGCTTGCCGACGACAACGGAACCGACTGGCTGTACGAGGCGGTCTGGCACGAGCGCGAGTGGGTCGTGGTCCGCCAGCTCGGCGCGGCCGAGGACGGCACGATCACCCGGTACTGGTGGCAGCGTCTCGAGGACGACGAGGGCATGCTCACCGACCAGGCGCTCGACCGCGACGAGTGGGGGCTGCGGGCGCTCACCCGCGAGGACTTCTACACCGCCTGGGACGACCCGGGCTGGTCCCTCACCGCCTGATTCCTGAACTCTGCGGTACTCCGCAGTACTGAATGTTCGTGATTCGAGACGCTGCCGCCACCTGGCGGACATGTTGTGGCAGACTGCCGAATGTCATGAAGAACTGCCGGGTCATTATTCCCTAGGCGCGCTCAGCAAGCTGTACCTGAGCGCGCAGACCTCTCGCACCTTGCGGGAGGTTTTTTGTTTGCCCCCGACAGTCCAGCCGCACCCCTCCGGAAGGCCGACCATGAGCATCTCGGACGAGTTCCACGTCTACGACACGACTCTGCGCGACGGTGCGCAGCAGGAGGGGCTGGCGCTGTCCGTGGCCGACAAGATTGCCATCGCGCAGCACCTGGACGACCTCGGGGTGGGGTTCATCGAGGGCGGCTGGCCGGGCGCGGTGCCGAAGGACACCGAGTTCTTCGAGCGGGCCCGGACCGAGCTGCACCTGCGCAACGCGACGTTCGCGGCCTTCGGCGCGACCCGCAAGCCCGAAGCCGTCGCGGCCGACGACCCGCAGGTCGCCGCCCTGCGTGACTCCGGCGCCGCGGTCGTCACACTCGTTGCCAAGAGCCACGATGCGCACGTCGAGCGCGCCTTGCGGACGACGCTCGACGAGAACCTCCGGATGGTCGCCGACACCGTGACGCACCTACGCGAGCACGGCCAGCGGGTCTTCCTCGACACCGAGCACTTCTTCGACGGGTACCGCGCCAACCGGGACTACGCGCTGGAAGTCGTACGAGTAGCCGCCGAGGCCGGGGCCGACGTGGTCGCGCTCTGCGACACCAACGGCGGGACGCTGCCGCGGGAGCTCCAGGACGTCGTACGCGATGTCCTCGAATCCACCGGTGCCCGGCTCGGCATCCACTGTCACAACGACGCCGGCTGCGCGGTGGCGAACTCGATCGCCGCCGTCGAAGCCGGCGTTACGCACGTCCAGGGCACGATCAACGGGTACGGCGAACGCACCGGTAACGCCGACCTGCTCGCGATCGTCGCCAACCTCGAGCTGAAGCGGGGAATGGAACTGCTTCCGGCCGGCCGGCTGGCCGAGTCGTTCCGGATCGCGCACGCGATCGCCGAAGTGACGAACGTGCCGCCGTCGACCCGGCAGCCGTACGTCGGTGTGTCCGCCTTCGCCCACAAGGCAGGGCTGCACGCCAGCGCCATCAAGGTGGATCCCGACCTCTACCAGCACACGGATCCCGCCCTGGTCGGCAACGACATGCGGATGCTCGTCTCCGAGATGGCCGGCCGGGCCAGTGTCGAGCTGAAGGGCCGCGAGCTCGGCTTCGACCTCGGCAACGACCGCGACCTGGTCAGCCGGGTGACCGAGCGGGTCAAGGAGATGGAGGCCCGCGGGTACACATTCGAGGCGGCGGACGCGTCGTTCGAGCTGCTGCTCACCGAGGAGGTCACCGGCCGGCGGGCCAGCTTCTTCGACGTCGAGTCGTGGCGGGTGATCACCGAGTCGCGCGCCGACGGCGAGGCAGTGTCGGAGTCGACGGTGAAACTGGTCGCCGGCGGCGAGCGGGAGATCGTCACCGGCGAGGGCAACGGCCCGGTGAACGCCCTCGACCACGCGCTGCGGACCGCGATCGAGCGCGCGTACCCGGTGGTGAACAAGTTCGAGCTGGTCGACTACAAGGTCCGGATCCTCGACCAGGGCCACGGGACGGACGCGGTGATCAGAGTCCTCATCGAGACCGCGGACGGCGAAGGCTCCTGGGTCACGGTCGGCGTCGGCCACAACATCGTCGAGGCGTCCTGGGAGGCCCTCGTCGACGGCTTCACGTACGGCCTGCTCCGCCACAAGGAGGTCGCCCGATGACCGTGCTGGCCGCCCAGCAGACGCAGACCGTCTTCACCGCCACCGTGGTCGAGACCGGCGGCCTGCTCGCCCGCATCGCCGTACTCCTCAACCCGTACGACGTCCGCGAGCTCTCCCTCTCCCTCGACGACGGCCTCCTCCGCGTAGTCGTCGAAGGCAACGGCTTCGACGCCGGCCGGGTCGCCGCCCGCCTGGAGAAGATCATCGGCATCCTCGAGGTCGAGGTGAATTAAGATCCCCCAGGTCTTCGCGGACCCGGGGGATCTCAACGGTCATTCCCAACTCAGTCCGCTCGACGACTGGTACTCGATCACCCGGGTCTCGAAGAAGTTCTTCTCCTTCTTCAGATCCATCACCTCCGACATCCAGCCGAACGGGTTGCGGGTCTCGCCGAAGATGGGCGCGAGGCCGATCTGCTCGGCGCGGCGGTCGGTGATGAAGTGCATGTACTGCTCGCACAGCTCCGCCGTCAGCCCGAGCATGCCGTTCGGCATCGTCGCGCGCCCGTACGCCACCTCGAGCTCACACGCCTCGGTCAGCATCTGCCGCACCTCGGCCTGGAACGCCGCCGTCCACAGGTGCGGGTTCTCCTGCTTGATCTGGTTGATGCAGTCGATGCCGAAGTTCAGGTGGATGGACTCGTCGCGCAGGATGTACTGGTACTGCTCGGCGATCCCGACCATCTTGTTCCGCCGGCCGAGCGACAGGATCTGCGCGAACCCGGTGTAGAACCACATCCCCTCGAACACCACGTAGAACACGATCAGGTCCCGCAGGAAGGCGGTGTCGGCCTCCGGCGTCCCCGTGCGGAAGTCCGGATCCTCCAGGTGCTGGGTGTACTTCAGCGCCCAGGCGTCCTTGTCCGAGATCGACGGCACCTCCCGGTACATGTTGAACAACTCGCCCTCGTCCAGGCCGAGCGACGTGCAGATGTACTGGAAGGTGTGCGTGTGCACGGCCTCCTCGAACGCCTGGCGCAGCAGGTACTGCCGGCACTCGGGGTTGGTCAGCTGCCGGTAGACGGCCAGCACGATGTTGTTCGCGACCAGCGACTCCGCGGTGGCGAAGAAGCCGAGGTTGCGCTTCAGCATCAGCCGCTCGTCGTCGGTCAGTCCGTCGCGAGCCCCTGGTGGACGCCGCCACAGCGCGATGTCCGCCTGCATGGACACCTCGGTCGGCATCCAGTGGTTGTTGCATCCGGCAAGGTACTTCTCCCAGGCCCACCGGTACTTCAGCGGCAGCAACTGGTTGACGTCCGCCCGCGCGTTGATCATCGCCTTGTCGTCGACGTGCACCCGGCCCGCGCCGACGGAGATCTCGTCCAATCCGGTGGTCACTGGCACGCCTCGCATTCCGGGTCGTCGATGGCACACACGGCTCCGGTCGGTGCAGGAAGGTTCACCGGTACGGCGTTCAGCCGGCCGTCCGTGCCTTGCAGCGTGGACTTCTCCACGTGGGTCGCTGACTGGGAACGCAGGTAATAAGTCGTCTTGAGGCCATGACGCCATGCCGACCGGTACAGCTCGTCCAGCGCCCGGCCCGACGGCGCGGCCATGTAGAGGTTCAGCGACTGCGCCTGGTCGATCCACTTCTGCCGCCGCGAGGCCGCCTTCACCAGCCACCGCGGCTCGATCTCGAACGCGGTCGCGTACAGCTCGCGCAGGTCGGCCGGGACGCGCTCGATCCGGGCCAGGATGCCGTCGTGGTACTTCAGGTCCGACACCATCACCTGGTCCCACAGCCCCCGCGCCTTCAGGTCGGCGACCAGGTACGGGTTCGCCACCGTGAACTCTCCGGACATGTTCGACTTCACGAACAGGTTGCTGTACGCCGGCTCGATCGACTGGCTCACCCCGCAGATGTTGGAGATCGTCGCGGTCGGCGCGATCGCCATCACGTTGGAGTTGCGCATCCCGTCCCGGAGAACCTTCTCCCGGAGCGCGTCCCAGTCCAGTTGCTTGCTTTCATCAACGATCAGGTCACCGTCGCGGGCGTTCCGCAGCAGCGCGATCGAGTCGATCGGCAGCACACCCTGACTCCACAGCGAACCGTCGTACGTCGAGTAGCGGCCGCGCTCGGCGGCGAGCTCGCTGGAGGCCTCGATCGCGTGGTAGCTGATCTGCTCCATCGAGGTGTCGGCGAAGGTGACGGCCGCGTCGGAGGAGTACGGGATGCGCAGCCGGAAGAGCGCGTCGGCGAATCCCATCAGGCCGAGGCCGACCGGGCGGTGTCGCTGGTTGGCGCGCTCGGACTCCGGGGTGGTGTAGAAGTTCACGTCGATGACGTTGTCGAGCATCCGGACCGCTGTCTTCACGGTGTCGCGCAGCAGCTCGGCGTCGAGGCCCTCGTCGGTGAGATGCGCGACCAGGTTGACCGAACCGAGGTTGCAGACCGCGGTCTCGTCAACGGTGGTGTTGAGGGTGATCTCGGTGCACAGGTTCGACGAGTGGACCACGCCGTCGTGCTGCTGCGGCGACCGCAGGTTGCAGGCGTCCTTGAAGGTGATCCACGGATGCCCGGTCTCGAACAGCACGGTCAGCATCCGCCGCCACAGCTCGACCGCCCGGACCCGGCGGAACACCTTGATCTCGCCGCGATCCGCCGCTTCCTCGTAACCACGGTAGGCGTCGACGAAGGCAGCGCCGTACAGATCGTGGAGGTCGGGGACCTCGTCGGGGGAGAAGAGCGTCCACTGGCCGTCCGCCTCGACGCGCTGCAGGAACAGGTCGGGCACCCAGTTCGCCGTGTTCATGTCGTGCGTCCGGCGGCGCTCGTCGCCGGTGTTCTTGCGCAGGTCGAGGAACTCCTCGAGGTCGATGTGCCAGGTCTCCAGGTAGGCGCACACCGCGCCCTTGCGCTTGCCGCCGTTGTGGGCCAAGCCGGCGCTGGTCATGTACGACTCGTCGACCTCGACCTCGAGGTCGTGCACGACTGGCACGGTCGCAATTGTGCTCACCTCTCGCACGCGCGAGAAGACCATGCTTTGGTGTGCGATCCAGTTGAGCTTCCGGATGGGCGTGACGCCGACGAGTTCGGCAATCCCAGGTACGGCGGGAATACGGAGGTCGAAGACGTGCACAGGTTTCGAAAAGGTAATCCCGGATCCGTCGGAGCGCTGACCGACGTGACGATCGTCGCGCGTGCGGTGTTGCCCTGCGGTGGGAATTCCGAGCCGGAGCAGCTGGTAGCGCAGGCCGTTGACGAGCTTTCGTGAAGTAGTCGTGAAGTAGATCTCCTTGCCACGCGAGACTCCACCGTCTGTTTCCAGGAGCCCGCGGATGAGCGCACGGGTCTGGGCGAGCGGGAGATGCGCGAGTCGACGCGCGATGTGCTTGCGATGTTGCTCGTCGTAGAGGTCCTTGCCGGCGAACGGTAGCGTCGCTTCGCCGGGTCCGGCGATACGTCCCGTCAACGGGTCCCTTCTGGGGCCGCGTCCCGCCGCCCAATGGACCTGTGCGTAGCTGTCACCGCGACTGGTCTCCCAGAAGTGGATTTCGCGAGCGCTGAGGTAATCGCGTACGAACGACAGGTGCGTGTCGCGCTGTGGATTGCCGGACACTCCCCACTGACTGCCGTTTTTCGACAGGTGGCCGTCACCGAGGAGGATGCCGTACAGGCGTGCATCGTCTTCGGTCAGACCGTGAACCGGAATGACCTCCTTTGGGACGACCTGCCCGACGTAGTCACCGCTGCTGAGCATGCCGGCCTCGACCCAGGCTGCTTGTGCCTTTCCCTTCGCGAGCCACTCGAGCGTTCGCTCGTTACTCTGCTCCATCGGCACGCCTTGAATCGCGTAGAGAGGATGACCTGCCGTAACCGTGAGCGGTTCGATCGAATGCTTCACGTCGATCTCCACCATCGGGTCGTTTTGGTCGTACGTGAATGTCTTCGTTACCTCGCGATACTTACCGCTCGCACCGAGCACCAGATCGCCCGTCGTGATCTCGCTGATCGGTGTTGCGCCGCATGCGGCATAGACGAGAGTCTCCGGAGCAAAACACTGATTGACCGCGACCGCCGTGTCGTTGGCGATCTTCAGGAACGGTACGACGCCCTGCGACTCGCCGTTGGTCCCGCGGATCTTGGCGCCGATGCCGCGGACCGGGGTCCAGTCGTTGCCGAGACCGCCGGAGTACTTGGCGAGCAGGGCGTTGTTGCGGATCTTGGTGAAGATGCCGCCCAGGTCGTCCTCGACCGTGGTGAGGAAGCAGGACGACAGCTGCGGCCGGGTCGTGCCGGAGTTGAACAGCGTCGGCGTGGAGGACATGAACCGGAACGAGCTGAGCAGCTCGTAGAACTGGATGGCCCGCGCCTCGCGGTCGTCCTCGCGCAGCGCCATCCCCATCGCGACCCGCAGGAAGAAGGCTTGCGGCAGCTCGTACCGCACTTTGTCGATGTGCAGCAGATAGCGGTCGTAGAGGGTCTGCAGGCCGAGGAACGCGAAGTCGAGGTCGCGCTCGGGCTTGATCGCGGCCGCGAGCGCGGTCAGGTCGAAGCTCGCGAGCTCCGGGTCGAGCTGGCCCGCCTCGATGCCGGTCCGGATGTACTCCGGGAAGTACGCCGGGTACGCCGTGGTCATGTCGGCCTGGCTCGCCTGCCGCGGCTCGCCGTGCACGCGGCCGAGTGTCTCGCGGCGGATCTGGTCGAGCAGCAGGCGGGAGGCGGCGAAGCTGTACTGCGGCTCGGTCTCGACGTACGACCGCGCCGCCATCACCAGCGCGAGCTCGACCTCGTGCTGGGCGATGCCGTCGTAGCAGGAGCCGAGCGTCGCGTCGAAGATCAGCTGCGGGTCGACCGCGTCGAGGCCGTCGGCAGCCTCGCCGACGATCACCCGCAGCCGGTCGAGGTCGAGCGGCGCCGCGCTGCCGTCGGCCGCGCGCACGGTGATGACCGGCTTCTCGGTCACGCCGGCCAGGTCGGCGGGCGTGCGGGCGCGGGTGCGCTCCTCCCGGTAGAGGACGTAGGCGCGGGCGACCTGGTGCTCGCCGGCGCGCATCAGCGCCAGCTCGACCTGGTCCTGGATGTCCTCGACCTGGACGGTACGACGGGCGTCACCGCGGCTGGTGAGCGCGTCGACGACCCGGCCGGTCAGGTCGGTCACCAGGTCGCGGACCCGGTGCGTCGCGCCTGCGTCCGGGCCCTCGACGGCGAGGAACGCCTTGGACATGGCAACGGCGATCTTGGACTGGTCGAACGCCGTACTGCTGCCGTCGCGGCGGACGACGGTCAGCTCGATCGACGGCCGGCCGGCCGTCGATCGCGATGAGGAAGTGACGGTCACAGATGCTCTTTCCACGCGAGTTCGGAGGGCCTGGACTCGCGGGCGGGGAGCATGACGGGACAGGCAGCACCGGCCGGAACTGCGCCTGTCACGCCCTGCGACCCGCCCTCGAGGTCTCGGACCGCGCGCACCGGCGGTGCACGCGCCGGTGGCAGGTACTCGGACTCGCGGACGGATTCCGCTCACCGTTGCGGGGCAGCTCCGGAGTCGCACCGGATTCCCCTGTTGCCTCGGCGTCACCCACATCTTGTGGTGTTGGTGACTCCGAACCACCAGCAGTAGTGATGCTAGGGGTCGGCTCCGACATTTTGTGGCAGCGCCGCGCCGCGTGTCGCACATCTTGTGGTCCCCGCCGCCCCGCGTCTCAGGCCGCCGCCGCGTAGAGGTCCTGCAGCGTCATGATCTCCGAGCCGTGGTGGATCAGCTCCCGGTTGAGGCGCAGTACGACGTGACCGAACGGCTCGGCGGCGTCGAGCTCGGTCGCCTGGCTGAGGCCGACCGTCATCACCTGCTCCTCGTCCAGCGCGGCGACCGATTCACGCCAGGCCTCGACCCAGTGCGTCAGCCAGGCGACGGCGTCGCGGGCGTTGCCGTGCAACGTGATGTCGGCGCGCCCTTGCCTTCGCTCGCCGAAGGTCCACTCCCAGCGCTCGAAGAACATCTCGGTCAGGTGGGCGATCAGCCAGGCGATCGTGCGCGGGCCGCGATGGTCGGGCTCGTCCGGCCACTGCGCGACCCACTCGCCGGAGCCGAGTGATCGGAACCGGCCGGCGTAGTGGCGCCGGACGACGGTCAGCGCCTCGCCGCTCGGCTGCCAGAAGTACTGCTCGTCGGTCAGCTCCGCGAGCCGGGTGGACAACACCATCCAGCTGAAGCCGAGCTGGCCGCGGACCATCGCCATCGCCGAGGGGCGGTACAGGATGTCCCAGTCGAACGGCTCCGGCATCACGGTTCCTCACGCTCCCGATCAGATTTTGCAGCAGGATCGAACATGTGTTCGAATTGTTGCCTGAACGGGAGGAGAAAGTCAATGAGCACTGCGTGTCGGTTCTGGCCTCGACGGCACTGGCCTGCTAGGCGGTTCGATCCTGGTATCGGCGGCCGGGCTGGCGAAACGCCGTTCCAGCAAGATGAAGGCATCGATCAGCTCGGGTGCTTCGTAGACGCGGTTCCGGCGACCGTCGGTGACCTCCCGCAGGATGCGGGCCTCGACCAACCTCGCGAGCGCCTGGTTCGCGGCCTGTTGCGAGCGGTCGATCAGTCGGGCCGCGCCCGCCAAGGTGAGCACCGGCGCCGCGGGCAGCGTCTCGATCAGCAGCTCCACGGCCGAGCCGGCCCGCACCGGTGCGGCCCGGTCTCGCCAGGCGGCCTTGAGGTCGGCCGCCGTCCGCTCGAAGCGGGCGGCCTCCGCGGTGGCGTGGCTGCACGCGGCGGCGAACATCTGCAGCCACTGGTTGGCTGCCGTGCGGGCCCGTGGAGTGGTCGGCTTGCCAACGTGCCGGAAGGCGGTGAGCGCCTCGATGTACTGCGTGGCGTGGGTCGCGAGCGACAGCGACACCGGCGGGACTGTTCGCTCGACCAGGCCCTCTGCGCGCAGGATCAGGTGGATCAGCGCGCGGCCGGTCCGTCCGTTGCCGTCGGCAAAGGGATGGACGGTCTCGAACTGTGCGTGCGCGATCGCGGTCTTCGCCAGCACCGGCAGGCGGGACTCGCGGACGAAGGTCATCAGGTCGGCGAGGAGCTCCGGGATCAGCTGGGCCGGCGGCGGGACGTAGTACGCCTCGGCGGGGGAGCGGCCGCCGATCCAGTTCTGCAGGTACCTGACCTCGCCGCCGAGTTCTGGCGTCGGCGAGTGCGCCATCAGCCGGCGGTGGGCTTCCAGCAGGTGCTCGACCTCGAGCTTGTCGCCGGCCTGCACGGACTCGGTCACCCAGGTCATCGCGTCGACCGCGCCGAGCACCTCTTCGGCGGTCACGTCACGCTGTCGCTCCCCCAGGACCTCGGCCTTCAGCAGGCGGCGCGCGCCGACGACCAGTCCCTCGATCTGCGAGGACCCGACCGCCTCGGCCCGCAGCAGCAGTCGCGCCAACGCCTCACTGTTCGTCAGGACGGCGGCCGTCGCGTCCAGCCGGGCAAGATCGCCGGCCGCGTCCTCCAGGGCGGCGAGCACGTCGTCACTCAGGTCGAACGTCCGCCCGACCAAGGGATCCGGGAAGTACAGCTCGTACGACCCGCCCAACCGCTCCGCCCGGGTGAACCCGTCCGGGTGCCCAGGCCACCGATGCAACTCCACTCGCGCCATGACCATGTCCCTTCCGTGTTCAAGCTTACTTCATAACCTTGAACAAGACGGTGCGGAGGTGAAGGGGAGTGCGATCGAATCATGATTACTCAGCGTTGCGATCAGGCCCTGAGCTTCCTTGGCATCGGTGGCATGACTGTGAGTGAGAACCGCCGATGAGCATGAGCGCGGAGATGTGGACCTGGGCTTGGGCAGACTGGGCCGTGGCTGAACGTCAGCGAACGGAGGGGTCAGTGAGCCTGGACGCGGAGACTCGGCAGATGGTGGCGGCCAACGAGGCCGACTGGGACGCACGAGCGCCGTTGCACGCGGCCAGCCAGTTCTACAGTCAGCCGGCGGAGTACTGGTTCGCCGATTACGAGTGGGAGGACCTGGGTCGACTCGGCGGGCGCGACGTACTGCACCTGCAATGTCACCTGGGGACCGAGACGATCGCGTTCGCGCGTCGTGGGGCCCGGACGGTCGGGCTGGACCTGTCGGCGAAGTCGCTTGAGGAAGCGCGCCGGATCGCAAGCGAGTCGGGGCAGGCAGTCGAGTATGTGCACGCCAACGTGTACGACGCCGTCGAGGCAGTGCGGGGTCGTCAGTTCGATGTCGTCTACACCGGCAAGGGCGCGCTCTGCTACCTGCCGGAGCTGCAGGCGTGGGCGAAGGTCGTTCGCGACTTGCTCAAGCCCGGCGGTGCGCTCTACATCGTCGAGTTCCACCCGCTCCTGAACGCGCTTCGGCCGGTGTCGCTGCCCGGCGAGTCCGAAGAGCTGACGATCCGTACCGACTACCTCGAAGGCCGCGGCCCGATCGCGCACGAATCGACGGTGACCTACACCGGCGACGAAGTCCCCGGCCGTCAACGCAGCTATGAGTGGCGGCACGGCCTCGGCGAACTCGTCACCACCCTCGCCGCCACCGGCTTCACCATCACCAGCCTCCGCGAGTCCGAAGTCCTCCAATGGCCGCGCTGGCCGTCCATGCAACAAACCCCAGAGGGCTGGTGGCGCCTACCCGACGACGCGCCCCGCGTCCCCCTGCTCTTCGCACTCAAGGCGGTCAGGGCCTGAAGCCGTTCGTCTCATAATCAAATCTCAGAATCTTTAGATTTTGAGATGGCGATAGACGGTCGCTCTGGAGACGCCGAGACGCGTTCCGATCTCCTCGGCGCTCTGCCCATCGGCGTACAGGGACCGAGCCTCTGCCAGCTGTTCCTCGGTGAGCAGCGGGCGTCGCCCGCCGTTGCGTCCCCGGGCGCGCCCGCGCTCCTGGGGTACGGGCGCTTCGCCCAGCAACGCCCGTGCGCCGTCCAGGATCAGCTTGCGCAATCGATCGGCCGGTGCGTCGCGGAACAGCACGACCGGATCGGCCAGTCCGGCGACCACCTGGCAGGCACGCACCCGCTGCTCGAGCCCGCTGCTCGGGCCGGCCACCAAGTCGTTGGCCAACGCGATCGAGGTGCGGAAACGGTCGGCGATCGGCGCTTGGACGAGCAGGGTCATGTCCTTGACCAGCATCGTGAGCGTGTGACGGTGACGCAGGTGTACGTCGACGTACCCCTCGATTGCCCGCCAACGGACCTCATCGGCATCGGCGCCGGACTCGGCCTGAGCCAGCACCGCCTCCAGTTCGTCCAGCAACGGCACCGTGAGCTGGCGGAGGATCTCCTCCTTGGAGTCGAAGTGGTAGTAGAGGGCGGCCTTGGTGATGCCCACTTCGTCCGCGATGGCCTGCATGGAGGAGGCACGGTAGCCGCGGGCGGCGAACAGGATTCGGGCCGCTTCCAGGATCCGCTCGGATGTCATAGCGCTCACTTACCTGCGGTCAGTTTTTTCGCTAGAGTGCTTACCGGAAGTCAGTCTATGACTCTGGGGAGATCCGCATGCGGACCAAGGTGTCCTTCAGCGCGGCCGGCGTCCGGTGCGTCGGCTACCTCTACTTGCCCGCCGGTTCCCGTCCGCTGCCCTGCGTGGTGCTCTGCCACGGCTTCAGCGGGACGATGGACCGCCTGTTCGACTATGCCGAGCGCTTCGCCGCCGCGGGGTTCGCTGCGCTGGTCTTCGACTATCGGGGTTTCGGCGAGAGTGACGGCGAGCCGCGTCAGCTTCCCGACATCGACGCACAGCTCGTCGATGTTCGCGCCGCTGTGGCGTTCGCCCGAGGGCACGAGCGCGTCGATCCCGACAGGGTGCTGCTGTGGGGCAACTCGCTGGGCGGCGCGCACGTGATCACCGTGGCCGGCAGCGATCCCCGGATCGCCGGCGTGGTGGCCCAGATCCCGTTCAACGGGTTCCCGAAGAAGGTCGAGGGACGGTCGACAGCTGACACTCTGCGACTGCTGGGCGCGATCGTCTGGGACGCGGTCCGCGGCAAGCTCGGCCTGCCGCCGTACTACATCCCCATGGTGGGCCGGCCGGGACAGCTCGCTGTGACCGCGACGCCCGAGGCCGAGCAACACATCCAGATTCTGACCGGCGGCCAAACGACGTTGTGGCGCAACAGCGTGGCGCCCAGAGGACTACTGCAGATGATGCGCTATCGGCCCGCCGAGGCCGCGGCACGGCTGACCTGCCCGCTGCTGGTCTGTGTCGCAACCGAGGATCGTGAGACGCCGCTGGAGACCACCAGGCAGCTTGCCGACCGTGCGCCGCGAGGCGAGCTGCGTGCCTACCCAGGCACTCACTTCACCTTCTACACAGACCCCGCCTTCCGGGACCGCGTGGTCGCCGACCAGATCGACTTCTACCGCCGCGTGTGAGCCGTGTCATCTGCCGCGGTGTCACCTCGGCCGAAGCCGACGTGTCCAGACGTAGGAACACGCAACGGATCAAGCCAAGGGGTCGCCATGGTCAACCTGGACAAAACACCGCAACCCGGCACCGCCGGCCAACCCATACAGGCCCGTCCGGCTCGGAAGCGGCGCTGGCGCCACTGGTTGGCGGCTGTGCTGGCGGTGCTGGTGGCGATCCTGCTCTTCGGCGCGTACGGCTGGAAGCCGGCCGAGGACGGTCGCGCATTCCGCTCGCCGTACCTGGCCGAGGCCGGATCACGCTACGCCGAGACGCCGATCGCCCGCTTCCACTACGTCCAGGCCGGATCCGGCACGCCCGTGATCCTGCTGTCGCCCGGCGGTACCTCTGTCATCGGCTGGAAGGACCAAGTCGACGTGCTAGCCCGTGAACACACGGTCTACGTGGTCGATCTTCCCGGCCAGGGCTACACCCAGTTGAAGGATTCCGGCTTCGCCTTCGACCTGGATGCCATGGTCTCCGCCGTCAGTACGTTCATGGACAGCATCGGCGTCCGGCAGGCCGCCGTGGCGGGCAACTCCTGGAGCGGCGGCTGGGCTCTGGCCTTCGCCCAGCGCCACCCCGATCGGGTCACCAAACTTGCCCTGCTGGACGCCACCGGACTGGACATGCGCGGCACGCTGATGTGGGAGTCCCTGAAGATCCCCGTAGTCGGCGAATTGGCCGTGAAGCTGTCCACCGGCAAGTCCACCGTGCGCGGGCTCGCCGAGGGCATGCTGGTCAACAAGGGCCGCCTCACCGAGCAACTGCTGGACGAGTGGTGGGCTCCGATGACCTTCCACGACAACATCCGCGCCACCTACCTGCTGGAGCGACGTCTGGACTGGGCGCCGACCGAAGGTGCCCTCCCTGCCACCAAGACCCCGACGCTGGTGCTCTGGGGCAAGCAGGACACCATCCAGCCTGTCGAGCGCGCGTACCGTTTCGCGGAGCTGCTCCCGAACGATCAACTCGTGATCCTGGACGGCTGTGGCCACGTCCCCCAGCTGGACTGCCCGGAGCCGGTCAACCGGCACCTCCTGGCCTTCTTCGCCGCTCCTAGAATGTCTCGATGAGTGACCGGGCGCAGCGTGAGAGCGATCTGATCGACTACTACACCAACGAGGTGCAGGACCGTCTGGATCGCGAGCTGCCAGACGCCAGAATCGACGTACGGACAGGCTTTGTCGGGCAGTTGCAGGCCGAGGGGCGTCGGTCGGTGGTGGAGATCGGTTGTGGGCCGGGCCGCGACGGGGAGGCGTTCGTGGCGGCGGGGCTCGAGTACACCGGCGTTGATCTGGCTCCGGCGAGCGTCGAGGCATGCCGGTCGCTTGGTCTGCAGGCGTACGTCGGGTCGGTGCTCGAGTTGCCGTTCGAAGATGGGGTGTTCGAGGCGGGCTGGACGATGAGCACGTTGCTGCATGTCGCGGACGAGGATCTGGACGCCGCCTTGGCGGAGATCGTGCGGGTGCTGCGGCCGGGTGCTCCGTTGGGCGTCGGCCTGTGGGGTGATGAGGTCGGTGGAGAACGGGTCTGGCAGGACGACAGCGGCCACGGGCCCGGCCGGTTCTTCAGCATCCGCACCGACAGTGCGGTCCAGGCAGCGCTCACGCGTCACGGAGCGATCGAGCAATGGTCGAACTGGAGCGTGGGCGGCCCAATGCACTACCAGTGGGCGGTGCTGCGCACGCCGGCCTGAGTCAGTCCGACGAGGCGCGGCCTTGGCGGAGGAAGTCCAGGAGGAAGGCGAGCTCGGCGTCGGTGTAGGTGGAGACCTGGTTCTGCCAGCGTTCGCCGATGGGTTCGTAGTAGCGGCCGGATGTCGGCGACGCGTTCAGGGACGACCTGGACGACGACCCGGCGGCGGTCGGCGGGGTCGGGTTCGCGGCGGACGTAGCCGGCGCGTTCGACACGGTCGACGAGGCGGGTGACGGCGCCGGTGGTCATCCCCATGAGGTCGGCGAGTCGCCGTACTCCGGCCGGGCCGATCTCCAGCAGGGCGCCGACCGCGTGGACTTCGGTCACGGGCATGCCGAGCTGGTCGGCGACGGCGATCTGGTAGCGCGTCGCGGCCGAGATGTACCACGGCATCTCCTGCACCAACGCCGCCAGCAGCTCCGCCCGCTTCCTCGCCATAGGACGCCGTCGGCGCGGCCGGCTTCGCGTTCGCCGGATGTGGTGGCCTGATGGCCATCCTGCTGCTCAAGGGCGCGCTGAACAGCACATCGCTCACCGGCGAGGCGCTGGAGCAGATGTTCCTGCCGTCGATCCCGTACTACATCGCGGTCAACAGCGTGCTCGAGATCCTCGTCATCCCATTGATCGTGTACGTCGGCTGGCGTCCGGGCAGGCGCCGGATCCTCATCGTTGCCGCCGCCGCGCGCTACTTCGCGATGCGCGTCTGGACCTACCTCGCGTTCGTCCCCGCCCGCCTGGGCTGGGCCGACTCCAGCCACTCCACGCAGCCGCTAGCGGCGTTGCTTCGGCCCGCGGATCGCGACGTACAGCAGTGAGACGCCGGCGGCGGCGATGATCGGGCCGACGATGGCCCAGAAGCTGCTGCCGGTCATAGAGCTGCCCTCGAGGTACCCGAGCCCTTGGAACGTGAAGACGGCGCCGCAGACAGTGAGCAGGACGCCGAGCGCGATCGCCACAATCTTCCCCATGTGATGACACTAGACGCTGATGTGCGAGCCCATGATGACGACCCGGTCGTGGGGGAGGCCGAAGTACTCGGCCGCGTCCGCGGTGATCCCCGATGTGGCGACGAACAGGCGGTGCGGGTCCCCTGAGCGTGGGGGGTCACGGCCGCGTTCAACCAGCCGGCTCGAGGAGTTCGTCGCACAATGCAACGAGTTGCTGCCGCAACGGCCGGGCGCGGGTGGCGAAGGAGCGTTGGGCGGCCGCGTACTCGGCCTTTCCGGCGGGCGTTTCGATTGCGACCGGCTGATAATCAAGCGCCGATAGGTCGTACGGCGAGGCGCGCATGTCCAGCGTGCGGATGTCCCGAGCCAGCTCGAAGCAGTCCAGTACCAACGCGCTCGGCGTGAACGGCATCAGCTTGCCGGCCCACTTGTAGAGGTCCATGTTGGCGTGCAGGCAGCCGCCCTGCTCCAGTGCCGGCTGCGACTCCCGGGTGGGTTGCAGGACGTTCAGCCGGCGCGCCGGCGTGGTGAAGAACCGGAACGCGTCGAAGTGCGAGCAGGCGATCTTGTGCGACTCGACCACCCGATCGGTGCCCTCGGCACCTAGTCGCAGCGGCCACTTCTCGTGCCGTACGTCGGCGGTCCGGTAGACCATCGCCCACTCGTGCATCCCGAAGCAGCCGAACTGCGGCTGGCCGTCCGCGGTCGCCGCGAGCAACTCACGGATCCACTGGATGCTGTCGCGCCGCCGCGAGATCTCGGCCGGATCCAGGCCGGTCGCGCCGTCGACGGACGTGTAGCCGCGGCGTCCGCCGTACTCGGGTGCGTCGAGGAGCCGGACGCCGGGGCCGGGGTGCCAGACGCGGAGCTGGTTGGGGCGGGTCGGGTAGTAGGTGAAGAGGAAGTCCTCGACCGGGTGCGCTTCGCGGCGACGCCGGCGGTCCAGGTGGTCCGCGACCAACGAGTCGACGCGGGCACCATGGGCGTCAGCCGAAGACGTCCATTCCGGGCGGGGCAGCGTGACAGTCACAGGTCCAGTGCGAAGGCGTAGAGATCGATGTCGGCGAGCGGCGACCAGTCCCGCTCGGGCAGGCGGACGAAGCCGAGTCGCTCGTAGATGTGGTGCGCGGCCGCCATGTACGACGCACTGCTCAGCACGATCCTGGACAGTCCGAGCTCGCGGGTGCGCTCGATGCAGCGCACCGTCAGCGCCGTCCCGATGCCGAGCCCCCGGGCGCGACCCGGTACGGCGAGCAACCGGAACTCGCCCTCGTCGTCCAGGCCGATCTCCCGGTAGACGGAGCCGGGCGGACAGTAAGTAACTGTGCCGAGCAGACCGGTAGCGTCCGCCGCGACCCAGAGCTCAGCCTTCGCGGCCCGGTCCGCCGCCGCGCGCACGGTCTGCGCGTAGCCGGGCTTCAGGAAGCCGTCGTGCGCGTAAGCCTCCGCGGCCAGCTCGCCGACCGCGTCGTACTCGGTGGGCAGCGCAAGCCGGATCTCTAGAGTCACCGGATAACTGTCTCATCCCGGGCCGACGGTAGGCTCGGGCCGTGCGTATCGCCAGATTCTCCGTGGACGACGAGCCGAAGTACGGCGTCGTCGAGACCGACGACCCCGAGGGGCTCGTCGGCACCGTCTCCGTGCTCGACTCGGACCCGCTCTACCGGCCGGTCCAGTTCACCGGGGAGAAGCTGCAACTGGCCGACGTCCGGCTGCTGGCGCCGGTGATCCCGCGCAGCAAGGTGGTCTGCGTCGGGCGCAACTACGCGGCGCACGCGGAGGAGCTCGGCAACGAGGTCCCCAAGGAGCCGATGATCTTCCTCAAGCCGAACACGAGCGTGATCGGCCCGCGCGACGGCATCGTCTACCCCGAGCAGACCAACAACCTGCACTTCGAGGGCGAGCTCGCGATCGTGATCGGCCGGATCTGCCGGGACCTGCCCAAGGAGCGGGTCAACGAGGTGATCTTCGGCTACACGGTGGCCAACGACGTCACCGCGCGCGACCTGCAGCAGACCGACGGGCAGTGGGCCCGGGCCAAGGGCTACGACACGTTCTGCCCGCTCGGCCCGTGGATCAGCACCGAGCTCGACGTGTCCGACCTGCAGGTCACCACGACCGTGAACGGCGATCCGAAGCAGGACGGGCGGACCTCGCAGTTCATCTTCGGCATCCCGGAGGTGCTGGCCTACATCACCTCCTTCACCACGCTGCTGCCCGGCGACGTGGTGCTCACCGGCACCCCGGCGGGGGTCGGTCCGATGCTGCCCGGCGACGAGGTGTCGGTCAGCGTCGAAGGAATCGGAACTCTGACGAACAAGGTGATCGTGCGTGACTGACGACGTGCTGGGCGACCTGGAGCCGAACAAGGTGCGGGTGCGCTTCCCACCGTCCCCGACCGGGCTGCTGACGGTCGGCAACATCCGCAGCGCCCTGTTCAACTGGGCGTTCGCAAGGCACTACGGCGGCACGCTGGTGCTCCGGATCGAGGACACCGACCAGGCCCGGAACACTCCGGAGGCCCTCGGCTACACCCTCGAGTCGCTGCGCTGGCTCGGCCTCACCTGGGACGAGGGCCCCGAGGTCGGCGGCGAGTACGGCCCGTACAAGCAGTCCGAGCGGATGGACATCTACGCCGACGTCGTGGCCAAGCTGCTGGCCGCCGGCAAGGCGTACCACTGCTACTGCTCGCAGGAGGAGCTCGACCAGCGCCGCGAGGCCGCCCGCACCGCCGGGCAGCACAGCGGGTACGACGGTCACTGCCGCGTCCTCACCGAGGAGCAGGTCAAGGCGTACGTCGACGAGGGCCGGCGGCCCGTGGTCCGGCTGCGGATGCCGGACCGGCCGATCGTGTTCGAGGACCTGGTCCGCGGCGAGATCACCTTCCTGCCGGAGAACCTGGGCGACTACGTGCTGGTCCGGGCGAACGGTTACCCGCTCTACCCGCTGGTGAACCCGGTCGACGACGCGCTGATGGAGATCACCCACGTGCTGCGCGGCGAGGACCTGCTCCCGTCGACGCCGCGGCAGATCGCGCTCTACGAGGCGCTGGCCGAGATCGGTGTCGGCAGCGGCCGGACCCCGCGGTTCGGGCACCTGCCGTTCGTGATGGGCACCGAGGGCAACAAGAAGCTGTCCAAGCGCGACCCCGGGGCCGGCCTGGGCGAGTACATGGAGCGCGGCTTCCTGCCCGAGGGCCTGCTGAACTACCTGGCCCTGCTCGGCTGGTCGATCGCCGACGACCGTGACGTGTTCACGATGGCGGAGATGGTCGAGGCCTTCGACATCCGCAAGGTGAACGCGAACGCGGCCCGGTTCGACCCGAAGAAGTGCGAGGCGATCAACGCCGCGCACATGCGGATGCTGCCGGCCGACGACTTCGGGACCCGGATGATCCCGTTCCTGGCCAAGGCCGGCGTGCTGCCGGTCGAGCCGTCGGCGGACCAGCTCGCCCTCCTGCAGGCCGCCGTACCGCTGGTGCAGGAGCGGATGAACTCGCTGTCGGAGTCCGTCGACATGCTCGGGTTCCTGTTCGTCGACGAGGAAGCGTTCAGCCTCGACCCGGACGCCGCCGGCAAGGTGCTGACCGGTGACGCGGGCGCCGTGCTGGAGGCGTCGGTGAAGGCGCTGGCCGACGTCGACTGGACCACCGAGGCGATCGAGGCGGCCCTGCGGACATCGCTGATCGAAGGACTCGGCCTGAAGCCGAAGAACGCGTTCGGGCCGGTCCGGGTGGCGATCTCCGGGCGCCGGATCTCGCCGCCGCTGTTCGAGTCGCTGGAACTGCTCGGCCGGGAGAAGTCGCTGCACCGGCTCGAGCGGGCCCGCGCGTCCCTGCTGGCGGAGTGATGCCCGACGCGACCCCGGCGCCGTACCACCGGTTGCTGCGCAACCCGCTGAACCCGCGCGGTTACGTGGTCCTCGGGGCCTTCGCGATCTTCGCGGGCTGGATCTTCGTCAGCCTTTTGATCGCGCTCGTCCAGCAGAGCATCCGCACGGACCCCGAGGGCACCGTCTCGTGGTTCGGTTTGCTGGCGACGAACCTCTCGCTGATCGCGCTGATCCCGCTCTGCATGCTGGTCGCGCAGAAGCTGAACCGGCAGGCGCCGGGGCTGTTGTCCTCGGTGGCCGGGAAGGTGCGCTGGCGGCCCCTAGCCTGGTTCGCGGCGGTCGCCGTGCTGATCGAGCTGGTGATGGTCGGCGTGATCCAGTTCGGCGGCGTGGAGACACTGGGCGACGGCAGCGGCGGGATCGCGCCGGACGCGGCCGGGGTGATTGCGGTCACGCTGCTCACGTCGACATTCCAGGCCGCGGGGGAGGAGTACTTCTACCGCGGCTACCTGCTGCAGGCGGTCGGTGCGCTGGTGCGGAGCTCGGTGATTGCAGTGCTGGTCACCACCGTGCTGTTCACGATGGCGCACGGGATCTGGCCGTGGGAGAGCCCGGCGCTGTTCCTCGACCGGTTCGCGTTCGGGCTGGTGGCCGGTTTCCTCGCCGTCCGCACCGGCGGCCTGGAGGCGCCGATCGCGGTGCACGCGGCGAACAACGTGGTGACGTTCGTGTTCGCGGCCCTGACCGACAGCGTGGGCGACAGCCTGGGCGCCAAGGACGCGCCGTGGGGGCTCGTGATCGCGGATGTGGCGAAGTTCGTCGCGTTCGGGCTGGTGGCGTTGTGGATCGCGCGGCGGACGAAGCTCGCGACCGTTTGCGACCTGCCGCTGACCGCTGCGCCGATGCCAGGCAAGAGGCTGGTGTGACGGGAGTGACAACCCGCCGGGGGGACCTCGTTTTGGTGTCTCGGCCCTTGCTCGGGTACTCTCTTCGAGCCAGGTTGTGAGGGCGGAGACAAACTCACAGCGGCAGTGAAATGCCTTTGGGGTATGGGGTAATTGGCAGCCCGTCTGATTCTGGTTCAGTTAGTCTAGGTTCGAGTCCTAGTACCCCAGCGGATTGGACCGCACCGATGAAAATCGGTAGAGTTCAGCCTCGTTGCCCGGTCCGAAAGGATCGGACGACAACCCTCTGGCCCCGTTGTGTAGCGGCCTAGCACGCCGCCCTCTCAAGGCGGTAGCGCGGGTTCGAATCCCGTCGGGGCTACCAGAGAAAGCGCCTCACACCCTCGGGTGTGAGGCGCTTACTGGTTTCAGGGCACTCGCGGCCGGGCGCATGATGGTGGGGTGGGCGGCGCGATGGTCGGGCGCGAGGGGGAGCTCGCGCTGATCGAAGGCTTGATGGCTCGGCTGCCGGGGGCGGCGTCGGCTGTTGCGGTCGTGCGCGGTGAAGCCGGAATCGGGAAGACGACGCTGGTTCGCGCCGCCGTCGCGGATGCCGACGCTGCCGGCCTACGGATCTTGAGCGGTGCGTGCGCGCCCTTGTCCGGCACGGTCGCGTACGGCGGTCTGGACGCGGCACTTGGGGTTGGCCAGGCCGCCGCCGGCGAGGTGTTCACCTCGCTCGCGGCGGGACGCGCCTGGGCCGCGGAGTCGATGCTGCGCACGGTGGGGGAGATCGCCGAGGGCGGCGCAGTACTCGTTGTCGAGGACCTGCACTGGGCGGATGTGTCGACGCTCGACTTCATCGCGCACCTGAGCCGCAACCTGCCCGCTACCGGTCTGCTGGTCCTGCTGACCTGGCGGGACGAGGAAACCGATCCCGAGCGAGCACGGTGGCTGAGCGAGCAGGTCCGCAGCCCGTCCGTCACCGAGGTGCCGCTTCGCCGGCTCACACTCGATGAGACCAGCCGCCAGTTGCCGGAGTGCTCCGCAGAGTTGGTGGCCGCGGTGTACGGACGCAGTGCGGGCAACCCGTATCTCAACGCGGAGCTCGCTCGGGATGGTGCGAGTCCGTCGGAGTCACTGCGCCAAGTGCTGACGTCGAGGCTCGACGCCGTCGATGCGCAGGCGCGGACGGTGGTCGCTGCCGCCGCGACGCTTGGCCGCGCGCTGACCGACGACGAGATGCTTGCCGCGGCCGCCGGTGACCCTGACGCCGTCTGGCGGGCCTGCGATGCCGGCCTCATGCTGCGCGATCCCGGCCGTGGGTCGTCCGCTCGGCACCCAGTGCTGGCCGAGGTCGCGTACGAACGGCTGTTGTCGCGCGATCGCCGACAGCTGCACAGCAGAATGGCCGGACACCTGGAGGCAGCTCTGCCTGCGCGGCCGACCGCGGCCGAGGTCGCCGAGGTCGCCGAGCAGTATCGACGCGCGGACGACCCCGACGACGGGCTTGTCTGGTCGGTGCGCGCCGCGGTGGCAGCCGAGCAGGGGTTCGCGATCGCGGAGGCCGGTCATTGGTACGCCGTCGCCGCGGAGCTCTGGGACTCGGCCCGCAAGGTGCGAGCCGACGTACGTGAGAAGTTGGCACTGCTGGTGTCCGCGGCGACTCACCTGGCGTCCGTCGGCCAGACTGATCGCGCCATGGCGCTGCTGGACGGCGACTTGGCGGCCATGTCCGACACAGACGACGAAGTCGTGCGGGCAGCCCTCGCCCGCTGCTGGCTCGGAACGACTGTGGGACACACCGAGCAGGCGCTGCGGGACATCGAGCTCGCTGAGCGGTTGACGTCTGCGGATGACGAGCCGACGTGGGCCCGCGTATGCGCTGCCCGCGCGATGGCACTCGGCACCTGCTCGCGCTGGGACGAAGCGCTCGGCCCGGCAAGGACCGCGCTGGAGCTCGGCGCCAAGTGCGGAGACATCCGCACGGTCGGGATAGTGCATGGCATGCTCGGCGTCCCGGCCGGTCTCGAAGGTCGCCTGTCCGAGGCGCTCGGGCATCGTCAGACCGCCCTTGCGATCGCGTACGCGCTGGCCGAGCCCGAGGATCTCGCCCTGGCCGGCGTCGTACTGACCGACGTCCATGGGGGGTTCGGTGATCCGGACCGAGCCGTGCGGGTCGCGGCGCTCGTTCGGCGGGAGATCGGCCGGCTGATGCTCGGACGGCACTGGCTGGAGGACATCATAGACGGCAACGTCGTCCTCGCGCTCTACAACGCGGGTCGGTGGGACGAGGCGATCGACTGGATGCCCGACCCGACAGATGCGTCCGACCTGGGCTTCTTCCAGGGCGTGCTGCAACTGGTTCACCTCGCGCGTGGTGACCTGGCAGCGGCCGAGGAGCTGCAAGTACAAGTCGAGGCACTCGGCGAGCGTGACCAACCGCAGTTCCTGAGCCTGTACGGCGAGGCGCGCCCGGCTCCTGCTCCTCATCGGACACCCCGGCGAGGCGCTCGATGTGGTCCTGTCGGCCGCACGGACGATGCCGGACCACCTCCTCGGACCTGACGATGCGGCGGACCTGCTGACGGCCGGCCTCGATGCGGCCGGGAGCGCCGCTGATCCCGAGCGGCTCGAAGAGTTGGTGGCGTTGCTCGGCGAGGTGACGACGACGGGCCGCACCGGAGCCGCGGTGAGCGCGGTCATCAGCGGTGAGCGATCCCGGGCGGCCGGCGCCGGCGATCCGGATCCATGGCTGCTCGCGGCAACGGAGTGGGCCGCGGTCGGCCGGCCGCACGACGAGGCGCGGGCACGCCTGCGCGCAGCCGAGGCGATCCTCGCCGGCACGCCAGGCGCTGTCGCCCGCCGTACGGCCGCAGAACAACTCACCGGCGCGCGGCGTCTCGCTGAACGTCTCGGTGCGGTTCCGTTGCTAGAACAGATCGACAAACTCGCACGACTCGCCCGCGTCGACACGGGACGACCGGACCCGGCCGCCGTTCAAGCGAAGGCGGAGGTGCCGCCGCAGGGGCTCACGGACCGGGAGCGGCAGGTCCTTGCGCTGCTCGCCGGAGGCCGCACCAACCGGGAGATCGGCGATGCCCTCTACATGAGTCCCAAGACCGCGAGCGTCCACGTGACGCACATTCTGGAGAAGCTCGGCGTCGAGAGCCGGGTCCAGGCCGCTGCCGTGGCCGTTCGGCTTGGCCTCGACAAACCCCAGCAGTCGTGAGGTGTTGCGGTCAGGCCGGGGACGGGGTGGTGGTTGTGGTGGCCGGTCCGCCGCTGTGGGTGTGGCGGACGGCCAGGCCGGCTCCGATCAGGACGACGCCCCAGAGCAGGGCGACGCAGCCGAGGAAGACGGCGATGCCGACCGCGGCGGCGCCCGGGTTGGCGACGAACAGGACGCCGATCAGGATCGACAGCGCCGCGTTCAGGATCAGCAGCCAGCGCGGCATCACGTGGTTGCTGGTGAACGCGCCGAACACCTCGAACAGGCCGCGCACGATCAGCCAGATCCCGAGGATCCAGGTCAGCGTCACCGCCGCCACGCCCGGGCTGAAGATCGCGAAGAACGCCGCGACGAGGGCGACCACGCCGAGCAGGATCAGCCAGACCCGGCTGCTGCCCTTCGACTCCGGCCGGAACGCCTGGACCAGCGACCCGATGCCGTCCATCAGGGCCCAGAAGCCCCACAGCAGTGCCAGCGCGATCGCGGTCTCGATCGGCCAGACGATCGCCAGAATGCCGAACACGACACCGATCGCACCGCGGATGACCAAGGACTTCCAGCCGACCGTGAGCCACTCACGCTCCATGTCCCCACCTCCCAAGCCCATCGTGACCGCGCAACCGGCGACGCACAACGCCCCGGGCGTACTGTGCCGGTATGGCGCTGGCGGTGTGCCTCCTGTTCGATCGACGCACCGACCGGATCCTGCGGGCGTTGTGGGACCGGTTGGAGGATCGCGGCGTACCGACGCTGAAGTCGCACACGCACGGGCGGCACGTGCCGCACCTGTCCCTCGCGGTGCTGCGGGAGTGGGACCAGGAGAAGGTGACGAAGGCCGTGCAGCCCTTGATGGACGGGCCTGTCGGTCTGTACTTCGACGCGCTCGGGACGTTCCGGCGCGGCCGGGCCTGGCTGGTGCCGGCGGTGGGCGTCGACGTGCTGGAGCTGCAGGAGAAAGCAGTCTCGGCGGTCAGGGAGACCGGTGCCGATCTCCACCGCCACTACGAACCAGGGCGCTGGGTGCCACACTGCACGCTCGCACCGCGCGTTCCACTGGCGTCGCTACCCATCCTCGCAGCAGCCGTGTACGACGTCCTGCCGCTCGAGGCGACCGCGGACCACGCCGCACTGATCGACAGCGGAACGGGTCAGGTCTGGCTACTCTGACGCGCGACGCAGAGCCTCCGAGAGGCGCTCGGCCGCGGCCATGACGGCTGGGGCGTGCATGCGGCCGGGCTGGCGGGACAAGCGCTCGATCGGGCCGGAGACGGAGACTGCGGCGATCACCTTGCCGCTGGGGGAGCGGACCGGAGCCGACACCGACGCGACGCCCTGCTCGCGCTCACCGACCGAGTGCGCCCATCCGCGACGCCGTACGCCGGCCAGTGCGGCAGCGTTGAAGGTCGCGTTGTGGAGGCCGCGGTGCATCCGCTCCGGGTCCTCCCAGGCAAGCAGTATTTGAGCGGCCGACCCGGCTGCCATGGTCAGCTGGCTGCCGACCGGCACGGTGTCGCGCAGGCCGGACGGACGCTCGGCCGCAGCCACGCAGACGCGGTACTCACCTTGTCGGCGGAAGAGCTGCGCCGACTCACCGGTGATGTCGCGGAGTCGCGCCAGCACCGGACCGGCTGTCGCCAGCAGCCGGTCCTCTCCGGCGGCGGAGGCCAACTCGCTCAGTCGCGGGCCGAGCACGAACCGTCCCTGCATGTCCCGTCCGACCAGGCGGTGGTGCTCGAGCGCCACCGCGAGCCGGTGCGCGGTCGGGCGGGCCAGACCGGTGGCCGCGACCAGTCCGGCCAGGGTCGCCGGCCCGGACTCGAGCGCGGACAGAACGAGGGCTGCTTTGTCGAGAACGCCGACTCCGCTAGAGTTGTCCATGAGACGATATTGCCGTCTCGAATCGTGGAACGCAAGTCGCTTCCGTGACCCAGTTCAGAGCACTGTGAGCGATAAGGCACTGCACCACACACATCTCAAAGGAGAGTCTGATGGGTAGGACGTTGTCGGAAAAGGTCTGGGATGCGCACGTCGTGCGCCATGCCGACGGAGAACCCGACCTCCTCTACATCGACCTCCACCTGGTGCACGAGGTGACCAGCCCGCAGGCGTTCGACGGGCTCCGGCTGGCCGGCCGGCAGGTCCGCCGCCCGGACCTGACCATCGCCACCGAGGACCACAACGTCCCGACCTTCGACGTGGACAAGCCGATCGCCGACCCGGTGTCGCGGACCCAGGTGGACACGCTGCGCAGGAACGCCGAGGAGTTCGGGATCCGGATCCACACCCTCGGCGACCCGGACCAGGGCGTCGTGCACGTGATCGGCCCGCAGCTCGGCCTGACCCAGCCCGGGATGACCGTGGTCTGCGGTGACAGCCACACCTCCACCCACGGCGCGTTCGGCGCGATTGCCTTCGGCATCGGCACCAGCGAGGTCGAGCACGTGCTGGCCACCCAGACCCTGATGCAGGCCCGGCCCAAGACGATGGCCGTCACGGTCGACGGCGTACTGCCCGACGGCGTCTCGGCCAAGGACCTGGTGCTGGCGCTGATCGCGAAGGTCGGCACCGGCGGCGGCCAGGGCTACATCGTCGAGTACCGCGGCGAGGCGATCCGCGCGCTGAGCATGGAAGCCCGGATGACGATCTGCAACATGTCGATCGAGTGGGGCGCCAAGGCCGGCATGATCGCGCCGGACGAGACCACGTTCGCCTACCTGCAGGACAAGCCGCACGCGCCGCAGGGCGTGGACTGGGAGGCCGCGGTCGAGTACTGGAAGAGCCTCGCCACCGACGACGACGCCACCTTCGACCGCGAGGTCGTGCTGCGCGCCGAGGACATCACGCCGTTCGTCACCTGGGGCACCAACCCGGGCCAGGGCATCCCGCTGTCGGAGAACGTGCCGTCGCCGGACGACTTCGACAACGACAACGACAAGCGCGCCGCCGAGCGGGCGCTGGAGTACATGGGCCTGACCGCCGGGACGCCGATGCGCGAGATCCACGTGGACACGGTGTTCCTGGGGTCCTGCACCAACGGCCGGATCGAGGACCTGCGGGCCGCGGCCGGCGTGCTGGCCGGCCGGAAGGTTGCCGACGGCACCCGGATGCTGGTGGTCCCGGGCTCCGGCCGGGTCCGGCTGCAGGCCGAGGCCGAGGGCCTGGACCGGATCTTCAAGGAAGCCGGTGCGGAGTGGCGGGGCGCGGGCTGCTCGATGTGCCTGGGCATGAACCCGGACCAGCTGGCCCCCGGCGAGCGCAGCGCCTCCACCTCGAACCGGAACTTCGAAGGCCGCCAGGGCAAGGGCGGTCGCACCCACCTGGTCTCGCCGCTGGTCGCCGCCGCGACCGCGGTCACCGGAACCCTCGCGGCCCCGGCGGACCTGGAGCCGCTGGACGTCGCCGTACCCGAGAACGTCTGAGGAGAGCAGAGAAATGGAAGCCTTCACCCAGCACATCGGTACGGCGGCCCCGCTGCGCCGCAGCAACGTGGACACCGACCAGATCATCCCGGCCGTCTACCTGAAGCGGGTCACCCGGACCGGCTTCGAGGACGGGCTGTTCGCGGCCTGGCGCAACGACCCCACCTTCGTCCTGAACCAGCCCGAGTACGACGGGGTCTCGGTGCTCGTGGCCGGTCCGGACTTCGGCACCGGGTCGTCCCGGGAGCACGCGGTCTGGGCGCTGATGGACTACGGGTTCCGGGTCGTGGTGTCGTCGCGGTTCGGCGACATCTTCCGCGGCAACTCGGGCAAGGCCGGGCTGCTCGCGGCCCTGGTGACGCAGGACGTCGTGGAGCAGCTGTGGACCACGATCGAGGCCGACCCGGGCACCAAGGTCACGGTGGACCTGGAGAACAAGACGATCTCGGCCGGTGACGTGTCCGCGCCGTTCGAGATCGACGACTACACCCGCTACCGGCTGCTGAACGGCCTGGACGACGTCGGCATCACGCTGTCGCACGAGTCCGACATCGCCGCCTACGAGGCGACCCGGCCGAGCTTCAAGCCGGCCACGCTGCCTGCCAAGGCGTAGAACGCGCGCAGAGTTGTCGCCGCCGTAACACGCAGCACATCGGCGGCGATAACTCTGGTGTTACCCTTGCGTGGTTGTCAGAACAAGGCTTGCGAGATCCGGGAGGTGAGGCGCTCATGAACAGCGATCCCTCCAGACATACCGATCTCGCTCGACCTTCCAGGGGCTGATTCCTCTTCTTCTGATGCGGCCTGGGTGCCGCGGGGTCGGGCAGACGTGTGCCCATACACCCGCGCCACCGCATCTGGGGGACTCATGTCCGACCTTCGTATCCGTCCGCTGCGCGCCTTCGGCCGCACCCCCTTCCGTGCTCCCCGCCGTCCCGCGCCGGAGCCCGCCGAGCTGCAGATCCGCGACACCACGCCGAAGCCCAAGGGGCACAGCGTCGTCGACAGCGCGATCTACTGCGACGGCAACCGGGTCGCGTCGCCGGACTCGCTGGCCGAGACCTACCGCGTGCTGCACAAGGCGCCGCAGAGCCTGGCCTGGATCGGCCTCTACCGTCCGGACCGGCGCGAGCTCGACTCCCTGGCCCAGGAGTTCGATCTGCACGAGCTGGCCATCGAGGACGCCAACGAGGCCCACCAGCGCCCGAAGCTGGAGCGGTACGGCGACACGTTGTTCGTCGTACTGAAGGCCGCTCGCTACCGGGACGCGACCGAGGAGGTCGAGTTCGGCGAGGTGCATGTGTTCGTCGGCCCGGACTTCGTGGTGACGGTCCGACACGCCGAGGCGCCCAATCTGGCCGCGGTACGGCGCCGCGTCGAACGCGACCCCGAGTTGCTGCAGCGCGGCACCGAGGCGGTCCTCTACGCGATCATGGACAAGGTCGTCGACGGCTACGCGCCCGTGGTGGCCGGCCTGGAGAACGACATCGACGAGATCGAGACCGAGGTGTTCCGCGGCGACCCGAAGGTCTCGCGGCGCATCTACGAGCTGTCCCGTGAGGTGATCGAGTTCCAGCGCGCGACCCGGCCACTGGTCGGCATGCTCGAGTCCCTGCGCGGCGGCTTCGAGAAGTACGGCGTGGACGAGGAGCTGCAGCGGTCGCTGCGGGACGTGGCCGACCACGTCACCGAGGTGGTGGAGAAGGTCGACGGGTTCCGCGAGCTGCTCCGCGACATCCTGACCGTGAACGCGACGCTGGTCGCCCAGCAGCAGAACGAGGAGATGAAGAGCCTCGCGATCGCCAGCAGCGAGCAGAACGAAGAGGTGAAGCGGATCTCCGCGTGGGCGGCGATCCTGTTCGCCCCGACCCTGATCGGCACCGTCTACGGGATGAACTTCGACAGCATGCCCGAGCTGCACTGGCAGTACGGCTACCCGTTCGCGATCGGCCTGATGGCGTTGGTGTGTGGGGGTCTGCACCAGATCTTCAAGCGCCGCGGCTGGCTCTGAATGATCCGTGCCCGCCCAGGGCACTAGTCTTCAGACACCCTGCGGACCTTGGAGGCCGACCATGTGGCTGTTCCTGCGGCGAAAGCTGATCATGTGGGCGATCGTGGCGATCGCCGTACCGTTGCTGGACTATCTGCTGGGCAAGGTGGCCGAGGAGTTGCGGGCCCGCAAAGGTGAGTCGGCGGTGACGCGAGGCCTCGACACAGCCCAGTCGGGGCTGCGAACCTTGCGGGGAAAGCGTCACTGAAGGGGCCTGCGAAGCCGTCACCCTTGGGCATCGGATCGTTGCTCAGCAGGGATTCGGAGACCTCCAGAAGGCCGAATCGGGCGAAATTGTGGCACGAATCGCCCAAAACAAGGCCGAATTGCCGCGTTGGTGTTTGTGAACGGCGTGTTGAGTCCATAACGTTCACGTGAGATCGAGCGCTGTGCTCGACGCCTAGTGTTCACGGAGGGAAGCAGTGAACAAGAGCCAGTTGGTCGAAGCGCTCGCAGTGCACTTCGACGGAAACCGCCGCCAGGCCCAGCATGCGTTGGAGTCGGTCATCGACACCATCGAGCGCGAGCTGACCAAGAAGGGTGGCAAGGTCGCCATCACCGGTTTCGGTGCCTTCGAGGCCATCGAGCGTGGGGCGCGCATCGTGCGCAACCCGCGGACCGGTGAGACCAAGCGCGCCAAGAAGACCACGGTTCCGAAGTTCCGCGCCGGTGCGGAGCTGAAGGCCGTTGTCTCCGGCGCGAAGAAGCTGCCGAAGCTGGTTGTGCCGAAGGCCACCGCGACCGCCACCAGGGCAGCCGCGCCGGCCAAGAAGGCCGCCCCGGCGAAGGCCGCAGCGACCAAGACCGCAGCAGCGACAAAGACCGCCGCCAAGAAGACGGTGGCCAAGAAGGCCCCGGCGAAGAAGGCCCCGGCCAAGACCGTCGCGAAGAAGGCGCCGGCGAAGAAGGCCCCGGCCAAGACCGTTGCCAAGAAGGCGCCGGCCAAGAAGGCCCCCGCCAAGAAGGCTCCGGCGAAGCGCGCAGCTTCTCGCTGACCTTCAGCACTGCAGCACCGCAACACCAGCGAAGGCCGGTCACCCTCTCCAGGGGCGACCGGCCTTCGCCGTGTTCAGGATGCCTCGGGCAACCTTCAGAGCTCGGTGATGAATTCGACCTTGGTGACAGTCAGCCCGGCCCCGGATCCGCTGGTCTGCAGCCGGACCCGCTGGCCGACCCGCAGGTGGCGCACCGGGGTGTCGGCCACCGCGTGCACGGTGAAGGGCAACTCGATCCCGGTGTCGGTCAGCACCGCACCGGCGAAACTCTCGGTGTCGTAACGGCTCACGGTTCCCTGCATGTCAGCAGGCTAGACCCTCGGTCCCGGTGGCGGCACCGAGCACCAGCGACATCACGTCGGCCGTCGCCGGACCCACACCGAGTTGTACGGCGTGTGCCAGATCGGCTGCGGTGTCGACGTCACGCCGTACCGAGTCGATGCCGGGCAGCTCGATCGGGACCGCGCCCGACAGTTGGTGGGCTAGTGCGGAACCCGCGCCGAAGCGGGGATCCAGCGCGACACCGGGCGCTGCGGCGAGCAACGTCGTACCGGTCCCGGGGAGGTCGACCACGAACGATCGTGGCGCCACACACGCCGCGAGTACGGCGGTCAGCTCGGCCGGCCGCAGCGCCGGGAGGTCTGCGGAGAGGGCAACGACCCCGTGGTCCGGGAACTCGGCGGCGGCCACCGTGGCACCGTGCAGCAAGGCTTCGTTCAGCCCTGCGGACGGGAGGTCCGGCACCGCCAGCGCGCCCACGGCTGTGACGTCCCCGGCGACGACCGGGTCGTCGGTGACGACCAGGACGGCGCGGACCAGGGGAGAGGCGAGGGCGGCCGCAGTAGTGTCGACAGCGAAGGCGCGGGCGAGCTCGGGCCGGTGCTGGGGGTAGGCCGCAGCGAGCCGGCTCTTCGCGATCGCCGTACGCTTCACCGGGATCGCCAGGGTCCAGGGAGCGACCTGTAGGTCTGCCATCAGGCAGGATTCTCCCATGACGGATGGCAGTGACGAGCAGCAGGAGGCAGGAGTGGACAGCCGGCAGAGTGACCCCAGGCCGCGCCGGGGGTTCTGGTTCGGGCTGGTGGTCGCGATCGTCAAGCCGTTCATGCTGGCCTTCACCAAGCCGGACTTCAGCGGCCGGGAGAACATGCCGCGGTCCGGCGGCGTGGTGTTCGCGCCGAACCACATCTCGCACTTCGACCCGCTGGTGCTCGGGTTCTTCATCTGGGAGTGCCGGCGGATCCCGCGGTTCCTGGGCAAGGCCTCGGTCTTCAAGATCCCGGTCCTCGGCCGGATCATCTCCAGTGCCGGGCAGATCCCGGTGTACCGGGAGTCGGCCCAGGCGGCCGACGCGTTCCGGGATGCGGTCGCCGCGATCGAGCGTGGCGAGTGCGTCGGCGTCTACCCCGAAGGCACGATCACCCGGGATCCGGAGCTGTGGCCGATGACCGGCAAGACCGGCGCGGCCCGGATCGCCTTGATGACCGGGTGTCCGGTGGTCCCGATCGCCAACTGGGGAGCGCAGGACGTGCTGGAGTCGTACACCGGCAAGCTGCGGATCCGGCTGCTGCCGCGCAAGACCATCAAGGTGCGGGCCGGGAAACCGGTCGACCTGAGCGCGTTCGAGGGCAAGCCGATCACCAACGGGCTGTTGCACGAGGCAACCGAGGTGATCATGCGCGCGGTCGCGGACACGCTCGGCGAGGTGCGCGGCGAGATCCCGCCCAAGGAGCTCTACGACCTGCGCAAGGCGCGTGCCGAGGATGCCAAGGACGCCAAGGACGACGGTGAGGAGAAGGCATGACCAAGGTTGCGGTGTTCGGGGCCGGCTCCTGGGGTACGGCGTTCGCCACGGTGCTGGCCAACGCCGGCAACCAGGTGTCGATCTGGGGCCGGCGGGAGTCGCTCTGCGAGGCGATCAACACCCAGCACGAGAACTCCGACTACCTGCCCGGGATCCGTTTGCCGGACTCGATCACTGCGACCCACGACCCGGCCGCGGCCGCGGCCGGCGCGGAGGCCGTCGTACTCGCGGTGCCGAGTCAGTCGCTGCGGGACAACCTGAAGGACTGGGCCGGCGTGCTGCCGAACGCCGTACCGCTGGTCAGCCTGATGAAGGGCGTCGAGGTCGGTACGACGAAGCGGATGAGCGAGGTGATCGCCGAGCTCACCGGCGCCGGCCCGGAACGGATCGCGGTCGTCTCCGGCCCGAACCTGGCCCGTGAGATCGCCGAAGGGCAGCCGGCCGCGTCCGTCGTCGCCTGTGCCGACGAGGGCACCGCGACCCGGCTGCAGAAGTTGTGCCACTCGCCGACGTTCCGCCCGTACACGAACAACGACGTGATCGGCTGCGAGCTCGGCGGCGCCTCCAAGAACGTGATCGCCCTGGCCGTCGGGATGGCGGTCGGCCTCGGCTTCGGCGACAACGCCCGGGCGTCGGTGATCACCCGCGGCCTGGTCGAGATCGCCCGCCTGGGTACGGCGCTCGGCGCGCAGGAGCACACGTTCTCCGGCCTGGCCGGGCTCGGCGACCTGGTCGCGACCTGCTCGTCGCCGTTGTCGCGGAACCGGACCTTCGGGGAGAAACTGGGCCAGGGCATGACCGTCGCCGAGATCGCCGGCGCCACCCGGCAGGTCGCCGAGGGCGTGAAGTCCTGCGCGTCGATCTCCGAGCTCGCCCACCACCACGACGTCGAGATGCCGATCGCCGAACACGTGACCAAGGTCGTGGCCGGCGAGATGACGCCGAAGGACATGCTGTTCAGCCTGGTGTCCCGGTCGGCCAAGTCCGAGCGCTGGTGATCGTCCCGGAGGCCTTCGTCCGGGCGACCGTCGATCGCGAAGGCGAGGCCGGAGAAGCCTGGCTCGAACGGTTGCCGGGGATCATCGAGGAACTGCTGTCCCGGTGGGACTGCGCCGTCGACGGCGATGCGATGCATGGCCAGGTCGGCGTCGTCGTTCCCGTCCTGGCGCCCGCACCGGCCGTGTTGAAGGTGTCGTTCCCGCATCCCGGCAACGTGCACGAGCCGGATGCCTTCGCCGCTTGGGACGGTCGTGGTGCGGTCCGGCTCTACGAGCGGGACGACGACCGGTTCGCGCTGCTGCTCGAACGCGTGCATCCGACGACGCTCAACGAGGGCACAAACATCGCGGAGGACGCGGGGCGGCTGCATCGTCGGCTGGCGGTTCCTGCACCCGTCGGCCTGCCGCGACTGCAGGACCGTGCCGACGAGTGGGAAGCGGAGCTCCGCAAGGATGCCGCTGAACTGACGCATCCGCTGCCCGACTCGGTCCTCGACGCGGCTGTTGCCGTCATCCACGAGCTCGGCCGGGGCCAACCGGACATCCTCATCCACGGCGACTTCCATCCGCGCAACATCCTGCGCGCCGACCGGGAGCCGTGGCTGGCCGTGGATCCCAAGGGTTACGTGGGTGATCCGGCGTACGACGGCGCCACGTTCCTCAAGCCGCGGGCGCTCGCGTTGATGGAGTCCGACGATCTGATGAAGGCGCTGCAGCGCGAGCTGGAGGTGTTTGCCGAAGCTGCCGAGCTCGATCCGGAACGTGTTCGGTTGTGGGCGCAGCTGCAGGCTGTGCAGGCCGCGTTGCACGGCAGGCGGTACGGCTACGGCCGTGCGCGGAGTGGGCCGTTGCTGAAGCGGCTCAACGCCCTCGCGGATCAGTTGGCCATGAGTTGGTGCTGAAGGACGAGTGTCGCGGCGCCGCGGAGCGCAGCGTCCTGGCCGGACCGGCTGGTGACCACGAGCAGGTCGGTGGTGGCCAGGGGCAACGATCTGGCATAGATCGCTTCCCGGATCCCGGCCAGCAGGCTGTCACCGGCCTGCGACAGTGAGCCGCCGACCACGATCACTGACGGGTTCAAGAGGCTGACGCAGGCCGCCAGCACGGTGCCGATCTCGCGGCCTGCTTGCCGAACCGCTGCGGTCGCAGCCGTGTCGCCGGCCCGGACCAGCTTGACGATGTCCTGGCTGCTGTTGACTCCGAGCTGGGCGGCGATCGCTGCGGCCGACGCGACCGCCTCCAGGCAGCCAGTGTTCCCACAGCGGCAGACTTCGTCGTGATCGAGTGCCTGGATGTGGCCGATGTCCCCGGCCGCTCCCTGCGCGCCCCGATGCAGCCGGCCACCGCTGATCACGCCGGCGCCGATCCCGGTCGCCACCTTCACGAACAGCAGGTGCTCGACGTCGGCGTACTCGGAGGCGTGTTCGCCGAGCGCCATGATGTTCACGTCGTTGTCGACCAGCACCGGTCCGGCGAGCTCGCGGCCGAGCCGGCCGACGACGTCGTACGAGTCCCAGCCCGGCATGATCGGCGGGTGGTTCGGCCGCCCGGTGCTGTGCTCCACGGGACCTGGCAGTCCGACGCCCGTACCCGCGAGGTCCTTGACCGATCGCCGCGCCGACTTCAGCAAGCCGCGGCTGATCCGCACGACCTCGCTGAGCACCGTCTCCGGCCCTTCCGCGATGTTCAGCGGCATCGTGGACCGGTCGAGGATCTCGCCGGTCAGGTCGGTGAGGGCGACCGACAGGTGCGTCGCTCCGATGTCCGCGGCCAGGATCAGCCGGGCGGCCGGGTTGAACCGGAACCGCGCCGGCGGCCGTCCGCCGGTCGACGCGGCCTCACCCGACGGTACGACGAGACCGGCCGCGACCAGCTCCTCGATCCGCCCGGTCACGGTCGACCGGGCGAGTCCGCTGAGGTCGATGAGCTCTGCGCGGGTCCGCGGCTGCCCGTCGAGCAGCAAGCGCAGGACCGCGCCGCTTCCCGCCGTACCGAGATCACTCATGCGCAGGACTTCCGTCGGAGGGGCGTGGACTTTTGCTTGACAGGGTTCAAAAGTGTCACATAGCGTCCTTCAGCGTGTCCACCAGTGCGCGCAAGCTCCGGGTCGGGATCGTCGGCGGCGGCTTCATGGGCCGCGTCCACGGCAGGTCTGCGCTGGTCGCTGGCGCCCAGGTGGTCGGCGCGATCGGATCAACACCCGAACGCGCCGTGGCGGCCGCGGAGGCGACCGGCGCCGATCGCGGGTACGCCGACCTCGACGAGCTGCTCGCCGCCGACATCGACGTGGTCCACGTCTGTACGCCGAACGACACGCACCTCCCGGTGACGCTGCAGGCGCTCGAAGCCGGCAAGCACGTGGTCTGCGAGAAGCCGCTCGCGACCTCGGTCCAGGACGCTGCCGGACTGCACGCCGCGGCCCTCGAGACCGAGCGGGTCGGGACGGTCCCGTTCGTCTACCGCTACCACCCAATGGTTCGCGAGCTCCGCACCCGGATCGCCGAGGGTGAGGCCGGTGTGATCACCAGCCTGCACGGGTCGTACCTGCAGGACTGGCTTGCGGGCGAGGACGACCAGAACTGGCGGGTGGACGACGAGGCCGGCGGCCCGTCGCGGACCTTTGCCGACATCGGGTCGCACTGGTGCGACCTGACCGAGTTCGTCACCGGCGACCGGATCGCCGCGATCAGCGCCCAGCTGCGGACCGTTCGCTCGAACCGTGGCGGCGTCGAGGTCCGCACCGAGGACCTTGCGACCGCGCAGTTCCGGACCGAGGCCGGAGTCGTCGGCACGATCGTTGTCAGCCAGGTCGCGGCCGGCCGGAAGAACCGCCTCTACCTCGAGGTCTCCGGGACCGAGTCGAGCTTCGGCTTCGACCAGGAGGACCCCGACCGGCTGTGGGTCGGCCGCCGTACCGCCTCGCAGGTGCTGACCAGGGATCCCGAGACGCTGAGCCCGCCCGCGGCGCGGGTGAACCGGCTGCCGGCCGGGCATGCGCAGGGGTACCAGGACGCTTTCGACAGCTTCGTCGCCGACAGCTATGCCGCCGTACTGGGTGACCGCCCGGACGGCCTGCCCGATTTCGCCGCCGGAGCGCGGTCCGCCCGGCTGGTCGACGCCGTGCTGCGGTCGGCCGCCGCGGACAGCGCCTGGATCACCGTCGAGAACTCTTAGGAGCCAGTCAGATGCCACGTCCGATCACGTTGTTCACCGGTCAGTGGGCCGACCTGCCGTTCGAGGAGGTCTGCCAGTTCGCCTCCGAAGCGGGGTACGACGGTGTCGAGATCGCCTGCTCGGGTGATCACTTCGACGTCCAGCAGGCGGTCGAGGACGACTCCTACGTCCAGGGGAGGCACGACATCCTGGCCAAGTACAACCTGCAGGTGTTCGCGATCTCGAACCACCTGGTCGGCCAGGCGGTCTGCGACGACCCGATCGACTTCCGGCACCAGGCGATCGTGCCGTCGCGGGTGTGGGGCGACGGCGATCCCGAAGGGGTGCGGCAGCGTGCCGCCGAGGACCTGAAGAACACAGCGCGGGCCGCGGCCAAGCTCGGCGTGAACACGGTGATCGGCTTCACCGGGTCGTCGATCTGGCAGTACGTCGCGATGTTCCCGCCGGTGCCGGCCGAGCGGATCGCGGCCGGCTACCAGGACTTCGCCGACCGCTGGAACCCGATCCTGGACGTCTTCGACGAGGTCGGCGTGCGGTTCGCGCACGAGGTGCACCCGTCCGAGATCGCCTACGACTACTGGACCACCCAGCTCACCCTGGAGGCGATCGGCCACCGCGAGGCGTTCGGCCTGAACTGGGACCCGAGCCACATGGTTTGGCAGGACATCGACCCGGTCGCGTTCCTGTGGGACTTCAAGGACCGGATCTACCACGTCGACTGCAAGGACACCCGGATGCGGGTCGGCGGCGGCCGCAACGGCCGGCTCGGCTCGCACCTGCCGTGGGGCGACCCGCGGCGCGGCTGGGACTTCTACTCGACCGGTCACGGCGACGTGAAGTGGGAGGACTGCTTCCGGGTGCTGAACTCCATCGGGTACGACGGCCCGATCTCGGTCGAGTGGGAGGACGCCGGGATGGAGCGCAAGGTCGGCGCCGCCGAAGCCGTCAACGTGATCCGGGCGCTCGCCTTCGACAAGCCCGCGGCGGCCTTCGACGCGGCCTTCTCGACGGACAAGTAGGCCGTCACCTCATCCCGAACTGCTGCCACTCGGGCTCGATCAAGGCGACGACCCGCTCCTGCTCGCGCGGGTAGGGCTGGCCGATGTACTTCGCCGCAAGCTGGTCCACGAGTTCCCAGGCCGCGTCGCCGTCGAGCCACTCGACGACGCGGCCGCGGACGA
This sequence comes from Kribbella sp. NPDC050470, assembly GCF_044458365.1. NCBI lineage: Bacteria > Bacillati > Actinomycetota > Actinomycetes > Propionibacteriales > Kribbellaceae > Kribbella > Kribbella sp. NPDC050470. Next base: position 43,494 of record NZ_JBITHV010000010.1, on the reverse strand, counting down.
TCACCGGCTCGAACGGGTTGTCGAGCGGCGTCAGCGACAGGGCGACTCGCGGATCGCGCCGCAGGTTGCGGGCCTTCCGCGAGTCCGGCCCGGTGAGGAACGCGATGCGCTCGCCCACCGGCATGACCCACAGCGGAACGGAGTGCGGCGCGCCGTCGGGCAGCACAGTGGCCAGGTGGCCGACCGCAGTCGTCTCGAGCACACGGCGTACGTCGGGGTTCAGCATGGCAATCAGCTCCTAGCGAGGGTTGGTTCCGAGCCAGCCGACGAAGTCGGCGACTGCGGTGGCGGTGTCGAAGCGCGGCGTGAAGCCGGTGTCGGCGGTCAGCCGAGTGATGTCGAGGTACGGCTCCAGTTGGCCGCCCGATGTCAACGGGACCTGTGCCCCCGGTACGGCGGCCTCGAGTGCGGTGGCGAACTCGTGATTGGCGACCGGACGGCCGCTGGACACGTTGTAGGTGTCGTGGTTCAGGGTCGGGACGGTCATGAGGAGCGCGATCGCCCGGCCGGCGTCCGGCACGTAGCAGCGGTCGCCACCGTCGTCGCCGTACACCTGCGGCCGCTCGCCTCCGCGGACAACAGCGGTGATGAGCGAGGGGATCGGATAAAACGGCGACGTCGGGTCGCCCAGCGGGCCCCAGATGGTTCCGAGCCGCAGGATGACAGGCTGTACGGCGCTGCCCGCCAATGCCTGTTGGGTGAGCGGCTCGGCCGCCTCCTTGAAAGCCAGGATCGGGTTGTCGAGCGTCATCGCCGGCAGCGCGAGTTCCTCATGCCAGCTGGACTCCGGGCGGCCGATGTACAGACCGATGCTGCTGGCGACCGCGAACCGCCGTACCTGCCACGCGCGAGCGGCTTCGAGGGCGTTGTAGAGGCCGGTCGTGTTGCTGCGCAGGAACTCGACAGGATCGGCGATCGACGCGCCCGTGGGGGAGGGCGCGAACGACGGACGCGGGGCCGCGAGGTGCACGAGCCCGGTGATCTCGTGGCGCTTGCCGAGGTCGAGGAACGCATCGCGATCGGTGACATCCAGCTGTTCGACGATGACTCGGCCGGCCAGGAAGGACGGGACGTCTACGCTGTGGTGGCTGGTGACGACAACCTCCTCGCCGAGGTCGAGCAACGCCTGAGCGGTGTGCGCGCCGATCATCCCGAGGCCGCCGGTGACGAGGATCATCGCTGCACCTCGTAGTGCAGGTGGGTCACGCCCGGCGCCGGTACGACGTCGATCAGACGCAGCCGGATGTGGTCGGGCAGGTCCTGGAAGTACGGGCGGCCGCCGCCGAGCAGGATCGGCACCTGGTGGAGGACCAGTTCGTCGACCAGGCCGGCCTGCAGGGCAGCGGTCACGACGCCGCCGCCCATCAGCGCGACATCCTTGTCGCCGGCAACCTTCTTGGCGGCCGCGACCGCGTCCTCGATCCCGGTGGTGACGATCGTCTGGCGGTCGCTTGCCTCCGGCGCCGGCCGATGGGTGACGACGACGAGCGGCGCCGTCGGGTGCGGGCTGCCGCCGCCGAAGTTTTCGGAGTCGTCGTACGTGTTGCGCCCGGCGAGGGAGGCGCCGACCCGGGCGGCGAGGGTGTCGAAGAGCCGGGCGCTCGGCTCGCTGAGCTTGAAGCCGTCCATCACCTGGCTGGCGGTGTCGCCGTCGAAGTACCAGTCGAGGAGCATCCCGCCGTCGCCGAGCCCGTGTCCTGGTCGCGGGTCACGACCGGTGATGTAGCCGTCGACCGAGACCGATAGTGCGCTGAAGACCTTGCTCATCGCCGTCCTCCGGTTTGGGGTTCCTTCAAGAGACTCCACGACCGTAGCAGTTAGAGTTCCGTAAGGGAACCCCAACTGTTAGGCTCATGGCATGCAACGCACGAACTTCGGTGAGCTGGTCTGCTCGATCGCGCGCACCCTCGAGGTGATCGGGGAGCCGTGGTCGCCACTCATCCTGCGCGACGTGTGGGTCGGGATGCGCCGGTTCGACGAGCTCCAGGCGGACCTCAAGATCTCCCGCAAGGTGCTCACCGAGCGGCTCCAGCACCTGGTCGGCCACGGCGTGCTCGAGCGCCGTCCGTACGACAACCGCCCGCGGTACGAGTACCACCTGACCGAGAAGGGCACCGAGCTCGTCGACCTGCTCATGGTCATGAAGGGCTGGGGTGACAAGTGGCTGGCGGGCGAGGCCGGACCGCCGGTTCTCTACCGCCATCACGCCTGCGGCGAGATCGCCGACGTCGACCTCCACTGCACTCACTGCGACAAGCCCATGCATGCGAACGACGTCGACATCCTCCCCGGCCCCGCCGCTATGTGGTGAGCTGCTGAAGCCGGTGGCGGATGAGGCCGTCGAGCCGCTGCCACGCCGGCGATGACGCGTTGACGGTGCTCTGCAGGAGTTGGGGGATGGCGGTGCCCGTCGATTGCCCAGGCAGGTTGCCGGGGTCGTAGCGCTGGACCGTCGCCTCGACGATGCGGTCGGCGAGCTCGGGCAGCACGGGGTCGGCCGGGTCGAGGTCGTGGGCCTGGTCGTAGGCGAGGTAGAGCGCTTCGAGCGCCGGGTCGGTGAGTGCTTCGGCTTGATCGCGGAAGAGGTCGCCGGCGATCTCCGGGTGCGTCGCGTAGACGACGATCCACAGGTCACGTTCCAACTCGACCCAGCGGCGGGTGAATCCACGCTTCTCGAGCTGCTGGAGGTGGCTCTCCACGTCGATCGGCAGCAGCCGGATGTCGCCGGCCGCCAATTTCCGCAGTCGGCGCTGAGTGTCCCGCAGGCCCCGGATCCGCGCGGTCAGCTCGGCGTCGATCTGCTGCAGCGCCTCGCCGAGATCCGTCTGGTCGAGGTCGCGGATCCGCGCGAGCGGTACGCCGGCCTCGGCCAAGGTCCTGATCCGGACCAGGTCGACGACCGCTTGGGCGCCGTACCGGCGATACCCGGAGGCATCGCGTTCGGGCTCGGGGAGGAGGCCTTTGGCGTGGTAGACGCGCACGGTCTTGGTCGACACCCCGACGTACCGGGCGAGCTGTCCGATGGTGAGCACACAGTCATTGTTGACCCTGCCCCTGGGGCAATGTTCAAGGATCGAGGTATGACGGACTGGGAGACTCTTCGGGCGTTGGCTGACGAGGGGAACGAGAAGGCGATGGATCGGCTGGCGGACCTGGCCGACGAGCGTGGTGACGTCGAGGCGCTGAGCGAGTTGCTGGACGAGGGATGCGAGCGGGCGGGGGAGCACCTCACGCGTCGGGCGGTCGCCGCGAACGACCTACTGGAGCTTCAGCGGATCTCCGACGCCGGGTACGGCGAGGCCGGCGAGGCGCTCGACCGGCTCCTTGGCTAGGCGGGGGCGGAGGCCGAACCAGACGAGTACGACGCAGGCGAGGGTCAGTACGACGTCGACCGCCAGCGCGAGCTGAGTCCCCGCGAGGTGGGTGGCTTGCGTCGCGGCGATGGCGGCGAGGACCGGCGTGCCGACCGTGCCGCCGACCTCCTGGGTCATCGACGTCAGACCACTCGCCAGGCCCTGCTCCTCGTCTGCGACACCCGCCGTACCGGTCACCGTGTAGGCGACGATCGCGGCCACGTGCCCGTAGAACCCGATGAACAGCGCCGGAATCAGCACCACGAGCGCGATCACCCGGTCGGTGCCGAGGAACACCAGCGGCAGTGTCGCCAGGCCCTGCACGGCCATGCTCACGGTCAGGACGGTGCGGTAGCCGAAGCGCCCGATGATGCGTCCGGCAACCACTCCGGCGAACACCGACGCCACCCCGGGGATGCCGAAGACCAGACCTGTCGCGAGCGGTGACAGGCCGAGTGTCTGCTGCAGGTAGAGCGTGGTCAGGAAGATCATCGCAGGCTCCATCGAGCAGACCACCAGACCCGCGAAGTTGCCCCACGTCACCGACGGCCGTCGCAGGATGTGCACCGGGACCAGCGGTGCGGCCGATCGCCGCTCGATCCGCCAGAACGCCACCAGGAGCAGTACGCCGACGATCGCCGTCGGAAGGCTTCGCTCGATCACGGCGTAGATCACGGCCAGCAGACCGCCGGTCACCGTTACCGCACCAAGTACGTCGAGACGCGTCCGCACGGCCGCCTTGCTCTCCGCAATCACGAACGGCGCCAGCACCAGAACGGTCAGCACGACCGGCACGTTGATGAAGAACGCCGCCCGCCATCCCAGCAGGCTCACCAGCGCACCGCCGACCAGAGCGCCGACCGCGAAGCCCGCGGACAGCAGCGCACCCCGCAGACCCAACACCCGCTCACGCTTCGATCCGTCGAAGGTCGTGGTCAGCAACGACAACGACGTGGGCAGGGCCATCGCGGTCGCCAAGCCTTGCAGCACTCGCGCGGTCAACAGTTGCTCAGCGCTCGTCGACAGACCGCCAAGCACGGACGCGCAGGCCAACAGAACCATGCCGGCCAGGAACAGCCGCCGCCGGCCGAAGTAGTCCGCCAGTCGCCCGAACAGCAAGGCGAACCCCGCCGCAGGCAGCGCGAACGCCGAGGTGATCCACGCCAGCCCGTCCGGCCCCAGCCCGACGCCCGCACCGGCCTGCGGCAACGCGACGTTCAGGATCGAGAAGTCGACGGACAGCATGAACCCGGCGCCGAGCAGCACCAGCAGGACCACGCGTTGGCGTGCACTGAACATGAGACGCTCCACCTCTTTAGCAACCGTTGGGTTGCAACTCTATAGCAACCATTCGGTTGCGTCAAAGGAGCTGGTTGGACCGTCTGTGGGGGAGTGAGGTTGTCAGCTCACCCGGGAGCGGCTGCGCGTGCGCAGTACCGGGGCGAAGATCGCGAGACCGGTCGCGAGCACGGTGACCACCAGGAACGAGATCGTCAGGCTGCTGGCCTGCGCGATCCCGCCGATGATCGACGGCGCCACCAGTCCGGAGGCGTAGGTGATCGTCGCGACGCCCGCAATCGCGTGGCTCGCGTTGGCGCCGGTACGCCCCGCCGCGGCGAAGGCGAGTGGTACGACGACCGCGATGCCGATCCCGATCAGTCCGAAGCCGGCCATCGCCATCGCCGGGTTCTGGGCCACCACGACCAGGACGCCGCCTGCCGTCGCGATCACGCCACTCCACCGCACCGTCCGTACGGCGCCGTACCGGTCGATCACCGCATCGCCGCTGATCCGGGCGATCGCCATCGTCAACGCGAAGCCCGTGGTCGCCGCAGCAGCCACGCCCGCCGAACTGTCGAGGACGTCGTGCAGGTAGATGGCCGACCAGTCCAGGCTGGCGCCCTCCGCGAAGACCGCGCAGAACCCGACCGCCCCGATCAGCAACGCCGACCGCGGCGGCAAGGCGAACCTCGCCGGCGGCTCCTCGTCGTCCGCGGGATGCAGGTTCAGCACGAACTGACACACGACAAGACCGATGACCGTCAGGACGGCGGCCGCCAGGGCGTGATGGAGTTGCGCGCTCATCCCGGTGTGGGCGGCGACTGTTCCGACGGCCGACCCGATCAGTGCGCCGACGCTCCACATGCCGTGCAGGCCGGACATGATCGATCTGTCGAGCCGGTGCTCGACCTCGACGCCGAGCGCGTTCATCGCGACATCGGCCATGCCTGCTGTGCCGCCGTACACCAGCAAAGCCGCGCACAGGGTGGGCAGGTTGGGGGCGAGCGACGGCAGGACGAGTGCGAGCGTCCAGAGCGCGAGCAGGACGCGGAGGGCGTTGCGGGTGCCCAGGGTGTGGCTGACGCGGGCGGCGAGCGGCATCATCAGCGCCGCGCCGAGCGCCGGGAACGCGAGCGCGAGCCCGAGTTGGCCGGCCGAGACCCCGGAGTGTTCCTGGATCCAGGGCACCCGGGTCGCGAAAGATCCCGTCACCGCGCCGTGCACACAGAAGACGGCTGCCACCGCATACCTCGACCGCGCGACCAGGTCAGCCACAGGCAAACACTCACTTTGTTTGATCGAACATCCAGATGGTAGCTTTCTGCGCGTGAGGAGTGCAGAACGGCACCAAGTGATCGTAGAACGACTGCGCAGGGTGGACCGAGTGACGGTCCAGGAACTGGTCGACGCCACCGAGGCATCCGACATGACGGTCCGTCGCGACCTCGACTTCCTGGCCGCTCAAGGCGTGCTGAAGCGGGTCCACGGCGGAGCTGTGTCCGCGATGCCGTCGGGCGTCGAGCCGCCGTACTCGCTGCGCGCCCAGGCTGCTGTCGCGGCCAAGCAGGCCATTGCCGCGGCCGCGGTCGAGCACATCCATGACGGCGAGACGATCGTGCTCGACAGCGGGACGACGGCGCTCGAGGTGGCCAAGCTCCTGCACGATCGCGCGATCACTGTGATGCCGCTGTCGCTGCACATCGCCAACGAGTTGGCCGAAGCGCCGCGGATCCGGCTGCTGATGCCCGGCGGTGAGGCGCGCAAGGGCGAGCTGGCCCTGGTCGGCCCGCTGACCGTTGCGTCGCTCCGGGCGCTGCGGTTCGACCTCGCCGTACTCAGCCCTTGCGCCTTCAGCCTCGACGCCGGGCTCACCGCCTTCGACCTCGGCGACGCCGAGGTCAAGCAGGCAGCGCTCGAGGTCGCCACCCGCACGATGGTGCTCGCCGACGGCGCCAAGTGGGACCGCGCCGCGCTGGCGTACGTGTGCCCGGCCGACCGGCCGGACCTGATCATCACCGACCCGACCGCCCCGGAGGACCAGAGGACGATGCTTGCCCAACGTGGAGTTCTGGTTGAGGTGACCTCTTGACCGCTACCGATCTGCGTCCGCAGACCGCACCGCCAAGAGCCGCCCGCATCGCCACCTGGACCTACTTCGGCCTCAACGGTTTCGCCGTCGGCATGTGGGTTGTCCACATCCCCAGCATCGAGCACGCCACCGGGATCACGCACAGCACGCTCGGGCTGCTGCTGCTCGCCCTGGGCGGCGCCGCCTTCCTCGGCATGCAGGTCGCCGGACCGCTCGCAGACCGTCTCGGCCAGCGCCGCCTGGTCCCGGCCACCGGTGTTCTGCTCGGCCTCGCCCTGCCCTGGCCCGGATTCGCCGAGAACTGGTGGACCCTCGGCCTCGCGTTGATGGCGCTCGGGTTCGCCAACGGCTCGATCGATGTCGGGATGAACGCCCAGGCCGTGGTCGTCGAACGCGGCTACCCGCGCCCGATCATGGCTGCGTTCCACGCGATGTGGTCGATCGGTGGGGCCTTCGCCGCGCTGATCGGGGCCGCCACCCTGCGGGCCGAGGTGCCGACCAAGGTCACGCTCGGCCTGGCCGGCGTCCTGTGTGTCGTCGTGTCGCTGGTCGTGAGCCGATTCCTGCTCGAGGCCACGCCCGAAGAGCACGAGGAGCAGGAGGAGCGCGCGAAACCTCCGGCCAAGCTGGTATGGGCGCTCGGCGGCCTCGCCTTCGGCCTGATGCTCGCGGAGGGTGTCGCCAACGACTGGGCCGCCCTCCAGTTCCGCGACGTCCTCGACACCTCGGTCAGTACGGCGGCCTACGCGTACGGCGCCTTCGCCGTCGCGATGACAGTCGGGCGCTTCCTCACCGACCGGGTCGCGGCCGTGGTCGGCCCGGCGGCCATCGTCCGCTATGGCGCCGCGATGGCGGCGATAGGGCTCACCATCGTGATCGTCGTACCTTGGGTGCCGGTCGGGCTCTTCGGCTGGGCGTTGTTCGGCCTCGGCCTGGCCGGTGGTGTGCCGCAACTCTTCACCGCCGCCGGCAACCTCGACCCGCGCGCGTCCGGTGCGTTGATGGCACGTGTCGTCGGACTCGGGTACGTCGGCCTGCTCGCCGGGCCGGCGTTGATCGGCGGACTCGCGCACTGGATGCCGCTGAACATCGCGTTCATCCTGCCGGTGGTGCTGTGCGTGCTGACGTTCTTCGGCGCGCCGGTGCTCAAGTCAAGGTCTTGAGGGCCTGCTCGAGATCGGCCCACAGGTCGTCCGGGTGCTCGATCCCGACGGCCAGCCGGATCAGGTCGTCCGGGATCGTCGGCACCTCGATCGGCCAGCGGCGACGACGCTCGAGCATCGACTCGACGCCACCGAGGCTGGTCGCGTGCACCCAGAGCGCCGTACTCTCGCAGACCCGCTGAGCGCCCTCGGCGTCGCCGCCGAGCTCGAACGACAGGATCGCGCCGAAGCCGGACATCTGGGCGGCGGCTCTGGCGTGACCCGGGTCATCCGGCAGGCCCGGGTATCGCACGCGGCTGACGCGCGGGTGCTCTCGCAGTCGCTCGGCCAGGAAGGCTGCGTTGGACTGGGCCCGCTCCAGTCTCAGGGCGAGCGTTCGCAGGCCCCTGAGGGCTAGCCAGGCCTCCATCGGTCCGGGGATCGCCCCGAGGCTGCGTCTGCGGAGCTCGATCGCGTTCCAGAGGTCGTCGTCGGCGGTGACGACCGCGCCGAGGACGACGTCGGAGTGGCCGGCGATGAACTTCGTTGCCGAGTGCATCACGACGTCGGCGCCGTACTTCAGCGGCTGCTGGAGGAGCGGGGTCGCGAAGGTGTTGTCGACGACGACCGTCGCACCGGCTTGGCGTCCCGCTGCGGAGAGCGCGGGCAGGTCGGCGACCTCCATCGCCGGGTTGGTCGGCGACTCGATCCACAACATGTCCGCGCCGACGGTCGCCGCGATGACGGCGTCGGTGTCAGCGACGTTCACCCGCTCGACGGTGAGGCGGTTGGTTGCCGCCTGCTGGTCGAGCAACGCGAGTACGCCGGAGTACGCGTGCTGCGGCGCCACCACCTTCCCGCCGACGGGCACCAGGTCGACGATCGCCGCCACCGCCGCCATCCCGGACGCAAACGTCAGCCCCCGACCGCCCTCGAGCTCACCCAGCGTCTCCTCGAGCGCGACCCACGAGTCGTTCCCGAACCGCCCATACCCCCGGTCTCCACCAGCCACATACGTAGAACTGAACACCGGCGACTGATTCACCGGTGCGTTCGGCACCCGCTCAGGTCGGCCGGCATGCACCACAACAGTGGACGGATCGAGATCAGAGCTCATACCGGAATTCTCCCGACACGACCGCATCCCGAGTCGAGCGGCCTCCACCCCAGAGCCCGATTCCGCCGGCGCCGAAGGTCAGCTGCCGGAGACGTTCACCGCCGGAAGGGGGATGCCGCCACCTCGAAGAAGCTTCATGGCCCGGCGGGCCAGCGGCTTCACCTCGGTGGTGCCCGGGTTCTCCACCCACAGCCGGACGACTGTCTCGATGATGTTCATCGCGATGCCGGCCGACAGCGCGGCCGTGAACTCGACGGATTGCGGATCGTCGCCGGGCAGGCGCCGTACCAGCTCGTCGGTCAGCTCGTTGCGGAAGCGCCAGATCATCTCGTTCAGGTGAGCGCTCACCGACGCCGTCTGCGCGGCCAGGTCGAACACTGCCCGCACCCGGTCCGGGTTGCTTTCGAGCTGCTCGAGCACCCGCTCGATCACCGACTGCAGGCCGTCCGGCAGGTCCACCTCGGGCTGCTCGCGGAACCACGCGACCGCGCCCAGCAGGCAGTCCTCGACGAACTCCAGGACGAGTGTCTCCTTGGTCGGGAAGTACCGGTACAGCGTGCTCGGTCCGACCTCGGCGGCCGCGGCGATCTGTTCCACCGTGGTCCGGCCGAAGCCGTGGTCGGTGAACAGCTCGAACGCCTTGTCCGCGATCAGCCGGCGGGTCCGCTCCCGCTTGAGTTCGCGCAGTCCCATCTCCACCTCCGCGGGCAGAGTACCGGTTCCGGCGTGTCATGGATGCTTCTGCCATATGGTATTCACTACCAAAATCTGGCTGAAGGGATCGCCCCGATGACCTTCCCGATGACGCGCCCGTCCGGCTGCCCGTTCGACCCCGAGTCAAGCTGCAGGAGGTGTTCATCCGGCTGTACACCCGGATTCCGACCCTGCGGCTGGCCGTCCCGTTCGAGGAGATCCGCTTCAAGGACAACACCCTCGTGTACGGCGTGACCGACCTGCCCGTCACCTGGGAGTGACCGGACGGCCACGGTCTGTGCGCCACTACGGATCGAGATCTGAAGAGCTCTTTACCGAACCCAGGTCGGAACCTGATCGCGAGGCCGCTACAGTCGAGCCGGTGAGTGAGTACTCGAGGGAACAACGAAAGCCCCGTGTCGCCGTGGTCTTCGGCGGCCGGTCGAGCGAGCACGCCATCTCCTGCGTGACCGCGGCCAACGTGCTGCAGGCGATCGACCGGGACAAGTACGACGTGGTACCGGTCGGCATCAGCACCAGCGGCCACTGGGTGCTGGAGAGCGGCGACCCGGAGCGGCTGTCGATCACCGACGGCAAGCTCCCGGAGGTCGACGTGACAGCGATGCCGGTGCTGTTCGGCGCGAACCGCGAGCTCGTGGTCAGCGAACCGGGCCAGGTCCCGAACACGCTCGGCGAGGTCGACGTGGTCTTCCCGCTGCTGCACGGCCCGTGGGGTGAGGACGGCACCATCCAGGGCCTGCTCGAGATGTCGGACATCCGGTACGTCGGCTCCGGCGTCCTGTCCAGCGCGGTCGGCATGGACAAGCACTTCATGAAGGTCGTCTTCCAGGCAGCCGGCCTCGAGGTCACGCCGTACGTCGTCATCCGCGACCGCGACTGGACCCGCGACCCGGAGGCCTGCCGGACTGCGGTCGACGCGCTCGGCTACCCGGTGTTCGTGAAGCCGTGCCGCGGTGGGTCGAGCCTGGGGATCAGCAAGGTCAACAGCCTCGCCGAGCTCGACGACGCCGTCGCCGAGGCGCGGGCGCACGACCCGAAGGTGATCGTCGAGGCGTCCGCGAAGGACCCGCGCGAGATCGAGGTCGGCGTGCTCGGCGGCCTGGACGGGGGCCCGGCCGAGGCCAGCGTGTGCGGTGAGATCGCGGTATCCGGTGGCGGGCACGACTTCTACGACTTCGAGACCAAGTACCTGCCCGAGGGGGAGGAGTACACCGCCCTGTCGGTTCCCGCCGACCTCCCCGAGGAGATCGCCGCCGAGATCCGCGCCAAGGCCCTGACCGCCTTCGACGCGATCGAGGGTGAGGGCCTGGCCCGCGTGGACTTCTTCCTCGACGCCGACGGTCGGGTCGTCATCAACGAGATCAACACCATGCCCGGCTTCACGCCCACGAGTATGTTCCCTCGCCTCTGGGCCGCCACCGGCGTCGACTACCCCGCCCTGGTCGACCGCCTTCTGACCCTGGCTACCACCCGTCCCACCGGCCTCCGCTAACCCCTGGCCGCTGCTCATTGCCGTCTCGCACGGGCGCGGAGGTAGCGCTGCTGGGGCAGGCTGGTGGTTTGGTTGGCGGCTTCTTCGTACGCGGCCCGCGCCCCCTCCACGTCGCCGGACATTTCCAGGAGGTGGGCGCGGACTGCCGGTAGGCGGTGGTCGGCGGTGAGGCGCTCGTCGGTCTCGATCGTCGCCAATAGTTTGAGGCCGGCGTCCGGGCCCTGAGCCATCGCGACCGCGACCACCTGGTTCAGCGCGACCATCGGATTGTCGACCTGTTGCAGCAGCACGTCGTACAGCGCGACGATCTGCGCCCAGTCGGTCTCCGCCGCGGTCGGCGCTTCGTCGTGTACGGCGGCGATCGCGGCCTGGAGCTGATACGGCCCGACAGGTCCACGGGGCAGCGTTGCGGTGATCAACTCGACTCCTTCCTGAATCAGCTCCGGTATCCACAGCGATCGGTCCTGCTCGTCCATCGGGACCAGCTCGCCGAGCGGACTGGTCCGGGCCGGTCGTCGGGCGTCGGTCAGCAGCATCAGCGCCAGCAATCCCGCGACCTCGCCGTCGTCAGGCAGCAGTCGATGCAGCATCCGCGCCAACCGGATCCCCTCCGCCGCCAACTCCACCCGCTGCAGGCTCGGCCCCGTCGTACTCGAGTAGCCCTCGTTGAAGATCAGGTACACGACCTTCAACACCGCGCCCAGCCGCTCGTCCCGGTCCGCCGGCAGGGCGAACCGGGCGCCACTGTCCTTCACGCTCGCCTTGGCCCGGCTGATCCGCCGCGTCATCGTCGCCTCCGGCACCAGGAACGCCCGCGCGATCTCCGTTGTCGTGAGACCGCCGACCGCCCGGAGTGTCAGCGCGATCTGCGAAGCCGGCGACAACGACGGATGGCAACACATGAACAGCAGGACCAGTGTGTCGTCGGTGTCCGCCACCGGCTCACTGGGACCGGTCGCCCACTGCGCTACCCGGTCCTCGCGCCGCTGACGGGCCTGCTCACGGCGAAGCAGATCCGTCAGCCGGCGCGAAGCAACCGTGATCAACCAGCCCCGAGGACTGTCCGGGACCCCGTCCACCGGCCACTGCTGCGCCGCGGCCAGCAAGGCCTCCTGCACCGCGTCCTCCGCGGTGTCGAAGTGCCCGAACCGCCGCACGAGCGCTCCGAGCACCTGCGGAGTGAGCTCGCGGAGCAGATCCTCTAGAGCCACGGCCATGATCGATCAGTCCGCGATCTCGCCGCGGCCCTCGATGATCGGCCGGATGTCGGCGTACGCGGTCGCCCGGACGAACTCCGGCGCCGGGGTGTCGCCGAGCCGGGCCGCGATCTCGGTCGCCCGGTCGAACGACTCGCACTCGACGATCCAGTACCCGGCGAGCACCTCCTGGGTCTCGGCGTACGGCCCGTCGGTGACGACCGCGGCGCCGTCCTTCGAACCCAGCCGCCGGGTGTGCACCGGCGCCGCGAGCCCGCGCGTCTCGACCAGCTCACCGGACTCGATCAGGTCGTTGTTGAACTTCTCCATGAAGGCGCCCATCGCCGCGAAGTCCTCCGCGCTCCAGGCCGGCTTCCCGGTGTCCTTGCCCGCCATCCCGTCGTAGTCCTGCTGCGACGCGTAGGTGAGGATCATGTACTTCATCGCAATCTCCCGTCGTCCAGGGCGCCACCGCGGCGCCGCTCGCCTGGTACGTCGCCCCCGCCGGATCGAACCGGACACCGTCGACGAACATTTTCGGTCTCGACGGGAGTATGCAGTTGTCAGGTGCAGGGAGTAACGAGTTTGTTGTACCTGTGGACAGCGTCGGAGACGTCGGTCAGGGCGTTCGCTTCCGGGGCGTACTTCGACGGGACCGCGACCTCGAGGTAAAGCTGGCGGCCGATGGTGGTGAAGATGAAACCGTTCCCGACATCCTTGGCGAACCAGCCGACGCCGTTGACCTCGAAGCACTGCGACTGCGCCTCGGCCATCCCGGCCGGCGGGTTCACGCCACAGGTCACCTCGATCGGCGGATCGCCGTACGCGGTGGTCAGCGGACTGGCCGGCTCGGTCTTGCGCCGCGACGCGTCCAGCACCTTCTCCGGCAGCGCCTTCACCAGCGGCTCACAGGCGGCTGCGACCTCGGGAGCGGCAGACGGTACGGCGACGGGTGCGGGACCCGGACTGCACCCGGCCAGCAGGATCAGGCCGAGTGCAGCGAGCAGGACTTTGGGCATGCGAAAGACGGGCGGGACCCCGTGGCGCTCAGATGTGGACGACGGGGCAGGTCAGGGTGCGGGTGATGCCGGGCACGTTCTGGACCTTGGCAACCACCAGCTTGCCGAGCTCGTCGACGTTGCGGGCTTCGGCGCGCACGATCACGTCGTACGGGCCGGTGACGTCCTCGGCCAGGGTGACGCCCTGGACCTCGGCGATCTGTGCCGCGACGTCGGCAGCCTTGCCGACCTCGGTCTGGATCAGGATGTAGGCCTGGACCACCACGTCGTTCTCCACTCAGTCGTCCTCAGCGGGCACCGGCCGTGCTCCGCAGGGGTACTGCGAGACGGCCGGGCGTACTCTTCGTTGCCCGGTCACGGTACCGCCTAGACTCCGGTTGGCGATATGGGAGGTCTGCTGACGTGACAGAGACGTTGGGGAGCACAGGTGAGTTCGGCCTGATCGCGGCCGTCACCAAAGGGCTGTCCACAGGTGAGGACGTCCTGGTCGGGCCGGGCGACGACGCGGCCGTGGTGGCGGTGCCGGACGGCCGGATGGTGATCACGACCGACCTGCTGGTGGAGGGCCGGCACTTCCGCCAGGACTGGTCGTCGGCGTACGACGTGGGCCGCAAGGCAGCCGCGCAGAACCTGGCCGACATCATGGCCATGGGCGCTAGACCGACCTCGCTCGTGGTCGGGTTCGGCGCGCCCGCGGACCTGCCCACCGCGTGGGCGCTGGAGCTCAACCAGGGCCTGGTCGACGAGGCGGAGCTGGTCGACGTGAGCATCGTCGGCGGCGACACCGTGCAGTCGGACAAGATCGTCGTCTCGGTGACCGCATTCGGTTCGCTGGACGGCCGTCCGCCGGTGCTGCGCTCTGGCGCGCGCCCGGGTGATGAGGTCGCCTACGTCGGGCGGCTGGGCTGGGCCGAAGCAGGCTGGGCGGTGCTGGCGCGCGGCTTCCGCTCACCACGAGCCGTCGTCGAGGCGCATCGCCGACCGCAACCGCCGTACGCCGAAGGACCTAGGGCGGCTCAGTCCGGTGCGTCGTCGCTGTGTGACGTCAGCGACGGACTGCTGGCCGACTTGGGCCACATAGCCGTGGCGAGCCAGGTGGCGATCGACGTGCACTCGCAGGCGTTGACTGTGCCCGAGCCGCTGCAGGCAGTGGCCGCCGCGACTGGTGTGGATGCGCTCAAGTTCGTCCTGACCGGCGGCGAGGACCATGCGCTGGTAGGCACCTTCGAGCCCGCCGACGTGCCCGAGGGCTGGACTGTCATCGGCTCGGTTGCGGAAGGCAACGAGGACCGCCCGGCCGGAACCGTGACCGTGGACGGAGCGGCGTACGCCGCCGAGTCCGGTCACGCTCACTTCAGGAGTTGAGATGCTGCCCAGAGTGCTGACGATCGCGGGCTCCGACTCCGGCGGCGGCGCCGGGATCCAGGCCGACCTCAAGGCGATGCTGGCCAACGGTGTGCACGGGATGAGTGTGCTGACCGCGATCACCGCGCAGAACAGCCTCGGCGTGCAGGGTGCGTGGGAGCTGCCGGAGGAACAAGTCCGGGCGCAGTTCCGCAGTGTGGTGGACGACATCGGTGTCGACGCGGTCAAGACCGGCATGCTGGCCTCTGCGCTGATGGTCCGGGTGGTCGCTGACCTGCTGCGCACGCTGCCGCCGTCCGTGCCCGTAGTGGTGGACCCGGTGTCGGTGTCGAAGCACGGCGATGCGTTGCTGGCTGCTGATGCGATGGACGCCGTACGGATGGAGATCGTGCCGCTGGCAACCGTCCTGACACCGAACCTCACCGAGCTCGGACCGGTCGCCGGCATGGAGTTGGAGACCGTGGAGGACCGAGAGCTCGCCGCGAAGCTGCTGCTGGACGCCGGCGCCGACTGGGTGCTCGTCAAGGGCGGCCACGACCCCGGTACGGCGTCTGTCGACGTGCTGCACGGTGATGGGGTGCGCCGGGCCTACAGCGCCGTACGCGCGGACAACAGGCACACGCATGGCACGGGTTGCACGTTGGCCAGCGCGATCGCGTCGTACCTCGCGCGTGGGTACGACGTACCCGGAGCAGTGGGAGCGGCGAAGGAGTACGTGACGGGGGCGATCGGGGCCGGGTTCGCGCTCGGTGGTGGAATCGGTCCGGTCGATCACGCCTGGCGATTTCGAGGGAGCAGCAGTTGAGCAAGCAGCAGCCGCCAGTGGACGGGTACTGCGAGCAGTGCGGGTTCAACTACGACACAGGTGACCTGCAGGGCACAGTGACGTTGCTGATCCGGCAGGCGGCCGACTGCAGCATGGCGCTGACGAAGGCGGCCGCCGGTCCGGACCCGGACGTCGTACGGCTGCGCCCAGAGCCTGAGGTGTGGTCGGCAATCGAGTACGCGTGCCACGTGCGCGACGTACTGGAGGTGCAGCGGCTGCGGATCGCGCAGTGCCTGGCCGAGGACCGGCCGGTGTACGCGCCGATGGACCGGACTGGTCGCGTGAAGCAGGCCAAGTACGAGGACCAGGACCCGATGGAGGTCGCTGCTGCCCTGGTGGGGTTCGCTCGCGAGTTCGGTGCTGCTGCACGGGTGCTTACGCCGCCGCAGTTGGGCAAGCTCGGCCTCTACAACTACCCGGTGCGGGCGCCGCGGACGCTGGGCTGGATCATCCGTCACACCGCGCACGAGATCCAGCACCACCGCCACGACATCACCACGATCCTGGCGAAGGTGGAGCCGCCTATCGTGCCCAAGGCGCCGGCTGAGGAGATCAGCGCCGAAGAGGCTGACGAGGTCAGCGTCGATCAGCCCAGCTAGCGATCGACGGCTCCGTCGTCAGGTGGTCGAGGGCCAGCGCTGCGGCACCACGCAGCGGACCGTCGCTCTGGTACTCGGCTGGCAGGACCGGCGGGGGAGCGGCCCGGTGGAAGGTCATCAGCCCGCCTAGATAGGCCTGCTCGAACGTGGACACAGCGGCGGCTCGGAGTGGGATCGCCAAACCGCCCACCGTGACCACTTCCGGGTCGTGTGCGTTGACCAGACCGGCTATGCCTGTGGCGAGTGCAGTCACCACTCTGGCGACCGCACGGCTCGTAGCACGGTCCGTACGGCGTAGCACGGCCTCTGTGTAGCCGTACGGGTCGGCCGGCTCCGGCTCCTTCAGGTGCCGCGCCAGTGCCCGGCCGTCGATCTCCAGATCCCAGCAGCCGCGCGCACCGCACGGACACTGCCGTCCACGCTCACCGAACGGGATGTGCCCGTACTCACCACCCGCCCCGGACGCACCTTGCGCCGGTACGCCGTCGATCAGCAGCGTGCCGCCGATTCCCACCTCGACGATGAGGTGCAACGCCGTACCCGCACCGGCGGCGGCTCCGGTGCGAGCCTCCGCGACACCGCTCAGCGTTGCGTCGTTGCCGACCAGCAGCGGGAGGCCTGTGACGGTCTGCAGGTCTACTTCGGCCCAGCCGAGGGTGGGTGCCTGCATCAGGCGGTTGTCGCGGATCGTGCCAGCTGCTGCCAGGCTGACGACTTGCAGGCGATCGCCGTACTGCTCCTGCACTTGCTGCACGGCCTTCTGCAGGTTGCCGAGCACCACCTGCGGCCTCCGGCTGCGGTGCCGCTTGGATTGCTGCTCCAGGAACGAGCCGTCCAGTGCGACCACGGCGCTCCGCCAACTGCCCTGCCGCAGCTCCAGCGCAAGCGCCACAGGACCGCGCGGGTGCGCCCGTAGGACAGTCGTGGGCCGACCGCGTCCCTGACTAGGCGCGGGGACCTCGGTGAGCAGTTGCACGTCGCGCAACCGCGCAGTGACCTCAGTCGCCGAGCTGGTGCTCAGTCGCAGCTCCCGCGCGACCGCCGCCCGCGTGATCCCGGGCCGGCGGCTCACCCACGCGAGTACGTCGGCCGCGGTCTGCCACTGCCCCCGCCGGACACCTGTCGTCATGCCATGGTTCTACCTTATGCTCGGAGAACGAGTTTAATGGAGGGGTGATGAGGATCCGCGACATCCGCGCCGTGCTGTTCGACATGGACGGCACGCTGGTCGACTCCGACGCCGCCGTGGAGCGTGCGTGGACGGTCTGGGCGGCGGAGTACGACGTACCGCTGGCCGACGTACTCCCTGCTGCTCACGGCAGCCCGGCGGACTCGACCGTCGCACGCACCCGCCCGGACCTCTCAGCGGCCGAGCAGACGGCAGCCGCGGCCAGGCAGCTGGAGCTCCAGTACGACGACCTGTCCGATGTGACCGCGACTCCGGGTGCATATCAGGTGCTGGGTGTGTTGGACCGGCTCGGCCTGCCATGGGCTGTCGTGACGAGCGCGGATGACCGGCTGGCGAAGGTACGCCTGACTGCGGCCGGCATGTCACCACCCGTGCTGGTGACGGTCGACGACATCAGCCGGGGCAAGCCGGACCCTGAGGGCTATCTGCATGCTGCTGAGCTCCTCGGCGTACCGCCGGAGCAGTGCTTGGTCGTGGAGGACGCGACGGTCGGTCTGGAGGCTGGGCGTGCGGCTGGGGCCGTGACTGCCGGCCTGAAGGGGCTGGACGCTGACTTCCGGCTCACCGACCTCCACCAGCTTGCTGACCTGCTCACCACGGCCCGGACGGAGGGCACGGGGTCTGACGACCTGACTGCCGGATGACCGGGCGAGCAGACGAGATCCGGATCGGGATCGGGCTCTCGTCCATGGGGTACTTGCTGGCCGGGCTGGGTGCCTGCGTCGCTCTGCTCGCACGGGACCTGAGCGAGTCCACCGGTCGGCTCGCCTTGCTGTCGTCGGCGTTCGCAGTGGGGCTCGTTGTGGTAGCTGTGGTGGGCCCGATGCTGCTGCGGTCCTGGGCACTGATCACCGTGCTGCGCCTTGGGTCGCTGGTGTGCGCGGCCGGAGCCGTGCTGCTGGCACTAGCGCCTGCGTACGGCGTGGCGGTCGCAGGCGGGCTGTGCATCGGACTTGGTGGGGCGCTGCTCGTTCTCGTTGCTCCACTGGTGTTGCACGGTCCTACGGCTGCGTCGCGATTGAGTCGGGTGAATGCGGTCGCCAGTGCGACCGGGATTCTGGCACCGCTGGCGATCGGTGCAGTTGACTCCGTTGGCCCGACGGGTCGGTTGGCGCTGCTGGCCGCCGTACCGCCGCTTGTCGCCCTCGCCGTACTGAAGGGGTCCGTTGACTCGCGCCCTGCTGCGCCGGCTCGTGAATCGAGCGGCACTGCGGCTGCGGCGGTTGCGCTGGGGTGGCTGCGGGTTGTGCTGGCCGTTGGAGTGGAGTTCTGCTTCGTGGTGTGGGCGGTCGCGCGGCTGGCTGCTACGGGCTTGCCGATGGCAACGGCCGCACTGCTGGGTAGTGCGTTCCCGATAGGCATGGCGGTCGGGCGCGCGATCGGCCCGATCCACGTGCGCGGCCTGTCTCCCGTCGTACCCGGCGGCCTGCTCGCGATCGTCGGCACGCTGCTCGTCAGCCTCTTCGACAGCCCCGCCGCAGTCACCCTCGGCCTGGTCCTGGCCGGCACCGGCGTAGCCCCGCTCTACCCAGTCACGCTCGCCGCCCTGGTCGCCATCCCAGGCCCCAACCCCACCCGCCTATCCGCCATCGGCGCCCTAGCCTCCGGCACCGCCATCCTCATCACCCCCGCCACCCTCGCCCTCATGGCTCGCGCCGTCCCCCTCCAGACCGCCTACCTGATCGCCCTGCCCCTGCTAGTCCTCCTGATCGCACTCAGCCCGCGCACACACCGCCGTAGCCCCAACCGCGCCGCCCCGCCAGAGCCCCTCGCCCTGTCGCACCAGCACCCGTCGACCGACGGCCTACCCACCCGAACCGACTAACCACCACCCGGAGCACACAGGCCAGGGCACCCCAGCCCGCGCCCGCCCAGCGCGGCCCCGCCCGCCCCGCCCGCGCCTGCTTACCGCGGCCCCGTCCGCCCTGTCCGCGCCTGCTTCCCGCGGTACCGTCCGCCCCGCCCGCGCCTGCTTGTTGCTGCCCCGCCCACCCCCGCCCGCGCCTGCTCACCGCGGCCCCGTCCGCCCGTGGTTACTGCGGTCCCGTCCGCCCCGCCCGCGCCCTGTCCCGTCCGGCCGACCCTCCCCGTTCAGCCCGCCGTCCCGCCCCGTCCCGCCGTCCCGGCGGCCAAATCACCGCGATCCACCCCACTCACACCACGCGACCGACCTCGCCCGCCTCGACGCGACCAGCACCTGCTTACCCGCTCCACCTGCCCGGCCATGTGTGAAGTTTCCCCTTGTGGATAAGAGATTCCAGCCTCTTCTGAGTTTGTCCCACGCGCCGACATGGCATAGAATCGAACACATGTTCGAAGGAGATCTGACGTCCCTCCCGACGGCCGACCTGCTGGAGTCGGCCGCCGCGCACCGCGCCGAGGCCAACCGCCTCGACGCGCGGTTGTTGGAGCACGCCCAGGTCTACGCCGACCACTACCACCCGAGCGCCTGCTCACCCCGCCCCACCCGCCGCCCCAGCGACGGCCGCGAACGCGCCATCGTCCTGGGCGGCGAGGGCTGCCCGGAGATCGCCGAGTTCGCCCCGGCCGAGTTCGGCGCGATGATCGGCATCTCCGCCGGTGCCGCCGCGGACTTCATCGGCCAGGCCCTCGCGCTGCGCCACCGGCTCCCGCTGACCTGGGCGCGGGTGCAGTCCGGTCAGGCGACGCCGTGGAAGGCCCGCAAGATCGCCACCGCCTGCCTGGACCTGTCCGAGGACGCCGCCCGTACCGTCGACCACCGCGTCGCGAAGGTCGTCGACACCCTCACCCCCGGCCGGCTGGACAGGATCGTCGAGGCCGCCAAGAAGCACGCCGACCCCGAAGCCGCTCGAGCGAAGGCCGCGGAGAGGGCCCGCGAACGCGGCGTCTACCTGGGTCGCTGCGACGAGCACGGCACCAAGAAGATCTTCATCCGCACCGGCTCCGGTGCGGCGATCCGTTTCGACGCCCGGATCACCAGCATCGCCGAAGCCCTCAAGATCCTCGGCGACACCGCCTGCCTGCAGCGCCGCCGCGCCGACGCCGTCGGCATCATCGCCGACCCCCGCTACACCGAAGAACTCCTCCACCAAGCCCACCAACACCTCCACACCACCCCACCGCCCCCAGCCACCGCCACAGCCGACGCCGCCCCCACCACCGCCCCAACCAGCCGCCCCGCCGCTCCACCCGCCACCCCGGCCGCGGATCAGCCCCCAGCCCGGACTGCCGACGCAACCACCCGGTCCGCGGCTCCAGTAGTCGCGCTGGACGTCGATCAGGCCTCAGTCCCGACTGCCGATGTAACCAGTCGCGCTGCGGCTCCAGCCGTCGCCCTGGCCGCCGATCCGGCTCCAACCTCGACTGCCGACCGGATCAGCGGGGCCGCCGCTGGCCGCGCGCTCGACGATGGTGAAGTGGCGACTGCCGACTTGGCCTCGCGGACCAAGCCCGCGGCGGCCGCGCCGGAACGCGTCGGCGAACGCGGGGCGGAGCGCGGTGCGGAGCGCGGTGCTGGGCGCGGTGGGCAGCGCCGTGATCATGCATGGGACGGCGGCCCCTGCGCTGGCTGGCCGGGCGACGACGGGCTGCTGGCCGACTGGGCCGAGCCCGGTCTGCACGACGAGGCCGACCGCGACGCGCCCCACCCCAGCGACAGCGACCTCCCCGACCCGCTCGACACCCCATCCAAGGAACCCATCGAGGCGTTCGACCCCGGCCTGTGCCCCGACCCCGACGACGGCCGTCCGATGGACGCCGCCGCCCGCCGCGCCCTGGACGCCCGGCTCGCCCAGATCCGCCACGACGCCCACACCACCCACGCCACCCCGCGCTCGGGGCGGCCAGGCAGCCGCCTGCGGCCCGGGCAGACCGAGGTCTACGTACACCTCACCGACCACACCCTCGCCACCGGCACCGGCGTCCTGCGCGCCGAGAACATCGGCCCCCTGCTCGCCACCCAGTTGAGCGAGCTCGTCGGCCACGGCCCCTACACCGTCAAACCAGTCATCGACCTCAACGACGCCGTCAGCGTCGACGCCTACGAAATCCCCGACCGCATCCGCGAACGCGTCCGCCTCACCCACCCCGTCGAACTCTTCCCCTACGGCACCCGCGAAACCCACCCCGCCATGGACCTCGACCACATCCAGCCCTACCACCCCCTCGGCCCACCCGGCCAAACCAACACCACCAACCTCGCACCCCTGCGCCGCCTCCCCCACAGAATCAAAACCCACGGCCGCTGGACCGCACACCGCCCCAACCCCACCACCATCCAATGGACCACCCCCAACGGCTTCACCTTCACCATCGACCCCACCGGCACCCACCGCACTCCAAACCCCTGAACCCAGCAAGCCCGTCAGCGCGCCTGGCGTCGTGGTGGATGAACCTGAACCGCCGGCCGGCAGCGTCGGCGGTGCCGTGCTGGAGGCATGTGAGCCGCCAGTCCGCGTGGCGGCGTGTTGGAGGACCCTGAAGCCAGGAAGCCCGTTAGCTCGCCTTGCTCATGCTGGATGAACCTGAACCGCCGGCCGGCAGCGTCGGCAGTGCCGTGCTGGAGGAATCTGAGCCGCCAGTCCGCGCGGGGGCGTGTTGGAGGACCCTGCACCTAGGACGCCCGTCAGCGCGCCCTGCTCATGCTGGATGAACCTGAAGTGCCAGCATTCAGCGCGCGTGGCGACATGCTGGAGGAATCTCAGCCGCCAGCCGCGAGCCGGTACCTGCCAGCCTGCCGGGCGGCACGCTGGAGGGCTCTGCACCACCAGGCCGCTGCTTGGAGCTGTGAGCTCGCAGCGGTTAGAGTCGGATGGCGATGTCGGGTGTCCATCGTGCCCTCCCAACTGTGCGAGGAGGCACGCGCTGCGGCGTTAGGCGAGTTCGCTGCGGCGTTAGGCGAGTTCGGTGGGCCGTAGCATGGGTCGCATGGAGTGCTTTGCTGCTGGGCGTCCTCGCTGCTGAAGAGGACCCGCCGCTGCATCGTCAGCGGGGTCGGGTCCGGCCATGCCCGACTCCCTTCAGCCTGAGAGGCACACTTCATGTCTATTCGTTCGTACGTCAATGCTGACCTCGCTCGGCTCACCGAGCTGACCATCGAGACGTTCCGGCCGTTCTACGAGGATTCCTTCCGACCGCTCGTCGGAGATGCGATCTTCGCCAACCAGCACGGCGACTGGCGCGACGACTACCGCCGGCAGGTCGCCGGGCTCCACGACCCCAGCCAGCACAAGTACGTCGCGGTCGCCGAGCAGGGCGACGTACTCGCCGGCTATGTCGCGTGGAGCGTTGACCCGGCCCGCCGGAACGGCACCGTCACGATCCTCGCAGTCGCGGCCGAACAACGGCGAGGATCAGTCGGCACCGCGTTGTGTGAGCACGCGTTCGACGCGATGCGGGAGCTGGATGCGGAGGTCGTCGAGATCGGCACCGGTGGCGACGACTTCCACGCGCCGGCCAGGGCCCTCTACGAGAGCCTCGGCTGCGTCCAGCTCCCGGTCGCCGTGTACTACCGCGAGCTCTGAACTCCTAGGGCTTCGCGTACGTGCCGACCATCTTCACCAGGGTGTCCGGCGGGATGATCTTCACGTGCGGAGCAAGTCCGTTGACGACTGTCATGACGTGGTCGACGGACTTGCTCCACGCATGCCACAACACGATCGAGTAGCCGGCGGTCGAGCGCGGGTTGCGGGCCGCGGTGTTGAGTTCCGTGGTGACCGAGGCCTCGTCGGCGCCGTCGAGGCCTTCCCAGAGCATGGTTCGCGCCGAGATGACCGGCTTGCCTTCGGACCAGACGACCTTGCCCTTGTGGGTGTCGTAGCGGGAGTACTCGAGGTAGATGAGGCCGTCGATCTGGGGGTGTTTCAGGTACGACGACCAGAGTCGCTTGTCGTGGAAGGAGTCGAAGTCGATGATCTGGACGGCCGACAGGTCCGCACGTTCCATGGACTTCGCCAAGGTGGCTGTGTGCTTGGTCAGCGCAGCGGTGGGGTAACGGCTCGGGTACATGTAGCCGCCGCCGGAGGGGCCTACGACCCAGCGGTCCTTGGCGGATTGGTCGTAGTACCAGCGCATGACCGAGGGTGCGAGGTCGATCAGGGACGGGGAGATTCCCCAGCCGAGGTCGACCTGGCCGCGCAACGGGCTGCCGAACCAGCGTTTGTCGGTGGGGAAGTCGCCGAGCATCCACTGGATGTTGTCGCCGTCGGTGATCAGAAAGGTCACGTAGTGGGCGTTCGGATCCGGTTCGGGGACCCTCCCCCCACCCCCTCCGCCCTGACTCAACCGGTCTTCGCGGATCCCGGACAACACCGACAGGTTCCGGGCATGGTCGGCAGGGATCGCCTTGGCGCCCGCGTCGGAGTTCGGCCCGATGAACTTGTCCTCGCCCTGGGCAGCATCGCCCCAGCCGATCACCGTCGCGTCGTCGTCGAGCGCGCCGACCACCTCGGCCCGGAAGTCCGAGTTGCCGTCGAAGAAGGCGAGCGTCCCCGCCATCGTGACGTAGTCCCGCAGTCGTTCCGCAATGTCTGCTCGCTGCTCGATCGCGACGTCGTGCCGCAACCGGGACCAGTAGTTGTCCAGCACCCAGCGGTCGTCCTTGTCCCGCAAGTCCAGGACCTTGCGCAACCCGTTCTGGATCGCGAGTGCCTCCAAGCTCTCCTCGATAGCCACGGCACCTGTCAGCCCGGCGAGCGTGGTCGCGACGTTGACCGACGGGGTGCCTGTTCGAAAGAGAACATATCCGCCGATGCGCGACCGGGTGACGGTTTTCCACAGGTCGCCGGGGCGCACCTCCACGCCGTACCGGGAGACGAGGTCGTCGAGCCAGAACTGGTAGCCCAGCGAGGGGATGTTCAGGTAGAGCGTCTCGCTGCCGCGCCGGGCCAGCAGCCCCTGCAGCGTGGTCGCGAGCGTGCGCTCGGGCAGGCTCAGGGCCGACTCGTCCAGGACGTTCAGCAGCCGTGGCCGCTGACCTTTGGGGTACGCCGAGACCGTGCCGGCGAAGGCCGGAGGAACGAAGGAAGGTGCGATGGAAGGAGCGAGAGAGCCGAGGCCCACGCCGGCGGTCAGGCCGAGGGCATGGCGGCGGGTGAGACGTCGTCGATCGGACATGCGGTGCCTCCAGGAGCGGCTGGTGACTGTCCTACGTTGTCATCTGCCGGGCGACGATGCCACAACCGTGCAGACATCACAAGAGTTCGTACTGGCGAAGTAGCGCAATCAACGTGTCGACGCCGGACGAGAGGTCGTAAACCTCGGCGTGCAACCCGACGCTCCGGGCGCCCGCCACGTTGCTTTCGTTGTCGTCGATAAACAGCACCGAGGAGGCGGGCACGTCCAGCGTGCCCAGGATGGCCCGGAAGTACGCCGGATCCGGCTTGGCCAGCCCGAGATCGCACGAGTAGAAGGTCTGGTCGAACCACTCGCCGTACCCGCGCTCGTCCTGCATGATCGCGCGCCGGTACGCCTGCTGGTTGGTGGCGAGGTGGCAACCCACCCCCGAAGCGCGCAGCTCGGCGATCAACGACACCACCGCCGGCTCGGCCGCGAACGAGTGCCACGGCTCCAGCGCCTCCTCCAGCGACACCGGCGAGTCCCACCGCCGAAGGACCTCGGCGACCGCGTCCCGGAAGTCGCCCTTCCCGACCAGGCTCGGCTTCTCGGCCGCCATCAGGTCGGCGACGAACGCGGAGCCGTCGGAGGGGACGAACGACGTCAGCCGGGACCACCAGTCGATGGTCGGGCGCTGGATGACGCCGTCGGCGTCGAAGAGCACGGCGGAGATCATGCCGCCATCCTGTCAGGCGCCCGAACCTGCCCGGGATGGCCGGAGGCGGCAACGGTGGGCCCTTGACCGGTTCAGCGGTATGCGCTTACCTAGTCGATGCCTGAACAATTATGGACAACTTCCGGCGGAAATGAACACAGAAAGCGCCAGGTGAAGGCGTATGACAGTGAGCAGAAGGAAGTTCCTGGCGCTGGGCGCCGCCACGACCGCGGCCGGCCTCACCGGCTGCGGGTCCCGAAGTTCGCTCGGCGGGTCCGACGAGCTCAGCATGTGGACCTGGGTCGGCTCGGTGAACGACGACCTGATCGGCCAGGCCGAGAAAGGCATCCCCGGGTACGACGACATGCGCCTGGCGATGACCCGGATCGGCACCAGCTACAAGACCAAGGTGCTCACCTCGCTGGCCGGCAAGTCGCTGGTCCCGGACATCGTCGCGATCAACGACGACGTCGCGACGTACTTCCCGAACGCCGACCAGTTCGTCGACCTCAAGAGCCTCGGCGCCGGCGACCACGAGTCCGACTTCCTCGCCTGGAAGTGGAAGCTCGGCATCACGCCCGAGGGCAAGATGATGGCCTACCCGATGGACACCGGGCCGACCGCGTTGTTCTACCGCACGGACATGCTCCAGAAGGCCGGCATCGACACCGATCCCGCCGCGGTCGCGGAGCTGGCGCCGACCTGGGACGCCTACATCGAGCTGGGCAAGAAGCTGAAGGCCGCGGTGCCGGGCTCGGCGATCACCGACAACATCACCGGCATCTACAGCTACGCGCTGGCGCAGCAGTCCAAGCGCTACATGACCGAGGACGGCCAGTACATCGGCGACCAGGACCACATCCGCGCACAGTTCGACCTCGCGATCCGGGTGGTCAAGGAAGGGCTGTCCGCCAACGCGCAGCAGGACACCACCGACGCCGACGCCGTCGTCACCAACGGCAAGCTCGTCGCCTACAACGCGGCCGTCTGGTGGGCCCAGCTCGGGCCGAAGAACGCCGCGCCCAAGACCAAGGGACTCTGGCGAGTGACGGCAGCTCCTGGTGGGGCCGGCAACCGGGGCGGGTCCTTCCTGGCGATCACGAAGTACTGCAAGAACCCCGAGGCCGCCTTCGCCTTCATCAGCTGGCTGGAGTCGTCCAAGAACCAGGCCCAGGCCTTCCTGGACCCGGTGCTGTTCCCGTCCACGCCGGCCAGCTACACCGACGAGCGGATGACGGCGCCGGACCCGTTCTTCGGCGGTCAGCGGATCGTCGACGTCTTCGGCGCGTCCGCCAAGAAGTACCCGGGCGCCTACTTCAGCCCGTACGACTCGATCATCGGCTCGCCGATCGCCGCCGAACTCGTCAACGTCGAGACCGCCGGCAAGTCGCCCGACCAGGCGTGGGCCGATGCGCAGCGGCAGGTCGAGCGCGAACTCACCCGAGCGGGGGCGATCTGAGATGGCAGTGACCAGCAAGACACTCCCGGCCACGATCAGCACCACCAAGGACCCCGGCCAGAAACCACCCGGCAAGTACCGCCAGGCACTGCCGCAGTACGCCGCGATCTCGCCGTTCTTCATCCTGTTCGCGGTGTTCGGCGCCTTCCCGGTGCTGTTCTCGATCTGGATCTCGTTCCACTCCTGGGACGGCATCGGCCAGATGACGTGGGTCGGGCTGGAGCAGTACAACTACCTGCTCGGCGACCCGAAGTTCTGGCAGTCGATCGGCAACACTCTGATCATCTGGGTGCTCTCGACCGTGCCGATGCTGCTGCTGGCGCTGGTGATCGCCAACGCGCTGCACAACGCGACCCGGTTCCGCAGCTTCTACCGGATCGCGTACTTCGTCCCGAACGTCACCTCGATCGTCGCTGTCACGATGGTGTTCGGCTCGATCTTCAGCAACAACTTCGGCCTGCTGAACGCCTTCCTGCAGTCCATCGGGCTGACCAAGATCGAGTGGCTCACCCAGCCGTGGGGGATCAAGATCGCGATCGCCACCATCGTCACCTGGCGCTGGGTCGGCTACAACGCGATCATCTTCCTGGCCGGCCTGCAGGCGATCTCGAACGACGTGTACGAGGCCGCCAAGGTCGACGGCGCCTCACCACGGCAGACGTTCTGGCGGATCACGGTTCCGCTGCTGCGCCCGGTGATCCTGTTCACCGCGGTCACCTCGACCATCGGCGGCCTGCAGATCTTCACCGAGTCCCAGGTGCTGCTGGGTGACACCGGCGGCCCGGGCGGAGCCGGGACGACGATCGTGTCGTACCTGTACGAGAGCGCGTTCCTGGACAACCAGTTCGGGTACGGCGCCGCGATCGGCTGGGCGCTGTTCATCCTGATCGTGCTGTTCAGCATCATCAACTGGCGGCTGATCGGCGGTGGCGAGGACCGGATCGGCCGGCGCGTCGCCCGCCGCAACGCGAAGGAGAACGCCGATGCGAGCTGACCGGACCCGCAACATCGTCAGCCACGTCGTGCTGATGTTCGGCGTCGTGCTGTCGATCTTCCCGTTCTACTGGATGGTCGTGATGGCCTCCAACACCACACCGGACATCTTCAGCTACCCGCCGAAACTCGTGATCGGCTCGCACCTGTTCGAGAACATGGGCAAGGTGCTCGACAACATCGACTTCTTCGGCTCGATGCTGATCACGCTGATCGTCTCGCTGGCGGTCACCGTGCTGGTGCTGTTCTTCGACTCGCTGGCCGCCTTCGCGTTCGCCAAGTACGAGTTCCCCGGCCGCAACTGGCTGTTCGGGTTGCTGCTGGCAACGTTCATGATCCCGGCCCAGCTGTCGCTGGTGCCGCAGTTCGTGACGCTGGCCGAGTTCGGCTGGATCGGGTCGCTGAAGGCGCTCATCATCCCCGGCGCGGCGAACGCGTTCGGCATCTTCTGGATGCGCCAGTACGCCAAGGGCGCCATCCCCGACGAGCTCATCTCGGCCGCCAAGGTCGACGGCGCCGGCTTCTTCCGCCAGTACCTCACCGTCGGCATCCCGGTCCTGCGCCCCGGCCTGGCGTTCCTGGGCATCTTCACCTTCATCAACGTCTGGAACGACTACCTATGGCCGTTGATCGTGATGACCGACCCGAACAAGCTGCCGCTCCAGGTCGCCCTGCAGCAGCTGAACGGCATCTACGGAACCGACTACTCCATGGTGATGGCGGGTGCTTTGATGAGTGTGATCCCACTCATCGGCGTCTTCATCATCGGTGGACGCCACTTCATCGCCGACATCGCCGCCGGCGCCATGAAGTTCTGACCCCTCAACCGAACGGGACACCTCTTGACTGACACCACCCTCCGCTGGGGAATCATCGGGACCGGGAACATCGCGTCCCGGTTCGCGAGCCAGGTGCCGACGTCGGCGGCCAACACGGTCGTCGCCGTCGGCAGCCGCTCCATCGACTCGGCAGGAGCCTTCGCGGACAAGTACGACATCCAGAACCGGCACGGCTCGTACGACGACCTGCTCGCCGACGAGACCGTGGACGCGGTGTACATCGCCACGCCGCACCCGATGCACCCGGAGTGGGCGATCAAGGCCGCCGAGGCCGGCAAGCACGTGCTGTGCGAGAAGCCGCTGGCGATCAACAAGGCCTGGGCCGAGGCGATGATCGAGGCCGCGGTCGCCAACGACGTCTTCCTGATGGAGGCGTACATGTACCGCTGCCTGCCGCAGACCAAGCTGATCGCCCAGCTGGTCCGCGACGGCGAGCTCGGCACCGTCCACCAGATCCAGGCCACCTTCGCGTTCGCCTCGTCGTACCGGCCGGAGAGCCGGATCTTCGCCGACGAGCTGGCCGGCGGCGGCATCCTCGACGTCGGCGGCTACCCGGTCTCGATGGCCCGGCTGATCGCCGGCGCCGCCACCGGGCAGCCGTTCGCCGACCCGGCCGCGGTGACCGCGGTCGGGCACGTCGGCGAGACCGGCGCCGACAAGTGGTCGGTCGCCACGCTGTTCTTCGAGGGCGGCGTGACCGCCCAGGTGAGCACCGGCGTCCGGCTCCGCGACGCCAACCAGGTCCGGATCTACGGCAGCGAGGGCTACCTCGTCGTCGAGGACCCGTGGTTCGGCGGCGACGGCGAGCCGACCCACGTCACCCTGCACAAGGTGGGGGAGGAGCCGCGCGACATCTCCGCCGACCCCGCCCTCATCTACGCCGCCGAGGCCGAGGCGGTCGCGGCCGCGATCGAGCTCCGGCAGGCGCCCGAGATGAGCTGGGCCGACACGCTCGGCAACCTGACCGTCCAGGACGAGTGGCGCAAGGCGATCGGGCAGCAGTACGCGAGCGAGCGGGACGACGCGATCATCCCGACCGCGACCGGACGGCCGCTCGCCAGACGCGCCGACGCCCCGATGAAGTACGGCCGCGTGCCCGGCCTGGACAAGGACGTGTCCAGGCTCGTCATGGGCGTGGACAACCAGCAGACGCTGACCCACGCCGCGGCGATGTTCGACGACTTCGTCGAGCGCGGCGGTACGACGTTCGACACCGCCTACATCTACGGCGGCGGACGCGGCGAGAAGCTGCTCGGCCAGTGGATCACCTCGCGCGGCAACCGCGACCAGGTCGTTGTCATCGGCAAGGGCGCGCACACCCCGCACTGCGACCCCGAGTCGATCACCCGGCAGTTGCACGAGAGCCTCGAGCGGCTGCAGACCGACCACGTCGACCTCTACCTGATGCACCGCGACAACGAGCAGATCGCGGTCGGCGAGTTCGTCGACGTCCTGGACGAGCACTTCAAGGCCGGCCGGATCAAGGCGTACGGCGGTTCCAACTGGTCCACCGCGCGGTTCGACGAGGCCAACGCGTACGCCGAGGCGAACGGCAAGCAGCCGTTCACCCTGCTGAGCAACCACCTCAGCCTCGCCCGGGCGTACGACGTACCGTGGAAGGGCTGCCGGCACGTCGCCGACGACGAGTCGCAGGCGTGGCTGCGGGACCGGCAGGTCGCGCTGTTCCCGTGGTCCAGCCAGGCCCGCGGGTTCTTCACCGGACGGGCCAAGCCCGAGGACCGCTCGGACGAGGAACTGGTCCGCTGCTTCTACTCCGACGAGAACTTCCAGCGGCTCGACCGCGCCCGGGAGCTCGCCGCCGCCAAGGGCGTCGAGCCGACCGCGATCGCGCTAGCCTGGTTGCTGCACCAGCCGTACCCGGTGTTCCCGCTGATCGGGCCGCGGCACATCAGCGAGACCAGGACCTCGATGCCGGGGTTGTCGGTGGACCTCACCGACGAGGAAGTGGCTTGGCTCACAGCCTGAACCAGCAGCTGAACCACGTCCTGAGCCGAATTGGTCGTGCGCAGACGCCCATGTAACATGGTCTGTCGGTGTCACGACCCTGAACACGGAGAATCATGTCTAAGAAGTGCGATGTCTGCGGCAAGCAGCCGACGTTCGGCAACAACGTTGCCCGCCTGGGTAAGGGCGCGATGATCCGCCGGGTCAAGGCTCGCACGCCCCGGCGGTTCAACCCCAACATCCAGCCGGTCCGGGCGCTCATCAAGGGCACCCCGACCCGCCTGAAGGTCTGCACGTCCTGCATCAAGGCCGGCAAGGTCCAGCGCGTCGTCGGCTGACCCCCAGCTTTCTCCGTTGTAGGGCCTGAACAGGCGCCCGGGATCATCCCGGGCGCCTATTCGTGTCTGGCCACCACCGTGATCTCGTTGCGGTTGTGATGCAGTTGCCGAGCGTGCAGTACGGCGTACTCCTGCCGCAGCACGTCCATCCCACGCCGCGCCCCGTCCAGCGGGTTCTTCCCGCCACCCTTCAGCGTGACTACCGCGAGCCCGCCCCGGCGCAGGTGTGCCGCCGCGTCGACCATCATCCGGGCGCTCATCACCTGATCCATCCGCATGTCGTTGACCACGACGTCGAAGCGGACCCGGTTCTCCGCGAAGAACCGCCCGGCCGTCGTCGCCGCGTGGTGGATCCGGCGGTCGCCGCGCAGCCGCGGGTCCAGCGCACCCGGGTCCACCGACCACACCTCCTGCCCGTGCAGCCGCAGAATCCGGGTCCAGCCGCCCGGCGAGGCACCCAGATCGACTGCCTTCCCGCCGGCCGGCAGTTCCAGCCCGAAGGTGGCGATCGCCTCCTCCAGCTTGAACTCCGAGCGCGACACCCGGTCGTCCGAGCGAGCCAGCCGCATCCGGCCACCCGGCCAGTCCGACAGGCTGTGCTCGCGGCGGTTGACGCCCAGCAGGATGCCCCGGCGGCCCGCGAAGCAGGAGATGACCACCTCCTGACCGGATCGGGTGACCGTCACCCCACGATCCGCGAGCGCGTCGTGCAGCCGGTGGTAGTAGGAGCCACCGGTGCCCGCTCCGTCGGTCCAGGCCTGAACGGCGAGCGCCTTCGGGTAGTCGGGCAGCTCGCCCAGCACCAGGTCGGCGAGCTCGTAGTCGGGCGGCAGCTCCTCGAAGCTCGCCACCTCCGTGGTCAGGTGCCGGACGAAGATGATCCGGCCGGCGTCGCACGCCGCGGCCAGCTCCGCGACCGGCGGTCCGGCGACACGCCCGAGATCGCCGCTGACCCGCTCGATCCGCACCTCCCGGCCGAACTCGGCCCGGATCTCCCGCACCGCCCACTCGTAACTGTCAGCGGCAACCGAGAACAAGATCGGGGAGAGCACAGCACATGGTAAGGCGACCGGTTAGCCTTCCGGGCGTGGAGGAACTGAGCGTCGAGGTGTTGCGGGCCTGGGCTCGGACCGCGCTGGCCGAGCTGGGCCGGGCGCGGACCGAGATCGACGAGCTGAACGTGTACCCGGTCCCGGACGGTGACACCGGGACGAACCTCTACCTCACCTGGGAGGCCGCCTGCGACGCGCTGCCCGCCGGTGAGCTGACCTTCGTCGAGGCGGTCCAGGCCTTCGGCCGCGGCGCCCTGCTCGGCGCGCGCGGCAACTCCGGCGTCATCACCTCCCAACTCGTCCGCGCCTTCGGCCTCCGGCTGGCCGAGAACCTGCCGCGACACCCGGACGCCGACGGGAACGCCGTACTGGCAGATCCGCGGATGAGCGAGGCCGTCGCCTTCGCCGACGCGCTGCGGTACGCCGCTGACGCCGCGTACGGCGCAGTCGCACAGCCGGTCGAGGGCACCATGCTCACCGTCGCCAGGGCCGGGGCAAGCGGGGCGATGACGGCCGCCAACGACGGCAAGAGCTTGGCCGACGTCTGCCTGGCCGCGGTCGCCTCCGCCCGGCAGGCGCTCACCAGGACGACCGAACAGCTCGACGTACTGCGGCGTGCGGGCGTGGTGGACGCCGGGGGAGCCGGCCTGGTCGTCATCCTCGGCGCGATGGAGTCGGTGCTGACCGGGCGACACGTGCGGGTCGACGTACCGGCGCGGGTGGAGCCGCAGGGGGAGAGCGCCGAGAGCCAGGACGGACCGGCGTACGAGGTGATGTACCTGCTGGACGCGCCGGACGACAAGGTCGGCGACTTCCGGCAGCTCCTGGCCGGGCTGGGCGACTCCGTCGTGGTCGTCGGCGGCGACGGGCTGTGGAACGTGCACGTCCACACCGACGACGTGGGCGCCGCGATCGAGCAGGGCATCGACATCGGCCGGCCGCACCGGATCCGGGTCACCCACTTCGCCGACCAGGCCCACCACCACGAGCCGGCCCCGGGCCGCGCGGTGATCGCCGTCGTGGCCGGCGAAGGGTTGGCCGCGCTGTTTACCGAGGCGGGCGCGCACACCATCATGGGCGGCCCGGGCCGGCGCTGCTCGACCGGTGAGCTGCTCCAGGCGATCGAGACGTCGCAGGCGCCCGAGATCGTGCTGCTGCCGAACGACAAGGATTCGATCGCGGTCGCCGAGGCCGCCGCCACCGCGGCCCGGCAGGACGGGATCCGGGTCGCCGTGATCCCGACCCGGGCGCAGGTCCAGGGGCTGGCGGCGATCGCCGTACACGACCCTGAGCGCAGCTTCGACGACGACGTCGTGCACCAGTCCGCCGCTGCCGGCCAGACTCGGCACGGCGCGGTCACGATCGCGGTGAAGGACGCCTGGACGATGGCCGGGATGTGCCGGACCGGCGACGCGCTGGGCGTCGTCGACGGCGACTTCGCGCTGATCACCGAGGACCTCGAGGACGCCGCGATCGGCGTGGTCGACCGGCTGCTCGGCGGCGGTGGCGAGCTGCTCACGATCGTCACCGGGCGGGACGCCCAGCCCGGTCTGGTGGTCGCGGTGGAGCGGCACGTCCGGCGGAACCGCAAAGATGTCGATGTCGTGGTGTACGACGGAGGTCAGGACAGGTACCCGCTGCTGATCGGGGTGGAATGAAGACGGACATGGAGCGGAAGCTCCGCGACTTCCTCGGCGCCAGGACGGCCAAGACCTTCGCGGAGGTGCTCGGCCTGGAGACGGTCGGGGAGCTGCTGCGGCACTACCCGCGCCGCTACCTGAAGAAGGGCGAGCTGACTCCGTTCGACGAGCTCGAGGTCGGCGACCAGGCCACCGTGAACGGCCGGGTCAAGAAGGTCACCGTCCGGTCGCTCGACACCAAGGCCGAGATCCCGCTCACCGACGTCCAGAAGTGGGCCCGGCGCCGGACGCTGACCAAGGTCGTCGTCACCGACGGCCGCCGCGACCTGGAGCTGGCCTTCTTCAACCAGCCATGGCTGGCGACCAAGCTGACACCAGGCACCGCCGCCCTGTTCTGGGGCGAGGTGACGATGTTCCGCGACATCATGCAGCTGAAGAGCCCGGGCACCGAGATCCTCGACGACGAGGACCTGACCGAGGCCGAGATCGAACGCCGGGCCCGGCCGTTCCGGCCGCTCTACCCGGCCACCGCCAAGTTGCCGACTGCAACGATCGAGCGGTCGATCAAGATCGTCCTGGACAGCCTGGACGACGCTGTGGACGACCCGATCCCGGACCTGATCCTGCGCAACGAGAAGCTGCTCGGGCTGCGCGAGGCACTGCAGAAGGTGCACCTGCCGGACACCGAGAAGGACATCCGCGACGCCCAGCACCGGTTCCGGTTCGAGGAAGCGCTGGTGATGCAGACGATCCTGGCCCAGCGCCGGGCGGTCACCGACGCGCTCAACGCCGTACCGCGGCCGCGGACCGAGGGCGGCATGCTGGACGAGTTCGACCAGCGGCTGCCGTTCACGCTCACCGAGGGGCAGTCCGAGGTGTGCGAGGAGATCTTCGCGGACCTGGCCCGGCCGCACCCGATGCACCGGCTGCTGCAGGGCGAGGTCGGCTCTGGCAAGACCGTGGTCGCGCTGCGGGCGATGCTGTCCGTGGTGGACTCCGGCGGCCAGGCCGTCCTGCTCGCCCCGACCGAGGTCCTCGCCACCCAGCACCACAAGACACTCACCAAGATGCTCGGCGACCTGGCCGAGGAGGGCATGCTCGGCGGCGCGGAGCGGGCGACGCGGGTCGGCCTGCTGACCGGGTCGCTCGGCGCGGCAGCCCGCCGTACGGCGATGCTCGACGCGGCCAGCGGGGCCGCGGGGATCGTGGTCGGCACGCATGCGCTGCTCGAGGACAAGGTGCAGTTCGCGGACCTCGGCCTCGTGGTCGTGGACGAGCAGCACCGGTTCGGCGTCGAGCAGCGGGCCGCGCTGAGCACGAAGTCGGGCGACAACACCCCGCACGTGCTGGTGATGACCGCGACCCCGATCCCGCGGACCGTGGCGATGACCGTGTTCGGCGACCTCGCCGTGTCGACGCTGACCGAGCTGCCCGCCGGGCGGTCGCCGATCCAGTCGTCCGTGGTCCCTGCCAAGGAGAAGCCGGACTGGCTGCAGCGGGCCTGGCAGCGGGTCCGCGAAGAGGTCGGCAAGGGCCACCAGGCGTACGTCGTCTGCCCGCGGATCGGCGACGACGTGAAAAACGCCGCTGACGAGGAGGGCGAGTTCGTCGCCGGTGACGACGATGGCGACGGGCCGAAGAAGCAGGCCCGGCCGCCGATCTCGGTGCTGCAGGTGTCCGAGGCGCTGGCCGAGATCCTGCACGACCTGCGGGTGGAGATCCTGCACGGCCGGCTGCCGGCCGACGAGAAGGACGCGGTGATGTCGCGGTTCGCGGCAGGCGAGGTCGACGTGCTGATCGCGACCACGGTGATCGAGGTCGGCGTCGACGTACCGAACGCCTCGACGATGGTGATCATGGACGCCGACCGGTTCGGCATCTCGCAGCTGCACCAGCTGCGCGGGCGGGTCGGCCGGGGCCGGGTGCCGGGGCTGTGCCTGCTGGTGACCGACCAGTGGGCCGGATCGAAGTCATACGGGCGCCTGGACGCCGTCGCGTCCACGACCGACGGGTTCGAGCTGTCCCGGATCGACCTCGAGACCCGGCGCGAGGGCGACGTACTGGGCGTCGCGCAGTCCGGGCGGCGGAGCAGCCTGAAGCTGCTCAGCGTGCTGCGGGACGAGGACGTCATCTTCGCCGCGCGGCACGTGGCCAACTCGATCGTCTCGGTGGACGCGGAGCTGGCCGAGTACCCGGCGCTCAGGTCGTTCGTCCGGAGCGCGCTGGAGTCGGAGACGACTGAGTACCTGGAGAAGACGTGACGCGGATTGTCGGGGGAGCGGCCCGCGGGCGGCGGATCGCCGTGCCTCCGGGGACGGGGACGCGGCCGACCGCGGACCGGGTCCGGGAGGCGCTGTTCTCGTCGCTGGAGTCGGAGTTCGGCAGCTTCGACGGGCTCGCGGTGCTCGACCTGTACGCGGGGTCCGGGGCGATCGGGCTCGAGGCACTGTCCCGGGGAGCCGCGCGGGTCGTCCTGGTCGAGTCGGACCGGCGGGCCGCCGAGGTGATCACGGCGAACGTCCGCGTCGTCGGCCTGCCCGGGGCAACCGTGCTCACGCGTCCGGTCGAGAAAGTCGCGGCAGGTGGGGCCCAGGGACCCTTCGATCTCGTCTACGCCGACCCGCCGTACCAGCTGGAGACGGCCGAGGTGCAGGACGTGCTGACCTCGCTGGCCGAGGGCGGCTGGCTGGCCGAGGACGCGGTGGTCGTGGTCGAGCGCGGGAAGCGCGAGCCGTGGGAATGGCCGGACGGGTTCGCCGCGCTGCGGGACCGCAAGTACGGCGAGGCCCGGCTTTGGTACGGTCACCGCCATGAGCACGGCGGTCTTTCCGGGGACATTTGACCCGCCCACCAACGGGCATCTCGACATCATCGCCCGGGCGTCGGCCGCGTTCGGCGAGGTGATCGTGGCCGCCGGGGTGAACCAGTCGAAGAACCGGCTGTTCAGCCCGGAGGAACGGCTGGAGATGCTCACCGAGCTGACCGCGCCGTTCGGCAACGTCCGGGTCGGCAGCTTCGAGGGCCTGCTGGTCGACTACTGCCGGGCCGAGGGCGCCGGCGTGATCGTCAAGGGCCTGCGTTCGGCCGCGGACTACGACTACGAGCTGCAGATGGCGCAGCTGAACCACGCCATGACCGGAGTGGACACCGCTTTCCTGCCGACCCGGTCGGAGAACGCGTTCATCTCCTCGAGTTGGGTCAAGGAGATCGCCAGGCTGGGTGGTGACGTCGTCGCCTTCGTGCCGCCGTCCGTTCACGCTCGGTTACTGAAGAAACTCTAAAATCACCCCGAATTGGGCGACGGGCCGCGGAGTTGGTAATGTTGACCACCGGTCTCGACGAGACCGAGATCTTGCCTGCCCACGCCTTGAAAGGGATGTCCTGAGCGTCTTGGACCCGCGGTCCCCACTCGTGATCGACACGCACGAGCTGACACGCCGCGCCGGGTCCCAGCGCGAAGTCACCTTCACGGCACCGGCGCCGGCAGATCTCGGAATCGACGTGATCGGCGTCCCCGAAGGCGATCCGATCCAGTTCGATCTACGGCTGGAGTCGGTTGTCGAAGGGGTGCTCGTCACCGGAACGGCCCGCGGTCGTCTGGTCGGGGAGTGCGCGCGGTGCCTGGTCGATATCGAGGACGAGTTCCTCGCTGACGTCCAGGAGCTGTACGTCTACCCGGAGAGCGAAGCCGAACCGGACGAGGCCAGCCGGATGGAGGGCGATCTGATCGACCTCGAGCCGGTGCTGAGGGACCAGGTGGTGCTCGCGCTGCCCTTCCAGCCCTTGTGTACGGACGACTGTCCGGGACTGTGCCCCGACTGCGGGGTGCGCCTGGCGGACGAGCCCGGCCACAAGCACGAGGAGGCGGTCGACCCGCGCTGGGCCGCGCTCAGCGGCCTGCTCCAGCAGGACGAACGACCGCAGGACAACTAGATACCGATCATCACGTCAGCCAGCCGGCCGGGTCCACCAGCCCCCGGCCGAACCGAGGAGTCATAACCGTGGCCGTTCCGAAGCGGAAGATGTCGCGCAGCAACACCCGCAGCCGCCGGGCCCAGTGGAAGACCACTGCCCCGTCGCTGGTCACCTGCGTGAACCCCGCCTGCCGCGCGAAGCACCTGCCGCACACCGTTTGCCCGACCTGCGGCCAGTACGGCGCCAAGGGCGAGCGTCGCCAGGTCGTCGAGAGCTAAACGGCACCAACCCAGTGAACTCTGCCAACGAAACGGGGCTCTACGCCGAGCTGAACCAGCGGCTCGGCGTATCGCTGGCTGACAACTTACTGGAGCACGCCTTCACCCACCGCTCGTACGCGTACGAGAACGGCGGGCTGCCGACGAACGAGCGACTGGAGTTCCTGGGGGACTCCGTCCTCGGCGTCATCGTCACGGAGTCGTTGTTCCGCAACCATCCGGACCTGTCCGAGGGCCGGCTGGCCAAGCTGCGTGCCGCCGTGGTCAACATGCGCGCGCTGGCCGGGGTCGCCCGTGAGCTCAAGCTGGGCAAGTACCTGCGGCTCGGCCGGGGCGAGGAAGCGACCGGCGGGCGGGACAAGTCGTCGATCCTGGCGGACTGCGTCGAGGCGCTGATCGGCGCCGTCTACCTGGACCGCGGGTTCGAGACCGCCGGCCAGGTCGTGCACAAGCTGTTCGACGACCTGATGGAGTCCTCGGCCCGGCTCGGCGCCGGCCTGGACTGGAAGACCTCGCTGCAGGAGCTGGTCGCCCAGCTCGGCGTCGGCGTCCCGGAGTACGTGATCGCCGAGTCCGGCCCGGACCACGCCAAGACGTTCGAGGCGCGGGTCCGGATCGGCTCCGACACCTACGGCCACGGCATCGGCCGGAGCAAGAAGGAAGCCGAGCAGCAGGCCGCCGAGACCGCCTGGAAGGCGCTGCGCGCCGCGCACCCCGACAGCACGGACCCCTCGCAAGCCTGAGGTGCCCGAGCTTCCGGAGGTAGAGGTCGTTCGCCGCGGGCTGGCGCAGTTCACCACCGGCCGGACCATCGACGCCGTCGAGGTCCTGCACCCCCGCCCGGTACGGCGTCATGCCGCCGGGCCGGACGACTTCGTGGCCCGGCTCAAGGGCCAGGTGTTCGCCGAGCCGGCCCGCCGCGGCAAGTACCTGTGGCTGCCGCTGGAGTCCGGGGACGCGGTGCTCACCCACCTCGGAATGAGCGGCCAGTTCCGGGTCCAGCCGGTCGGCGCGCCGGACGAGCCGCACCTGCGGGTCCGGTTCCGGTTCGCCGACGACGGCGGAGAGGTCCGGTTTGTGGACCAGCGGATGTTCGGTGGTCTGTCGTACTCCGACGGTGGCGCTGAGTTACCCCCCGAGATCGCCCACATCGCCCGGGACCCGTTCGATCCTCTGTTCGACCTGGACGCCGCGGGGGCCGCGATCCGGCGCCGCAGGACCGGCCTGAAACGGGCGCTGCTGGATCAGAACGTGGTCAGCGGGATCGGCAACATCTACGCCGACGAAGCGTTGTGGCGCGCCAAGTTGCACTACGCGCGCGCCACCGAAACGCTGAAACCCGTTCAGGCAAAGGAGATTCTCCGGCACGCGCACGAGGTGATGGCCGCGGCGCTCGACGTCGGCGGGACCAGCTTCGACGCCCTGTACGTCAACGTGAACGGAGAGTCCGGCTACTTCGAACGCGGCCTGAACGTCTACGGGCAAGAGGGTTCGCCGTGCCCGCGCGACGGCCGGCCGATCCGGCGCGAGCCGTTCATGAACCGTTCGTCGTACCGCTGCCCGAAGTGCCAGCCGGTCCCGCGGCACGTCCGCTGGTAGAGAGGTATCGTTAAAGAGTGTGGGCCTAGGTTGACCGTCGGGCCCACCGGTGTCACCCTGAAAGACGGCACACATTATTTGTTTCGGCGCTCCGTGGACCAGGGGCGCTCACAGGCCAGAACCCTTCCGGAGGACAGCACAATGGCCAAGGCTCTTCTAGGGCACCTTGGAGGCACTGACCCGCGCATGCTGGAGCAGGTTCGACTGCTCAACCGGCGTGTCGCCGATCTGGAGGCGCACGTGATGCGCCTGCAGGCAGAGAACGACCACCTCGTCGCACAGGTCCACGAAGGCCGACTGCTCACTGTCGACGAGGCTCTGCGCGCCCCCGCTTCGGTCTGAGGACCCGAGCCGCAGACACAGAGTTCCATCTCTACCGTCCGCACAACCACGGCGGTGGCCCCCGTCCGGGCCTCCGCCGCCTTTTTTGCCTGAAGTACACCGTATGTTCATGGAATGTTGAGCGCCCACGCCATTGCCGGCCATTCTGTCGGTCGGCCTCCACCGGTTCGCGAGAATGTCTTTGTAGACTGCGAAGCGGAACTACTTCCCCCGGGTAGCGGCAGCGTCACGAGCAGTTACGACGGTTCCCCAGGTATCGTCTGTCCTTTCACGGGTTGGAGAGCTTCGCTTTGTACCTGAAGAGCATGACGCTCCGAGGCTTCAAGTCGTTCGCGTCGGCCACGACGATGAACTTCGAACCGGGCATCACCTGCATCGTCGGCCCGAACGGCTCCGGCAAGTCCAACGTCGTCGACGCCCTCGCCTGGGTGATGGGCGAGCAGGGCGCGAAGTCGCTGCGCGGCGGCAAGATGGAGGACGTCATCTTCGCCGGCACCTCCGGCCGCGCCCCGCTGGGCCGCGCCGAGGTGGTGCTGACCATCGACAACACCGACGGCGCGCTGCCGATCGAGTACGCCGAGGTGACGATCAGCCGGACGATGTTCCGCAACGGCGGGTCCGACTACCAGATCAACGGCCAGAGCTGCCGGCTGCTCGACGTCCAGGAACTGCTCAGCGACTCCGGTATCGGCCGCGAGATGCACGTCATCGTCGGCCAGGGCCAGCTCGACTCGATCCTGCGCGCCACGCCGGAGGGCCGGCGCGGGTTCGTCGAGGAGGCGGCCGGGGTCCTGAAGCACCGCAAGCGCAAGGAGAAGGCGATCCGGAAGCTGGAGGCCACCGAGGGCAACCTGCACCGGCTCGGGGACCTGATCACCGAGATCCGCCGCCAGCTCAAGCCGCTCGGGCGCCAGGCGGAGGTGGCGCGCCGCGCGGTGACGATCCAGGCGGAGGTCCGCGACGGCCGGGCCCGGCTGCTCGCCGACGACATCGTCCAGGCGCAGTCCGCGCTGGAGGCCGAGCTCAAGGACGAGGCACGGCTGACCGAGCGCCGGACCGAGACCGAGGCCCGGCTGCGAGAGGCCCGGGAGCTCGAGGCCGAGCTGGAGGACGCGCTGCGCGAGGACGCGCCGGCCCTGCAGGCGGCCCAGGACACCTGGTACCAGCTGTCCGGCTTCAGCGAGAAGATCAAAGGTACGGCGCGGATCGCCGCGGACCGGATCCGGTCGCTGAACGACGAGGCCGAGGAGCCGCGCGCCGGGCGGGACCCCGACGAGCTCGAGCTGGAGGCGGCGCGGGTCCGCGAGACCGAGGCGCAGATCGAGGCCGAGGTCGAGGCGCACTCGGAGCTGCTCGCCGAGGCGGTCGAGCGCCGCCAGCAGCTGGAGT
This sequence comes from Kribbella sp. NPDC050470, assembly GCF_044458365.1. Taxonomy (NCBI): domain Bacteria; kingdom Bacillati; phylum Actinomycetota; class Actinomycetes; order Propionibacteriales; family Kribbellaceae; genus Kribbella; species Kribbella sp. NPDC050470. Next base: position 2,553 of record NZ_JBITHV010000010.1, on the reverse strand, counting down.
CGCAGGAGGCCGAGGAGGAGCGCCGGATCGCGGCGCTGATCCGGGCCGCGGCGGACCGCCGCGAGGGCCTGGCCCGGCTGACCGGTCAGGTGAACGCGCTGAAGAGCCGCGCCTCGGCGGCCGAGTCCGAGATCGGCCGGCTCGCCAGCAACATGCGGGAGGCGGAGGCCCGGGCGGCCAAGGCCCAGCACGACTTCACCGCGCTCGAGACCCAGGTGGCCGGCCTCGACGCCGGCGAGCGGGGTCTCGACGAGGAGTACGAGGCAGCCCAGGCGGTTCTCGACGAGATGGACGAGCGGCTCGCCAAGGTGCGTGCCGAGGAGCGCGACGCCGAGCGCGAGCGCACGGGCCTGGCAGCGCGCAAGGAAGCCCTCGAGCTCGGTCTGAACCGCAAGGACGGCGCCGGCGCCCTGCTGGCCGCCTCCGAGCAGATCAACGGACTCATGGGCTCGGTGGCGGCGCTGCTGAGCGTGCGCACCGGCTACGAGACGGCGATCGCGGCTGCCCTCGGCGAGGCCGCAGACGCCGTCGCAGTCACCCACACCGACGCTGCACTCGAGGCGGTCGGCCACCTGAAGCAGCACGATCTCGGCCGCGCCGGGATGCTGCTGGGCGACGCGCCAACCGACGACTACACGTCCTGGCCTCAGCTGCCGTACGGAGCGTCGTACGCCGTTGATGTCGTGGACTGCCCGGACGGCCTGCGGCCCGCGCTGCGGCGACTGCTGCGGAAGGTGGCCGTGGTCGACGACGTACCGGCGGCTCAGTCGCTGGTCCGGCACCTGCCCGACGTCACCTGCACCACCCGCGCGGGCGACGTACTGGGAGCGCACTTCGCGTACGGCGGTTCGGACGCGGCGCCCAGCCTGATCGAGGTGCAGTCCGCGGTCGACGAGGCCGCGGAGAACCTGACCGAGGCGACGGCGCGCAGCGAGCGGCTGCGGTTCGAACTGCAGGCTCTCGAGGACGAGCGGACGCGGCAGAAGGACACCGTCGAGATCACGCTGGCCCGGCTGCACGAGTCGGACGCGGCGATGGCCGCAGTGGCCGAGCAGCTCGCGCACTTCGGATCGCTGGCCAAGGCGTCCCGCGGCGAGGCGCAGCGGATGGCCGAGGCGATCGCGGCGGCCGAGGAGGAGCGCGATCGGAACCTGTCCGGCCTGGCCGAGCTGGAGGAGCGCCTCACCGACGCCGAGCAGTTCGACGAGGACGGCGACGAGCCGGACACCAGCGAGCGCGACCGCCTGGCCGACGCGGCCAAGGCGGGACGGGCGGCCGAGATGGAGGCGCGGCTGGCGCTGCGGACCACCGAGGAGCGTGCGCGAGCGCTGGCCGGCCGTGCGGACTCGCTGGAGCGCGCAGCGCGGCAGGAGCGCGAGGCTCGGGCGCGGGCGGTCGCACGGGCTGCACGCAGGGCCAGGCAGGCGGAGGCGGCCCAGGCTGTGCACCTGGCTGCCGGTCACGTGCTGGCTCGACTGGAGTCGTCCCTGCAGATGGCCGCGTCGGAGCGGGCCGCGATCCAGGCCCAGCGAGCGGACCGTGAGCAGGCGCTGGCGCAAGCCCGGTCCGCGACGCGGAACCTGAGCTCCGAGCTGGAGCAGCTGACCAACACCGTGCACCGGGACGCGCTGGCGCGGGCCGAGCAGAAGATGCGGCTGGAGGCGCTGTACGAGAAGGCGCTGGGCGAGCTCGGCATCGAGGTCGACGCGCTGGTCGCGGAGTACGGCCCGGACCAGCTGGTGCCGCCGCTGCCGAAGGACGGCGAGGAAAACACCCTCGAGCTCGAGGGCGAGCCGTTCAACCGGACCAAGGTGGAGAAGCGGCTCAAGCAGGCCGAGCGGGCACTGAACCAGCTCGGGCGGATCAACCCGCTCGCGCTGGAGGAGTTCGAGGCGATGGAGGAGCGGCACCGCTTCCTGTCCGAGCAGCTCGACGACCTGAAGAAGTCCCGGCGCGACCTGATGGACATCGTCAAGGAGGTCGACGAGCGGGTCGAGCAGGTCTTCACCGAGGCCTACCGGGACGTCGAGGTCGCCTTCCAGCACGTGTTCAGCCGGCTGTTCCCCGGCGGTGAGGGCCGGCTGGTGCTCACCGACCCGGATGACATGCTTGCCACCGGCATCGATGTCGAGGCGCGCCCGCCGGGCAAGAAGGTGAAGCGGCTGTCGCTGCTGTCCGGTGGTGAGCGGTCGCTGGTCGCGGTCGCCTTCCTGGTCGCGCTGTTCAAGGCCCGGCCGTCGCCGTTCTACATCCTCGACGAGGTCGAGGCGGCGCTGGACGACACCAACCTCGGCCGGCTGCTGGAGATCTACGAGGAGCTGCGGGAGAACAGCCAGCTGCTCGTCATCACCCACCAGAAGCGCACCATGGAGGTCGCCGACGCGCTGTACGGCGTGACCATGCGCGGAGACGGTGTGTCGTCGGTGATCTCCCAGCGCATCCGCGAGCCCGAGCCGGTCTAGCTTTCGCGCTGGGAGTCAAGGGTGAGTGTGGGCAGGCGTGAGTGCCGTCCGGCGTCTTGGCGGTTCGGACGGGGTCTGGTGCGTGATGAAG
>NZ_JBITHV010000009.1:339359-498672 GCF_044458365.1 Kribbella sp. NPDC050470 | reverse complement strand
GCATGCCCTCCCGTCTCGCCGCCACCGCAGACTCACCCATGGCCCAGCCAGACCAGCACACCCGCCATACCAACCACACATCAGTCACAAGAGCCCGGATATCCCCTCGAACGCAGTCGGGCGGCGGGCGGGGCGGGCGGCGGGCGGGCCGGGTGGGGGTTATGCCATTGCGGGGGGCTTGTTGGCGGGTTCGGGGTTGGGGGTGGTGCCGTGGAGGGTGAGGGTTGCGGATATGGCGGTGGTCAGGAGGAGGAGGGCGCCGACGATGGCTACCACGTTCAGGCTGTGGGTGAAGGCGTGGCGGGCGGTGGTGAGGATGGCCTCGGCGGCCGGGGCGGGCAGGTGGGCGGCCGCGGCGGTGACTGATGGGAGGCCTTCGCGGATTGGGGCCGCGACCTCCGGCGGGAGGTCGGCGCGGTAGGCCGCCGTACCGATGGAGCCGAGGATCGCGATCCCCAGTGCGCCGCCGAACTCGCTGCAGGTCTCCATCACCGCCGACGCCGAACCGGCCCGCTCCGGGGCGACTGATCCGACGACAGCCTCGGTGACCAGCGACATCACCATCACGAGCCCGGCCGCGAGCAGTCCGGAGCCGACCAGGATCAGCGCGAGCGGCGAGTCCGGTCCCACCCGAGTCAGTACGACGAACCCGGAAGCCGCCAGCACGAAGGCGCCACCGATCACGTACGCCCGGTCGACCTGCCGCGCGAGGATCGCCGCAACCGGCGCCGCGGCACCGACGAACACGGTCGGAGCGAGCGCCCACAGCGCCGCCTTGAACGGGCTCAGACCGAGCACGAGCTGCAGGTACTGCGTCATGAAGATCGCGTTCCCCACCATCGCCAGCGTGCCGATCGTGTTGGCCGCGAGCGAACCGCTGAACGCCCGGCTGCGGAACATCCCGAGCTCGATCATCGGGTACGACGCAGTCCGCTGCCGCTGCACGAAGAGCACCCCGAACACCGCGCCGGCCACGATCGCCACCACCGGCAGCGCCGACACCCCGTGCGCGGCGAGCTCCTTGATCCCCCAGATCACCGGCAGTACGGCGGCCAGCGACAACGCCGACCCGATCAGGTCGAACCGGCCCGCGTCCGGCGTCCTGAACTCCGGCAGCAGCAGCGGCGCGAGGATCAGCAGCAGCACCATCGCCGGGGTGTTGATCAGGAACACCGAACCCCACCAGAAGTGCTCCAGCAGGAACCCGCCGAGCACCGGCCCGAGCGAGATCCCGCCCAGCATCACCGCGCTCCAGAACGCGATCGCCTTCGACCGCTGGGCCGGGTCGTGGAACATGTTCCGGATCAGCGCCAGCGTCGACGGCATCAACGTCGCACCACCGATCCCGAGGATCGCGCGGGCGGCGATCAGCTGCTCCGGGCTCTGCGCGTACGCCGCCGCCACCGACGCCAGCCCGAACGCGACCGCACCGAACAGCAGCAGCCGGCGTCGCCCGATCCGATCGCCGAGCGAGCCCATGGTGATCAGCAGCCCGGCCAGCACGAAGCCGTAGATGTCGAAGATCCACAGCTGCTCGGTGGCCGACACGCCCAGGTCCGCGGAGACGAACGGGACCGCGAAGTACAGCACCGAGACGTCCATCGAGACCAGCAGCAGCGGCAGCGCGAGCACGCCGAGCGCGATCCACTCCTTGCGTCCCGCCCGTTCCGTCGTCCCCATGACACCCCTCCGATTATCTGTGTACGGCACACACTGTGTGCGCCATACACAGACCATAGACCATGACTGTCTATGCCGTAAACAGATAGACTGCGACGCATGGACACCACCACCGACCTGCCGCGGGTGCTGGAGCAACTCTGGGGAATCGAGGGCCGGCAGCGGCCGGGGCCGAAACCGGCGTTCCACATCAGCGACATCGCCCGGGCCGCGATCACGCTGGCCGACTCCGGCGGGCTGGCCGCGGTTTCGATGAGCAAGGTGGCGGCCGCGCTCGGCTTCACCACGATGTCGCTCTACCGGTACGTCGACGCCAAGGACGACCTGTACGTCGTGATGCTCGACCACGCGTTCGGGGAGCCGCCGGTGCTGGAGCAGGCGACCTGGCGGGAGCGGATCACCGCCTGGGCCGAGGCGTTCCGGGACGCCATGGTGCGGCACCCGTGGATCCTGCGGGTGCCGGTGTTCGAGCCGCCGCTGTCACCGAACCAGCTGGCCTGGATGGAGCAGGGACTGCGTGCGTTCGAGGACACCGCCCTGGCGCCGGGCGAGCGGGTGTCGTCGATGCTGCTGGTGAACATCTACGTGCGCGGCGCCGTGCAGATCACCGCGGACATGCAGAGCCGCTCGGCCGAGGAGGCCCAGGAGGCGGATCGGCTCTACAACGCCAGGCTGAGGCTGCTGGCCGACCCGGAACGGTTTCCGGCGATCATCGCCGGGCTCGTGGAGCCGGGCGGCCACGACGACGAGGGTGACCCCAGTGAGTTCATCTTCGGCCTGGACAGCGTGCTCGACGGCATCCAGGCCCGGATCGACCGCAAGGCTGAGAAACCGTAAGGCTCAGAAGTCGAGCTTGTCGGCGACGCCCCGCAGTACGGTGGCGACCTGGCGGGCGGCCTTGTTGTCGGGGTGACGGCCGCGGCGGTAGCCCTCGCCGAGGTTGTCGAGCAGCTTGATCAGGTCCTCGATGACGAGTTGCATCTCCTCCGGCTTCGGCCGCATCGCCTTCGCCACCGACGGCGGCGGGTCGATCAGCCGCACCTGCAGAGCCTGCTCGCCCCTGCGTCCTTCGACGACTCCGAACTCGACCTTCTGGCCCGGCTTGAGGTTGGTGACACCCGCGGGAAGGGCATCGGCACGGACGTAGACGTCACCGCCCTCCTCCTTGCTGAGGAAGCCGAACCCCTTCTCGGAGTCATACCACTTGACCTTGCCAACGGGCACGGTGACCTCTTCGTCTGTCAATCGTCGGAACAGGGGACGGGCGCAATGCCCGATCGGCTACCCAGAGTACGTGAACCCGCGCCTGGGCGCCTCCGGAAAACTACCTGAGCAGACAACCGTTCCGCATCATCAGCGGTACTTCTCCGGGTCCTTCAATCGCTCGTTCATCGACCCCGACCGGAACCCGCGCGAATCGACCCGGGCGGCCGGGAATCCCTCGGCCACGACGGCGTCGACGAGCGGCTGGTGGTCGACCTGATCCAGCAGCCGGGCGTCGATCTCGATACTCGCCGTGTCGCCGATGTCGCGGACCCGGACGTTCTCGACGCCGTACGGCGTGAGCAGCGAGCGGACCGCGTGCTCGGCCCGGTCGACCCGGGCCAGCAGGTTCGGCGTGATCCGGATGCCGTACGCGATCCGGCTCGACAGGCAGGCGGCCGCGGGCTTGTCCGACGTCTCCAGCCCCCAGCTCCGAGACGCCTCGCGGATCTGCGCCTTGGTCAGCCGGGCGTCCTTCAGCGGCGTGATCGCACCCCGCTCGAACGCGGCCCGGATGCCCGGCCGGAAGCCGGCGATCGCGTCGTCGGCGTTCGTCCCGGTCGCGATCGCGGTGATGCCGAACTCGTCCGCGATCGGCTGCAGCGTCTCCACCAGCTCGGCCTTGCAGAAGTAGCACCGGTCGCCGGCGTTGGCCTGGTACCCCTCGCGGTCCATCTCGTGCGTGTGCGGGGTGACGTGCCGTACGCCGATGCCGTCCGCGAACCGCGCCGCCGGCTCCAGCTCGGCCACCGGCAGACTCGGCGACACCGCGGTGGCCGCGACCACGTTGGCCGGCCCGATCGCTCGAGCCGCGGCGGCGAGCAGGAACGCCGAGTCGGCGCCGCCGCTGAACGCGACCACCATGCTCGGGTAGCTCGAGAGCCGCCGCATCAACGCTTCCAGCCGCTGCTCGAGCACGTACACGTCCAGCCAGGCCGGGAACTCGGTCAAATCGTTCAGTACGACGTCAGCGCCGTACGCACGGAGCTCGTCGGCGGTGAACGGCCCGGTCGCCACGCTCACCGCGACCGCACCGGCTGCCCGCGCGCCGTCGATGTCGGCGGTGTGGTCGCCGACGTAGATCGTCGCCTTGTGCTCGCGGAGCGCGGTGCCCTTCTCGGCGCCGTGCAGATCGCCGACCGGCTCGTCCACGTCGAGCCCGAGGTGGTCGAGGTGCAGCACGACGGACGGCGCGTATTTCGCGGACACCACCATCGTCCGACCGCGTAACGCCCGTACGGCGGCCAGTGAATCGAGCACACCGGGGAGCGGCAGACTGCCGGTGATCGCGTGCGACGGGTAGTGCTCGCGGTAGCGGGCGACCATCGCGTCGACCTGCTCCGGCGGGAACCAGTTCGCCATCTCCCAGGTCAGCGGCGGCCCGAGCCGGCTCACCACCAGGTCGCTGTCGATCGCGACGCCGGTCTCCGCGGCGAGCAGGTCCCAGACGGCCTGGATCCCCGGCCGGGAGTCGATCAGCGTCATGTCCAGGTCGAACCCGACCACGAGCTCCGGCACGTCGAAGGTGGCGGCAGCAGGCTGGATCTCGGCGGTTGACACGTCCCCAACCCTACGTGCTCCCGCCGGGCCGCTCCGCTGGTATCCCGAGATCACTTGACAATCGCGCATAAGTTGTCCGGACTCTTGACATTTGGGAGAGATATGTAAACCCTCGTGGTCATGGACTCGTTCGCTGATCGGACCAAGCGCCGGCTGCGCGACGAGCTGCTGGACAACGCCTACGACGCGATCGTCGCGGGCGGGTACGACGGACTGCGGATGAACGACGTGGCCCGTCGTACCGGCGTCTCCAGGCAGACCGTCTACAACGAGTTCGGCGACAAGTGGGGCGTGCTGCAGGCGGTTGCGGCACGCGAGACCGAGCGGTTCCTGCTGGACGTGAACGCGGCGCTCGCCGAGGAGTCCGATCCGATCGACGGCCTGCGGGCCGCGGTCGAGCGGGCACTCACACTGGCCGGGGAGAACCCGCTGGTGAAGGCGGCGCTGGGCCAGCCGGGATCGGACCAGGCCAGCCAACTGCTGACCACACGGGGGCAGCAGGTGCTGGAGGTGGCCCACCTACGGCTGGGTGAGCACGTGAGGGAGCACTGGCCGGAGGTACCACCGGAGGACGCGACCAGCTGCGTCGACGTCGCCTTGCGCGTCGTCCTCAGCCACATCGTCACGCCAGGCCCTCCCCCGGCGGCGGTGGCGGCGCAGCTGGCTCGCGTCCTCAGCCCCTTTCTCAGCAAACAGGCGCAGTTGTCCGAAGCCAGGAGGCAGTAGTGACAACGACCACGAATCCCCTTCACCGGCAGGGTTTCAACTCGCTGAAGTCCGGCGGGTTCAACTGGGACGCGCTGCCGCTGCGGCTGTTCGACAAGGGCAACCGCAAGTTCTGGAACCCGCGCGACATCGACTTCAGCCAGGACGCGAAGGACTGGCAGGAGCTGAGCGACAACGACAAGGACAACGCGTTGCTGCTCTGCGCCCAGTTCATCGCCGGTGAGGAGGCGGTCACCGAGGACCTGCAGCCGTTCCTGCAGGCGATGGCGGCCGAGGGACGGTTCGGCGACGAGATGTACCTGACCCAGTTCTGCTTCGAGGAGGCCAAGCACACCGCGGTCTTCCGGCTCTGGCTGGACGCGGTGGGCGTCACCGAGGACCTGCACCATTACGTCGAGAACAACCCGGGCTACCGCGCGATCTTCTACGAAGCCCTGCCGGTCGCGCTGAAGTCGCTCGCCGACGACCCGTCCCCGGCCAACCAGGTCCGCGCGAGTGTCACCTACAACCACGTGGTGGAAGGGACTCTGGCCCTGACCGGCTACCACGCATGGAACCTGCTCTGCACGGCACGCGGCGTCTTGCCCGGTATGCAGGAGCTGATCCGGAAGATCGGCGACGACGAACGCCGGCACATGGCCTGGGGCACGTTCACCTGCCGGCGGCACGTCGCCGCCGACGCGTCGAACTGGCAGGTCGTCACCGACACGATGGAGGAGCTCCTCCCGCACGCGCTGACCCAGATCCAGTGGGCGCTGGACAACTCCCCCGAGCTGCCGCCGGAGATCAACCCGACCGCGTTGATGACGTACGCCGGCGACCGCGCGACCCGGCGCCTCGGCGCGATCGAGTCGGCGGTCGGCGCGGACGTGGCCGGGATCGACCTCGACTACTCACCGGAGAAGCTCGAGGACGACTTCGGCGACGAGGACTCAGCCGCGCTGGCGGCGGTTCGCCAGGACCACGACTAGCGCGGCAGTGGCCAGGACGGCGGGCAGCCAGGTGACGGTCGTCGTACCGGCGTGGTCGGCGACCTGGCCGCCGGCGAAGGCGCCCAGCGCGATCGAGCCGTTGTAGACCCCGACCAGTACGGCGGACGACGCTTCCGGGGCCCTGGGAGCCGCGGCGTGACCCCAGGCCTGGGTGCTGACGCTCGTACCTCCGTGCGCGAAACCCCAAGCCAGCAAGAGGATCAGGGCCCCGGCGATGGTCGTGCCGGCGAACGGCATGAGTACGGCGACCGCGGCGATGCCGACCGCGATCACGGCGATCGCACGCGCCGGGCGGAGTGCGCCGGCGACGAAGTTGCCGACGATGCCGGCGACGCCGTACGCGAGGAGGAGTGTGCCGATCAGGGCCGGGGCGATGCCGGCCTGCTTCTCGAGCAACGGGCGGATGTAGGTGTAGGCGGCGAAGTGGCCGGTGACGAGGAGCGCGACCAGCGCGAGGCCGACCCGGAGTTGCTTGAGCTTCAGGACCTCGCCGACGTCGCTCAGGCGGACGGCCTTCTCCGCGGCCAGCGGCGGCAGGAGAAACGCGAGGGCGACGGCCAACGCGCCGGATACCAGGCCGACGGCGGCGAAGGCCCAGCGCCAGCCGACCAGCTCGCTGACGTACACACCGGCCGGAATCCCCAGCACAGAAGCGATTCCGATGCCGCTGAAGATGAGCGAGGTCGCCGGACCGGCCGCGTGCTCGGGTACGACGCGCCGCGCGAGACCGACCGTGAACAGCCAGACGCCGCCGATCGAGATCCCCATCAGGACCCGCGCGGCCATCAGCGTGCCGAAGTTCGGCGCGGCGGCCGCGAGGAGCCCGGCCGCGGCGAGCAGCACCAGCAGGCCGACCATGACGGTGCGGCGGTCCAGCTTGCCCAGCACCAGCGGCAACAGCGGCGCAGCCAAAGCGGAGACGATGCCGGTGACCGTCAGAGTGAGGCCGGCTGTGCCTTCGCTGACCTGGAGGCTCGTGCTCATCGGGGTGAGCAGGCCGACCGGCAACATCTCGGCCGTCACCACGGTGAACACGGTGGCGGCCATGGTCCCGGAAGCAGCCCAGCCACCGGTCCTCGGGATCACCTGGTCGGCGCAGATCGTCGTCATACTTCAAGGTTTCGGCCAGCCAGTGGTGCGGAACAACGGCGATCTGGTCATGCTTGTATTAGCTGAGCTAATTGATCGGGAGGTCGGAGATGGCGGTCGAGATCCGCGAGCTGGAGTGCTTCCTGGTGCTCGCGGACGAGCTCCACTTCGGCCGTACGGCGGAACGCCTGTACCTCTCGCAGAGCCGCGTCAGCCAGCTGCTGCAGTCGCTGGAACGCCGGATCGGCGGGCCGCTGTTCGAGCGAACCAGCCGCCGGGTCGCGTTGACCCCGCTGGGCAAGGAGTTCCTCACCTCGCTGCGACCGGCGTACGCCGCGCTGGAGCGGGTGGTCGAGAACGCCCGCGACTACGCGAACTGCGTGAAGGGCCAGCTCCGGATCGGCTTCCAGGGAACGGCGAACGACCAGATCCTGGCGGCAGTGTCGGAGTTCCAGTCACGCAACCCGAACTGCCTGATCGACACCGTCGAGCTCCCCCTGAACGACCCGTTCGGCGCGCTGCGTCATGGCGAGGTCGACGCGGCCGTCGTGATGATGCCCGTCGCGGAAGACGATCTCGTCCTCGGCCCGGTCTTCTCCCGCCAGCCGCAGACGCTCACAGTCTCCACCCGGCACCCGCTCGCCGGCCGCGAGTATCTCGACGTCGAGGACCTGGCCGGCGAGGTGCTGATCGCCGTCTCCGGGCCGGCACCCGGCTACTGGCGCCAGGCTCAGGCGCCGACCCAGACGCCGGCCGGCGCGTTGATCCAACGCGGCCCGGAGTACCGGACGCTGCAGGAAGGCCTGTCGCTGATCGCCGCCGACCGCGGCGGCATGCTGCTGTGCCACCGCAGCGCCGAGCAGAACCGCCGGGCCGACATCGTCAACATCCCGATCACCGGCGTCGCCGAATCGGCCCTGGGCCTGATCTGGCGCCGCGGCGAGGACACCCCTTCCCTGCAGGCGTTCGCGACGTACCTGAGGTCACGCGAGTCCGAGTAGCTCCACCGACTTCTCGCGCATCTCGACCTTGCGAACCTTGCCGGTCACCGTCATCGGGAAGTCGTCCACCAGCAGGACGTAGCGCGGGATCTTGAAGTGCGCGAGCTTGCCGGTGGCGAAGGTCCGGACGGCGTCGGCGTCCAGCGGGTCGGCGCCGGGCTTGAGCTTGATCCAGGCGCAGAGCTCCTCGCCGTACCTGTCATCAGGTACGCCGACAACTTGGACGTCGGCCACCGACGGGTGGGTGTAGAGGAACTCCTCGATCTCGCGCGGGTACACGTTCTCGCCGCCGCGGATCACCATGTCCTTGATCCGGCCGACGATGTTCACGTACCCGTCCTCGCGCATCACCGCCAGGTCGCCCGTGTGCATCCAGCGGGCCTGATCGATCGCCTCCGCGGTCTTCTCGGGCTCGTCCCAGTAGCCGAGCATCACCGAGTACCCGCGGGTGCACAGCTCACCCGGCTCACCTCTTTCGACCACGAGCCCGGTGGCCGGGTCGACCAGCTTCACCTCGACGTGCGGCATCACCCGGCCGACGGTCGACGTACGGCGGTCCAGGTCGTCGTCGCGACGGGTCTGGGTCGACACCGGCGAGGTCTCTGTCATGCCGTAGCAGATCGCCACCTCGGCCATGTGCATGTCCGCGACGCACCGCTTCATCACCTCGATCGGGCACGGCGATCCGGCCATCACGCCGGTCCGCAGGCTCGTCAGGTCGTAGTGGCCGAAGTCGGGTAGCCCGAGCTCGGCGATGAACATCGTCGGTACGCCGTACAGCCCGGTGCACCGCTCTTCCTGGACGGCTCGCAAGGTCGCGGCCGGGTCGAAGGCCGGCCCGGGAATCACCATGCAGGCGCCGTGCGTCGTACAGCCGAGATTGCCCATCACCATGCCGAAGCAGTGGTAGAAGGGCACCGGAATGCACAGCCGGTCCTGCTCGGTGAACGCGATGGTCTCGGTGACGAAGAAGCCGTTGTTGAGGATGTTGTGGTGGCTGAGCGTGGCGCCCTTCGGGAAGCCGGTGGTCCCGCTGGTGTACTGGATGTTGATCGGGTCGTCGAAGGTGAGCTCGGCCTCCCGGGCGTGCAGCTCGCCGACCGGGATCCGGTCCGCGGCCGAGCGGAGCTCGTCCCAGTCGCCGGTGCCGATGTAGACGGTCTCCTCCAGCGCCGGGCAGTCCGGGCGCACCTCGTCGACCATCGCGCGGTAGTCACTGGTCTTGAACTCGGTGGCCGAGATCAGCAGCCGGACGCTGGACTGGTTCAGCGCGTAGGCCAGCTCATGGGTCCGGTAGGCCGGATTGATGTTCACCAGGATCGCGCCGATCGTGGCGGTCGCGTACTGCGTGATCGTCCACTCGGCGCAGTTCGGCGCCCAGATGCCGACCCGGTCACCCTTCGCGATGCCGCGGGCCAGCAGGCCACGTGCGACCACGTCCACCTCGGCGCCGAACTCGTCGTACGTCCAGCGCCTTCCGGTCTGGACCTCCACGAGGGCGTCGCGGTCGCCGTACCTGCGCACTGTGCGTCTGAGATTGGCGCCGATCGTCTCCCCCAGCAACGGAACCTCGGACACCCCGGACGCGTAGGAAGGCAGGCTCATAAGGGCAATCGTCACGTGGGCCAGGTGCGCCTGCAAGTGCACGTGCAGCAGGAAACAGGGGGTGGACGGCAAGCAATGTCCTTACCAACTCTCCGTCATTTCCGTCGCGGAGCGTGGTGGGGTGGTTACATTGGTTTGGAGAGGTGTGAGGCATGGGCCGTTCCTTGGAAGGTCAGGCCCGCAGCGATCGGCCGCCGGGACGCACCGCGGAGGCGGCCCAGCGAACCGCTGCGGTGGTCGAACGTGTCCGGGCCCTGGGCAACGTGCTCTGCGACGCGCTCGCGATCGATGTCGACGGCACCGACCTGCAGACCCTGAAACGCGCCCCGCGGCGGGCCCCACCGGCGGTCTCGCCGGCCGATCTCGAAGCGCATCCCGGGCCGGTCTGGGATGCGTTCGTGCCCCACCCACCGGGCCACTTCCGCTGGTGGGGCGCCGACCGGAGGTTCGCGCGTCGACTCGCCGACGCGGAGGACCGGTTCGCCGAGGCGATCGAGCGGCACCGGGCGGCCGAGGAGAACCGCCGCGAGCGCGTGGCTCGCGCGCTGCGGGACCAGGTCGAGCAACAGCGCCGGCTCGACGAGGCGACCGCGGATCAGCACGCCCGGGTCGACGCCTACCAGCGTGCGGTCGAGGGCCGGGACCGGGCTGCGGTCACGAAGTACTTCCAGAAGGCACTCGATCGGATGGCGGAGCCGCTCGACTTCCAGCGCCGGCGCCGGGTCGGGTACGTCCCGGAGTCGACCCTGCTGGCCGTCGAGTGGGAGCTTCCGGGCGTGGACGTCGTACCGGCCGAGGCGTCGTACCTGTACGACCGGTCGAAGGATGCCGTGGTGGCGGTGCCGCGACCGTCGCAGGAGATACGGGTGCTGTATCAGCAACTCGTTGCCCAGTTGGCGTTGCGGGCCCTGCACCTGATCTTCGGGAGCGACCGGTACGGCGTGGTGGACACGGTGGTGTTCAACGGGATGCTCGAGTCGGTCGACCTGCCGACCGGGCAGACGGTGCGGCCGTGCCTGATCACGTTGCGGGCAACCAAGGAGCAGTTCCAGGCGCTCGTGCTGGACCAGCTCGATCCGGTCGCCTGTGTGCGGCACTACTTCTCCGCGGAGGTGTCAGGGCACCCGGAGGAGTTGCAGCCGGTGGAGCCGGTGCTCGAGTTCGACCTCGCCGACCCGCGCACGATCGAGCCGGTCGACGTGATCAGCGAGCTCGACAGCCGGCCCAACCTGCTGGACCTGAGCCCGGAGGCCTTCGAGCACCTGGTCCAGAACCTGCTCACCCGGATGGGCCTGGAGACACGGCTGTTCCGCCGCGGCAACGACGGCGGCATCGACTGCGTCGCGTACGACCCGCGGCCGATCACCGGCGGCAAGTTCGTCGTCCAGGCCAAGCTCTGGACCCGCACCGTGCCGCCGTCCGCCGTCCGCGACCTCTTCGGCACCGTCGTGGACGCCGGCGCCACCAAGGGCATCCTCATCACCACCAGCGGCTTCGGCCCCTCCAGCTACCAGTTCGCCACCGGCAAACCCCTCCAACTCATCGACGGCACCGCCCTCCTGGCCCTCTGCCACCACCACAACATCCCCGCCCGAATAATCCGCCGAGCTAGCTGAGCATTGTTCTGAAAAGTGGGCATATGGCTGATATAGTGGGCAGTCGGAGGTGGTCGCCGTGCAATTCCCCGAGCCAGTGTCGAGCGTCGTCCCAGGGCTGCACGGTCGCGTTCTCGGCGTTCTCGCCCGGACCGACAAACCACTGACAGGGCGCGCGGTCACCGGTCTGCTCCGCATCTCGGCAAGTCCCAGCGGGGTGCAGAAGGTGCTCGACGAACTGGTCCGGAACGGCATCGTCCTGTCCGAGCCGGCCGGCCGCGCAAAGCTGTACACGCTGAACCGTGACCACGTCGCCTACTCAGCCATCGACACGCTCGCGCGGCTTCGCGAGCTACTGCTCGAACGACTCAAGGCCGAGGCGGAGTCATGGGCGGTGCCGGCCAAGGCGGTGTGGCTGTTCGGGTCAACCGCTCGCGGCCAGGGCGGGACCGACAGCGACCTGGACCTCCTGGTCGTGCGCCCGGACGAGGTCGACGAGTCCGATCCGCGGTGGCTGCAGCAGGTGGAGACGCTCACCGATCGCGCAACACTCTGGTCCGGCAACGCATGTCAGGTCGTGGAGTACAGCGCACAGGAGATCCGCGACCTGATCGACCGAGGCGAGCGCCTAGTCAGCGAGCTCCGCCGCGACGCCGTGCCGGTCGCCGGCAGATCACCCCAACGCACCCTCACCCGAAAGGCCGGTTAGTGGCAGCTCTCGACGAAGCCCGAGCCCATCTGGCAAAGGCCCGCGAGTTCCTCGAAGCCCTGCCGCTCCCGCATTCTTCAGCTCAGCAAGGCGCGACAGCAGTACGACGCTGTCCCGCCTGCTGAAGCTGAAGTCGAAGTCTCAGTACCAGGCGGCCGGGGTGTCGGCCGCAGATGCAGCCAAGAGCACCGACTGGGCTGCGCGACTGCTGGAATCAGCCCAGTCCGTCGCGCCCGGCTAGCTGAGGGGGGATTCGTAGATTTGGATTTCGGTGCCGGCTGGGTCTTCGCCGTCGTCGGGGGCGGTGTAGAGGCGGAGTTTGGTGGGGGTGGTTTCGAGGGCTACGGGGTTGCGGGTGGCGTTGTGGCGGGTGGTGGGGCTGAAGTAGGGGAAGGGGATCTCGTGGAGGATGCGGTTCGACTTGAGGTCGAGGAGGGCCAGGCCGCCTAGGTCGTAGGTGCCGCCGGTGGGGGTGGGGAGGCCGGTGACGCCGCCGCAGAGTTGTTTGCCGCGGGAGACGTAGTCGCAGTCCTGGTAGTCGAGCAGGTGGCTCTCGTTCGGGGCGGACTGCAGTTGGCGACCGGCAGGCGTCCAGTCGTAGAGGGTGCGGGAGCCCCAGCTGACGCCGTGGACCTGGCCGGTGGTGCGGTCGCGGACCACGCCGCCGACGTGGTCCTCGACCCGGAAGCGCTCGGTGACGCGGTAGGTCTTCGGGTCCACGGTGTACACGATCGCGCGTGAGTTCGGCCGGTACTCCGCGACCGGGATCCACACGTCCTTGCCGTCGAAGTCGATCCCGCCCGGGTGGTACGCCGTACCCTCGCCGAGCTTGATGTCCTTCAGCAGGTTGCCCTGCCGGTCCAGGACGAACAGGTGCCCGACCCCCTTGCCCGGGCTCCTGTCGTACCCGTCCACCGGCTGCGGGTACCGCACCGGCGCCTCGGTCACCTCCACGCTGGACAGGAAGATCCGGTCACCCACCAGCGCGAACCCCTGCGGGTGGTACGTCGGGAACCGCAACGGGATCCGGGCCACCTGGGTCCACCCCGTACTGCGGGTGGTGGCTTCGAACGCCCGGGTGACGTCGGAGTCCTTCGGCGTGGCGTTGGCGGTCGTGAGGCCGGTCAGCAGGACACCGGCGAGGACGGTGGGAACGAGGATCCTTCGGCGCATCAGCGTCTCCTTGGGGGTGGCAGTGACGGTGCAGTCTCCGGCGGCCGGTTTACGCGTCGGCCGACACCAGGTGACCAGAAATGACAGACTGCATGGCATGGACACTGGGGTGAGCGTTGTCGGGTCGGGACAGGTGAGTGCGCCGCCGGACGTACTGCGGATGACGCTGAGCGTCGGCCATGACGCGGCCGACGTGGCGGCGGCGGTCTCGCAGGTGGCGCAACGGACGGACGCGGTGATCGCGGCGCTGCGGCAGCAGGGGGTCGAGGCCGCCGACATCGCGACCAGCTCGGTCCAGGTGCACCCGCAGTACAAGGAGATGGCGGCACCGAGCGGTTTCCACGCGTCGCACAGCCTGACGGTCACCACCACGGACCTGACCGGGTTCGGTCGGCTGCTCAATGCCGCGGTGGATGCCGCAGGCAACAGCCTCGGGCTCGACTATCTGCAGTTCGACGTGCAGGAGAAGGGCCCGCTGCTCACCCGGGCGCGCGAGCTCGCGTTCCGCCAGGCGCGGGAGAAGGCCGAGGAGCTGGCCGGACTGTCCGGCTACTCGCTCGGGTCGGTCACGTCGATCTCCGAGTCGCAAGGCTACTTTCCCGTTCGCGAGCAACTGCAGAGCAAGTCGCTGGGTGGTGGCTTCGACGCGGCGGTCAGCATCAGCCCGGGCGACCAGTCCATTGAGGTCTCGTTGCAGGTGCACTTCTCCTGGGCGTGATGCACCGGATTCCGGTCTAGACTCGTCGCAACTTTCCTGGGGAGGGAACTCATGGTGCTGCAGCGAGCCGTCGTCCCGGCCGTCCTCTTACTGACCCTGGTCGCCTGCGGCGGCTCCGACACAGCCGGGGGCTCGGCGACCTCGCCGACGCCGACTCCGACGCCGACCGCGAGCAGCAGTACGCCGAGCGCCGTACCGACGACTCCGGCGGCGCCACCGTCCAAGGCGCCAGTCGCCCGGACGAAGGCGACGCTGACCAAGGCGCTGCTGGCACTCGAGGACCTGCCCGCCGGGTTCGCGATCGATCCGGACGCGGAGGGCGACGACGGGACCGAGCTGTCGTCGACGAACTCCAAGTGCGCGAAGCTGGTGCAGCTGTTCAACGCCGACGCGACGGCCGGCGCGAAGGTCGGGGCGACAAGGGGGTTCTCCGGCGGCCAGAACGGCCCGTTCGTCGGCGAGACCCTGGAGGCGATGCCGTCCGCCGCGGCGAACACCGCCTACCTGGCCTCCGTCAAGGCGGCGGTGAAGGCCTGTAGCAAGGCCAAGCTCAGCATCGAAGGCGTCGGCAGCTCGACGGTCACGGTCACCGAGGTGGCTGCGCCCAAGGCCGGCACCACTCCGGTCGCGGTCCGGTTCTCGGCGGCGAGCGGGCCGCTGGCGGGGCTCGAGGTGACGTTCGCGTTCGCCGCGCTCGGCGACGTGCTGCTGAGCATGAACTTCGACACCTCGGACATCGAGGAGCCGTTCGTCGACGCGGCCGCGAAGGCGAGCAAGGTGCTGGGGACTTCGACCACCGGCACCTGATCGCGGGGGTTGCGGCGTCGGGGAGACTTCTCCCATGGACGCCGCGCTCGTCACCGACCGCCACTGGAAGACGCCGGCGTCGGCACGTTCCGCAGGCGGTGCGGCGGGTGATCACGCTGTTCGTCCTTGTGATTGGCATCGATCCGAGCCGGACGCTCCGATCGACCGGATCCCGGCGCGTCATGGGCGACCTTGTCAGCCGAAGGGCGACTACTCTCACCGCATGCCTGGTAGCGACCGCCGTCCCGGTGCTGAACGTCGTACTCATCGTTCTCACCTTCAGGGGATGACATGACCTCTGTTTATGCGGTGAGCGACATCCATGGTCACCCGGAGAAGCTCCAGGCGTCGCTGCAGGCGGCCGGGCTGACCGATGCCGATGGCAACTGGTCCGCGGCGGACGCGCGGCTGTGGTTCCTCGGCGACTTCTTCGACCGCGGCCCGGACGGGATCGGCGTACTGCGCATCGTCCGAAAGCTGATCGAGCAGGCGCCGGACGACGCGATCCGGGTGCTGCTCGGCAACCACGAGATCCTCGCGCTCGGGATGCACAAGTTCGGCGACCTGTTCGTCCCGCACGAAGGGATCACCACCCGCAGCTTCGAGCGCTCCTGGGCCCTGAACGGCGGCCAGGCCCGCGACCAGGAGCTGCTCACCGACGACGACGTCGAGTGGCTGCTCGACCGCCCGATGCTCGGGCTGGACGCTGGTCACCTGCTGATGCACTCCGACACCATGGAGTACGTCGAGTGGGGGGACACGATCGACCAGATCAACGCCGCCGCAAGCGCGGACCTGCACAGTGACGACATCGTGGTCTGGTGGGAGGTCTGGCGGCGGATGACGTCGCGGTACGCGTTCCGCGGCCGGAGCGGGCCGCAGGTCGCGTCGATCATGCTCCAGCACCTCGGCGGCCACCGGATCGTGCACGGCCACAGCATCATCGCCGACCAGCTCGGCATCGACCCGGCCTACCTCACCGAACCGCTGCTGTACGCCGACGGCCTGGTCCTCGGCATCGACGGCGGCGCCTTCGACGGCGGCCCGTGCCTCGTGGTCGAGCTCGAACCGCTGTAGCGGGAATGCCGTCGACCCCTCCCGGGTTGTTGAAAAGTTGACGGTGAACCACGCTCTTGGGAGACGTTGATGGCTGTGCAGAAGATTCCCGGTCCGGACCACCCGATCACGATCGCGAAGAACCCGGACCGAGTGGTGGTGAAGGCCGGTGACCAGGTGATCGCGGACACCCGGGACGCGCTGTCGCTGCAGGAGGCGAGCTACCCGGCGGTGCAGTACATCCCGCGGGACGACGTCGACCTGACGCTCCTCGAGCGCACCGACCACCACACGTACTGCCCGTACAAGGGCGACGCGTCGTACTACAGCGTCCTGCCCGCCGGCCAGACCGGAGTGAACGCGGTCTGGACCTACGAGCAGCCGTACGACGCGGTCGCCGACATCCGCGAGTACCTGGCCTTCTACCCGGACAAGGTGTCGGTCGAGATCATCGCGGACTGAGGAACTCTCGCAGCACCGGCGCCAGGATCTCCGGCGGCACGACGTGGTCCTGGTCGGCCAGCTCGCGCAGTGACGCGGCCGGCAGTTCCTTCACGATCCGGTGCGCCGCGTCGACCATGAACGGCGGCGACGCGGTCCCAGCGACGACGAGGGTCGGCTGCATGAGCTTGGCGAGCAGGTCGACCGGCACTCGTCCACCCGGTGCGGCGTGGTCCATCACGGCGAAGTCGTACGCCAGGGTCGGGGCGAGGTCGGCGACCCCCGGAGCGGCCGCGGTCTCCATGGCCGCTTCCTTCGGCATGCCCGCCATCAGCAGGAAGAGCTCGACGGCCTCCTGCCGACGCCCTTGCGTGATCAGCTCGATCACCTCCGCGCCGTCCTCCTCCGTGTCCACGTCGTCCGGTCCGTACGGCGGCTCGTGCAGCACCACGTGCGTGAACGGGAGCCCGGTCCCCGCGGCGATCGCGACGAGCCCTGCGCCTGATGAGTGCCCGTAGACGGCCGCCGTACCACCGACGGCTGTGAGCAGCGCGCCGATGTCGTCCACCTCGCGCAGCACGCCGTACGGCGTCCGGTCGCCGCTGTCACCGCGGCCGCGCCGGTCGTACGTCACGACGTCGAAGTCGCCGGCCAGCTCGTCGGCCAGCGGCCGCAATGCGCTCCGGTCGCACAGCGCGCCAGGGACCAGGATCAGCCTCGGGCCGCTGCCCTGGCGTTCGTAGGCGATCGTCGTACCGTCCGGCGAAGTCACCGTCTGCATGTCGTCCTCCTCAGGGCGTTGTCGGTGACGTCGGAGCCGGTGTGCGAACTTCGACATAATCTCTGGCGCCGGGTCACGCCCGGGTGATTCACTGCGTCGCGATGATCAGCAGAGTCGACGAGTATCTCCACGCGGTCCCGCTGTCCGGCGCTGTGGCCGAGCAGGTCGGTCCGTTCACGCTTTTCCGCAGTACGACGGTCTGGCCGTACTACGCGCGTCCGGTGCCGGGCGCCGGGGTCACGATCAAGCCGGACGATGTCGCCGTACTGCGGTCGCGCTGCGAGGAGCTCGGGATTCCGGTGAGTTTCGAGTGGGTCGTCGACACCTGCCCGTCGCTCGGTCCGGCGGCCGCGGCGGCCGGGCTCTCCGTGGTCGAGCACCCATTGCTTGTCCTCGAGCGCGACCAGTTCCAGCCGGCCACGGCGGAGGCCCGGTGCGAGATCCTGCCGGCGGACGACGCCGTACTGCGGCAGGCCCGGGCGGTCGCGTCACTCGCTTTCGGCGACCCGGGTACGGCGGTCGGCGCGGCCGGACCGCAGGATCGCGACGCGAAGGCGTCTGAGGTGGCCGACGACTTGATCGAGGCAGTGTTGGACCGGGTCCGCCGCGGTGTCACGGTGTCCGCGGCCGCGTTCACCGACGCCGGCTTGGTCGCCAGCGGCCAGCATCAGCCGGTCGGCATTACAACGGAGATCGTCGGCGTCGGCACGCTCCCGTCCATGCGCCGCCGCGGCCTGGCGGCCGCCGTGACCAGCGTGTTGGCCGAGCACGCCTTCGCCAACGGCGTCGACCTCATCCTGCTCTCTGCCGAGACCAAGGCCGTCGCCGCTGTCTACGAACGCGTCGGCTTCCACCGCATCGGCACCGCCGCAGCCGCGGAGTAGGTACCGTTGGAGGGATGAGCACCGCCGACCGGAGCCGCCCGCGTACCCTTGCCGACGCACTGCGTACCTGGGATGACTCTGCGCTCGGTCGGTTGCTGCAGCGGCGGCCCGACCTGGCGATGCCGATCCCTGCGGACACCGGTCAGCTGGCGGCTCGGGCGACGACGAATGCGTCGGCTGCACGGGCGATCAACCGGCTGGATGAGTTCGGCGTCGATCTGCTGGAGTCGCTGTCGGCGTTGCCTGAGCCGGTGCGCCTGGCGGACTTGGCAGCTGGTGTCGACCAGCCTGTTGACGTGGTCCGGCCGCGGATCGAGGAGCTGCTCGACCTGGCGCTTGTGTGGGGTGGCGAGGACGACCTGCGGCCCATCCGCGCGGTGCACGAGCTGCTCGGGCCGACACCTGCCGGGCTGGGGCCGGTCACGACGCGGCACTTCGGTGACCTGGACAAGCTGATCGATGAGGCCGGTCCGGACGCGCGTGCGGTGCTGGACAAGCTGACCTGGGGTCCGCCGACCGGTTCGGTGGAGAAGGCTGAGCGTCCGGTGACGATCGCCTCGGCGCGTACTCCGGTCGAGCGGTTGCTCGCGCGCGGTCTCGTCGTACCGAAGGATGCGAACACCGTTGTGCTGCCGCGGCAGATCGGGCTGCATCTGCGTGGCGGGCGGGTGTTGGCGTCGACTCGGCCAGTGCCGCCGCCGTTGGACGGCAAGCGGGTCTCGGCTGCGATCGGCGATCGGGCGGCGGCCGGTGCTGCGCTCGATCTGGTGCGTCTTGTCGATCGTGCGCTGGAGCAGCTCGGCACTGAGCCGCCGCCTGTGCTCCGCACTGGCGGTGTAGGCGTCCGGGAGCTGCGCAGTCTGGCCGGCAAGATCGGTGCGGAAGAGCAGACGGCTGCTGCGGTGCTGGAGATCGCTTACGCCGCCGGGCTTGTTGCGGCGGTGGAGGTCGGCACCAGTGAGCTCTGGCTACCGACGAGCTCGTACGACGACTGGCTGGAGCTGGGCCTGGCGCATCGGTGGGCGCAGCTCGTCATGGCCTGGTTCACCGGGCTCCGGGCGATCGGACTGATCGGCCGGCGGGACAGTGGCGGTGCGACGGCTGCCGCACGTGAGCGGCTGATCAACGCGCTCGCGCCTGACCTGGAGCGGCTGCTCGCTCCGGAGATTCGAGTGCTCGCGTTGCAGGCATTGGCCGAGGCAGAAGTTGGTACGGCGCCGGCGACTGAGTCTGTGATCACCTGGGTCGCCTGGCACCGGCCGCGGCGTGGTGGGCAGTTCCGGGACGAGCTGGTCGAGTGGACGATCGCTGAGGCCGCATTGCTCGGTCTGACTGGCCTTGGGGCTCTGGCGAAGCATGCACGGCCGCTGCTCGGGGCAGAGCCGACCGCCGAGGACCTGGCTGAGGCGATCAGCCCGCTGGTCCCCGAGCCGGTGTCCGAGGTGCTGCTGCAAGCGGACCTCACTGCGGTCGCGCCGGGCCCACTGGTCCGTGTAGTGCAGGACGAGTTGTCCGCGATGGCCGATGTGGAGTCGCACGGTGGTGCGGGTGTCTACAGGTTCAGTGAGAGCTCAGTACGGCGTGCCTTCGACCTCGGACGGACCGCGGACCAACTGCACAAGTGGCTGGCCGAGCATTCCCGGACACCGGTCCCGCAGCCGCTCACGTACCTCATCGACGACGTTGCGCGGCGTCACGGCGTACTCCGGCTTGGCACGGCGTCGACGTACCTGCGCTGTGACGACGAGGACGTGCTCACGCACCTGCTCAGCTCGAACCTGCCGGGCATCCGGTTCCGGCGACTGGCGCCGACGGTCGTGGTGTCGCCGTCGCCGCCGGACATGGTGCTGAGCCGGTTGCGCGAGGCCGGTCTGGCGCCGCTGGCGGAGACGTTCGACGGGGTGGTGCACGTGACGACCGCGGCGACCCGACGGGGTGAGACTCCACGTCGCCGTACCAGCCGGGACTTTGTCGACAGCCATCTGGACCTCACGGACGACCAGGTGAAGGCCGTCATCGAGAAGGTCCGCGCCGGCGACCGCATCGCCGCCGAACGCCCCACCGACGAGGGCCTGATCGAACCCACCGCCCCCGCCGAGACCATCGGCATCCTCTCCAACGCCGCCGAGGCCCACACCCGCACGTGGATCTCCTACGTCGACCACAACGGCACCAGCTCCGAACGCATCGTCGAACCCGTCCGAGTAGCCGACGGCTGGCTCACCGCCTACGACGAAGGCGCCGACCAACCCCGCACCTACGCCCTCCACCGAATAGCCACCGCCCGCCCCGTCGATTGATCGCCTCAGGCACAATGGAAGGTCGGGGCGACGATGGGAGTTGGGTGTGACAGACGGTCCCTTGATTGTGCAGTCGGACAAGACTTTGTTGTTGGAGACTGCGCATGCGGACGCTAATGAGTGCAGGAAGGCTATTGCGCCGTTTGCCGAGTTGGAGCGGGCGCCGGAGCATGTGCACACCTACCGGCTGACGCCGCTGGGGCTGTGGAACGCGCGGGCCGCCGGGCACGACGCGGAGCAGGTCATCGACGTGCTGCTGCGGTACAGCCGCTACCCCGTCCCGCACTCGCTTCTCGTCGACATCGCCGAGACCCTGGACCGCTACGGCCGGCTGCGGCTGGAGAAGCACCCGCAGCACGGGCTGGTGCTGGTGACGACCGACCGGCCGGTGCTGGAAGAGGTGCTGCGCAGCAACAAGGTCAAGCCGATGATGGGCGCCCGCATCGACGACGACACCGTCCTGGTGCACCCGTCCGAGCGCGGGCACCTCAAGCAGACCCTGCTCAAGCTCGGCTGGCCGGCCGAGGACCTCGCTGGGTACGTCGACGGCGAGACGCACAAGATCGACCTGGTACGTGAGGGCTGGGACATGCGCCCGTACCAGCAGCAGGCGGTCGACTCGTTCTGGCACGGCGGCTCCGGTGTCGTCGTACTGCCCTGTGGAGCCGGCAAAACGATCGTCGGCGCGGCCGCGATGGCGCAGGCGTCCGCGACCACGCTGATCCTGGTCACGAACACGGTGTCCGCGCGGCAGTGGAAGGACGAGCTGCTCCGCCGGACCAGCCTGACCGAGGACGAGATCGGCGAGTACTCCGGTGCCCGCAAGGAGATCCGCCCGGTGACCATCGCGACGTACCAGGTGATGACGACCCGCCGGAAGAGTGTCTACACGCACCTGGAGCTTTTCGACGCGCGCGACTGGGGCCTGATCGTGTACGACGAGGTGCACCTGCTGCCGGCGCCGATCTTCCGGATGACCGCCGACCTGCAGACCCGGCGGCGGATCGGCCTGACCGCGACGCTGGTCCGGGAGGACGGCCGCGAGGGTGACGTGTTCTCGCTGATCGGCCCGAAGCGGTACGACGCGCCGTGGAAGGACATCGAGGCGCAGGGCTGGATCGCTCCGGCGGACTGCGTCGAGGTGCGGGTCGACCTGGAGCAGACGGAACGGTTCGTGTACGCGACCGCGGAGCCCGAGGACCGCTACCGGCTGGCCGCATCGACCCCGGCGAAGTCGAGGCTGGTACGGCGAATCGCCGAACACCACGCGGACGAGCCGCTGCTGGTGATCGGCCAGTACATCGATCAGCTGGACGAGCTCGGCGAGCGGCTGGAGTGCCCGGTGATCAAGGGCGAGACGACCGTCCGCGAACGCCAGCGGCTCTTCGACGCGTTCCGGGCCGGCGAGATCACCCGGCTGGTGGTCAGCAAGGTCGCCAACTTCTCCATCGACCTCCCGGAGGCGTCGGTCGCCATCCAGGTCTCCGGCACCTTCGGCTCCCGCCAGGAAGAAGCCCAACGCCTAGGCCGAGTCCTCCGCCCCAAAGGCGACGGCCGCACCGCCCGCTTCTACTCGATAGTCGCCCGAGACACGGTCGACGCCGAATTCGCCGCCCACCGCCAACGCTTCCTCGCCGAACAGGGCTACGCCTACACCATCGTCGACGCCGAAAACCTCTTCGCCTGACCTCAAGGAAGGAAAGGTTGGAGGGGGAGATCGTGGACGCGGAGAACCTCTTCGCCTGAGCTGAATGGTGCAGTTCGACAGGAGGTGTCGGGTCAGCCAGGAGATCGCGACGCTGACCGCCGGCGGCAGTTGGTGGGCTCGTGCGGACACCTCCTGTCCATTTGTCCCGTCAGCCGGCGAGTCGCTGCGCCAGCGCAGCATGGATCGTGGCGACGACCCACTCTGGGGCGCCGATCACCTGTTCGTAGGTAAGCCGGAGCACCAGCCAGCCGGCCGCCACCAACTCGTCGTACCGGTGGCAGTCGGCAGCGAAGTCGCGCCGGGATCCGTGGAACTCCCAGCCGTCTGCTTCGAGCGCCACCCGGGCCTCGCGATGTCCCAGGTCAACCCGAGCCCGGAAGCGGCCGTTGGATACCAGGACCTGCGGCTCGAAGCCGTCGATGCCCTTCTCGATGAGGAGCGCCCTGAGCATGGACTCGAGGAAGCTACCGGACAGGCCCGTTGCGACTGCCGTCGTCCTCCGGGCGTTCGGGCATCCGGGACCCCGCATCGCTGCTGTCGCGGCAAGGAGTTCGTCCTGGCTGAGGTGTCCGGTGGCGAGGGCGGCATCGGCGACAGCGAGTGCCTCCGCGAACGGGAGAATGCGGCAGCAGTCGACGACGGTCCGCAGCAGTGACGTGATCCGGTGCCGGCGTTCGTCGACGAGAGTCGGGGCCCAGTGCAGAACCGCGGGCGGTCCCGGGCGTGGACGGCGTTTGGGCGGAACGGTGACATGCGGCTTCTCCGGCTGCACGAGGAGCGGGAGACCCAGCGCTGCCGCAGCGCTGGTGTGCGAGAGGACGCCGTCGTACGCGAGAGCGGCCACCTTGTCCGTCCGCAGGCCCGGCACAGCGTAGACGCCTTGAGCGATTCGCTGCAGCTCACCCCGCTCGAGCGCGGCCGCGATCGCCTTGCGGGATGTCACCTGCAGCAGCTCTGACAGAGTCGTCCATCCACCCCGTCGTACCAGCATCTCGCCGAGCGTTTCCATCCGAAGGATGGTGCCCGAGATGGGTCGACTCGCGTCGTGCCTTGTCCACAGGAACAGCTCGACAGGAGGTGTCTCCGCCCGACCGTTCTCGTCCCGCTCAGCGACCGGCCGGCGTGCCCTCAGTGGACCTGTACGTCCTGTCGAACTACTCGCCCAGGCGGGTGTGGATGCCGTTGAAGTGTTTTTTCATGGAGCGGGCGAAGGCGTCGGGGTCGGCGGTCTGGAGGGTGTTCAGGAGGTCGCGGTGCCAGGCGGCGGCGTCGGCTGGGGAGTAGCGGGCGCCGGGGAGACGAGCGTCGACCTGGGAGAAGGTTCGCCAGAAGACTGACAGCAGGTCGATGACGAGGGCGTTGCCCAGGGGTTCGTAGAGGGCCTGGTGGAAGGCCCAGTCCTCGTCGGGGAAGTACTTGCCGTCGGCGGCCTTGGCCTCCATCGCCTGGACGATCGGCTCCAGGGTGTCGTACCCGTGGGAGCTGAAGTGGGCGACGACGTCGTCCGCCAGGCCGACCTCGATGGCCTGGCGGACCTCCAGGACGTTCTGGACGTCGCGGAGGTCGCCGGCCATCGACTGCGACATCCGGAACGCGAGCCCGTCCTCCAGCGACTGCAGCGACACCTCGCCGACGTACGTCCCGTACCCGTGCCGGATCTCGATGATGCCGACCGCCTGCAGCGCCTTCATCGCCTCCCGCAACGGGTGCCGCCCGACGCCGAGCTGAGCCATCAGCTCCTGCTCGTTGGGCAGCGGGTCACCCGCCTTCAGCCCGCGCTCCAGGATGTACGACTTCATCTGGTCGCGAATGAAGGACTGATTCCCCGCCGCACCCCGTGCCCGGCTGAGCCCACCCGTCGTCACTGCCGGCCTCCTCAGAAACTTGGAACCGTTCAGTGTAGTCCGGCGCGCTCGAGCAAGGGCCGGATCGCCTCGATCTCCGCGTCGTCCAGCGGGATCGACGGGTACGCCGTCACCGGGCAAGCGATCACGCCGAGCAGATACAGCCCCGCCTTGAACGCGCCTAGCGCGGCCGAGCTAGCCCCCATCCGCCCGCGATCCGCGACGTCGATGATCTCGAACAACCTGATCAACCGGTCCTGCTCGGCCCGTGCCGCCGCCAGGTCCCCAGCAGCAACCGCGTCGTACAACCGCACGTACCCGGCCGGATCCACGTTCCCCAACCCGGGTACGACGCCGTCGACACCGAAGGCCAGCGACGAGTCGACCGTCACCTCGGAGCCGGTCATCACCGCGAACCCGGACAGCCCGGCGTCTCGCCGGTCCAGCACCAACCGACGAAGGCTCGTCTCCTGTCCGCTGGAGTCCTTCACCCCGGCGATGACCCCGCGCTGACCGAGCGAGATCATCAGCGACGCCGGCAGCTTCACCCCAGCCCGCGGCGGGATGTCGTACGCGTACAGCGGCGTGTCCCCGGCCAGCGAGGCCAGCCGGACGAAGTGCCGCTCGATCTCGGCCGGATGCGTGGCGGCGTAGAACGGCGCGGTCGCGACCAGCCCATCCACACCCGCCTTCATCGCGGCAGACAGATGGGCGCCGGCGCGGGCGGTCGACGTGTCGATGACACCGGCCAGCACCGGCACCTGACCGGCCACCTCGGTCACGGTGGTCTCGAGCACGACCTGCCGTTGTTCGTCGGTCAGGAACGTGCCTTCGCCGGAGGTGCCGAGCACGAACACCCCGTTCACACCACCGGTCAGCTGATGGTCGATCAACCTGGCCAGCGATGCGGTGTCGACGTCGTACTCGGGTGTGAGCGGGGTGACGAGCGGCGGTACGACGCCGGTCAACTGGGCGGAGTCGGTCAAGGGGTCTCCCAACCTCAAAGGGCGAACATGGCGAAGCGCAGGGTGGCGAAGGACGAGGTCTCACCGGCCTCGTAGAAGATCCCGGCCCGGCCGTCGGGCAGCAGGACCAGGTCGGAGTACCCGGCCATGCCCTCGTGGACGACCAGTTCAGGCCCCCACGACTGACCGGAGTCCTTGCTGACGAACACGGTCAGCTCACGGCGACTCGACGGGTTGACGGGTGTCGACAACAACAGGCGGCCGTCGGGCAGCGCGAGCATGCTCCCCTGGATCCCCGGCGCGGTGATCTCCGGGATCCCGGCGTACGGCGCGTCGAGCGTCGCACCGCCGTCCGAGGACCACGCGTGCACCCGGGCCGGCCCGGTCCCCTGGTGGTTGCGGGCGTTGAAGTACAGCCGTCCGTCCGGAAGCTCGGCCACGGTCGTCTCGTTGGCGTTGATCTCCGCGCCGTCGTTGCGATCCACGAACCCGACCGACCAGGTGACACCGCCGTCGTCGCTCACGATGCAGTGCCCGCCGTTCAGCCGGATCAGGTCGTCGACAGGCTCGGACGGCACGAAGGAGTGATTCGCCGGTACGACGAGACGCCCGGTCGTCAGCGCGATCCCATGACACGGCCCGGTCGCGTACCAACCCCAGTCGGCCGGCTTCACCTGCGAGGTGATCTCGACCGTCGGGCTCCACGTCGCACCGTCGTCCGCGGACCGCTGCACGAACACCCGCCGCCCGGACTCGGGATCGGTGCCGCGGGCAAGCGACATCTCCACCGCGTCGGCGCCGTTCTGCACCGTGACCAGCACGATGTCGCCGCTCGCCGGGTCGATCACCGGCACCGGGTTCCCGCAGGTCTTGCCGGGCACCGCGGACACTACCTGCAGCGGCAGCCAGGTCTGGCCGCCGTCGAGGGAGCGCCGCAGCACGACCTCGATCTCGCCGGCGTCGCCGGACCCGTGCAGCCGTCCCTCACAGAAGGCGAGCACGAGCGGCCCCCGCGCCAGCACGGACGGGATCCGGAACGTGTGGTAGCCGCTGTGCGCCGGATCGAAAACGATCTGCGCGCCGACTCTTGAAGACATAGGACGTACTATGTCATGGTGTGGCCCTCCGATGGAAGTGAGGCCTCATGCCAGTCAGCAGAAGAACATTCCTCGGCGGCGGCCTGGCCGCCGCCGCTGTCGCGGTCACCGGTACGCCGCTGCTGGCCGGGTGTGCTTCGGACAAGAACACGGCCGCCGCCAACCTGGCCGTGAAACTGCCGACCTACACCAAGTACGGCGACATCAAGCCCGACCTGCCCGGCACCGACGTCGTCCTGGACGGGTTCCTGAAGTACCCGGCGAACCCGGTCCGCGCGATCGCCGAGGCGCCCGGCGACGGCAAGCCGATCACGTTCATGACGAACATCCCCGGCGCGATCCCGCCGGCGGCGGACAAGAACCAGTTCTGGCAGGCGGTCAACCAGCGGCTCGGCTCCGAGCTGCAGATCAGCATGGCCTCGAACGACGAGTACAAGGACAAGTTCGCCACCCGGATCGCCGGCGGCGACCTGCCGGACATCCTGAACATCCCGGTCGACACCGTGCAGATCCCGGGCCTGGTCAAGGCCAAGTGCATGGACCTGACCGAGCAGCTGTCCGGTGACGCGGTGAAGAAGTACCCGTTCCTGGCGAACATCCCGACCGAGTACTGGAAGGGCTGTGTCTTCAACGGCGCGATCTACGGCGTCCCGGTGCCGCGCGGCATGTCCCGGACGTCGCTGCCGCTGTACCGCGCGGACCTGCTGGCCGCGAAGGGCATCAAGGACCCGGCGCCGAAGAACTTCCAGGAGTTCCTCGACCTGGCCAAGGAGATGACCGCGGCCAAGCAGAACAAGTGGGCCTGGACCCGGGTGCCGCTGTCGACCATCCGCCAGATGCTGATGATCCCCAACATCTGGAAGGAGGAGGGCGGCAAGTTCACCTCGATGTACGAGCACGAGGCGCAGCTCGAGGCGCTCGAGGCCGGCCGCAAGATGGTCGAGGCCGGGGTGATCAACCCGGACGCGTTCAACGACAAGGCCAGTGCCCGCAAGCAGTGGTTCAACGGCGGTATCGCGGCGTTCGACTACGACAGCTTCGTCGCCTGGAACCAGTACTACTCCGACAACACCGCCGGTGACGCGTTCTCGGTGAACATGCTCGACGTACCGGGCTTCGACGGCGGTCAGGGCGCGCCGTGGATGGGCTCGGCGCTGAACAACATCACGTCTTTCAGCAAGGACAGCAAGCACTCGGCCGACACGCTGCTGAAGATCGCGAACTGGATGGCCGCACCGTTCGGCACCGAGGAGTACCTGTTCCGCAAGTACGGCGTCGCCGGCCGCCACTACGCGTTGCAGGGCACGGACCCGGTGCCGACCAAGACCGGTGTGGTCGAGACCGGCATCGGCCTGCAGTACATCAGCGACTCCGCGCTGGCGCTGTACTGGGCCGGCAAGCCCGACGTGCCGCAGAACCAGCACGCCATCCAGCAGAAGGTGGCGGACCGGCTCGTGTACGACGCGTCGTACGGCCTGTACTCCGACACCCAGTCGAAGAAGCAGACCCAGCTGGCCAAGACGATGACCGACCTGGAGTCGCAGATCGTGCAGGGCAAGAAGCCGGTGTCGGACTGGACCGCGGCGGTGCAGACCTGGAAGTCGTCCGGCGGCGACACCATGCGCGGCGAGCTCGAGAAGGCCTTCTCCGAGGCGGCAGGGAAGTAGATGCTCCAGCGATCCACCACGCGACAGCAGCGGCTCGGTCTGGGGCAGCGACTGCTCCGGGACAAGGTGCTGCTGCTGTTCGCGGTGCCCGGGACCGCGCTGATCATCGCGTTCCACTACGTGCCGCTGCTGGGGAACGTGATCGCGTTCAAGGACTACCAGCCGTTCCTAGGCATCAGCGGCAGCGACTGGTCCGGCTGGTCGAACTTCGGCGTGATCTTCAACGGCGACCCGGCGTTCCTGCGGGCGTTGAAGAACACCCTGATCCTGACCTGCCTGCAGTCGGTCTTCGTGTTCCCGGCGCCGATCCTGCTGGCCCTGCTGCTGAACTCGCTGTTCTCGGAGCGGATCAAGCGGATCGCGCAGAGCATCCTCTACCTGCCGCACTTCATGTCGTGGGTGATCGTGGTCGCGCTGTTCCAGCAGATGCTCGGTGGCAGCGGGTTGCTGAACAACTACCTGCGATCGCATGACCTGGCGACGATCAACATCATCGGGAACTCCGAGTTGTTCCACGTGCTGCTGACGTCGCAGATCATCTGGAAGGACACCGGCTGGGCGACGATCCTGTTCCTGGCCGCGCTGTCCCAGATCGACTCCCAGCTGTACGAGGCGTCCAGCGTGGACGGCGCGAGCCGGATGCGGCAGCTGTGGCACGTCACGCTGCCGGGGCTGCGCGGGATCATCATCCTGCTGTTCATCCTGCGGCTCGGCGACTCGCTGACCGTCGGCTTCGAGCAGATCATCCTGCAGCAGCAGGCGGTCGGCCGGGACGTCAGTGAGGTCCTGGACACCTACGTCTACAACAACGGCGTGATCGGCGGCGCCTGGGGCGTGGCCGCCGCGGTCGGCCTGGTGAAGGGCCTGGTCGGCGTGGCCCTGGTGCTGGCCGCGAACAAGGTGGCGCACATCTTCGGCGAGCAAGGGGTGTACCAGCGATGACACGCAAGATCGTGCAGGGCGTGCCGATGCCGTCCTGGCCGATGCGGATCTTCAAGGGCCTGGTGCTGCTGGTGTTCTGCGCGGCGGTGATCCTCCCGTTCGTCGGGGTGATCTCGACCAGCGTGGCGCCGAACAAGCAGATCAACGAGTCGGGCGGGCTGGTGCTGCTGCCGGAGTCGATCAGCTTCGCGGCGTACGAGTCGCTGTTCGCCGGCGGCGTGGTGACGCAGGCGCTGTTCATCAGCGTCTTCGTCACCGTGGTCGGGACGCTGCTCAGCCTCACCGTGTCCTGCCTGCTCGCCTACGCGCTGTCCCGGCCGTCGTTCGTGGCCGGGCGGCCGATCCTGCTGGTGATCCTGTTCAGCATGTTGTTCTCCCCCGGCATCATCCCGACGTACCTGGTGGTCAAGGGGGTCGGGCTGCTGGACAGCATCTGGGCGCTGATCGTGCCGACGATGGTCAGCGCGTTCAACGTGATCGTGCTGCGGGCGTTCTTCATGAACCTGCCGGGCGAGCTCACCGAGAGCGCAAGGATGGACGGCGCCGGCGAGCTGAAGATCTTCGGCTACATCGTGCTGCCGCTGTCCAAGGCGGTGCTGTCGGTGATCGGCCTGTTCTACGCAGTGGCGTACTGGAACGCGTTCTTCAGCGCCCTGCTGTACCTGAACGACAGCAAGCTGTGGCCGTTGCAGCTGGTATTGCGGACGTACGTCATCAACGACACCCAGCTGGGCAGCGCCGAGCTCGGCACCGAGTTGCTGCCGCCGCAGGCGTCGATCCAGATGGCCATCCTGGTCGTCTCGATCGTCCCGATCCTGCTGATCTACCCGTTCCTGCAACGGCACTTCGCCAAGGGCGTGCTGACGGGGGCCGTCAAGGGTTGATCCCAACCGGGTGACGGGTGCGTCACGAACTGTCGCCCGGGGGATTGCCCAGGGGCAACGCCAGGGTTTCGCCTGGGCAAATCCCGACCGAACGCCAGGTACCGTCGAAAGTTATGGGGACGCAGGCGCTCGAACGGGTGGGGATCGATGGGGAAGACGAGGGGCGGGACGCCGGCAGGCGGCCCGCGCCGGTCGTCTGGCGGGTGGTACGGGAAGCGATCCTGCTGGCCACGCTGTTTCTGGTCTACAGCGCGGGCCGGCAGATCGCCGCGAAGCACACCGGGTCGGCGTTCGACCATGCCCGGGAGATCCTCGCGCTACAGAACTGGCTGCACCTGCCGAACGAGGCATCGATCCAGCACGCGGCGCTGAAGCTCCCGCAACTGGTCGAGGGAGCGAACGTCTACTACGCGAGCGTGCACGCCCCGCTGACCGCGTGCGTGTTGCTCTGGCTCAGCATCTGGCGACCGCGGGCCTACACCCACGTCCGCTGGACGATCGTGTCGTTGACCGGACTGGCCCTGATCGGGCACATCGTGTTCCCGCTCGCACCGCCGCGGATGATGCCGGGGTTCGTCGACACCGGCCTGCAGTTCGGCCTGTCGGTGTACGGCGCCGAGCGGTCCGGCGGCGTGGCCAACCAGTTCGCCGCGATGCCGAGCCTGCATGTCGGCTGGGCCGCCCTGATCGCGCTGTCGATGATCCTGATCACCCGCACGCGCTGGCGCTGGCTGTGGCTGCTGCACCCGATCATCACGTTCGGAGTCGTCGTCGTGACCGCCAACCACTACTGGCTGGACGGGATCGTCGCCCTGCTGCTGCTCGCGGTCAGCCTCCCACTGCTGCTCCGTCCCGGCCTGCACGACGACCTGCGAGCCCGAAATTCGGTTTCCCCGAGCAGGGTGCTCAAGTAACGTAGCTGGGCTTCCCCCACCCCTTGCCGGAGGTTCGCTGTGCCCCCTGATACGTCCGACACCCTCCAGGCCGAGAAGGACTACCTGAAGACGTCCCGTGCCGCGCTGGCGGTGATGCGGGAGAAGACCGGCGCGCTGGAGATCCACAGCGCCGACCGGGTCAACCAGGAGTTCCTGAAAGCCGCGATCTGGCGGCGGATGAAGGAGCTCGAGGACGACCCCGAGGTGCCGCTGTTCTTCGGCCGGCTGGACTACCTCGAGCCGACCACCGAGACGTTCCACATCGGCCGCCGGCACGTGAACGACGCGCTGGGCGAGCCGCTGGTGGTGGACTGGCGAGCAGACATCTCGGTGCCGTTCTACCGGGCCAGCCGGACCGAGCCGATGGGCGTCGGGATCCGGCGGCGGTTCGGCTTCACGCACGGCGAGATGACCGCCTTCGAGGACGAGGACCTGACGGCCGCGGCGCCGACCGACGAGCACAGCGACATCCTGGACGCCGAGATCGAGCGCCCGCGCTCCGGCCCGATGCGCGACATCGTGGCGACCATCCAGCCCGAGCAGGACGTGATCGTCCGGGCCGGCGTCGACGACACCATCTGCGTCCAGGGAGCGCCCGGGACCGGGAAGACCGCGGTCGGCCTGCACCGCGCTGCGTACCTGCTCTACGCGTATCGGGACCAGCTCAGCCGGGCCGGCGTCCTCGTGGTCGGGCCGAACGCCAGCTTCCTGCGCTACATCGGTGACGTCCTCCCCGCGCTGGGTGAGATCGAGGCGAAGCAGACGACTGTCGAGGAGCTGGTCGCGCGGGTCCGCGTGACCGGGCCGGGGCCGGCGGCGGTCGACGTACTGAAGGGTGACGCCCGGATGGCGGAGGTGTTGCACCGGGCCGTGTGGTCGCAGGTGCAGCTGCCGAAGGAGGCGCTGGTCGTGCCGCGTGGGGCGCATCGCTGGCGGGTTGCGGCGTACCAGGCGGAGGAGCTGGTCAGCGAGCTGCGGACCCGAGGCATTCGGTACGGCGCCGGTCGGGCGATGTTGCCGCAGCGGCTGGCCCACGCCGTGCTGCTCCGGATGGAGGCGGCCGGTGACTCCCCCGACGACCGAGTGCAGGACGCGGTCGCGCGCAGCCGTCCGGTCAAGCAGTACGCCGAGGCGCTCTGGCCGGCTGTGGACCCGGCGAAGCTGGTGTTCCGGCTGTTCACCGACCCGGAGTTGCTGGCCGAGCACGCCGACGGGATCCTGACCCCTGAGGAGCAGGAGCTGCTGCAGTGGGACAAGGCGCCCCGGTCGGTCGGCGCGGCGAAGTGGTCCGTCGCCGATGCCACTCTGATCGACGAGGTCGCCGATCTGGTCGACCGTACGCCGTCACTCGGGCACGTTGTCCTGGACGAGGCGCAGGACCTGTCGGCGATGCAGCTGCGGGCAGTCGGGCGGCGATGCTCGACCGGCTCGATGACTGTGCTCGGTGACATCGCGCAGGGCACCACACCGTGGGCGACACCGTCGTGGGACGAGGCGCTGGGGCATCTGGGCAAGACCGGCGCCCACACCGAGGAGCTGACCGCTGGCTTCCGCGTGCCCGGTCAAGTGATCGAGTACGCCGCCCGCCTGCTGCCGTCGATCGCCCCACACCTCACCCCGCCCACCGCAGTACGGCGCTCGCGCGGTGAGCTGGCCATCACGCGCGTACCGGACAGCCTCACCGCGGCCGTGTCTACCGTCCACGAGGTGTCGTCGCGGCTCGGATCGATCGGGCTGATCGTCCCGGACGCCCTGGTCACGGCGACCCGGAAGGCCTTGCAGGACAAGGGAATCCCGTTCTCCGTGCTCGGTGACGAGGACGACGTCGACGCGCACCTGGACGTCGTACCGGCGTCACTGGCCAAGGGTCTGGAGTTCGACCACGTGGTCCTGGTCGAGCCGGCCGGCATCGTCGCCGGTGAGGCCGACGAGCGCACCGGGCTCCGCCGCCTCTACGTCTGCCTGACCCGTGCTGTCACGTCGCTGGCCGTCCTGCACAGCGAGGACCTGCCCGCAGTCCTACAGGCCGCCTGACCGCCGCACCGGCCGGAGCGCCCGGAACGGCGGCACCGGTCGACCCTCGACCCTGGCCTGTGCACAGGCCAGCCGCCAGCGGCCGTACCCGACGGTCGCGCGGACCCCGCGCAGCTGGTCGTCGTCGGGCTTGCCGTCGATCACTCGGGTGGCGGCGGCGTACGCGGCCTGGGCCGCCTGCAGATCCGTCGCCGCCTCCTCGCCGAGGCCGTCCTTGGTCAGGCCGGCGGAGTCGAGCTCCGCACCGAACCGGGCGACCTCCTCCCGCGCCAGGGCTCTCCGCTCCTCCAGCGTGTCCGGCTGCGGATCCTCCTCTGGCTCAGGCTCCTCCTCAGTCTCCTGACGCAACCGCCACCACCACACCGCCGCGCCGCCTCCCGCAAGCAGGCCCAGAGTGATCAGGAACGCCACCAACCAGCCCGGCACCCCACTGGACGACTTGGGTACGTCGAGCTGGTCCAGCACCCCGTTGAGCGTCCCGACCGGGTCGGACCGGCCGTGCTCGCGCAGCTCCTCGGCCAGCACGCCGTCGATCGGTGAGGTGACACCGACCGCCTTCGCCCAGGTGATCCGGTCGCCGAACACGATCAGGTAGATCCCGTCCGACGCCTGCTTGTAAGCGACCGTGTCCACGAACGCCTCCGCGGACATCTGCTTGTCCCGGCGCCCGTCGTCGAGCGCCTCCTCCGGCAGTACGGCGATCCG
This sequence comes from Kribbella sp. NPDC050470, assembly GCF_044458365.1. Classification (NCBI taxonomy): domain Bacteria; kingdom Bacillati; phylum Actinomycetota; class Actinomycetes; order Propionibacteriales; family Kribbellaceae; genus Kribbella; species Kribbella sp. NPDC050470. Next base: position 465,511 of record NZ_JBITHV010000009.1, on the reverse strand, counting down.
GATGGCCGGGTCGTAGTCCTCGACCCGCTCGGCCAGCTTCGCCGCCTCCTCGTCGGAGACGAGCACGCCTTGTGTCGGGTCGACGTACACCGGTGAGGTCTTCCAGCCCTCGACCACGGAGTTGGGGTCGCCGGCGCTCGTCATCGTCGAGGTCAGCAGCATCAGCGCGGCCAGGAAACGCATGCCGCTAAGCCTGCCTCAACGGGGGTGCCAGTCAGAAAACGGAGACTGTTGCAAGCCTCACTTTCGCCCTGGACCCGGTGATCCGGACGCGGACTGCGCCGGTCTCCACCGGCGTCTCCAGGGCCAGGATCCGGCGCTGCCCGACCGCGCCGAAGGTGGCCACCTGCTGCCAGCCTTCGCCGGTCCGCACCTCGACCACCCCGGCCTCGATCTGCTGGCCATACCGGATGTCCTCGCCGAGCGACACCCTGCGCACAGTGGCCGGCTCGGGCAGTGTCAGCGTGAGCGCGCCGGTCCCCGGGTTCCGCCAGGAGGTGTCCGGGTTGCCGTCGATCGCCGCCTGCGGGCTCACGCCATCGCCGGTCGCCCGTGCCTGCCGGGCGAGGTCCTCCGGCATGTCCGCGGCCAGCTGCGCCCGCCACTCGGCCAGTCTGGTCACGTCACGCTCGTCGAACCGGCCCTGACGGTCGGGCGGGATGTTGAGCAGCAGCACCGAGTTCCGGCCGACCGACTTGTAGTAGATGTCGATCAGCTGCGCGACCGTCTTCGGCTCCTGCTCGGGATGGTGGAACCAGCCCTCGCGGATCGACACGTCCGACTCCGCCGGCCACCACGCCAGCTCGGTCGCATCCGCGTCCCGCCCGGCCAGCAGCGCCTTGCGGCTGCCCTGGTCGGCGGCGGCGTACCCGAGTGCGTACTCCGGAGCGCCGTTCGGCTTGGTGATCGTCGGTACGACGCTGTACTCGTCCGGGCGCGCCAGGCCCGACTCGTTGCCGACCCAGCGCACGTCCGGTCCGCTGACCGCGATCGTCGCCTGCGGCGCGAGCTCCCGGATCAGGGTGTACCAGCTGGGGAAGTCGTACGTCTCCACCTTGTCCGGCGGGATCCGGCCCTGCGCACCGTCGAACCACACCTCGTCCACCGGCCCGTACTCGGTCAGCAGCTCGTACAGCTGGTTGAGCATGTAGGCGCCGTAGTCGGAGGCAGTCAGCGTGTATTGCGGTAGCTCCTGGCCGGCCCGGTCGTCGTCCGGGACCAGGGTCGGGATGGTGCGTGGGGTGTGCGCGCTGCCGTTGGCGTAGACGCCGTCCAGGTACTGGTTCTCGTCTGCTGGCGACAGGTAGAAGCCGACCTTGACGCCGTACTTGCGCATCGACGTGACGAACGCCCGGACCACGTCACCCTGGCCGTCCTGCCACGAGCTGGAGGCGACAGTGTGCTTGCTGTAGCGGGACGGGTACAGCAGGAAGCCGTCATGGTGCTTCACGGTGAGGATGGCCAGCTTGAAGCCGGAGTCACGCAGGGTGCGGGCCCACTGGTCGGTGTCGAGACCGGTCGGCTGGAAGAGGTTCGGGTCCTCGTCGCCGTGGCCCCACTCCAGGCCGGTGAACGTGTTCACCCCGAAGTGCAGGAACGCCGTCTGCTCCATCCGCTGCCACGCGACCTGCCGGGCGTCCGGGCGGATCGCCGCAGCCTTGGCCACCAGCGAGGTGGCGCACTCCCCCTCCGCAACGGGCATCGTCCGGGCGGGGCTGAGCTTGCCGACCACACACGGGAGTGCTTGCAGCGCCTGTGCCTCCACAGGCGGCTTACCCAGGAAGGTGCTGACACCGATGCCGTACGCCATACCGCGCGCACCGTCCAGCCAGCGCACTTGGCCGGTCGACTCACCGGCAATCGTCCTGCTCACCGGAGTCCCGTTGACCAGCGCCGTCACGGTGTCGCCGTTCTCGATCGCCAGGCCGAACCGGTGGTAGCGCACGCCTTCCTTGACCGCAGGTGCTCCGAGCTCGAGCGGAATGGACTCGCCGCCTGCCTTCAGCTCGATGTCGTTGGTGCCGACGACCAACTGGGCAAGTCCCAGCAGGTCGATCAGCCCGACACCCGGGCGAAGCACATCCGGCGACACCACGGTCTCCGCCAGCACCCCGCCGTCCAGCTGAGATCCCTGCCAGCTGATACCACCCTTGCCGGACAGCCGCAGCCGACCGGGCTCGGTCACCACACCGCCGGTGACCACCGGGACCGGATCGGCCTTCTCCCCCAGCGCCGGCTGGTAGTTGCCGTCGGCCCCGATCGCACCCTCGAACCCGACCGCGACCTTGGACGTCGAGACCACCGGCTTCGCCAGCCGAAGGTCCGCCGGGTTGAAGGCGCCGCTGAACGTCGCGAGCCGTACCTGCCGGATCGAGCCGTCGAGCCCACGCTGCAGAGCGGATGGGTGCACCTCGTTGCCGATCCCGATGTCCGCACCTGCGTCCGGATGCCAGGTTGCGGTGCCGTCGGTGCTGACCGCGGCCGGCAACTGCTGCCCGTCGAGGAACGCATGCAATGTCGCACCGCCGCTGGTCACCTCGTAGGCGAGCGCGAGCACATGCTGCTCTCCAGCGGACGGCACTGGCACGGTCTGTACGACGTCCCGCCACTCCCCACCGCTCTCGACACTGAAGCCGTACTGCAGGTTCGTGCCGTTGTACCGGCCGAAGATCGCGCCGCCGATCGCGGTGATCGTGGCCAGCGATCCTTGCGCCGCGTCCGGCGTGAAGGCGGTCTCGATCAGGAACGACCGCTGGATGGCGCCGCCGCTGAGCGCCGTACTCGGCCGGAAGCGGATGCCGTCGGCACCGCCACCGAGGACGACACCACGGGCAGGGTCGAGCGACTCCCCGCCCGACCGGCGGGTGACCGTGCCACCCATCACCTCACCGGTCGCGGCCGTGTACGTGTTGCCGCTCGAGAACGATCCACCGAACGAGACGTCCAGTACGTCGGGATCGGCCGCCCGGGCCTGGACAGTGGTCAACGCACTCGCCACCAGCGCAGCGGCGAGCAGGGCGACTGCGGCTCGCATGTCATCGTCCTCACTTCGCGTCGACGGTGATCTCAGCGGCGGTGCCGAACGGGTTCCCGCTCGCCTCGGACAGCTGGACCAGCCGCAGGTAGCGGGCGGTGGTCGCCGCGATCGGCACCCACTTGGCGTCCGGGCTGTTCGCGAACGTGCCCTTGGCCACCGGCTCGCCCCAGTTCGTCCCGTCGCTGCTGAGGTAGATCTCGTAGTCCGCGATCCGGCCGTTGGTCGCGTTCAGCCGGGTCTGGTACGTCACCGCGCAGACCGACTTCGCCGCGCCCAGGTCGAGCTGGATCTCGTGCGGTGGCGGCGGCTGCTTCGCGGACCACTCGGTGTGCCAGAACGTCGCCGGGTTTCCGTCGATCGCGTTCACCGCCCGGCCGTCCTCCCCGGCCGTCTCCTCGCTGTCGACGTACGTGACCGCCACCGGACTACTCGCCTCCGGCACACAACTCAACCGGACACCAGCCGTAGTCGCGAGCTGGTGCTCACGCCCTTGGACGTACGACGTGACTGCGCCGAGCGCGACCGTGGACGCCGGGGCATCGGCGGGCGGGATCGCGGTGAACGCCAGGTCCTTCGAGGCACCCGGATCCAGCGCCGGCACAGACTGCTTGCTCGGCGCAACGGTCCAGCCGGCGGGCACCGATGGCGTCACGGTGATACCGGTGGCGGTCGACTCGGTGGTGTTGGCGACGGTGACGGTCAGCGTCGCGGGAGTGCCCGGCGTGATCGTCTGGCGGTCGACGACGGCCGTCGACCGGATCACCGGGGTCAGGGTGAGCGGAGCCGAGCTGTGACCGTCCGGGAGCTGCTGGACCAGGCCGTTGCCGTCGAACGTCGCCACCATCCGGGTGATCGCGTTGACCAGCGTTATGCGGTCGCCCGACTTGGCGAGTTGCCAGCGTTGCAGGCGGTTGGTCGCGTCACAGGTCTGCGCGGTGATCGCCGTACCGGGCTCCAGTGGGGTGTTGAGGTAGCGGGTACCGAGGCGGGACTCGGCGCAGCGGCCGGACGCCAGGTTGGTCAGCGTGTAGTAGCCGTCAGTGGTCGGCGTCACGTCCCAGGCGGACTCCACTCCACTCAGAGTGAGTTGCTCGCCTTCGCCGTCGGCGCCCAGGTACTCGCCGCCGAAGGTCAACGAATAGGTGCCTGCTGCAACTGGTGTGCGGTCGACGTTCTCGAAGCCGGGCGCGCGTCCGACCGCGTCCGCGCGGGTGGCGAAGGTGGCGTAGTCCGGGTCCGGTTGCGGCGTGCCCCAGGTCGCCTGCGCGATGAAGCGCAGCGGCATCCGGACCTCGGCCTCGATCTCGTTCTCGGTGTTCCCGGAGCCGTTGTCCGGCCAGAGGGTGATCTTGGCGCCGGTGATCCCGGTGCGGTCGGCGACCGTCTCGCCGTCGAACTTCAACGGCGACCAGCCCGACGTGTAGAGCTGCTGCGGGTTGGTCTTGAACCCGCCGCGCACGTTGTAGAGCGCGTAGGCGGCGTTCATCACCTTGCGGCCGTCGGCCAGCAGCGCACTCGGCTTCACGCCGCTGCCCAGCCAGTGCTCGACGACGATGTCGCGGTCCAGCGGGACCGTGGCCGCGGTGGTGATGCCGTCGTTCCAGATCCGCAGCGTCTTGCCCTTGGCCTTCACGTAGGCGTTGATCCGGTTGATGAAGTCGACGAACGCATCCTGCGGCACGGCGTCCGGCCCGAACTTCTGCTGCGCGTAGGCGAGCAGCTGCGGGTAGCGGGCGTAGTCGGAGCCGAGCATGTACTCGTCCGCGCCCATGTGCCAGTACGGCGTCCGGAACACGCTCAGGTTCTCGTCGATGATGTCGGTGAGGAAGTCGAACGCCTCGGGCTTGGTGATGTCGAGCCGGCTGACCTGCTTCTGGCCGGAGCTGTCGGTCAGCTGCAGATCGGGCCGGTTGCGGATCCACGGCTCGATGTGACCGGGCGAGTTGACCTCCGGCACGATCGTCACGTGGTTCTTGTCGGCCAGCCGTTGCAGGGCGGCGAGCTGCGGCTTGGTGTAGTAGCCCCACTCGACGGACTCGGGATGCGTGTCGCTCTTCACCTTCAGCTCGACCCACAACTGGTTCAGCTTCAGGTACGCCGCATCCTTCACCAGCCGCTCGAACCACGCCGTCGAGACGTTGATCAGGCAGGCGCAGACGCCGACGCCGCGTTCGGCGTACTTCGGTACGTCGACGACGCGGCCGGCCGGGATCGTCTTCGCTTTCAGGAGTTGAAGAACCGTGCGGGTCCCGTAGAAGGCGCCGGCGTCGGTCTTCGCGGTGATGTGGATGGTCTTGCCGACGGTCAGCTCGTAGCCCTCAGCGCCGAGATCCGCCCGGGCCGGGTCGAGACGCACGAGCAGGTCTCCGGCACGACCGGCCGACGTACTGCGGACCACCGGGAGCAGGCGACCGGTCAACTCCTTCGCGTCGGCGGTGAAGGTGGCGGCATCGTCGTGCACCGCCGTCTGGTGAGGCTCCACCAGGACGCGGCTCTGCCGGGTGAGCTCGAACGTGCCGGCGGCAGACTGCCAACCGGTCAGGGCGGGGACGGTCTTCGGGGTCACGGGTTGGGCGGTCGCCGGGGTGCTGACCAGGCCTGCGGCAAGCAGGACCGTGCCCAGCACACCCGCGATCAGGCGGGACTTCATCGTCTGTCTCCTCGGGAGCGGCGAGTGCGGACGGAGTGTTTGGAGCTGATGTCTGCGGTGAGGTCGATCGCCGTACCGGCCCGGTCCGAGGTCAGCTGTGCGACCCGGATGTAGAGGCAGTCGGTGACGACGAGCTGGGAGTGCCGCGCGGCCAGACCACCGCTGCGGAACGACGTCTCGAGTACGGCGGTGGTCAGCACCTCGTCGACCACGCCGGCCAGCGGGGACCGCGGGTCACTGGTGATGCCGATCGTGGTCGCGCCGCGCTCCCGCGCCAGTTCGACGGGCTCGAGGACCTCGGCCGTCGTACCGGAGTGGGAGATCGCGACGACGGCGTCGTCGGCGGTGAGCAGGGCCGCGGAGGTGGCGGCGCCGTGGATCTCGGCCCAGGCCCGGACCTGCGCGCCGATCCGGAACAGCCGCATCTCGAGCTCGGCGGCGATGGTCGAGCTGCCGCCGACGCCGTACACGTCGATCCGCCGGGCCGCGGCGAGGGCGCGCGCGGCCCGGTCGAGGGCTTCCAGGTCGAGCTGGTCGACGGTCTGGGTGATGGCCCGGATGTCGGCGTTCGCGACCACCGTGGCGACCCGGGCGACCGAGTCGTCATCGGTGATCACCGGGCCGAGGTCCGTGCTCCAGCCAGGGATGGTCGCGCGGCCCAGCTGCGTCGCGACGGCGATCCGCAGCTGCTGGTGACTGGCCAGCCCGATCGCCTGCGCGAACCGGGTGACGCTCGCCTGGGAGACCCCGGCCCGCTCCGCCAGCGCCGCGGTGGACAGCTCGGCCACCAGCTCCGGCTCGGCGAGCACAGTGTCGGCGACCAGGCGAAGCGCACCGGTCAGCCGCGGCAACGTCGCCCGGACACGGTCGGCGATGTCAGCCGGCGGCTGCGGAGGGGCGGGGTCGCGCACGTGAATCATCCATTCACCGATCGGGCGGATCGGTGAAACACTGCGTCAGCGTGACAGCGCTGTCAAGACCTACTGGTCGGCAACAACGACGAGGGCTTCTTCTTCGTCCAGATGCTCGACCCGCTGGAGCGCCGGGTCACGCCGCAGGGTGACGAGCAGGCCGAGCACTGCGATGTCCAGTACGGCGGCGACCAGAGGCAGGTAGGTGATTCCGGCCAGCTGGATGACCAGGCCGCCGACGACTGCGGACAGGCCGGCGCCGAGGTAGATCGCCGACGCGTTCAGCGAGATCAGCAGGCCGCCACCCAACTCGAGCAGCAGGTTCTGGATCGGCGGGTTGAACGCCCAGGTGAACATGCCCCACAGGAACAGCGCTGTGGCCGCGCCGACCACGGTCGTGGCGGTCAGGTCGAGTGTTCCGACCATCACGATGCTGCCGATCAGGACGCCGTACAGGGTCCGGAGGCTGCCGAAGCGGTCGGTGGCCCGGCCGCCGAGCAGGTTGCCGAGGACGGCGCCCAGCCCGTAGACGAGCAGCAGGATGCCGACTGCGCTGCCGCCGAGGTGCACGGTCTGCTTGAGCAGCGGGACGACGTAGATGTAGACGCTGAACGCGGCGAGGACTCCAAGGACCGACATCGCGAGAACGGTCTGCACCCGGCGGTCGGTCACACCGGCGAATCGCTCGCGCAGACTGACCACGGGTGGCGCGGCCACCTTGGGCAAGGCGGCGCGCTCGGCGATGGCGACCAGTACGGCGACGACGGTGATCAGGGCGAACACGCCCTTGTAGCCGAGGGTCGGGCCGAGCAGCGTGCCGGCGGGGACGCCGAGGACTAGCGCGAAGGTGAGGCCGCCGAAGACGATCGCGACTGCCCTACCTCGCTCCTCCGGTGGCAGCAGTCCGGTCGCGAACAGGGTCGCCGCCGGCGTGTAGACCGCGGCGCCGAAGGCGGCCACGACCCGGCCGACGATCAGCACGGGGTAGTTGGTGGCGACGGCAGCGATCAAGTTGCCCAGCGCGGCGAGCACGAGCGCGGCGATCAGCAGGGTACGGCGCTCCCAGCGGCCGGTCAGCGTGGACAGGATCGGGGCGCCGATGGCGTACGACAGGGAGAACGCGGTGGCGAGCTGACCCGCGGCCGTCAGTGAGACGTGCAGCTCGGAGCTGACGTCGGGCAGCACACCGGACACGACGTACGCGCTGGTGCCGACCGCGAACGCGCCGGCGCCGAGCAGGTAGATCCGTGCGGACATCGAGGACCTTCCGGACGAGGACGATTAGTTCGATGAAGATCGTACTACGAAGTTCATCGAAGTTCGACAGGCGTCGTATTATGGGGACATGACAAGGAAGGCGTTACCGCAGCCGGACCGGGAGGAGATCCGGGTCGAGTCGGTCCTGCAGGCGCTCGGCGAGCCCGTCCGCCTGCAGATCATCCGGGCCCTGGCCGACGCCCCCGAGGGCATCGCCTGCGGCGAGATCGAGCTGCCCGTCACCGCCTCCACCCGGGCCCACCACCTCCGCATCCTCCGCGAAGCCGGCGTCCTCACCACCCACACCGAAGGCACCCGCCGGATCAGCACCCTCCGCCGCGAAGACCTCGACACCCTCTACCCCGGCCTCCTCACCGGCATCCTCACCGCCCGCCAGTAGGCGCACCAACGGGCAACTGAGCGGCGCCTGCAAGGTCTCGGTGGGGAGATCGAGCGTTTGTCGTGGGGGTGTGGCTGGCAGACTGTTGCAGTGGTGGAGCTGCGTGCGAGGTGGGACCAGCTGGTGCCCGGCTCGGACCAGCTGGCTGACGAGCTGGTCGCCCGGTACGTCGACCGCAACCGCCGCGCCTACCGCGACTACTACCTCGACATCGTCCTCACCGCGCTGGACTCACTCGTCCAGCTCGCCACCGACCCCACCTCCGTGCGACTGGCCGCCTGGCTGCACCGCGCCGTCCACGAGCCCGGCGGCACCCCCGCCGAGGACGCCGAGGCCTCCGCCCGACTCGCCGAGGAGCTCCTCCCGCAGTACGGCGTACCACCCATCCGGATCGCCGAGGTAGCCCGCCTGATCCGCCTCACCGGCGACCTGGCCGCACCCCCACCTGACTCCTACGCACCACCCCGCCGCGACGCGAACGGCGACGTACTGCTCGACGCCGTCAACGCCATCCTCGCCGCCGACCCCAGCCGCTACGCCGTCCACACCGCAGAGGTACGGCGAGACGCCGCCGACCGCGGGTCCGCACTCGAGCACCGGTACGACGAGGTGCGCCAACTGCTCGACGGCCACCTCTACCGCACCCAACTGGCCCGCCAACGCCTCAGCCCGGTCGCACGCATCAACCTGGAGACTGAGCTGGCCAGCCTGGACAGTGAGCTCCCCGCACCCTGGCGTGGTTGGCAGCAAGCCGCACTCACCGCGACCGCCACCTTCTGCGCGATCGCCTCCGCCGTCGTCGCCATCGCCGCGTCCGGCGCCTCCTGGCAGGTTCCGGCGGCCGAGGACGCGATCGGCTGGCCGCCCGTCGTACTGGCCATCGCCGCCTTCTTCAGCGCACCAGTGCTGTTCCGCTGCGCCCGCAGCGCCACTCAGCGTGCCCTACTCATCGCAGGCGCCGTCGTAGCCACCGCAGTCACCGGACTGCTCATCGCCTGGGCGCAGATGCCCAGAGTCAACCCAGCAGTCGGCGTCGGCCTCCGCGTCCCCCTGCTCATCTCGGCCCTGCTCCTACTGCTCGCAGCCGGCGCATCCGCACTGGTCGGCTCACTCCTCCGCACCCGATCCGCGCGCTTCCTCCCGCCCAGGAACGTCGGCCAACAACTCGCCTGGCTGGTAATCCCAGTCGTGGTCGGACTGGCCCTGCTCCTGATCATCCAGCCGCTCGCTCGCAACTACGTGCTGAGCTCCAACGAGCGGGTCGAGGACACCGACCGCCCAGCCGGCAAGGCCACCGCCTCCACGCTGGACGGCACGGTGGCATGGATCAGCAAGTCAATGCTCGGCTCCGGCGCTGAGGAAGCGATCGGCACCCGCTACGGCATCGCCGTACCCAGGCAGTCCGGTGTGGTGGAGATGCTCGACGCGGCCACCGGCGTATTGCGCTGGCGCTACAGCCGGTCCGACTCCGACGAGAAGCCGGACATCGTGGCGACCGGGAACGGCGACTACGTGCTCGCCCAGTTCGCGGACGTCGGCTACCTGCTGCTCGACGCCAACACCGGCGAACGCAAGGCAGCCTGGCCGGGTCGGACCAGGGACCACGTCATCCAGCAGGCCGAGCCGCTGCTGACCGGCGAGCGCGTCGCCCGCGGCTCCGACAAGCTGCGCGGCGTCGACCCGGACGGCCGGGACCGGTGGACGTTCGAGCCCGGCCGCTGCACCGGGATCGGCGCGGTCGCCACCACCGACACCGTGGTCACCTTCCTCGGCCGCAGCTGCGGTGATGAGGACGACGAGATGGTCGGCCTCGACCTGAAGTCCGGCAAGAAGCTGTGGACCAAGCAGTCCGGTGACACGTACCGGCGGCCGGTCGTCGTGGCCGGTCTGGTGGTCGTGGCCGAGCCCGGCGGCGACTCCGACCTACCTGATGCGCTGACCGCGATCGACCCACGGACCGGTGAGACGAAGTGGCGGTGGTCGGTGCCACGGACGTGGGCCTGTCGCACGCTGATGAACGCAGCCGGCCGCTACCTGATCGTCGTGGACTGTCCAGCGACCCGGAAGCTGGAGAACGGCCAAACGCTGGTCACTGCGATCGACGCGAGCACCGGTGAGACCGCGTGGCAGACCGCCGCACCGGTCAACCCGCGCGCGAAGGTCACGGTCACCGCCGACGGCCGGGTGATCTCACTCAGCCGCGGCTCCGACGCCTGCTGGGCCAACGTGATCAGCCGCACCGGCTACCGCCAGGTCCGCCTCCCCACCGGCATCTCCTGCAGCCGCGACGTCCGTGCGATCGGCAACCTGGTCCTGACCTCTGGCGCCGACACCGTCATCGCGCTGCGTTGAGCTGCTCCTCCGCCGCGGCCAGCAGCTCGACCACCCGGGCGCCGAAGGCCACATCGACCGGGTGCGACTCGCCGGACTCGGCTGCGGCGACCAGCTCCTGCACGGCCAGCGCGAACGAGTCCACCGGGTCCGTGTCGCTCTCCGGCATGAGCGCCGTACCTGTCTGTCCCCAGATGCCGGTCTCGAAGTTGCTGCCGGCCGGCGGGGCGAAGAGGGACAGGCTGGCGGTGCTGGTGGCACCCGACTCGTGGACCACGACCAGGTGGACCAGATCGCCCTCGCCGCCGACAGCGGTCAGGTCGGTGATCGGGCCGAGCATCGCGGTCAGGTTGGACAGCGCGTGCGGACCGACGTCCCACAGCGCCCCACGCTGCTCGCGCCGCCAGGGCGAGTCCGTGAACGGGTTGCCCGGCTCGTCGAGCGCGGCCAGGATCCGCGACCAGCCGCCCTTCCACCCGCCCTTGGCCTGCACGTCGGCGAAGAACTTCCGGATCGGCGGCTCGAACCGGTGGGTGAAGAACACGACCGACGCGATCCCCTCGTCGGCGGCCTCGGCGGCCAGCGCCCGGGCGTCGTCGAGCGAGTCCGCGACCGGCTTGTCCAGCAGCAGGTGCTTGCCGATCGCGGCGGCCTCCAGCGCCATCGACGCCTGCACCTTCGGCGGTACGGCGAACGCGACCGCGTCGACGGACTCCAGTAACTCCGCGTAGTCGCCGTACGGCGCGACCTCGAGGTCGGCGGCGATCGCGGCGGTTTTGCCGCGGTCGCGGCCCCAGACGCCGACCAACTCGGCGTCCGCGGCGGCGCGCAGCCCGGGCCCGTGCGTCAGCTTCGCCCACGGGCCGGTGCCTACCAGGCCGAATCGCATCCGTCCTCCATCTCGTTGCCGGGCCACCTGATCGTCCTTACCAGCCGGTATAGACATGACCTGGACCGCAGTTGCACCGGTGGGACTCGATGCCGGACGCACCCATCGCGGTGGTCAGGTGACGAGCCGATATCGCTTTGGCCACGAGACTATCCGTCAGCGCCGGATCGGTCGGTGCAGGCTCCCGCCGGGTGCGAGACTCCCAGCCATGGACCTGCGCGACCAGTGGAATCGCCTGCTGCCGCACGCGCAGCCGTTGGGCGACGACCTGCTGGCTCGTTACGCAGAGCAACATCGCCACTATCACGACCAGCGGCACCTGACCGAGGTGCTGACCACCATCGACGAGCTCGCCGACCAGGCCGACGACGCCGACACGGTCCGGCTGGCCGCCTGGTTCCACGACGCGATCTACGACCCGAAGGCCGACCCCGGCGAGAACGAGGAGGTCTCGGCCCAGCTGGCCGAGCTCGAGCTCGCCGCGTACGGCGTCGACGCCGAGCGGGTCGAGGAGATCGGCCGGCTGGTCCGGCTGACCGCCAAGCACGACTGCGAGCCGGACGACGCGAACGGCGCGGTGCTGTGCGACGCCGACCTGCGCATCCTCGGCATGCCCCCCGAGCGGTACGACGAGTACGCCGAGGGCATCCGGCAGGAGTACGCGCACATCGGCGACCGGGACTTCGCCCGCGGCCGGATGTCGTTCCTGCAAGGCCTGGCCGAGACCCGGCTGTACGCGACCCAGCGCGGCCACGACGCGTGGGAACAGGCAGCCCGGGACAACCTCACCCGGGAGGTCGAGTCCTGGGTCCCTGAGGCGGCCCGGCCGATCGGCGGGCTGATCCCGATCGTTTACCTCGGCGCGGCCCTCGGTGCGGTCGTGGCTGCGTCCGTCCTGCTCGGCCGTGGTCTCGGCGCGGCGGCGAAGTGGCCGGCCGACCCGGACCAGGTCACCGGCTTCCCGGTCTGGGCCCCCATCGCCGGTACGGCGTTGTCTGCCGGCCTGACGTGTGCATGGTTCCGCCGGGCGCAGCCGCGACTCGTGAGCATCCCCGCGCTGACCTTCGCAGTGGTCGGTGTGATCGCGGTCGGCCTGTGCTGGTGGCGCTGGCCGGCTGCACAGCCCGGTGCGGCGATGTCGGAGCGCTGGCCCTACCTGCTGCTCGCCTCCGTCTCGCTAGTGCTCGCCGGCGCGCTCTTGGCGTTGGCTCGGCGACTGCGGCTGGCACCGGCGTACGCACAAGCACCACCGCGCCTGCTGGGCCTCGCTGTGACCGTGGTGTGCGGGTCACTGCTGGCGTGGATCGTGGTGTCCGCCGGTGAGCCGTTCGTGCAGGCCCGGCTGGAGACGGCCAACACGGTCAGCACCACTACGACCACCAAGCCCGAGCAGCAGCCTGTTCAGCTCGACGGCGCCCTCGCCTGGAGCCGCGAGGTGCCGGCCACCGGTGCCATCGCCGGTACGGCGGGTGGCGTCGCCGAACTGCGTCCGGACGGCGTGGTGATGTCCGACGCGAACACCGGCCAGATCCGGTGGCGGTACTCCCGCGCCGACGTCGACGACGCGGCCTCCAGCGGTTCGCGGGGCCTCCTGGTCTCCAGCGACGGCCGCACACTGGCCGCACACCTTCCGTACGGCGGCACCCGTGCACCGAGTGGGATCGACCTGCCGACGTACGCCGTACTGGATGCGGTGAGCGGGAAGGTGCTCACCGAGGTGCACACCGACGGCACGGCACTCGCGGTCGACGCGGACCAGTTGCTGGTGGCGGAGGACAACTACGTCGTGGCGCATGGCGTGAGCAGCCCGACGCATTGGCGGACCCAACTGCGCTGCGGCGTGACGCAGGGCGAGCTGATGGGCGACCAGGCAGTGGTCGTCGATGCGTGTGGGGGCAACAGTGCCGTCGTACGCGGTCTGGACATGAAGAACGGCGACCAGCGGTGGGAGGTCGACCTGGGGACTCGGTTCGACCTGAGCGCCGAGCTGGACCCGGCCACGTGGGTCGGTGACCTGGTCGCCGTACCTGACACTCGCGAGGTCTCCGGCCTGATCTGGACCGGCGCTGCGGGCGGCACGCTGAACCAGTGGGCCGTCGACGTGGGTGAGGGCCGCATCATCTGGACGACGCCGGTGCCTGGCACACCGCGGCCGCGACTCGGGTCGGCGTCGTGCGACGCTCAGCTCGCCGCTACGCCGGCGTCGCTGGTGCTGGTGACGTGCCGGAACGCGACCGATCCCGGTCAGCCGCAGACGTACGACGTGTCCGCGGTGAGCCCGGCGGACGGAACGCCGCAGTGGCACCACCTGCTGGAGGTGCCGCCGAAGCTGCAGCAGCCCGAGTACCCGCGGGACGGCTTCGGCCTGCTGCCGGACGGTCGCGTGGTGACGCTGATGCCGCAGACCAACGGCAGTTGCTCCCCGGTGATGATCGGCACCACCGGCATCCAGCCTCGCCCCATCCTCGCCGGCCCCACCGCCGAATCGGTCGCCCAGTCCGAAGCGGTCACCTGCAACAAACCCGCCGTCACGGTCGCCGGCGCCCGCCCCATCTTCTCCGACGGCACCCGCCTCTTCGCCCTCAACTGAGGCCCCGCCTCCCCTCCTTCCTCGCTTCTTTCCTCCCGCGCGCAGCGCGGGAATTCTGTTGCCCGGGGCAGCGTTCCTTTCTAACGTGATGCACATGTTCCGCGTGGTTCTCGAGCACGACCTGTCAGGCACCGGCCTGACGGGCGCTCCCACGTGGGCTGCGTCAGTCGATTCAGCCATCTGCACCGGCGCGCGACGCCGACCCTTCTCCTGCTGACCAGGACCCGCGGAGGAGGGTGGCGCGCTCACCGGCCCCCTCCCGTGCGGTGACAGCGCTGCGGAGGCCGAGCCGGGGGTCCTGGCTCAACGAATCTTCTGACAGCAAAGGGAAATCTTCATGGCCAAGAGCCAGTTCGTGCGGACCAAGCCGCACCTCAACATCGGCACGATGGGTCACGTCGACCACGGCAAGACCACCCTGACCGCCGCCATCACCAAGGTGCTCGCCGAGCGCGACCCGGGCGTCAACCGCTTCGTCGCGTTCGACGGGATCGACCGGGCGCCGGAGGAGGTCGCGCGCGGGATCACCATCAACATCTCGCACGTCGAGTACGAGACCGCCACCCGGCACTACGCGCACGTCGACATGCCCGGGCACGCCGACTACGTGAAGAACATGATCACCGGCGCCGCCCAGGTGGACGCCGCGATCCTGGTCGTGTCGGCACAGGACGGCGCCATGCCGCAGACGCGGGAGCACGTGCTGCTCGCGCGCCGGGTCGGTGTTCCGTACCTGGTGGTCGCGCTGAACAAGGCGGACACCGTCGACGACCCCGAGCTGCTCGACCTGGTCGAGCTGGAGGTCCGTGAGCTCCTGTCGGAGTACGGCTTCCCGGGCGACGACCTACCCGTCGTGCGCGTCTCCGGACTGCGCGCGCTCGAGGGCGACCCGCAGTGGACCGGCGCGATCGGCGAGCTGCTGGACGCGGTCGACTCCTACGTGCCGACCCCGGACCGTGAGCTGGGCGAGCCGTTCCTGATGCCGATCGAGAACGTGCTCACCATCAGCGGCCGCGGCACCGTGGTCACCGGAGCGGTCGAGCGCGGTTCGCTGAAGGTCGGCGACACGGTCGAGGTGGTCGGCCTCGGCCCGACGGTCACAAGTACGGCGATCGGGCTCGAGACGTTCGGGAAGTCGCTGGAGTCCGCGGAGGCGGGCGACAACGCGGCCGTGCTGCTGCGTGGCATCAAGCGCGACGAGGTCCGTCGCGGCCAGGTCGTGGCACTGCCGGGCAGCGTGCAACCGCACCGCAAGTTCCGCGCGCAACTGCACGCGTTGTCCACCTCCGAAGGCGGCCGTCACAGCCCCTTCGGCCCGGACTACCGCCCGCAGTTCTACTTCCGCACCACGGACGTCGACGGCGGCATCGACCTGGGCGACATCACCCTGGTCATGCCCGGCGACACCGTCGACCTCACCGTAGAACTGTCGAAGCCGATCGCCATGAACACCGGCCTGGGCTTCGCCGTCCGTGAAGGCGGCCACACCGTAGCCGCCGGCACGGTGACCGAGCTGCTCGACTGACCAACGGCCCTCAGTTGCCGCAAGCAACTGAGGGCCGTGTCACGTGCGTTTGCGGTGGCGGAGGCCGGCGGCTGTCAGGCGGCGGACCAGTTCTCGGCTGGAGACTGGGGTGGCGCCGGCGGCTATGAGAGATTCGTAGCGGTCGCTGGGGACGTCGTAGTGGTCGCGGTCGAAGCCTCGGGCGGGGATGCCGGCGGCGCGGGCGAAGGCGTGCAGCTCGTCGAAGGACTCGTCGCTGACCAGGTGGGACCAGACTCTGTTCCAGGCGGGCCAGGCCGGTGGGTCGATGAGGATCATCCGCGCGAGTCCTGCGCGTCGAGCAGGTTGCGCCAGGCGCGCACGAAGCGCGAGTTCACGTACGCCTTCGTCCACGAGCCGTCCTGCCGCACAGACGAGCCGACATGAAAGCGCCGTACGCCGCTCTGGTACAGCCATGGCACGTGCTCCGGCTGCAACGAGCCGCCGGCCATCATCACCTTCGCCACCGCGGGCTCCTCGTTGGCCAGCTTGCACAGGTCATCCAGCCCGTGTCCGACCCCGAGCGACGACCCGGCAGTCAGGACGCAGTCCAGTCCCGGCAGCGTCCGCAGCGCACGCCAAGCCGGACGTTGCTCCAGTACGGCGTCGATCGCGCGATGAAACGTCCACGGCGTCTCGGCGAACGTGCTCGCCAGCGCCGCCGTCGACTCGACGTCCACCTCGTTGTCCGGGGTCAGGAAGCCGAACACGAACCCGTCCACCCCCGCCGACAGGTAGGACTGCGCCATCGCGGTCAGCCGGTTGAGCTCGGCGCCGTTCGTCGTGAACGAGTCGGACAGCCGCAGCATCACCCGGAGCGGCAGATCGGTCGACCGCCGGATCGCGCTGACCGTCGACACCGACGGCGACAGCCCGTCGGCCTCCATCGCCGCGCACAGCTCCAGCCGGTCCGCCCCACCCTCTTGCGCCGCCTCCGCATCCGCCGGATGCAGCGCGATGACCTCCAGCAACGACCCCATGCGCGCAATCATCCCAGGTGCCCGCCCGGCAGACCGCAGTACGGCGGACGCCGGAAATAGGTGTTGCACTCCCCAGCAGTCTTCTGTATCGTTTTTCTAGAACGATTTAGAAGAACGATCCAGAAGACTGCCCCGACAAGCGGCAGCCCCGGCGGAAGGAGACGAGAGATGGCAGGCGTCACGCTCAAGACCGTGGCTCAGGCCGTCGGCGTGTCCCCGTCGACCGTCTCCAACGCCTACAACAAGCCCGACCAGCTGTCCGCCGCGCTCCGCGAGCGGATCCTGGCCACCGCCCACGAGCTCGGCTACGCCGGTCCGGACGCGTCCGCACGGGCGCTCCGCAGCGGCAAGGCCGGCGCCATCGGGGTGCTGTTCACCGACAAGCTGGCGTACGCGTTCTCGGACCCGTACGCGGTCGGCTTCCTGGCCGGACTGGCCGAGGTCGCCGAGGAGTTCAGCACCAGCCTGCTGCTGATGCCGCTCAGCTCGGCCGACCTCGTCGGTGGCAGCAACGCGGTGCAGCAGGCCGCGATCGACGCGGCAGCCATCTTCTGCGTGCCGAGCGGCCACCCCGCGGTGGACATCCTGCACGCGCGCGGAATCCCGGCGGTCTCGACCGATCGCGGCGACCACCCGGACCTGTCCTGGGTCGCGATCGACGAGGTCGAAGCGGCCGCGAAGCTGGGCCAGCACCTGGCCCGGCTGGGTCACCGCGACGTCGTCGTACTGGTCGACGACAAGGGTGAGCAGGCCGGTGACACCGCGGTCGACGTGGACTTCGACGAGATCGGCTGCACCGACTGCGAGCTGCGGATCCAGGGCCTGCAGAAGGGTATGCCGGACGCCCGGCTGCGGCTGATATCCGGCGGTCACAACGCTTTCGCCTCCGGCCTGAAGGGCGCCGAGTTCGTGCTCGACTCCCAGGACCGGCCGACCGCGATCGTCGGGCTGAGCGACGTACAGGCGCTCGGCGCGATGGAGGCGATGAGGGTCCGCGGGCTGACGCCCGGCCGGGACCTGACCGTGGTCGGCTTCGACGACATCCCGGCCGCCGAGCCGGCCGGGCTGACCACGATCCGCCAGCCGATCCGGGACAAGGGCCGCGCCGTCGGCCGGATCCTGCTCGACCCGGCGACCACCGAACGGCAGGTGCTGATGCCCACCCAGCTGATCGTCCGATCCAGCAGCGGGCCGGCGCCACGTAGCTAACAACCACACAGCAACACCTGGGGCCCGCAGCGGGTTCCCGGGCCGATCCCCCACGATCTCCGACGGCCGCCCGGCCGCCGGCCGACCGAACACGCTCTCAGGAAGGGAGCAGCATCATGACGTACTTCATCGCCGCCAACACCGCTGTCGAAAACGCTCGCAACCTGGCGCAGTCGGCTCTTCCGAACGCTCCGCAGCAGCCGTACGACGAGCCGGCCCCGCGCCGGACCCTCGCAGTCCGCGCCCGGATCAGCGCCGTACTGCGGACCGCCGCCGAACGCGAGCTCCGGCTGGCCAACCGGATCGACCCGGCCTGCACGGCAAACTGACCCACCGCACTCGAGGGGATATCCCCGCCGACACAGCCTTCTCCCCTGGTATGCGAGGGGAGAAGGCTGCACTCGGGGGGATATCCCCTCGAGCGACGCGGGTGGGCGGCGTGGGGTTTTGTCGGTACGGCGTGGCACTCTGAAGGGCGATGAACGAGCCCGGGGTGTTGCTGACCGCCCGCGCCATGGTGCTGCACGACCTGGCTGCGCGGGGATTCGACGATGCGGTGATGGTGTCGGTACTCGAGGACGCGGTGGCCGGCCGGCAGTGGTGGCTGGACCAGTGGCCGGACGGCGCGGAGCACATCGCCGGGCTGGTCGCGCAGGACGTCCAGGACCGGCTGGTCGACTCCGGCATCCGCTGGCCGCGCTGCACCGCGTGCGACGACCTGAACGACCACGAGCTCCGGATCGAGCCCGAGCTCGGCCCGGACCCGCACTGGGTCTGTGAACGCGCCGGCATCACGGTGGCACCCCTGGGGCGCCTCACGTAGCGGTCAGGGCAATACCTGATTGCCCTACATGTAGCCAGACTACTATTGTCTGTCTACATGAAGTCCCTTGCCGCCCTCAGACTGGTCGCCGCGACCCACGCGATCGCGATCTGCCTGCAGCCGATCCTGGCCGGCGTCTACCTGAACGGCTCCGGCGGAGCGATCCGGATCCATGAGCCACTCGGCCTGGCTCTCACCTTCACCGGCCTCTTCCAGTTGCTCGTAGCAACAATCTGGTGGCGGTCCGGCGGCCGGATCGTCGCCCCAGCCGTCTCCCTGCTGATCACGGTCGGCGAGGGCTTCCAGGTCGGCATGGGCTACAGCCGCGACCTGGCCCTGCACCTCCCGCTCGGCATCACCCTGGTGGGTGCCGTGGTCGGCTTCGCGTTCTGGACGCGTCGCCAGCAGGCAGGCGCCGCATGACCGCGACGGCGACAGCCACGGAACCGAAGGTACGGCGGCCACGCGCCACCCTGTGGACCCTGCGGATCGTCCTGCTGCTGCACGCAGGCCTGGTCGTGGCGCAGCCGATCCTCGCCGGCTACTTCCTGTCCGGCGAGGTCGACGCGATGAGCGCACACGGCCCGATCGGGTCGACGCTGTGGATGGTCTCGATGATCCAGTTCGTCGCCGCGCTCCTTTACTGGCTGGCCGGCGGCGGCCGGATCTGGCCGCTGCTGCTGACCGTCGTGCTGTTCTTCGCCGAGTTCGCCCAGCTGACCTTCGGCTACCTGCAGAACTTCGCCGTCCACGTCCCGCTCGGCACGGCGATCGTCGTCACCGTCGTGTGGATGACCGTGTGGTCGTTCCGTCCCGCCGCTCGCCGAAGCCGAAAGGAGCCCACCCGATGAAGCTGTCCCGCCGCGGTTTCCTTGCCGCTGCCGGCGCCGTCTCCCTGACCAGTTGCGGCCTCGACCCATCGCCGTCACAGGCCGGCGAGCTCCTGCGCAGCGAGGCCAAACTCCCAGAGCCGTTCCAGGTCCCGCTCCCGATCCCTCCGGTCAAGAAACCGATCCGTACCGAGGCCGGCGTCGACTACTACCGCGTCGTACAACGCAAGGCCGGTCTGGAGATCCTCCCCGGCCTCAAGACCGAGATCCTCGGGTACGACGGCCTGCTACCAGGACCAACGTTCGACGTTCGGAGCGGCAGGACCACCGTGATCGAGCAGGTCAACCAGCTCGACGTGCCGACCGCCGTACACCTGCACGGCGGACACACACCCGCTGCGAGTGATGGCTGGCCGTTGGACCTGCTCATGCCGCCAGGCGATCATCAAGGGCACGCCGGTCACCACAACATGACCGGCGGCGATGTGAAGACCGGCAGTCGCATCTACACGTATCCGAACACGCAGCGCGCCGCGACCCTCTGGTACCACGACCACCGGATGGACTACACCGCTCCACAGGTCTATCGCGGCCTGTTCGGCTTCCACCTCGTCCGGGACGACGAGGAGGACCGTCTGCCCTTGCCTGCGGGCGATCGCGAGATCCCGCTCGTCATCGCGGATCGCGCGTTCGCCGAGGACGGTTCGTTCTTGTACCCCGCGGCGAAGGACCGTCCCGGTGTCGAGTCGGCGTACATGGAAGGTGTCGTCGCCGACGTCACCCTGGTCAACGGCGCGCCCTGGCCGGTGCACGAGGTGGACGCGGTCCGCTACCGCTTCCGGATTCTCAACGCGGCCAACGCGCGCCGCTACGAGCTCGCCTTCGACAAGGGGCCGGCGAAGTTCGTCCAGATCGGCAGTGACGGCGGACTGCTCGACGCGCCGATCGAGCACGACACCCTGGTGATCGCGCCGGCCGAGCGCTTCGACGTGATCGTGGACTTCTCGGCGTACCAGCCTGGTGACGAGGTCACGATCGTCAACAAGCTGGACGGCAACGCGAACGTCCTGCGTTTCAAGGTCGCCCGGAAGGCCACCGACGACAGCAGCATCCCGGCCAAGCTCTCGTCGTACGGCCTGCTGCCCAAGCCGGCCGGGATCGTCAAGCGGAAGTGGAAGTTCAGCCGAGGCGACGCCGGTGGGCACAAGGGCTGGACGATCAACGGGAAGGCGTTCGATCCGGTGGTGATGCAGGCTCAGGTCAAGCTGGACCAGTACGAGATCTGGACCTTCGTCACCGATGTCCACCACCCGGTGCATGTCCACCTCGCGCCGTTCCAGGTGCTCAGCCGCGGCGGTGGCAAGCGGGGTGCGTACGACGCCGGCTGGAAGGACACCGTGGACATCCGGCCGGCCGAGGTGGTCGACGTACTGGTCAAATTCACCGCCCACAAGGGCAAGTACCTGATCCACTGCCACAACCTCGAGCACGAGGACATGGCGATGATGGCCGGATTCGAGACGGTCTAGGTACGGCGGAGGACGCGCAAGCTCAGCGCGAACAGCCAAGCCCAGCCGATCGTCACAGACAGCCGCTGGAAGAGGCCGGCCGTGTCGACCAGGGACTGGTTCTGGTCGAAGCCGGCGCCGGCCAGCAGGAACATCACGGCGAAGGCGGTTGCGCTGAGCAATGAATAGACGCGCCACTTCCAGCCTTGGCCGCCGGAGAGCACGACCTGTGCGGCTGCGAGGGCGACGAACGCGGGCAGCGAGAAGCCGTCGTGGAGTGCGCCGATCGTGGTGTACTCCGAGGCGTTCGGCGTGCCCACGGGGAATCCGCTCACGGGGTCGGTCACGAAGACGCCGGCGCCGACCAGGCCGACGCCCCAGATGCCGATCAGCACGGCGCCGGCGCGCAGGCCGGATCGCCAGAGACCCACGGCGAACGCGATGGTTAGCAAACCGCAGACCAGGAAGTTGGCGGTCTGCACCCAGCCGTGATCGCCGAGCGCCAACGAGCTGACCGGGTGGCGCATGGGGTCGTACCCGGAACCCTTCAACCACCCCTGGATCAGGAAAGCGACGACGAAGAGCGGGCCCGCGAGCAATCCGCAGGAGACGAGGCGGCGGGTCGTCGGAACCCGAGCGGTCGCCTTGACCGCCGCCGCTGAGCTGCCTGGGCCGACCATCAGCGGACGCCTTCGGCCAAGGCTTCGGCGGCGCGGGCGCGGAGGGCGGCGCGGTCCACGTTTGCGGTTTGCAAGGCTCGGGCGACTCGGCTTCGGTCGGAATCGAGGATGCCGACCAGGATCCGGACCGATCCGATCCGGGTGCCACCGACTCGGGGCTCGGCGTCCAGAGCCCGCTTGAGCAGCAGCCGCACCGACTCACCGATCTGCGGATCCCGGCTGTGGTCAGGCGTTGCCTCCGGCAACAGCCCGATCCGGACCGCGATCCCGGCGATCGCCAGGCTGTGCTCCCACTCGCGATCCAGGGCCGCCCGGATCCCGTCCTCGGTGAGCCCCGCTTCGGACAGCAGCCGGGCGGCCGGGTTGTTCTCCATCGCGGCCAGCGCGAGCAGCACGTGCTCGGCCTCGATGGTCCGGGATCCGTCCCGGCGGGCGACCTCGCGCGCACCACGCACCAGGATGGTGCGAACGTCCTTCGCATCGGACGACATCAGCGCCTCCTCAGGGCGACACCCGCGGCGATCAGCCGCTTGGCGTGCTTCTTGTGAACGGCCTGCCGGGTGACCCCCAGCACCTCGGCCACGTCGGACCAGCTCCAGCCGGCCCGCATCGCCTGCTCCACCTGGCTGTCCTCCAGCCGGTCGGCCAGCCGGCGCAACGCCACCACCGCGGCCAGGCCGGCCGCGGGGTCCTCGGGATCCACCAACTCGGTCATGTAAGCAACTTAAGTTGACAGCCAGCGGTTGTCAACCAAAGTTGCTAAACCCTGCCCTTGACTACGGGCAGAGGACCTCCCTATATTCAACACATCAGTTGATCAAGGAAATGGTTGATAAAGATGCCGGTTGACGACGACCAGCTCGACAAGGCCTTCGCCGCGCTCGGCGACCCGGTCCGGCGAGCGATGATCGCGCGGCTGTCCCGCGGCCCGGCCACCGTGAACGAGCTGGCCGAACCGTTTCCGATCACCAAGCAGGCGGTGTCGCGGCACATCCAGGTGCTGGAGACCGCCGGGCTGATCACCCGGACCCGGGACGGCCAGCGCCGTCCGTGTCACCTGGTGCCGGCCGCCCTCGAGGCCCTGACGAGCTGGATCGACGAGTACCGGCTGGAGACCGAGCGCCGGTTCCGGCGGCTGGACGCAGTTCTCAAGACCGTTCAAGAGCAGGACAAGTGAAGGAGCAGGAGACATGAGCGCCACCACCATCAACACCCCGGCCGGCACCCCGTTCGTGGAGGTGACCCGCGAGTTCGCCGCCACCCCGGCGCAGCTGTTCAAGGTCATGACGGACCCGGAGCTGGTCACCGAGTGGCTGGGCCCGCGCGGCCTGGAGATGACCGTCGACCGGTACGACGTCCGCCCGGGTGGCAGCTACCGGTACATCCACAAGGACGAGTCCGGTGAGTACGCGTTCCGCGGCGTCTACCACACCGTCGAGCAGGACAAGCTCGTCATCCAGACCTTCGAGTGGGAAGGCGCCCCGGGCGAGGTGTGCCTGGAGAAGGCGACCTACGAGCCGACGGAGACCGGCGTCCGGCTGCACACCCGGTCGGTGTTCCCCTCGGTGGAGGCCCGCGACCAGACCATCGAGCACGGCATGGAGGTCGGCCTCCGCGACTCGATGGACCGGCTGGCCGAGCTCGTCGCGAAGGAGGGCTGACCATGAGCCAGGTCGTCGTCGACATCTCGGTGTCCCTGGACGGTTACGTCACCGGGCCGAACGTCAGCCTCGACAACGGGCTCGGCGACGGCGGCGAGGCGCTGCACGAGTGGGTCTTCAACGGCACCGCCGAGGACCGCAACGTACTAGACGAAGCCTTCGCGGCCACCGGTTCGGTCATCCAGGGCCGGAACCTGTTCGACATCATCGACGGTCCGCACGGCTGGAACGACGAGATGGGGTACGGCGCCAAGCCGACCGGCGAGGTGAATCCGCCGATCTTCGTGGTCACCCACTCGGCGCCGGAGAAGACCCGGCTGGGCGAACGGTTCCGCTTCGTCGGTTCCGTCGAGGACGCCGTCGCCCAGGCCCGGGAGGCCGCCGGCGACAAGGACGTCTACGTGATGGGTGGCGGGCAGATCTGCCACCAGGCGCTGGCCGCCGGACTGGCCGACGTACTGCGGTTGCACATCGCACCCGTCGTACTGGGTGCCGGGACCCGGTTGTTCCCGGCCGACGCGGCGCCGACGTACTCGCTGGACCTGATCGAGATGGTCTCCACGCCGGCCGCGCAGCATCTCACCTACCGAGTCAAGAAGGAGAACGTGTCATGGGCAACGTCATAGCCTCCGCCGTCGTCTCCCTCGACGGTTTCGTCGCGGATCCCGAGGACGGGGTCGGCGCACTGTTCGACTGGTACTACAACGGCCCCGTCGAGATCTACGGCACCGACCCCGGGCGTGCGTTCCACGTCAGCCAGGCGAGCGCCGACTACCTCAACACGATCTGGCCGAACACCCGGGTCTGCGTGATCGGGCGCAGGCTGTTCGACATCACCAACGGCTGGAACGGCGTCCCCGCGGTCGGCGACCACGTTGTCGTCGTCACCCACGAAGCGCCCACCGACTGGCCGTTCCCGGACGCGCCGTACACGTTCGTCAGCGGGATCGAGGACGCGATCGCGAAGGCCAAGGAGATCGCCGGGGACGGCAACGTCGCGCTGACCGGCGGCAACCTGACCGGCCAGGCGCTGGCGGCCGGGCTGGTCGACGAGATCGCCTACAACATCGCCCCGGTGGTGTTCGGCAGCGGCGTGAAGTTCTTCGGCGACTACGTCGGCGAGCACGTCCTGCTGGACAACCCGAAGGTCGTCGAGGGCGACAGGGTCACCCACCTGCACTACCGCGTCAGCAAAGGGTGATCCGCGATGACGGTCCGCGAGCCCGGCGCCACCTCGGTGAAGCCGGCGTCCTGGACCACGGGGAGTCCGCTCCTCGAGAGTTCCTGCCAGTGCTCAGGGGTGGCGGTGCGCACCGCCAACGCGAAGTCCGCCGCCACCCACTCCTTCCTTCCCCTGGCTGACAGCGCCCACCAGGCCAGGTGCGCCGCGTGGCCGCACTGGGCCGCAGCCTTCCCGCTGGACATCTCCAGCCCCGGGTTGATCCACAGCACCGGCAATCCCGGCTCGACCGCCGGCAACTCCTCCGGGTCCTCGAAGTCGGTGCCCGTCACCTGCAGCTTCGCGAGATCCTTCGGTACGTCGTCCAGCGGCACCGGCGGGAACACCCGGACCTCCGCGCCCGACCCGTGCATCGTGATCCCCGGCAGCGCCTCGGCACGACGCCATTCCGCCCCGCGCGCCCGCCGTACGACCTTCCGGATCCGGTCGTCCTGCCAGGCATGCATCGCCTCGGCCCACTCCCCCTCGCCGACCGACCGCTCGTCGGCAAGAATCGCCAGCACCGCCCGCGCCGCCGTCTCCAGCGCATCCGTCTGCCCCGGCCGCGCATTCTTCTCGACTCGCACCACGAGAGTGAGCACCTGTTCCACGCCGCGAGTCTGCCAGGGCGGTAAGTTGGCGGCATGCAGCAGTACCTGGATCTTCTTCGGCACGTGCTGGACAACGGGGTCGAGAAGGGCGACCGGACCGGGACGGGCACCCTGAGTGTCTTCGGGTACCAGTCGCGTTACGACCTCCGCGCGGGCTTTCCCGCGGTGACGACGAAGAAGCTGCACCTGCGGTCGGTGATCGGGGAGCTGATCTGGTTCCTCAGCGGCTCGACCAACATCAAGTGGCTGCACGAGAACAACATCTCGATCTGGGACGAGTGGGCCGACGCCGACGGCGAGCTCGGCCCGGTCTACGGCTACCAGTGGCGGTCCTGGCCGACCCCGGACGGCCGGCACGTGGACCAGATCGCGGGCGTGATCGAGTCGATCAAGAACAACCCCGACTCCCGCCGGCACATCGTGAACGCCTGGAACGTGGCGGACGTGGACGACATGGCGCTGCCGCCGTGCCACACGATGTTCCAGTTCTACGTCGCCGACGGGCGGCTGTCCTGCCAGCTGTACCAGCGGTCCGCGGACATCTTCCTCGGGGTCCCGTTCAACATCGCGTCGTACGCGCTGCTGACCCACATGGTGGCGCAGCAGACCGGGCTCGAGGCCGGCGACTTCGTCCACACCCTCGGCGACGCGCACCTGTACCTGAACCATCTGGACCAGGCCCGGCTGCAGCTCACCCGCGAGCCCCGGCCGCTGCCGACCCTGAAGCTGAACCAGCGGGACGCGATCGACGGCTACGAGATCGCCGACGTCGAGCTGGTCGGCTACGACCCGCACCCCGGGATCAAGGCGCCCATCGCGGTATGACCGAGCGAAGCGAGGGCATCATCAAGCACAGTCCGCGTCGTGCCTCATCCACGCCCGGAGCGAAGCGAGGACGTGGATGAGCTTCATCCTGATCGCCGCGGTCGGCGCCAACGGCGTGATCGGGCGGGACAACGACCTGCCGTGGCGGATCCGTGCGGACCTGCAGCACTTCAAGGCGTTGACGCTCGGCCACACGCTGGTGATGGGCCGCAAGACGTACGACTCGATCGGCCGCCCGCTGCCGGGCCGCCGTACCGTCGTCGTCACCCGTCAGCTCGACTGGACCGCTGAGGGCGTCGACATCGTCCACACCCTCGAAGAGGCGCTCAAGTACGACGGTGACCTCTATGTCGCCGGTGGTGGTGAGATCTACCGCCAGGCCCTCCCGTACGCCGACCGCCTCGAGCTCACCGAGGTCGCCCAGTCCCCCACCGGCGACGTCACCTTCCCCACCCTCGACCCCGACGCCTGGCTCGAGACCGCCCGGGAGCCCCACGAAGGCTTCACTTTCGTCAGCTACCGGCGCCGCTAACAACGAGTAGGCAACGGGGCAGCGCTGGAACCCCGGAACCGCGTAGATTGTGTGCGCGTCACGGAGGTGACAGTGCACTGGCCGGGGGCACCACGTGGAGGGGATCGACGATGACTGAAGCCGACAACACTGCAGGTACGCCAGGGGCTGCTGCTCCGGCGCCCGCTGCCGCTGCTCAACCGCTGCAGCCACCGACGGCCACCGCGCCGGGCCTGATACTGACCGCGCCACCGCCGTCACAGCCGGTAGCCGCGACGGCCGCGCCGAGTATGGCGCCGGCGGTCGACCCGGCCGCGCTGCCCGGGCTGGACTCGAAGGTGGACACCTTCCTGGCCGCTCTGATGACGGCCGAGCCGCGGTCGCCGGAGTTCGCCGCCAAGGCCAGTGACGTCCGCAGCATGGGCGACGTCGACATCCGCGCCGCCGCGGACAGCTCGAACCGGCTGCTCAAGTCACCGGTCCGGGCGCTGCAGGAAGGCGGCCTGTCCGAGGGTTCGACCGTCGGCAAGACGCTGCTCGAGCTGCGCCGTACGGTCGAGGACCTGGACCCGAAGGAAGCCACCGGGGTCAAGAAGCTGCTCGGGGTGATCCCGTTCGGGGACAAGATCGAGGACTACTTCCGCAAGTACCAGAGCGCGCAGAGCCACCTCGAGGGCATCCTGCACGCGCTGCGCAACGGCCAGGACGAGCTCGGCAAGGACAACGCCGCGCTGAACCTGGAGAAGCAGCAGCTCTGGGACGCGATGACCCGGCTGAACCAGTACGTGTACGTCGCCGAGCGGCTGGACGCCCGGTTGTCGGCGGCCATCGCCGAGCTGGAGGCGACCAACCCGGACAAGGCGAAGGCGTTCCGCGAGGACGTGCTGTTCTATGTCCGGCAGAAGCACCAGGACCTGCTCACCCAGCTGGCAGTGTCGATCCAGAACTACCTGGCCATCGACATCGTGATCAAGAACAACATCGAGCTGATCAAGGGTGTCGACCGCGCGTCCACGACCACGGTCTCGGCGCTGCGGACGGCGGTCATCGTGGCGCAGGCGCTGAGCAACCAGAAGCTGGTGCTGGACCAGATCAGCGCGCTGAACACCACCACCAGCGGGATGATCGAGCGGACCTCGCAGATGATGCGGGACAACTCGGTGGCGATCCAGCAGCAGGCCGCGTCGGCGACGATCGGGCTGCCGCAGTTGCAGGCCGCGTTCGCGAACATCTACGCGACCATGGACGCGATCGACACGTTCAAGGTGGAGGCGCTGGACAACATGGCCGCGACCATCGGGACGCTGGAGTCCGAGGTGACCAAGTCCCGCGCGTACCTGGACCGGGTCGCGCAGCAGGACCAGCGCGTCGTGCACGGCAGCCTCGACCTCGACCTCGGTCGCTGACACGGAACATGGGCTCGGGGACGGGACTGAATGGCGCTCGGTGACTTCATTGCGCGGCTGACCGGCCGCAAGGCGGAGCCCGAGCCCGCGCCTGTCCCCCGTCCGCCGACCACCGACGACCTGCTCGCCTCGCTGACCCGCGTCGAGCAGTTGGTTGCCGAGGGCGCCGTACCGGCGGTGGTCGCGTCGCGCGTGGCGCGGGTGGTCCGGACGGTGCGGGAGACGATCCCGCGGCTGGGGAACCTGGGCGGCAGCGCGCAGGCGTACTCGGTGATGGCGACCGCGACCGACTACCTGCCGGAGGCGATCGGCGGCTACCTGCGACTGCCGCGGCAGTGGGCGGACACCCGGCCGGTGGACAAGGGCAAGACGTCGCTGATGATCCTGATCGACCAGTTGGACCTCTTGGGCTCGACGATGGACAAGGTGTTCGACGCGGTGAACCGGGCCGACGCGGCGGCGCTGATCGCGCACGGCCGGTTCCTGCAGGAGAAGTTCGGCACCGGATCGACCGGCGGGGGCCTGGCCCTCGGCCCGACGGCAGGACCACTGGATCCACCACCTGGACGAGGAGGAGCATGAGCGGCGAGGGGGGCAAGTCTCTGCAGCAAGCGGTCACGGACCTGCTGGCTGTGGCTGCTCGTGCAGGGGTGCCGGAGGACAAGGCTCGCGCCGAGGCGTTGTCGCTGGCGGCCGCGCTGGCCGAGTCCGCAACCGGTGCACCGGCGGACTGGGCGAAGGCGACTCCTGGCGCGACCACGCAGGACTTCTTCGATGCAGCCGTGCGCGGACGCCGGTGGCGTGGTGCGCCGACGGCGACGTTGGTGGAGCTGATCGCGCAGGGCTCGGCGGAGAAGGTTGCCTACGCACAGGCGCTCGCGGAGGTGGCGTCGGCGGCGTGCACGCTCGGTGAGCCGACCATGCGGGTCGTAGGTAATGCATCAGTAGCTGCGGCGGCGCAGTTGCAGGCTGCAGGAGCTAAGCCGCTTCAGGTCGCCGCGGAACCCCAGCCGAAGGCTGCAGTCGAGGCGGAGCCTGTGGAGGAGCCGCCGGCGAAGACGGTGGACGAACTGCTCGCGGAGTTGGACGAGCTGACCGGGTTGACCTCCGTGAAGCGGGAGGTGCACCGGCAGGTCGCCGTACTGCGGGTGGAGAAGCTGCGGACCGAGGCCGGGCTGAAGAGTCCGACGATCACCCGGCACCTGGTGTTCGTGGGGAATCCAGGCACCGGCAAGACGACCGTCGCGCGGCTGGTGAGCGGGATCTACAAGGCGCTCGGGCTGCTCTCGAAGGGGCAGCTGATCGAGGTCGACCGTTCCGAGCTGGTCGCTGGTTACCTCGGCCAGACCGCGACGAAGACCGCTGACGTGGTCGCCTCCGCGGCCGGCGGGGTGTTGTTCATCGACGAGGCGTACAGCCTGACCGCGGGTGAGCTCGGCGCCGACCAGTACGGCCGGGAGGCGGTCGACACGCTGGTCAAGGAGATGGAGGACCGGCGCGACGACCTGGTCGTGATCGTGGCCGGCTACCCCGAGCCGATGGCGGCCTTCATCGCGGCGAACCCGGGGCTGGCCAGCCGGTTCCGGACCACGATCGGGTTCGACGACTACAGCGACGACGAGCTGACCGACATTCTCACCGGGCTCGCCGAGGGCGCCGACTACGAGCTGGTTCCGGACGCGCTGGCGAAGTTCCGCGAGATCCTCGCCGCGACGCCGCGGGGCCGGTCGTTCGGCAACGGCCGGTTCGCCCGGAACGTGCTGGAGGCCGCGATCGGCCGGCACGCCTGGCGGCTGCGCGACGTCACGGCACCCACCAAGGACCAGCTGCGTCAGATCCTCGCCGAAGACCTGACCGACGAGCCCGAGCCGACCGATGAGCCCGACGGCTCGGCCGAGCCGAAGTCAGCGGCAGAACCTGAGCAGGTCGAGCAAGGAGAACAGGCGTGACCCAGACCCAGAGTGCGCCGCCGGCGGCGTGGTCGCCGCCGGCCCAGCAACCGGCCGCGCCGCCGCCCCAGCAGGGCGCGCAGCAGCCCACCGCCCGCGGCCCGATCGCGGCCTGGTTCGAGGGCACGCCGGGCCGGATGCGTGCGTTCCTGATCCTGACCGCGGTGATGAGCGTCGTCTTCGGCCTGGCCGCCGCGCAGGGCTTCCGGCAGTCCGAGGGCGCGCTCGAGCGCGCCGAGGCCAACGCCGCCCAGCTGGTCCGGATCCAGGCGATCCACACCAACCTGGTCAGCGCGAACGCCGACGCCACGAACGCCTTCCTGGTGGGCGGTCTGGAGCCGCCGGACCAGCGCCAGCACTTCGTCGACTCGCTGGCCGAGGCGGCCCGGCTGATCGCCGAGGCCGCGACCGCGCAGCCCGCGGACCAGGATGCACTCGGTGCGCTCAACCAGACCTTGGTGACGTACAACGGCCTGATCGAGCAGGCCCGGGCGAACAACCGCCAGGGGCTGCCGATCGGATCGCAGTACCTCAGGGACGCGAACGCCGTACTGCAGAACGACTCGCTGCCGTTGGTGAAGGCGCTGGTGCAGGCCAACGAGGAGCGGGTCGACGCCGAGTTCGACGGAATCGGGTACGGCAACATCTGGCTGCTCGTCAGCGGCCTGCTCGCGCTCGTGGTCTTCGGGATCACGCTGCGCTGGCTGGCCCGCCGTACGCACCGCTACATCAACGTCCCGATCGCGGCCGGCGGCGTGCTCGTCCTGCTGACCACGATCGTCGGCGGACTCGCGCTCGCCAACGCTTCGAGTGACGCGTCCGACACCCGTACGGACGCCTACGACCAGACACTGGCGCTGTCCCGGGCCAGGATCGCCGCGTACGACGCCCGCTCCAACGAGAGCCTCACCCTGATCGCACGCGGCTCCGGCGACGCCTACGAGAAGGCCTACCAGGACGCGGCGGCCGTGGTGCTCGACCAGCTGTACAACATTCCCGGCTCGGCCCTCGAGGGGCAATGGGGCGCCTACCAGAAGGTGCACGGAGAGGTCCGCAAGCTCGACACGGACGGCAACTGGGACCAGGCGGTCGACCTGGCCATCGGCAAGGCTTCCGGCACCAACTCCGTCGGCACGTTCACTGCGTTCGACAAGAGCACCGCCGGTGAGTTGAAGACGTCGAGTGAAGCAGTGCGCACCGAGCTGACCGGCGCCCGTGACGCCCTGCCGCCGATCGGCTGGCTGGGCATACCGATCGGGATCGCGGCCGCGCTGCTGGTCGCCTGGGGGATGTCGCAGCGACTGGAGGAGTACCGATGAGGAAACTGGTCGTCCCGGTCGCGGCCGCGCTCGCGATCCTGCTCGCCGCCACCGCCTGCAGCTCCGGTGACTACGCCGCGACCGAGATCCCGCCGAAGCCGCAGCCGTCCGCCACCTCGGCGGCACCGCCTGCCACGCAGCCCACCTGCGGCAACCCGGTCGCGTCGTACGCGCCCGAAGGCGCGATGCCACAGCCCAAGGCGATGCCGGCCGGAACCTACATGGCGAAGATCCAGCAGCGCGGACGGCTGATCGCCGGTGTGTCCGCGGACAGCCTGAACCTGGGCGCCCGGAACCCGCTGAGCGGCCAGATCGAGGGATTCGACATCGACATGGTGCGGGCCGTCGCGAAGGCCATCTTCGGCGACGAGAACAAGGTCGAGCTCCGGGTGATCTCCAGCCCGCAGCGGATCCCGGTGCTGCAGAAGGAACAGGTCGACATCGTCGCGCGGAACATGACGATCAACTGCTCGCGCTGGCAGCAGATCGCCTTCTCCGCCGAGTACTACCGCTCCGGCCAGAAGACGCTCGTGCCGCGCGAGTCGAAGGCGAAGAGCATCGAGGACCTGGCCGGCAAGCCGGTCTGTGCCCCGGCTGGCTCGACCAGCCTGGACAACCTGAAGAAGTTCAGCCCGCAGGCGATCCCGGTCACCGCCGACACCGACACGGGTTGTCTGGCGCTCTTCCAGTCGGGCAAGGCCTACGCGATCACCGGTGACGACACGGTGCTGGCGGGCGACGTCGCCCAGGACCCGTACGCCAAGGTGATCGCGGAGCGGATCAGCGACGAGCCGTACGGCCTCGGGATGTCACTGAATCACCCGGAGTTCGTGCAGTTCGTGAACCAGGTGCTCGCGCAGATGAAGACCGACGGCACCTGGATGAAGTCGTACGACGACTGGCTCGGCGATGCCCTCGGCGACCTGACCACACCGCCGCCGTCCGTCTACGGCCGGATCCCGGGGCAATGACCGTTCGTACGCCGACGGCCTCGGCCCCGGCGCCGCCGGGGAGGATGGGGAGCAGCATTCCGGCGACGGAGCTGCTTTCGTTCCTCGATGCGCTGGGCACCTGGCGGGACCGGCGGAAGGCCGAGCTCGACGAGCTCGACCAGGCCGCGCTGCACTCCCCCGACGCGGATGCGCTGAGCGCGGACGTCGTACTGAGTATGGCGGTCTGGAAGGCGGTGTCGGACCGGTACGAGCTGATCCTGGTCACTTGGGACTCCGGGCGCGTCGGACAGGCCGAGACCGAGCGGATCTCGACCCTGATCTGGGGCGGTCTGGACACCGGTGGCGCCGGCGGGTCCCTCGCCGTCTCGTTGCCTGAGGCATGCAAACTGTCGGATGCGCTGGCGTCCAGCCTGCGCGCCAAGCTCGCGCTGGAGCCGGGTGACGCCGACCTGGCCGCCCGGCTGCGGCACCTGCGGGCGCAGGTCGAGCGGATCAGCGACCTGGTCAAGCAGGAGCCGGCGAACGTCCGCAACGCGGCGCTCGCCGAGCACCACGACCTCGACCGCCGGGTCACGGATCTTGCCGAACGCAACAAACGCGGCGCGGACATCGGCGGCCTGATCGGCCCGCTGGAGATCGACGCGGCGCGGACCGAGCGCGACCTGATCGTCGGCGCCGCGACCCGCAAGGAGCGAGCGGCCGATGTCGCGCGCGCCCGGTCGTTGCGCAGTGAGCTGGAGGCGCAGGGTACGGCGTTACGCGCGCTTGCGGACAAGGCGGTTGCCAGCGTCAGGCCAGCGCCCCGGCTCGCCGTACCTGATGTGACTGCGCTCGGTGCGGTGCCGAACACGCCGGCCGAGCTGGAGAAGTACCTGAAGCGGTTGGACGCCGTCCGGCGGGCGCTGGGACAGGCGCAGGCGGCGTACGGCGCCGCACTCCAACGACGGGACGAGCTGGACGCCCGGCTGGATGCCTACCAGGTGAAGGCGTCCACTATTGCCCAGGGCAACGAAGACTTGGCCGAGTTGTACCGGCGAGGCCGTGCGGTGATCGAGTCGGAGCCGGTCGACCTGATCCGGCTGGCCGCGCTCGTCACCGCGTACCAGGCCTACCTGGACAGCACTGGAGGGACCAGATGACCACGACCACCGCCTGCACGCAACCGGGGTGCACAGGGAAGATCCTGGACGGGTATTGCGACGTCTGCGGCTCCCCGGCGGCATCCGCGAGCCCGAGTCCGAGCCCTAGTCCGAGCACGGCCGCGGCGTCCGGCGCCTGCAACCAGCCGGGCTGCAGCGGCACCTTCGTGGACGGCTACTGCGACGTCTGCGGCTCCCCCGCACCCGACGGCACTGCCAGCCCGTCTGCTGTCACCGGCGCTCCGGCTGTCATCAGTGACGCGGCGCCGCTCAGCACCCCGTCCACGGTCTCCCGCGCGTCCAACCGGCTCGCCTCGACACCACTCGGCTCGGCCCGCGCGGCCGCGGCCGGCTCGAAGCTGACGCGTCGCCTGGGTACGTCGTCCACCCGCCTGCGCGGCGCCCGCCTCGGGGCCGGCCTCACGCACGTGCCGTCGATCCCCGCGATCGACGCCGGCAAGGCGATCCTGGCCAACCCGATGGTCCCCGAGGACCGCCGGAACTGCCCCAGCTGCGGCAACCCGGTCGGCCGCTCCCGTGGCGACCAGCCGGGCCGCACCGACGGGTTCTGCCCGAAGTGCCGGAGCAAGTTCTCGTTCTCGCCCAAGCTGCACCCGGGTGACCTCATCGCCGGCCAGTACGAGGTGGCCGGCTGCCTGGCGCACGGTGGATTCGGCTGGATCTACATGGCCCGGGACAAGAACGTCTCCGACCGCTGGGTGGTGCTGAAGGGCCTGCTCAACTCCGAGGACCCGGACGCCGTCGCCTCCGCGATCGCGGAGCAGCAGTTCCTGGCCCGGGTCGAGCACCCGCTGATCGTGGAGATCTACAACTTCGTCACCCACGAGGGCGCCGGCTACATCGTGATGGAGTACGTCGGCGGCACCTCGCTGAAGACGTTGCTCAAGCAGCGGATGGCGGCCAAGGGCGGCCAGTACGACGCGCTGCCGATCGACCAGGCGATCGCGTACATCCTGGAGATCCTGCCGGCCTTCTCCTACCTGCACGACCTCGGCCTGGTGTACTGCGACTTCAAGCCGGACAACATCATCCAGGTCGGCGACGCGGTCAAGCTGATCGACCTCGGCGGGGTCCGGCGGATCGACGACCTGGACTCGGCGATCTACGGCACCGTCGGCTTCCAGGCTCCCGAGGTGGCCGAGGTCGGGCCGTCGGTTGCCTCCGACATCTACACGCTCGGCCGGACGCTGTGCGTGCTGGCGATGGAGTTCCGCGGCTACCAGGGCCGGTACGTCGACGCGCTGCCGCCGGTGAACGACGTACCGCTGTTCCAGAAGTACGACTCGGTGTACCGGTTGCTCGCCAAGGCGTGTGCGAAGGACCCGGCGGACCGGTTCCAGACGGCCGACGAGTTCCGGGTGCAGCTGCTCGGTGTGCTGCGCGAGGTCGTCGCCGACCGGCAGGGCACGAAGGCGGCGCAGCACTCCGCGTCGTCGTTGCTGTTCGGTACTCCGGGCGACAAGACATCCGGACTGGGCGACAAGGCCGCTCCTTGGCAGCAGCTGCCGTCGCTGGCGCCGGACGAGAGCGACAAGATGGCCGGCTGGCTGAAGACGGTCAGCGTGCCGGACTCGTCCAAGCGACTCGAGCTGCTCGTCGACGCGCCGGAGTCCTCGGCGCAGACGCTGCTGGAGATCGCCGAGGCTGCCCTCGAGGTGGGCGAGCACCGCTACGACATGGTCGACACCGCGGTCTCCGACCTGCTCGGCGCGGACCCGTGGGAGTGGCGCGCGGTCTGGATGGCCGGACTGGTCGCCCTCGCCCGTGGGGACAACGCCGCGGCCCAGTCGGCCTTCAACGCCGTCTACGGCCAGGTGCCCGGGGAGCTCGCGCCCAAGCTCGCGCTGGCGATCTCCTGCGAGCTCAGCGGTGAGTACGACGTCGCCGAAGGCCTCTACCTCACCTGCGCCCGCACCGACGCCAACTACATCGCACCGTCCGCGTTCGGGCTGGCCGCCATCCGCACCCAGCGGCACGACCTGGACGGCGCCATCGCGGCGCTCGACCTGGTGCCGCGGACCAGCGGCGCGTACGTCCGGGCTCGTCGCCAGCGAGCCGGTCTGCTGGCAGGATCGGGTCGTGGCCTGCCCGCGCTGGCCGACGCGATGGACAGTATCGAGTCGCTGACCATCGACCCGGTCGACCGGGCCAACCTGGCCGCCGCCGTGTTCCGGACCGCGCTGACGGAGGTCCAGCAGTCCGGTCCGCAGCAGGGGCTGCGGATCGACGGCCGGGAAGCGACCGAGCCCGCCCTGCGGGACGGGCTGGAGGCCACCTATCGTCAACTGGCGGATCATGCGCAGCACCGGCAGGAACGAATCGCCCTGGTCGACCTGGCCAACGAAGTCAGAGGATGGACGTTGCGATGACGAGTACGACCCAGACGGTCTGCCCCAGCTGCGGTGGCCCGGTGTCCGAGGCCGACCGCTTCTGTGAGGCCTGTGGGGCCGAGCTCAAGCCCACCGCGCCGAGCACGCCGGCGCTGGACACCGACACCGAGCCGACGGTGGAGATCACCACCGCCCCGGCGAGCCCCTGCCATTCCTGTGGCGGCGTGGTCGGTGCGGACGGCTACTGCGAGACCTGCGGCACCAAGGCGGCGAAGCCACGCGACCATTTCGACGAGCAGCCCACCGCGTGGGTGGCCGGGGTGTGCGACCGGGGCATCCGGCACACTCGCAACGAGGACGCCATGGCGCTGGCCGCCGACGAGGAGCCGGGCAGCAGGGCACTGCTGGTCGTCTGCGACGGCGTCAGCTCGTCACTCGACTCCGACGTCGCCAGCCTGGCGGCTGCCCGGGCGGCTCGCGAGGTGCTGCAGGCCGGGCACGCGCAGGGCATGGGCACCGAGTCGTCTCGCAGCGCCGCGATCGCCACCCGACTCAAGGCGGCGGCCGACGCGGCCAATGACGCCGTACTGGAGAACACGAGCCCGGACAGTCCGAACCCGGCGTCCTGCACGTTCGTGGCGACGGTGCTGGAGGACGGTCTGCTCGTCGCCGGTGTGGTCGGCGACAGCCGCGCGTACTGGTTCCCGGACGATGCCGAGGCGGTCGCGCTGACCGTCGACGACTCGTGGGCGGCGGAGCTGATCGCGACCGGCATCCCGCGCGCGGAGGCCGAGTCCGGGCCGCACGCGCACGCGATCACCCGCTGGTTGGGCAAGGACGCCCCGGACCACACTCCCCGCACGACGA
Source organism: Kribbella sp. NPDC050470 (assembly GCF_044458365.1). Classification (NCBI taxonomy): domain Bacteria; kingdom Bacillati; phylum Actinomycetota; class Actinomycetes; order Propionibacteriales; family Kribbellaceae; genus Kribbella; species Kribbella sp. NPDC050470. The sequence goes on along the minus strand of NZ_JBITHV010000009.1, from coordinate 429,062 downwards.
CCGTCCAGGTCACCGGGCCGGGGTGGATCGTGGTCTGCTCCGACGGGCTCTGGAACTACTGCTCCGAGGCGGCACCACTGGCCGACCTCGTACGTCAGACCGCTGCGGCGCACGGTGGCGAGCCCTTGGCCACCGCGTCCGCCCTGGTCGACTGGGCCAACGCCCAGGGCGGTCAGGACAACATCACCGTCGCCCTGGCGCGGCTCTAGCTTCGAAAGGACGCCGACAATGGCTGATTTCACCGCCTCCGTCTACCAGAACGAGTTCCTGCCCGACGGCGGAACCGACGTGCACGCGATCGTCACGGTGGACTGCAGCGGCGCCGGTGCGGCCGGGCAGTCCGGCAGCGGTGACGCGGGCGAGATCATCATCGTCGACACCTCCGGCTCGATGGGCGCCGACGGTGTCCGGGCCGCCGCGTACGCCGCGCAGACCGCGCTCGACCAGATCCTCGACGGGGTCTGGTTCGCGGTGATCTCCGGCAACGACCGGGCCCAGCTGGCCTTCCCGCCGTCGCCGGAGCCGGTGATGGTGCGGATGGACCAGTTCACCCGGCAGCAGGCCAAGGACGCGGTGTCCCGGTTCTACGCCGACGGCGGGACCGCGATGGGCACCTGGCTGCGGCTGGCGTCGCGGGTGTTCAAGACCGTGCCGTCGCTGACCCAGAAGCACGCCATCCTGCTCACCGACGGCGAGAACCAGCACGAGTCGCCCGAGGTGCTGACCCAGACGATCCAGGCCGTCACCGGCGAGTTCCAGTGCGACTGCCGCGGCGTCGGCGTCGCCTGGCAGGTCGACGAGGTCCGGCGGATCGCGCAGGCACTGCTCGGCACCGTCGACATCATCCCGGCCCCGGACCAGCTGGCCGCCGAGTTCTCCAAGCTGATCCAGAACGCGATGAGCCGCGGTGTCGCCCAGGCCGACCTGCGGGTCTGGGCGCCGCAGGGCGCCGAGGTCCTGTTCGTCCGCCAGGTCGCTCCCACGGTCGAGGACCTGACCTCTCGCCGTACGGCGCTCAACCCGCTGACCGGCTCGTACCCGACCGGCTCGTGGGGTGACGAGTCGCGCGACTACCACGTCGCGATCCGCCTTGCGGCCAAGGCGATCGGGCAGGAGCAGCTCGCCGCCCGCGTGCAGCTGGCGATCGGCGACGACGTGGTCGCGCAGGGCCTGGTCAAGGCGCTGTGGTCCGCGGACGAGGGGCTGACCACCCGGATCAGCCCGGAGGTCGCGCACTACACCGGGCAGACCGAGCTGGCCGAGGCGATCCAGGAAGGCCTGGCCGCGAAGGCCGCGGGTGACACCGCGACCGCGACCACGAAGCTCGGTCGCGCGGTCCAGCTGGCCGCCCAGACCGGCAACGAGGAGGCGACCACGCGGCTGCGCAAGGTCGTCGACATCGATGACCAGGAAGCGGGTACGGTGCGGCTGAAGCGGACCGTCGAGAAGGCCGACGAGATGGCCCTCGACACGGCCTCCACCAAGACCACCCGGGTGAAGAAATGACGACAGTCAGCTGTCCGAGCGGGCACCCGTCCGTCTCGACCGACTACTGCGACGTCTGCGGCCTGCCGATCGGCGCCGCGGCCACCCCGGCCGCGGCCTCGGTCCCGGCACCGGCCGTCGCGGCTCCGGCCGGCCCGGCCGCGCCGGCGACGCAGACCTGCCCGAACTGCTCGGAGTCGGCTGCCGCGGACGCCTTGTTCTGCGAGAGCTGCGGCTACGACTTCACCACCGGCACGATGCCGCGCCCGGCGTCGTCCCTGGACCTGGGCACACCGCCCCCGGTCCCGCCGGCGCCGCTCGGGACCGCCGACTGGGTGGTCGAACGCTGGGTCGACCCAGACTGGTACGCCCTACAGCAGAGTGACGACCCGTGTCCGTCGCCGGGCCTGCCGGTGGTGATCCCGCTGACCGAGAAGAGCGTGCTGATCGGACGCCCGTCCCGGAGCCGGAACATCCACCCGGAGATCGACTGCGGCGACGACACCGGCGTCAGCCGCCGCCAGGCCCAGCTCAGCACCGACGGCACCCGCTGGTGGGTCGAGGACCTGCAGTCGTCCAACGGCACGTACGTCGCCCCGGCCGCCGGACCGCTGCCCGAGGACCCGATCGTCCCCGGCCAGCGCCGTGAGCTGAACCCGGACGACCGCGTCTACGTCGGCGCCTGGACGCGCCTCGTCGTACGCAAGGCCACGCCGGAGGAGAAGGCCGGCCAAGCCTGATCACTGCTCGGGCTGGACCTCCCTGGTCCAGCCCGGCATCGGCTTGAAGCAGTACCACTCGATGATCGCGGAGCCGACGACGATCGGGATCACCCAGGACCACGGCTGCCGGGGTGCGCTGACCACCAGGATCGCTGTCCACAAGGCGATCCAGCCGCCGCCGTACCCGCGCAGGACGCCGCGGTACCAGAGGCCGCCGGGCGCCTCCGCGGCCCGCTGGCCGAAGTAGACGAACAGGTACGTCGCGAGCGAGATCGGCCAGAAGAACCACAGCCCGCCCCAGTCGTACGGGACCATCACGAGCGCGGTCAGGCAGACCAGCGCGATCGCCCAGTGGTAGAGCTCGCCGGCCCAGTTCAGGCCGCGGCGGCGCAGCGTGCGGACGATCGCGAACGGGCCCAGCAGCACCGCCAGGATGCCCGCCGCAACGTGCAGGATCAGCGCGATGTCACGCATCGCGATCCCCTATGCCCCCTGACATGTCAGGGAGCATAGGGCTCGGATCAGCTCTCCGGGAAGGACAGCACCCGGCGGACCGCGAAGTTCCGGTATCCCTGGCGTTCGAAGCTCTTCGCCATCGGCACGTTGCCGAAATCGGTGTCCGCGGTGACCCGCTCCGCGCCGAGTTCCGCGTGCACGTGGGAGATCTCGGCCAGCAGGTCGTCGATGTACCGGTGACCGCGATGCTCGGGCAGCACACCGAGGTACCCGACCGTCGCTCCGCCCGCGTTGGCCGACGGGATCGCAAACCCGATCAGCTTCCCGTCGGTGTCATACCCGAGCCGCCACCAGGACCTGTCGCTGTTCGGCATCGACTTGTAGATCTCGAGCTCTTGGCGAGCGGCGCCCTCGGCGCCGAGCCGGGCGATCTCCCGCGCGGTGGCCGCGTCCAGGCTGCCTTCGGCGACCCGGGCGAAAACGTCCACGAACGCCTCGTCGTCGGCCTGCTCGAACCGCAGCCGGGTGGATCGTTCCGGCAGTCCGTACGACGGTTTCCACTCGTACCGCAGGCGGTCCGTGATCTCGGTCAGCCCCGCGGCCGCGGCGGCCCGGCTGCGCGACTCGAGCGCGGCGACCACGTCCGGATGGTCCTGCCAGTCGCTGTCCAGGAAGAAGTGGTACTCCGGCGGCTCGGCGTCGGCCGGGCGCGCCTTCACTGTGTGCTCGATCAGGGCCGTCCAGACCGGGACCGGGTCGCCGGCGCCGGCGTAGTACAGGCCGTCGATGCTGAACGGGTGGTCCTCGTCGGGTACGCCCCACCAGATCGCGAGGGCCTGGATCTTGCCGTCGTCCTCGACGGCCCAGGTCCAGTCGTGCCGGTAGTAGCCGGCCTCGATGTACTCGCGGTAGCGCTCGAGCGTGACGGTGTTGACGGACTGCTGCTCGATCAGAGCAAGGATGGTGTCGAGGTCGGCCTCGACGGTGGTGCGGATGTTCACGAATCCTCCAGCAGGAGGCGCAATCGTCCGCTCAGTGCGAGCTGTGCGAGCGGATCAGGCGCGCCGGGAAACAAGTCGGTGTGTTCATCGGTCGCTCCTTCCACTGAGGGAATCCTTCTCGCCGCCGCAGACACTAGGTGCTGGCCGGGGTCATAGTCCAGCCGTTATTCACAGCTGAGCCCGCAGGGTAGTGTTGTGGACACGTTGAGTAGTCACTCCTTGACGGAAGGACGTACCCGCGATGGCTCTCTTGCCTACGGTCGCCCTGCTCACCGCCGGATCGCTCACCCTCGGCGGCCAGCTCGTTCCCGGGCCGGCAGCCGGCAACCCGGTGCAGCTCACCAACGGTTTCTACGTCGACCCGAGCTCCAACCCGGCCGTCTACGTCAAGCAGCACCCGAACGAGACCGAGATCCGGGACAAGATCGCCAGCAAGGCCGGCGGGCGCTGGTTCGGCAACTGGAGCGGTGACATCAAGGCGGCGGTGACGTCGTACACCACCGCTGCGGACCGGGCCGACAAGCTGCCGATCCTGGTCGCGTACAACATCCCGGGCCGCGACTGCGGTGGCCACTCCGGCGGTGGCGCCGGGTCGCCGGCGGCGTACCGGGACTGGATCGCCAAGTTCGCCGACGGGATCGGCAACCGGCCGGCCGTCGTCGTGATCGAGCCGGACGCGCTGGCCCAGCTCGACTGCATGCCGGAGGACCAGCGGCAGGTCCGGATCGACCTGCTGAAGTACACCGTCAACCAGATCGCCAGCAAGAACCCGAACACGTGGGCCTACATGGACGGCGGAAACACGAACTGGATCGAGGCCGGTGAGATGGCCCGCCGGCTCCGGCTGGTCGACGTCGGCAAGATCCGCGGTTTCGCGCTGAACGTGTCGAACTACTTCACGACCGAGCAGTCGGTGACGAAGGGCACCGCGATCAGGAACGCACTCGGCGGCGGCAGCCAGTTCGTCGTCGACACCAGCCGCAACGGCAACGGCTCGAACGGCGAGTGGTGCAACCCGGCCGGCCGCAAGCTCGGCGCCCCGTCCCAGGTCGGCGGCGGCGCGGACCTGCTGCTCTGGCTCAAGGTCCCCGGCGACTCCGACGGCGACTGCGGAATCGGCAAGGGCATCCCAGCCGGCACCTTCTCAGCCACCCTGGCCAAGCGCCTGATCTCCGGGACGTGAGGTCTCACGGTGCCGGCGGGACGGAGGTGGTCTCGCGCGGGGGCATCTCGCTCGGGGGCTCGGGGGCGGGCTCCTCCGGGGCTCCTTCGAGCTGGATGTCGGGGATGATGCGGTCCATCCAGCGCGGCAGCCACCAGGCCTTGTCGCCGAGCAGCGTCATCACCGACGGGACGAGCACCATCCGGACCACGCTGGCGTCGATCAGCACGGCCACGGCCATGCCGACGGCGAGCATCTTCACGGTCGGGTCGTCGTCGAGGACGAAGCTCAGGAAGACCACGATCATGATCGCGGCCGCGGTGGTGATCACCCGGGCGGTCGCGCCGATCCCGATCGCGACCGCGCGGTGGCTGTCCTTGGTCGCCACCCAGGCCTCGTGCACCCGGGACAGCAGGAACACCTCGTAGTCCATCGACAGGCCGAACACGATCGCGAACATCAGCATCGGCACGAACGACGGGATCGGCACCGTCTCGTCGATCCCGACCAGCGAGGATCCCCAGCCCCACTGGAAGACGGCGACGATCACGCCGTACGCGGCTCCGACCGACAGCAGGTTCAGGACCGCGGCCTTCAGACCGATCACGATCGACCGGAACGCCACGGTGAGCAGGATCAGCGCGAGCAGGACGACCGCGCCGATCAGCCACAGCATGCGGCCGGCGACCTTCTCGGTGAAGTCGACGTACCCGGCGACCGTGCCGACGACGTACGTCGTCGCTCCGACTCCTGGCAGGACGTCGCTGCGAATCCGGTTGACCAGGTCCTCGGTGTCGGCCGACGACGGTGACGTGGTCGGGACGACGTTGATGGCGGCCGTCGTACCGGCGGGGTTCGTCGACGGCGGCTGGACGGCGGCCACGCCCTGCGTCTTCTGCAGCTCACCGGCGAGGTTCGTCAGCAGGGTCTGGTTGGCGCTGGCGTCCTGGCTCGGCAGCGAGACGACGACGGTCAGCGGGCCGTTGGCGCCGGGGCCGAAGCCTTGGGCGATCAGGTCGTACGCCTTGCGGCTCGAGTCCTCGGGCGGGTCGGTGCCGGCGTCGAGCTGGCCGAGGTTGAGCGAGAGCAGCGGGATCGTGAGGATCAGGAGCAGCAGGGTCGCGATGGTTCCGTACGACCACGGCCGGTCGCTGACCCGGCGGCCCCAGCGGGCGAAGGCGCTCTGCTCGTGCTTGGCGTCCCGGATCGCGCGCTCCTCGGCGCGGTGCGCGGTCACGGCGGCGGCGTCGAGGTCGGCCTCGAGGGCACGCTCCTCGACGACGTGCTTGCGGTCCGCGCGGTTCAGCACCATGAGCTTGGCGAGGCCGAGCAGGGCCGGGATCAACGTCAGGGCGGCCAGCACGGTGACCGCGACCAGGATCGCGGACGACAGGCCGAGGGCGCCGACGAACGGTACGCCGGAGACGTAGAGACCGAGGATCGCGATGACGACCGTGCCACCGGCGACCAGGATGGCCGCGCCGGAAGTGGACTCGGCCTTGCCGATCGACTCCTCGACCTCCATGCCGTTGTCCAGTTGCTCGCGATGGCGCGAGACCAGGAAGAGGCCGTAGTCGATCGCGACTCCGAGGCCGAGCAGGGTCGCGACGGTCGGGGCCGAGACCGGGAACTCCTTCACGGCCGCGAGCAGGCCGAGGATCGCGAGGCCGCCACCCACGCTGAAGACCGCGGACACCAGGGGCAGCGCGGCGGCGACGATCGAGCGGAACATCAGGAACAGCAGGATCAGCGCCAGCGCGAGCCCGATCGCCTCCGACAGTTGGTCGTCGGCCTGCTTCCCGATCTGGCCGGCGCCACCGCCGTACTCGACCTCGAGGCCGGCGTCGCGGGCCGGTTTCACGGCCGTGTCCAGGGTGGCGAGGTAGTCGGCGTCGAGCGACGCCGGTACGACGGAGAACGAGACCGGGGCGTTGACGGCGGTGCCGTCCTTGGAGATGTACGCCGCCTGCTGGGCGGCCAGCGGGTCGTCCGCGGAGACCACGTCGGGCAGGTTGGCGACGTTGGTCATCGCGGTCTTCACCGCGGCGGCCTGGTCGGAGACCTTGCCGGACGGCGAGTGGAAGACGATCGAGCCGGAGTACCCGCCTTGTTTGGCGAAGTCGCGGTTCAGCACGTTGAGGCCGGCCGAGGACTCGCTGCCGGGCACTGTGTAGTTGTTGACGTACGTGCCGCCGAAGAAGGACCGGAGTACGAACAGGCCGGCCACGATGACCAGCCAGATCCCGATCACGATCCAGTGCCGGCGAGCGGCCCCCCGCCCGAGACGTTCCAGAAACGCGTGCATAGCACCCCCCGGGGCGCCCACCCCCCGGACACCCAAATTCGACAGTACGGCCGAGCCCGCAAACCTGACAACCCGTCACCACACGCCGAATTCGGCTACCCGCAGTAGTCAAGCACTACAAGAAAAGCGGTCCCGGGCATCTGCCCGGGACCGCCTTGTACTGCTTGTGCTGCTGGACTTTCCCTCCCACAACCCGGGCGAAGCCCGACGCTGTGGACTTTCCCACCCACAACCCCGGGAGAAGCCCGGCGCTGTGGGATTTCAGGGGGTCAGAAGTCCATGCCGCCCATGTCGGGCGCGCCGCCCGGAGCGGCCGCGGCCTTCTCCGGCTTGTCGGCGATGACGGCCTCGGTGGTGAGGAACAGCGCCGCGATGGACGCCGCGTTCTGCAGCGCCGAGCGGGTCACCTTGGCCGGGTCGATGATGCCGGCGGCGAGCAGGTCGACGTACTCGCCGGTCGCGGCGTTCAGGCCGAAACCGTTGTCGAGGTTGCGGACCTTCTCCACCACGACGCCGCCCTCGAGGCCGGCGTTCACGGCGATCTGCTTCAGCGGTGCCTCCAGCGCGTGGCGCACGATCTGCGCACCGGTCGCCTCGTCACCCTCGAGCTCCAGCTTCTCGAACGCCGCCACGGACGCCTGCAGCAGCGCCACGCCGCCACCGGCGACGATGCCCTCCTCGACGGCCGCCTTCGCGTTGCGAACGGCGTCCTCGATGCGGTGCTTGCGCTCCTTCAGCTCGACCTCGGTGGCCGCGCCGACCTTGATCACCGCAACGCCACCGGCCAGCTTGGCCAGCCGCTCCTGTAGCTTCTCGCGGTCGTAATCGGAGTCCGACTTCTCGATCTCGGCGCGGATCTGGTTCACCCGGCCGGCGATCTGGTCCGCGTCGCCCTCGCCCTCGACGATGGTCGTCTCGTCCTTGGTGACGACGATCTTGCGGGCCTGGCCGAGCAGCTCCAGGTCGACGGAGTCGAGCTTGAGGCCGACCTCCTCGGAGATCACCTCGCCGCCGGTGAGGACGGCGATGTCGACCAGCATGGCCTTGCGGCGGTCACCGAAGCCCGGCGCCTTGACGGCGACGGCCTTGAAGGTGCCCTTGATCTTGTTGACGACCAGGGTGGCCAGCGCCTCGCCCTCGATGTCCTCGGCGATGATGGCCAGCGGCTTGCCGGTCTGCATCACCTTCTCCAGCACCGGGACCAGGTCCTTGATGCTGGAGATCTTGCTGTTCACGATCAGGATGTACGGGTCGTCGAGGACCGCTTCCATCCGCTCGGTGTCGGTCACGAAGTACGGCGAGATGTAGCCCTTGTCGAAGCGCATACCCTCGGTGAGCTCGAGCTCGAGGCCGAAGGTGTTGCTCTCCTCGACGGTGATGACGCCTTCCTTGCCGACCTTGTCCATCGCCTCGGCGATGATCTGGCCGACCTGGTTGTCGGCGGCGGAGATCGAGGCCGTGGAGGCGATCTGTTCCCGGGTCTCGACGTCCTTGGCCAGCGACAGCAGCTGCTCGCTGACCGCCTCGGTGGCCTTCTCGATGCCCTTCTTCAGGCCCATCGGGTTGGCGCCGGCGGCAACGTTGCGCAGACCCTCGCGGACGAGCGCCTGGGCCAGCACGGTGGCGGTGGTGGTGCCGTCACCCGCGACGTCGTCGGTCTTCTTCGCAACTTCCTTGACGAGCTCGGCCCCGATCTTCTCGTACGGGTCCTCGAGCTCGATCTCCTTGGCGATGGAGACACCGTCGTTGGTGATCGTGGGGGCGCCCCACTTCTTCTCCAGGACGACGTTGCGGCCCTTCGGGCCGAGCGTCACCTTGACCGCATCGGCGAGGGTGTTCATCCCCCGCTCGAGGCCGCGGCGCGCCTCTTCATTGAAAGAAATCAGCTTGGGCATTCTCCGCGAGTCCTCCCGCGTCGAGTCTTTGTGTTCAGCCGGCCGGGATGCCCGCGACGGACGGCGCCACACCGCGGCGGTCACGTCCCGCCACGCTCCGGCACCTCATCGAGGCCGTCTTCTGTCACACACCGCGAGCACGAGTCTTATCACTCTCACCCATGGAGTGCTAACCAAGTATTAGCACTCGCCCCAAACGAGTGCAAGCCAGCCCCCCGCTACGGTAGGCCCCATGGTGGACGTACGAGCGGCCGGCCCGGACTCGTGGCCGGACGTTGCCACCGTGATGGGCGAGCGGGGCGACCCCGCGCGCTGCTTCTGTCAGTACTTCCGCCTGCGCGGACAGCAATGGAACGCCGCCACCCAGCGGAGCAACCGGAGCGCCCTCCGCGAGCAGGTCTGCCACGGCGACGTCCCACCCGGCGTCCTGGCGTACGACGACGGCGCGCCGGTCGGCTGGTGCGCGGTCGCCCCGCGGACGGCGTACCCACGGGTGGTCGCCTCTCCCAACTGGCGCACCGACCAGCCGGACGCCTGGGTGATCACCTGCTTCGTCGTACCCGTCGGGCACCGCCGCCAGGGCATCGCCGGCGAGCTTGCCCTCGGCGCCGCCGACTTCGCGCAGTCGTACGGCGCCTCAGTCGTCGAGGCCTGCGCGGTCGACGTCGACGAGGTCGACCGCACCTCGTCGGCCGACCTCTACCGCGGCCCGCTCACGGTGTTCCTCGACGCCGGCTTCACCGAGGTCAGCCGAACCAGCGAGCGCTGGGTCCTCGTCCGCAAGAGCCTCTAGCCGGCCTTCTTGAGCCCGATCTGGGTCAGGTCGAGGAACCCGCCGGCGTTCGGATCGGCCACCGCGTTGGAGATGTTCGAGCCCACCACGTACACGTTGAGGTCCTGAATGGTCGGCACCAGCGGCGCGGTCTTCATGATCTCGACGTACAGGTCGGACAGGCCGGACTCCAGCTTTTGCTGGTCTGACTCCTTCGCGAGCGCAGCCATCTGCTCCCACCCTGCGGTGCTGCGACCGTAGTTGTTTTGCGCCGCCTTGCCCTGAGCAGTGCTGTCCGGGCCGAGCACCGGCGGCACGATGGTGGCCAGGGACGGCCAGTCGTAGCACCAGCCGGCGGTGATCAGGTCGGTCGCCGCGGAGTCCTGCTGCTGGGTCGAGAAGTAGTTGTCACCCGGGATCCGGCGGATGTCGACGTTGATCCCGACAGCCTTCCAGGACGCCTGAGCGGCCTCGGCCGCCTTGACGGCCACGTCCGCGTCGCCGGTGCCGAACACGAGCTTCTCGCCCTGGTAACCGGAGTCGGCCAGCAGCTGCCTGGCCTTCGCCGGGTCACCCTCCGGCGGTGCCTTGAAATGCTCCTCCGGCCGGTAGCCGTCCATCTCCGGCGGAATGATCGAGTCGACCACCGCAGCGAGCCGCTCGCCGCCAAATCCGTCGCGGTAGCTGGTGCGGTCCAGGCCGTAGTACAGCGCCTCGCGCAGCTTCTGGTTCTTCAGCAGCGGCTTCTGCTGGTTGAACGCGATGTACCGGCGGCAGATGTCGGCGCCGTCGACCACGCGGTCCTTGACGCTCGCCTGGTTCGTCTTGGCGATGTTCCCTGGCTGCACACCGGACAGGCTCACCGAGCTCCGGTCGGCGGCGCCGTCCGCGATCAGTCGCTGGTCGACGGTCGCCTCGTCGCCACCGAACGTGAAGATGAACTTGTCCGGGAGCGCGGTGCGCAGCGGGTCCGTCTTCTGGTCCCACTGGTCGTTGCGGACCAGCACCAACTGCCGCTTACGGGCGTATGACTCGATCTTGTACGGACCGGTCGAGACCGGGTGGGTGTCGTACTTGGTCTTCGTGTCCTTGGCCTGCGGCACCGGCGAGAAGATCCTCATGCTCGCCGTGCCGACGAACGTGGCGACCGGCCGGTTCAGCTTGAAGACGATCGTCTTGTCGTCCGGCACCTCCATCGCGGTGCAGCCCTTGCCGCCGTTGTTGCCGGCGACGTACGGGCCCTCGTACCCCGGACAGTCCAGGTACTCGCGACCGTACGGCGCTCCCTCCGACATGTCGGCGGAGAACGAGCGCTCGACGCCGTACTTCACATCCGCCGACCTGACCGGGGTGCCGTCCTCGTACTTGATCCCGTCCTTGAGCCTGAAGGTCCACGTCTTCAGGTCGGGTGACGACTCGTAGCCGTCGGCGAGGTCCTTCTCGGCGACGACCTTCTTGGTCTTGGGGTCGTAGCGGTAGTCGATCAGCGTGCGCGTGATCAGCTTGCCGATCATGTTGGAGTCGACGCTGAAGTTCCGCCCTGGGTCCAGGTGCTCCACGTCGTTGACGGAGTAGGCCGTCACCGTGCCGCCCTTCGCGCCACCGGCGGCCTGGGAGGCATCACCGGAGTCAGTTGAATCGTCGCCCTCACACGCGACCAGCGACCCACCCAGGGCCATGCTGACGATCGCCATCCGCACTCGCTCAGCGCAAACCATCCTCATCCCCCCTGCGTGCAACCGGGGGCGCCGGATGGCGTGCATCAGCCAAGTTGTGACCCCCCACAGCCCAGTGTCCGCCCGCAGGCGCGCTGACGCGAGAGCCTGTGGCGTCCGGTCACTGGTCACCCTTCTTGAATCGCAAGATTAAGATTCAATCAACCTACTGCGCGGTACTGGCAGTACGTCGCACCGCCGCGACGATGCACCCGCGCACCAGTCCTCGGGCGTGTTGTACCCGAGGCAGGTAGTTGAACATTCGAGGAGTTTCCTGATGGTCGTCGAGCACTGGTTCGACTTCGCCTGTCCGTACTGCTACATCGCCCAGGACCGGAACCGGATCCTGCGCGACCGCGGGATCGAGGTGGTGGAGCACGCGTTCCGCAGCCACCCCGGGATCCCGCCCGGTGGGAAGCCGGCCGGCCCGCGGGTCGGGCCGACGTACGAGTTCCTGGCCCGGGAAGCCGAGTCCGCCGGGCTGCCGTTGCGCTGGGCGTCCCGGATGCCGCACACGCGGCCCGCGCTGGCCGCTTTCGAGTGGCTGAAGCGCGCCAGGCCCAAGGTCGCCCAGCGGTTCGCGGAGTCGGTGTTCGCGGCGCACTTCGCCCAGCGGCAGGACATCGAGTCCGTCGATCTCCTCACCATCCTGGCCGAGGCGGCCGGCGGCGACCCGGTGCGACTGCGGGCCGCGTTGGCCGACGGGACGGCGTACGAGGCTCTGTACAAGTCCGAACGGGCGGCGAAGAGGTACGGCGTGGAGAGGACGCCCACCTGGAACGTGCTCGGCCAGTCCGTCAGCGGGCTGCGGCCGCGGGTGTGGTTCCGGGACCTGACTACTGTGCTGCGTCCAACTGGGTGATCAGGTACTTCGGAGCGGTCAGGCGCCACGCCTCGGTGACCAACTCGCGCAGCTCCTCGTCGTCGGCCGCCTCGATGTCGACGTCGAGCCAGGCGAACCGTCCGGAGGCCCAGGACGGCGCGAAGACCTCCGGGTTCTCGGCCACCAGGGCCTCCTGCTCCTCGCGCAGCGACTTGAGCAGCAGCCTGGTCTCGTCCGCCGACATGTACGCGAAGCTCTTGTTCCGCACCTTGAACACCGGCTGCCCCGCCCAGCCCTCGAACTCCTCCACCCCCGGCAACCCCAGCACGACCTTCGCCAGTACGTCGACGTCCATCCCCCAACCGTAGATCGGCCCACCGACACTTCTACTTGACCACTACCTGACCACCGTCACGGTGACCGTCGCCCCGGGCGCCAGCACCGTCCCCGGCCGCGGCGAAACCGCGAAGATCTCGCCCGCCCGGTAGTTCTGCGACGTCCTGGTCAGGAACCGGGTCTTCAGGCCCAGTTGCTCGAGCGCCTTCGCATACGCCACGCCGGTCGGCCGCGTGACCTGCGACTGATAGCTGGGCACTCCGACCTGATTCCGCACGATCTCGATCCGGGTCAGGATCCGGTCCACCTCGTCCGCACTCGTGGTCGACTCGGCGTGGAACCACACCTGCAGGGAAGGGATGCCGACCGCACCCGAGCACATGCCGTCCTCCCGGCAGCCCGTCCGCTGGCGCTCATCGCGGCCGCGGCCGACGCCAGCGTCGTGCGGGGCCGGCGACGGCGGGTCACGCCCGCACGGCCGGCATCCAGCGGCGGTCCCGCCAGGTCGTCGTCCCGCAGCCCGTTGCGCATACAGACAAGAGTGCTGGGTGGCTCGGGCCGACGAAAGTCGTGGGGGGTGTCGATCGGGGGCCCCGGGGTCGGGTCAGGGGTGGGTCGGTACCGATCCGGATGTGGTGAGGGGTGTTCAGGCGGGAGAGTTGAGACATGACGAACTCCAACGCACCGTTCTCCAACCTGTCCGGCAAGGTTCTCCGGCGCTCCCGCGACCAGCGGATGCTCACGGGTGTCTCCGGCGGCATCGCGGAGTACCTGAACATCGACGTGACCCTGGTCCGCCTCGGCATCGTCGCCCTGACTCTGCTCACCGGCGGCACCGCCCTGATCGGCTACGTGATCGCCTGGGTCGTGATCCCGGAGTCCGACGGCAAGGCCGTCTGGCAGAACGTCCAGCAGTCGGTGAATCAGCCGCAGCAGACTCCCGAGGCCGACATCGCCTCCCGCATCTACGACGACACCAACCCGACCAACAACAAGCCCCCGGCGGCATGACCGACGCAGCAGCAGGGTGACCCAGTCGCACGCGACCGTCACCCTGCTGCCCGGCCTGCCACACTTCTCGCGTGCAGAGCACCGAGGATGTGACGAACTGCCCCGACTGTGGGCACCAGATCAGGGTCGAACAGCACTACGTCACCTGGTGCGACCAGTGTGACTGGAACGTCGACCCGGCCCCGCAGACAGACCCCACGCCGGCCTGGCGCCTTCGGCTCGAGCAAAGGCTCGCCGACGCGCTCTATCGCGAGCTGGAGACCGGCGGCATCCACCGCCCTGGCTGGGACGCGGCCCGCGTCGCCGCCTACCTGCTATCGGCGCTTGTCCTGGTACTGCCGCTTGTGGCACTCGCGAGCGGCTTCGCTCTGCTCATCTTCTACCGGCCGCTGTGGCTCAGTGGTCCCCTGGCCTTACTCGCGTTCGCCGTAGCGCACCTCTTCCGCCCGCGCGCCGACAAGCTGCCGCCCGACGCCCAGCTGCTCCTACGCGACCAAGCCCCGACCCTGTACGGCGTCCTGGACCGCATAGCCGACGCTATCGGCGCCCAGAAGATCGCAGCCGTGGTCGTGGACGCCGAACCCAACATGTGGTTCGGCCGAGTCGGCTGGCGCTTCCGCCCGGTGATCGGCATCGGCCTGCCACTCTGGACCAGCCTGAGCCCACAGGAGCGCCTCGCTGTCCTCGCGCACGAACTGGGACACGGCCGGAACGGCGATGCCCACCACGGGTGGGTGATCGGTGCGGCGGAGTCGATCCTGCATGAGCTACGGCTGACCTTCTCCGAGCAGCCGCTGGACAGGTACCGCCAGGACCTGAGCTACCAGATCAACGCAGATGCCACCTACGTCGGACTCATCACCCGCCTGGTCAACGCGACGGTCGGCGGGTTGGTGCGTGGGTACGGCTGGTTGCTGGACCGCGCCTACTTCCGCGGCAGCCAGCGGGCCGAGTACCTGGCGGACCGGAGGGCAGCTGAGGTCGCAGGGTCGGAGGCGACCGCACATGCGCTCGAGCGGTTGCTGCTGAGCGATACGGCGTTCCGGGCGATGGAGCGGGTACTGCGGTTCGGCAGCGAGATCGACCCGCTGGAGGCAGTCCGGCGAGCTGTGAACGAGGTGCCGAAGCGCGAGATCGAGCGGCGCGTCAGAGCCAGCCGGAGCCGGGAGACGCGCACCGACGCAATGCATCCGCCGACGTACCTGCGGACCAGACTCATCCGGGCCAGGCCCGCCACCCACGCGAAGGTCGTGCTCGGGCTCGACGAGAGCAGGAACGTCGACAGGGAGCTGGCACCACCTGCCCAGGCGGTCCTGGCTGAGTTTCGCAGCGCGCTCTAGACCCGCAGCGCGGATCGACGCACTGCAGCGACTGCCAGGTCGGGGTGGTCGGCGAAGATGCCTTGGATGCCCAGGCGGGTGAAGCTTGCGAGCTCGGTGCGGAAGTCTGCGCCGGTGGGAAGGAATCGGCGCTCGGCCCGGAAGGTCCACACCTGGACGGACAGGCCGAGACGGTGGGCCTGGTCGACCAGGCGGGTCGGCTCCCCGAGCGCGCCGTCCGGACGGCGCGGGATGACCAGGTCCTTGTGCGGCGCCAGCACCTGCGCGTACGTCGAGACCTCGCGCAGGCCGCCCGGTTCGATCAGGTCCGCGAAGGTGCGGCCGTCGCCGGTCCGCAGGAAGTCGTTCGGCGCGCTCTCCGCGTCCACCAGCTGAACCAGCGGAACCCGCGTCATCACAGACAGCCGGCGCAGGCTGGTCGGCTCGAACGACTGCACCATGATCTCGTCGTTGCGCAGCCCCAGTGTCAGGATCCGCTCGGTGAGCAGCTCCTCCAGCGGTAGCCCGAGCCGCCGGAAGTACGCCGGGTACTTGATCTCCGGCAGTACGCCGATCGGCCGCCCGAGCCGGAGCGACTCCTGCCGGGCCAGGGCCACCACCTCGTCGAAGGTGGGGATCGCCTCCAGCCCGTCGTACGCCGTATTGCCGGCGCGCAGGGCGGGCATCCGCTCCCGGGTCCGGAGCTGCCGCAGTTCCTCGTAGGTGAAGTCCTCGACGAACCAGCCGGTCACCGCGGTGCCCTCGACGATCTTGGTGATCTTGCGGTCGGCGAACACCGGGTGGTCGGCGACGTCCGTCGTACCGGAGATCTCGTTCTCGTGCCGGCAGACCAGGACGCCGTCGAGGGTGGCGACCAGGTCCGGTTCCAGGTAGTCGGCTCCTTGGTCCGCAGCCAGGCGGTACGCCGCCGGCGTGTGTTCCGGGCGGTACCCACTCGCTCCCCGATGCGCGATCACCAGCATGGTTCCAGGACAGGCGGCCGACATGGCGGCCCGGGAACCCGTTGCCCAACGCAAGGTGAAGGTCTTTTGATGCGCGGGGAGACCGGGTCGGCACCGATCGTGACGGTCCCAGGTGCGAGTAATTCGCATGCGGAGTGTCGGTGGCCAGACCTAGCCTGAGAGGGCCATGAGACAGCTGCCACTCGCCGATCCCGGCGTCCCCGTCCACCGCTCGCCGGCCCGTTACCTGCTCTGGGTCGCGCGCGGTCAGTCGCGCACGCTCGCGGGCGGGATGACGTTCGGCATCCTCTGGATGGGTGCACAGGCGTTCATCCCGGCGATCCTCGGCAAGGCGATCGACGAGGGCATCGCCGCGCGTGACGGCGACCGGCTGCTGCAGTGGAGCGCGGCGCTGTTCGCGGTCGGCGTGGTGCAGGCGCTGGCCGGCATCATGCGGCACCGGTTCGCGGTGACGAACTGGCTGACCGCCGCCTACCGCACGGTGCAGGTGGTGACCCGGAAGTCGGCCGACCTCGGCGCGACCCTGCCGAAGAACCTGGCCACCGGCGAGGTGGTCAGCATCGGCGCCGGCGACCTCGCCTACATCGGCAACCTGATGGAGATCTCGGCCCGGTTCGCCGGCGCGATCGTGGCCTTCGTGGTGGTCGCCGCGATCCTGCTCTCCACCTCGACCACGCTCGGCCTGGTGGTGCTGATCGGAGTGCCGGTGATGCTGTTCTGCCTGGGCCCGATGCTGCGGCCGCTGCACCGGCGCCAGTCCGCGCAACGCGAGGCAGTCGGCGAGCTGAACTCGCTGGGTTCGGACATCGTGGCCGGTCTGCGCGTGCTGCGCGGCATCGGCGGCGAGGACTCCTTCTCCCGGCGGTACCGCGGCGAGTCGCAGCAGGTCCGGCAGGCCGGTGTGCGGGTCGCCAAGATCCAGTCCGTGCTCGACGCCGCCCAGGTGCTGCTGCCTGGTGTGTTCGTCGTGCTCGTGGTCGGCATCGGAGCGCACTTCGCGTTGAGCGGCACGCTCAGCGCGGGCTCACTCGTCGCCTTCTACGGCTACGCGACGTTCCTGGTGCTGCCACTGCGCACGGCCACCGAGTTCGCCAACCAGCTGATGCGCGGACTGGTGGCTGCGCGCCGGGTGATCCGAGTGCTCGCGCTGCAGCCCGACATCACCGAGCCGGCCCAGCCCGTGCGGCTGCCGGACGGCGGCGACCTGGTCGACCCGGTCTCCGGGATCCGGGCGCGCGACGGCCTGCTCACCGCGATCGTCTCGGCCGAGCCGGACACCTACAACGCCCTGGCCGACCGCCTGGGCCGGTACGACGACACCAGCGAGGTGCGGTACGGCGGAGTGACCCTGGCGAGCGCGACTCGTGCGGACATCCGGCAACGGATCCTGGTCAGCGACACCGGTTCCCAACTGTTCACCGGGACGTTGCGCGAAGAGCTCGACCCGGACAACCGCCGTACCGACGAAGAAGTGCTGGCTGCGATGCGTACGGCGTCTGCCGAGGACGTGCTCGTCGCGCTGACCGACGGGCTCGACTCCGAGGTGGAGGAGAAGGGCCGGTCGTTCTCCGGCGGGCAGCGCCAGCGGCTCGTGCTGGTGCGTGCGCTGCTGACCGACCCGTCCGTGCTGGTGCTGGTCGAGCCGACGTCTGCAGTCGACGCGCACACCGAGGCGCGGATCGCGGACCGGCTACGCGACCACCGGGCCGGGCGCACCACCGTCGTACTGACCGCCAGCCCGCTGCTGCTGGACCGGGTCGACGAGGTGATCTTCGTCGCCGCCGGCCGAGTGGTTGCCACTGGCAAGCACCGCACGCTGCTCGAGACCGACCCGCAGTACCGCCGGACCGTGACCCGTCAGACCGAAGAGGAGGAGGCGCTCACATGAGGCAGATCCTTCCGGTCGCGGGTCCCGCCGAGATCCGCCGGCATGCCCGCCGACTGGCCCGTCGGCACCCGCGCACGCTGCTGGTGGCGTTGCTGCTGCACGGCCTGGCCGCGGTCACCGGCCTGGCTGCGCCGCGGCTGATCGGCGGCCTGGTCGAGGACGTCCAGTCGGGCACGACCGTCGCCAAGGTGAACCAGGTGATCCTGGTGATCGCGGTGTTCATCGTGGCGCAGTCGCTGCTGACCCGGTGGGCCCGGTTCAAGTCCTTCGCGCTCGGCGAGCAGGTGCTGGCCGAGCTGCGGGAGGAGTTCGTCGACAACGCGCTCGCGCTGCCGATCGGCACGGTCGAGCGGGCCGGCACCGGTGACCTGCTGTCCCGCACCTCGCGGGATGTCGACACGCTGTCGCGGACGGTGCGGTTCGCCGTACCGGAGACGATCATCGCGTTCGTCACCGTGCTGTTCACGGTCGGCGCGACGCTGCTCGTCGGCGTCTGGGTGCTGCTGCCGCTGCTCGCGATGGTGCCGGCCCTCTGGCTGGGCACTTGGTGGTACCTGCGCCGCGCAAAGGACGGCTACCTGCGGGAGAACGCGGCGTACGCGCAGATGACCAGCTCGCTCGCCGAGACGGTCGAGGGCGCCCGCACGGTCGAGGCGCTCCGGCGGTACGACGAGCGCGTCCGTCGGACCGATGCCGACATCCGCGGCTCCTACCTGGCCGAGCGGTACACGCTGTTCCTGCGAACGATCTACTTCCCGGTGGCCGAGATCGGGTATCTCGTGCCGGTGGTGGGGACGCTGGTGTTCGGCGGCTGGCTGCACATCAACGGTCACGTCTCGCTGGGCGCGGTCACGGCCGCGGTGCTGTATGTCAACCAGCTGATCGACCCGGTCGACCGGTTGCTCTCCTGGCTGGACGAGCTGCAGTCCGGTGGTGCCGCGTTCGCGCGGTTGCTGGGCATCAGCGACGTACAGGACGATCGGACGCCGTCCGGGCGATCGCCGGCCGGTGAGCTGGTGGAGGCGAAGGACGTGCGGTTCTCGTACGTCGAGGGTCGCGACGTGCTGCATGGCGTGGACCTGACCATCGAGCCGGGTGAGCGGATCGCGATGGTCGGACCGTCCGGCGCCGGGAAGTCGACACTCGGCCGACTGGTCGCTGGGATCCATCCACCGCGGACAGGTTCGGTGACGGTCGGCGGGGTCGGGATGACCGAGCTGCCGCTGGACGAGCTGCGCAAGCAGGTCGCGCTGGTGACCCAGGAGCACCACGTGTTCGTCGGCACCTTGCGGGACAACCTGTCGATGGCTCGGCCCAGCGCCTCCGACCAGGAGCTGCTGGACGCGCTCGGCGCGGTGGATGCGCGCGAGTGGGCCGAGGCTTTGCCGGAGGGTCTGGACACGCGCGTCGGGTCCGGGCAGTTGGCGTTGTCGCCTGCCCAGGCTCAGCAACTGGCGCTGGCGCGACTGGTGCTGGCGGATCCGCACACGCTGGTGCTGGACGAGGCGACGTCACTCATCGACCCACGGGCGGCGCGACACATGGAGCGTTCGCTGGCCGCCGTACTGGAAGGCCGGACAGTGATCGCGATCGCGCACCGGCTCTACACGGCGCACGACGCGGACCGGGTCGCCGTGGTCGAGGACGGTCGCATCTCGGAGCTCGGCAGCCACGACGAGCTGGTGGCGCGCCAGGGCTCGTACGCCGCCCTGTGGAACTCCTGGCACGGATAGTTGCTGACAGCAAGAACCCCCGGCGGTCACCTCTGACCGGCGGGGGTTCTGCTCTCTCTACCGTTTGCGCAGCACCAGGACTGCTGAGTCGACATGCGGCGGTGGGGTGAAGGCCTTGCGGGGAAGGCGGAGACCGATCGACGGGTCGAAGTGGCGGAGCCACCGGCTCGCACCGGGCGCGTCACCGCGCGACCACCGGTTCGCCACCGCCCGCTGCAGCACCAGATCGGCCGACACCAGGCGAGAACCCGGTGCCAGCAAGCGCTTCAGCAGTGCGGTGGAGACGTTGTACGGCGGACTCGACACCACCCGGAACGGCCGGGCCGGCAACCGCAGGTCGGCGGCATCGGCACGGACCACCGTCACCGACGCGTCGGCGAACCGCCGGCGCAACCGATCGGCACGGCCAGGGTGGAGCTCGACGGCGATCACCTGGGCTCCGGCCCGGACCAGCGGCGCGGTCAGCGCGCCGAGTCCGGCTCCGACGTCGAGGACGAGCTCACCGGGTCTGACCCCGGCGGCGTCGACGACGCGTTGGGCCCAACGACTATCGAGCGGATGCCATCCCCAGGCACCCCTCGCCTGCCCGGAGGCGGGCACGACGGACCATCACGAAGTACGTAATCATGGCCAGACCATAGACAGCCGGACTGCCCGGATTCAACGCATTTTTGGCGGGCCACCGGGCCTGGCACGTGGTGCAGGAACTCGCCGATCCAGTCGAACGGGAAGCCAGGCGCCGAGGTCCCGCAGCCGATCAGCGCCAGCTCAGGTCCCCGCGGTCTTGGCGACCATCCTGCTTTCACAGGGCTTTCGGCGTTGCACCGAGCGACTTGACGGTCGCCGTCGTACGGCGCTCCGCCCGCTCCAACCGGGTACGGCGGGCCGCGGCCAGCCCCGGCTTGGCAAGCTCCCGCCGTACGTCGAGAACCCGCACCGGCAACGCGTCCGTCATCAGCAGCGGGGCGAACTCGGCGTCGGACGTGGTCCAGCGGTCGCCGTCGCGTTGGAAGGTGAACCGGACCAGAAGACCCTCGGCCTTGGGAGTGCTCGGCTCGCGGTGCGCGGCGATCAGGTTGCCGAGACCGTACGCGGCCCACTTGCCGTCGATGTTCTCCATCGGCTGGACGACGTGGGCGTGGTGCCCGAGCAGCAGATCGATGTTGCTGTCGGCAAGCAGTTGCGGGGCGACCTCGCGCTGCTGGTCGTTGAGCTTGCTCGAGTACTCGGTGCCCCAGTGGCAGCTGACGACCACGATCTCGGCGCCGCGGTCGCGGGCCTTCTTGGCCATCGCCTTGATCCTCGGCACGTCGATCTTGCCGGCCCGCCAGGTCTCGCCGTCGGGGTAGGGCAGGCCGTTGAAGCCGAACGTGTAGCTGACGACGGCGAGCTTGACGCCGCGAACGTCAATGATCGTTGGGGTTTCGGCCTCGTCCGGGGTGCGCGCCGTCCCCGCGTGCCGGAGGCCGGCTCGCTCGAGCGTCTCGAGGGTGCGGTCGACGCCGGCCGCGCCGCTGTCGAAGCTGTGGTTGCTGGCTGTCGTGCAGACGTCGTACCCCGTCTGCTTGAGGGCTGCGGCGATCTGCGGCGGGCCTTGGAAAAGCGGGTAGCCGCGGTACGGGCCGCCGAGCGGGGCGAGCGGGGTCTCCAGGTGGGCGATCGCGAGGTCGGCGTCCTGGACGATCGGTTTGATGCTGCTCATGACCGGGGCGAAGTCCCACTCGCCGTTGCGGCCGTCGCGCCTGGCTGTGGTCCAGAGGCGTTCGTGCAGCAGGACGTCGCCGGTCGCGACCAAGGTGATCCGGTCGGGCTGGTTCGCCTTGTTTTCCTTGGCTTTCTGCTTGGGTGCCGGCGCAGTCCCGCCGCCGGTGTCGGCGGCGGTGTCAGCGATACAGCCGGTCGTCGCGAACGCTCCCGCTCCGGCGAGCATCGCCCCCAGCACAGCACGACGTCGTACCGCCATTGCAAGCCCCCAAGCTTCGTTCCCCAGTTGCTTGGGAGACGCCGGGGCCGGCGGTTTGGTTCGAGTGTCCTGAGTCGGAGGTTCGGCGAGTGATTTCGGTGGTCAGGTGCGTGCATCGGGGTGCTTGGTCAGTGGCCTCGATGCGGAGCATCGTGGGCGCTGGGCAAGTGCCGCGAGGTGCGTGCCTGGGCGCCGAAAGCGCCGTCGAACCTCCGACTCAGGACACTAGGGTCAGGCGATCAGGTTGGAGTCGCCCTGGGTCTCCGGTTGGTCCGCGCAGGCCGCGACCAGGGTGTCCAGGGACAGGTCGAGGGTCGCGGCGACCGCGGCGACCGTGAACAGCGCCGGGGTCGGGATCCGGCCGGTCTCGATCTTGCGGAGCGTGTCGACGGAGACGCCGCAGGCCGCCGCGACGTCGACCATGCTGCGCTCGCCGCGCGCCTCGCGCAGCAGGGCGCCGAGCTGCCGGCCGCGCTCGCGGTCCCAGCTGGACAGAGGTGGTCGTACCATGACCGTGATAATAGTACCGGTATAGTTATCCGGGAAGTGCAGTGGCCGAGAGGCCGAGGTCGAGGAGCGGGCATGGTCGAGTTGAAGACTCCGGCGGAGATCGAGCGGATGCGGGCCGCCGGGCGGGTGGTCGCGAGCGCGCTGGCCGCGGTGAAGAAGGAAGCCGCGGTCGGGATGTCGCTGCGCGAGCTCGACGCGGTCGCGCGGGAGGTGCTGCGGTCGGGGGGTGCGGTGTCGCTGTTCGAGGGCTACCAGCCGACGTTCGCGACGACGCCGTTCAGTGGCGTGATCTGCACGTCGGTGAACGACGCCGTGCTGCACGGACTGCCCGGAGACCTCGTGCTGCAGGACGGTGACCTGCTGAACGTGGACTGCGGGGCCTCGGTCGACGGCTGGTGCGCGGACTCGGCGATCAGCTTCTGCGTCGGTACGCCGCGAGCCGAGGACCTGGAGTTGATCGCGACCACCGAGCAGGCGCTGGCAGCCGGGATCGCCGCCGCCGTCCCGGGCAACCGCCTCGGCGACATCGGCGCCGCGATCGGCCGGATCGGCAAGGCGGCCGGCGTCGGCACCAACCTGGACTTCGGCGGCCACGGCATTGGGCGCCGCATGCACGAGGACCCGCACGTCCCGAACAACAGCCGCCCCGGCCGCGGCCTCAAACTGCGCCCCGGCCACGTCTTCGCCATCGAACCGTGGTTCTGGACCGGCTCCACTACCACCTACGTCATCGACGAAGACGGCTGGACCCTCCGCTCCTCCGACCAAACCCGAGGAGCCCACGCCGAGCACACCGTAGCCATCACCGAAGAAGGCCCCCAAATCCTCACCGTCGTGTAGTTCCCCTCCCCTGGAACTACTCGTTGAGGCGGGCTTCCAAGGTGTCAGCCTCTTGGGTGCGGCCTTCGGTGCGGAGGCGGTCCAGGAGGAGGTAGCCGGCTCGGTACCAGAGGTCGTGGCCGGTAGGGAGGGTGGTGAAGATGTCCTCGGCGAGCTTGGCGTCCGTGGTGCCGTGCTCGGCGATCAGGAGGCGGGCGTTGGTGTGCTGGTCCTCGAAGCCGCCTTGCTCGTAGCGCTCGGCGGCCTGCGTGGCCTGCTGTACGGCGGCCTCCGTCTCACCTTGCTGCAACGCGATCACAGCCAGATCCCAGTGAATACCAGCAGTCTGGAACAGCACCCGCTGGTCAGCCGACGGCAGTGCCTCCAGCAACGGGCGAGCACGCTCGACCAACTCCACCGCCTGCGTGAAGTTGCCCGCGTAGCGAGCCGACTGTGCCGCCAGCCGGATGGCCTGCACCTGCTCCACCGGCTGCTCACCGGCCTCGTAGTACGCAGCAGCCGCGACCAGCGCGTCAACCGCCTCCTCGTCACGGTCGAGCTGGCTCAGCAACATCCCCTCGTCCTGCCGCACCATGCCCAGCCACGCCGGGTGCGCCTCAGCAGGCGCCGCCGCCAGCAACTCGCCGACCTTCGTCAGCGCAGCCTCCAGCTCACCCAGCGCCTTATACGCATCGATCAGCATCCCGCGTGCATCCGCCAGCGGATCAGCAAGCTCCGGACTGCTCCCCAGCCCCGGCAGCGCCTCCTCTGCGGTCTCAGCCGCCTCCAACGCACGCCCAGTCAGCAAGTACGCACGAGCCAGCTCCAGCTGCGTCAGCGCGACATGCACGTCCAGCTCAGGCGTCCCCGCCGCCAGCGCCACCGCCTCGACCAGGTCCTCGACTGCCTCGCCCGGACGCTCCAGCTCGAGCCGAAGCCGCCCACGCTGCTTGTACGCAAACGACCGCGCCAGGTCGGACGGCGTACCAAGGCCAACCGTCGCAGCCGCCTCCGCCTCCTCGAAGCGACCTAGGTTCGCGAGCAGGTTGCACTCCAGGATCGCTCCACCCGCCCGCAGGTCCTCCTCGATGTCAGTACGCACGCGAAGCTCAGCCAGCTCCCGTACGGCGTCCTCCAGCCGACCGGACTGCGCGTACATGGTCGCCAGCGAGTACTGCCAGTGCCCGCGCCGCTGTGGCTCGTCGTTGGCCACCAGCCAGCGGATCGGCTCCTCACCGGTCGCCAGGCCCTCGTCGAGTTGCCCGGTCTCACACAGCAGCCGGCCGATGCGGCCGCGGTCGCGCAGCACGCGGACCTCCTCGCCCGCCTCGGCGTACAACCCCAGCGCCTCACGCCAGGCCTCCAGTGCGACCTCTGCCTGATCGCGCGCAACCAGCCCGCGCCCGTCCAGCACCCGCGCCCGGTCGACAGGGGTCCACTCGCTGTCCGGAACCTCCTGCTCGAAGGCACGCCACGCGGCCTCCGCCTCCTCCGGCTGAGCCTTCTGCCAGGCCTCCTCGGCCCGGTCGAGCCAGCCACGGCCAGATGGCGTGGGCCGCGGGCTGTCGACCTGCTCAGCCGGCGCCTGCTGAGCCGCCGCCTTGACCACCCGCGCCCGCCGAGCAGTCTCCGACAGCGGCAGGTACTCCACCCACGGCTCAGCCGTCAGCATCCCCTGGATCAACGAGCTGCGGTGCGTCGTCCCGTTGCGCGCGTCGAACTGCGCAGCCAACTCGAGCGCCCGCCCAGCCAACATCTCGCTCAGCTCCGCGGCTGGCACAGGGTCAGCCTTCGGCAGCCGGATCATCAGCCCGTCCACTCGCCCGAGCGCATGCGCAGCCGCCGCAGCGAACGTCATCTCCGCGTACGGCGACGGCGGATCGTCGAACTCCGGCAGGTGCCGCTCGATCAGCTCCACCGCCTTCAGCTCATTGCCAGTGCGAGCCAGGAACTCCACGTGATCCGCGTGCTCACTCAGCTCACCGACACGGCCGCGCAGGAGCCGATAGCCCTTCCGGTGCGCGTCGACCGCCTCGGTGTGCATGCCTTCAGCAAGGTATGCGGGCAGCAACGCGGTCAGCATCTGCTGCGGCTGCTCAGCACAGGTCAGTTGCCCGTCCAGCACGTTGACGGCCAGCGCTACGGCGTCCGCCGTACGCCCGACGCTCGTCAGGTGGTGCACCTTCGAGGTGGGGTCGCAGCCGACGCAGTCCGACAGGTCGTCGCGCGGCGCAGTCGACCACAGGCGGAACTGCTCGGCCGCTGCCTCCGTGTCACCGATGTGGTGGGCAACCAGCCACCGGTGCTGGTGTACGGCGTGCATGCTGTGACCACTGAGCTGCCAACGCCGCTCCATGTCGTCCAGTACGGCGTACGCGCGGTCCAGCGGCACCTCTGGGAACTTGGTGAGCGTGCTGGGCGCGTACTTGAAGCACCAGTGGAACAGGTGCGAGTAGTCCTGGTACTTGCCCGGGTCCGCGTCCCAATCCGCCACGCACCGCGCGAACGGCACCAGCGACTTCCGCGGCTCCCCACCCATCACGTACGCCGTCACCAGCGACAGCCGACTGTAGAACGCCAAGTCGTCCGCGCCGTCGGCGTCAGCCCGCCGTACGACGTCCTCCAGCAGAGCGGACCGCGCCTTCCCGTACGGCGTGCTCTCGGCACGCTGCAGGCGGTCGATCAGATCTTGGTTCATCGGGTCGGGTCCTCCTGCGTGGGGACGGCCTGGTCGAGCAGGCCGAGGAACGAGCGGTTCACCAGCGCGGAGTCGGCCGGGCTGATCGGGTGGTAGCCGAGCATCAACGCGTGCCCGTACAGGCCTTCCACTGCGAGCTGTGCGAGCTCACGGTCGTTCAGCGACGCCATCCGCCGTACCAAGGGACTTCGGTGGTTCAGCACCAGCTGGGGGCGACTGTCGTCGTGCGTGTCGAGAGCGCCGAGCACCTCCGACCACAGCGCGTCGGCACGGTCCTTGGTACTCCGGAGCTCTCTGGCGAACTGTGCGGACCGGTCGACGAGGTAGAGCGCAGGCAGGCTGGCCGGCTCGAACGCACGGACCACCACCTCGCAGCCGACCGGGTCCAGCGCGTCCTGCGCCAGCTGTACGAACGGGCGGAGCTGCAGCTCGGTGTCCGGGTCCAGACTGTCGAAGCTGGTGCTCAGCTCGGTCGGGTCGAACCTGGTGGTGACAAGGTCGGGCACTACCTTCGGCAGCCGCTCCAGCAGCTCGCTGTCGTAGGTATAGCCGCCGTTCACCACCGTGATCTGCTGTGCAGCGGCCACTGCGGCCAGCTGGCGGAACTCCTCGATGGTGGCGACGTACCGGATCTCGCCGGTGCGTTCCTGGAGCTCTGCAGTCGTCATGCGGCCGTGGTTCGTCTCGAAGCGCAGCCAGCGGTGGACCAGCCGGAGCATCTCGTCATCGTGCAGCGCAAGCGCCTTCACACCGAGCTGGTGGATACCCAGGAACTTGTCGAGCTTGCCCGGATCCGTGCTGCCCAGCCGGACCAGCCAGCCACGCAGCTGCGCTCCGAGCGCTTCCCGAGTCGCCTCGAGGTTGCCGTCGTCGAACAGCGCCTCCCGGCTCGCAGTCGGCCGCAGCTCCGAGGTGTCGATGACTGCGCGCACGAAGAACGCCCAGTCCGGCAGCAGCCCCTCGACGTTCTCCGCGAGCAGCATCCGCTTGAGGTAGACGCGGTGCGTCGCGCGCTCGGCCGGGTTGGCCGCGAACGGCAGCACGAACGCGACACCGGTCAGCCCGGCAGCCGGGTTGTTCAGGTGGATCACGTCGAACGGCGTGAACCCGAGCTTGTCCTGGGCGTAGCCGACCAGGTCCGCCACGCCGCCGCCCTCCCAGGGCGCCTTGCCGTCGGTGACCTGCTCGCCGTCCACGCGGATCTCGATCGGCAGCAGCGCGCCGAACAGCCGGATCAGCTCGACCACCGTGGCCTGCTTGTACCACTGCTCGGCACCACGCCGGGCCTTCAGCGTGACAGTCGTACCGACCTCGGCGCGGTCCGCGGTGTCCGCGATCGTGTAGCGGCCGTCCGCCGTACCGACCCAGCGGATCGCCGGGCCACCGGCCGGCTGGGTGACGACCTCGATCTCGTCGGCG
The DNA here is from genome assembly GCF_044458365.1 of Kribbella sp. NPDC050470. NCBI lineage: Bacteria > Bacillati > Actinomycetota > Actinomycetes > Propionibacteriales > Kribbellaceae > Kribbella > Kribbella sp. NPDC050470. Next base: position 402,047 of record NZ_JBITHV010000009.1, on the reverse strand, counting down.
ACCATGAACGCGGACAGCAGGCCGATGCCGAACTGGCCGAGGAACTCGGTCCGGGCGAACCCGATCTCGTCGCGCTTCGAGCTCCGGCCGATCGTCGCCAGCAGCTCCCGGACCTCGTCCGGCCGCAGCCCGATCCCGGTGTCGCTGATGGTCAGTACGTCGTCCGCCGTCCGCACCTCGATCCGCTTCGGCGCCTCGGGATCCGTGGCCTGCCGGGCGGTGATCGCGTCGACCGCGTTCTGCAGCAACTCCCGCAGATACACCCGCGGGCTGCTGTACAGGTGGTTGCTGAGCAGGTCGACGATCCCCTGCAGATCGACCTGGAAGTTCTCACTCACCCGGGCAACCTACGGCATTCCGGGGGCCCACCCGGAAGTCGGCGACTGTTCGCTTCGTGTTGGTGACGGGCGGTGGCGAACGGCGTACTTTCAGGAGTAGTTCGTCAGTCGGAAGGGGTCGGGACATGACGCTGACGGTGGGGACCTTCAACCTCAACAACCTGTTCGACCGGTGGAACTTCGCCGGTGCGGTGGACGTGCTCGCGCAAGGCACCAGCTCGGTGCCGGCGACGTACACCTTCGACGACGAGCACCGCCGCCGGTTGCAGCTGGACAGCCGCGGCAAGCTGCTGGTCGCGAAGAAGCCGGAGGACACGAACCGGGTCGCCGAACGGCTGCTGGCCGCGGACGTCGACGTGTGGGTCGTGCAGGAGGTCGAGAACGCCGACGTACTGCGCGAGTTCAACCGCGAGCACCTGAACGGCGGCTACGAGCACGTGATGGTGATCGACGGCAACGACTCGACCCGGTTCATCGACATCGGCATCCTGTCCCGGCGGCCGCTCGGCGGCGTGACCAGCTACCAGCGCACGTTCCACCCGGCCGTGCCGGACCGGCCGATCTTCTCCCGCGACCTGGTCGAGGCGGAGATCCTGGACACCCGCGGGCGGAAGGTGCTGACCGTGTTCGGGACGCACCTGAAGTCGAAGTTCGTCGACTTCACCGTCGAGGACCCGGTCGCCGCGTTCGAGGCCGCACAACTGCTGCGGACCCAGCAGGCGGACACGATCATGCGGATCATCGCGCAGCGGACCAGCACCCGGCAGCGGTTCCTGCTCTGCGGCGACATGAACGACACCCCGGACTCGCCGGCGCTGGCGGCGTACCAGAAGGCGGGGCTGGTGAACGCGCTGCTGACGCCGACCGAGATCGGCACGGTCACGACGACCGTCGAGCTGCCGGCGAACCCGGCCTGGACGTCGACGTTCAAGGAGTCCGGGCAGCCGCGGACGTTCGACCTGATCGACCAGATCTGGCTGTCGCCGGCGCTGGCGCCGCGGCTGCGGGACGCGTTCATCGGCCGGCGGAAGAAGCTCGCCCGCGACGGGACCGATCACGATCCGGCGTGGATCTCCCTTGATCTATAGGGTTTTCGCTTGGGCCTCGATCCCGTCCAGGAGGCGGTCGAGGCCGTAGCGGGACGCGTCGGTGGCGGCCTCGCGGACGGTGTCCTGGTAGCCGTTCGCGTTCCAGATGGCCGTCATCGCGGGATGTCTTTCGACGTCGAAGTACGTCTCCCAGAGGTCGTTGCGGTCGTACCACCACGCCTCGTTGCTCTGCCCGGTCGCGCGCTCGACCAACTCGTTCTCGGCCAGCAGTCCGGCGGCGGAGTCGACGTACGTCGTGATGGCGAGCGCAGCCGTGTTCGTGTCGCGCGGACTGAGGTCGAGTGGGAGCAGCGTGGAGAGCAGGTACTCGCGGCCGGCCAGCATGCCCGGGCCGACCGGCGGGCGGACGGTGGAGACCCGGGCTAGCCAGGGATGGCGCTCGTACATGGCTCTGGTCTGCTCGGAGTACACCTCCACCTGCTCGCGCCAGTCCGTCGGTCTGGGCTCGCCGGGGCCGGGTAGCTGCCGCTCAGCCAGGGTCTGGTCGACCATGAGGTCCAGCAGCTCTTCCTTGGACGGCACGTAGGTGTAGAGCGTCATCGTGCCTACGCCCAGGGCCTTGGCGACGCCACCCATGGAGGCTGCGTCGAGTCCACGCTCGTCGGCCAACTGGATGCCTGCCCGCACCACTCCGTCGACGTCCAGCGACGGGCGTCGGCCGGCGGTACGCCGTACCTGCTCTCGCTGGTTCCGCCAAAGCAGAGCGAGCGTGCGCTCGGGCTGGCCTCCACCGCTGTGCCGCACTGTCACGTGCACAGCGTCCCATGCGTCAGCGGAAGGCCTCGGCGTTGGCTACCGCCCACTCGCGATAGGTCGTCGCCGGGCGGCCCGTCAACTGCTGCACTGTCGGCTCTGGAGTCATCGGGTGCTCAGCCATCATGCGGAAGCCGTCGAGCAACCACTGTGCGGTCTCAGTGCCCACGATCGGCGTCCAGACGGCCATGTACTCCTCGGGCGACTGCTCCTCGAACTTCACCTCGCGGCCGAGCGCCTGGGAGATGCACTCGACCTGCTGTGGTGCGGTCAGCCCTTCCGGTCCGCTCATGGTGAGCTTCTGGCCTGTGTAGCTCTCGGTTTTGATCACGACCCTGGCGACGGCGGCGATGTCCTTGAGGTCGATCGGCGTCTGGACCGCCGCCGGGTAGGGCGCGCGTACGACGTTGTCCGCCTTGATCGACGCGGCCCAGTCGATGGTGTTGTTCATGAACTGGCCCGGCCGCAGGTGCGTCCACTCGAAGCCGCCCTGCTCGATCGCACGCTCGACCTTGTAGTAGTGCCACTCCGCCGGATCCCCTTGCGCTTCGTACTCCGCGGGCTCACCGGACAGTACGACGACCCGCCGTACGCCGGCCTGTTGCGCCGCAGTCACGAAGTCGTCGACGTACGCCGGAAGTGGTGCGAGGTAGACGGTGTCGACGCCGTGCAGTGCGGCCGGGAGGGTCTCCGGCTTGCCCAGGTAGCCCTTCGCGACCTCGACGGTTTGCGGGAGCGCGGCCTTCTTGGGGTTGTTGGTGAGTGCTCGCACCGGCGCATCTGCCGCCACGAGCTCGTCGACGAGGAGCCGGCCCACGCTGCCCGTCGCGCCGGTCACCAGGATCGTCATGTGCATCCTCCCCTGCTGGCTATTTTCGTAGGATATACGGGAATAGCCTCGGTATGCACATGGCCGACTTGAAGATCCGGGGAACATATGTTCGACTGTGGTGCATGAGATGGGCTGGTCAGCAGGTCGACGCGGAGACTCCGGGGACGTTGCCGGGGCTCGGGTCGATCGCGGGCCTGGTCCGGTCGGTGACCACGCCGGAGTTCCGCGGCGTCACCTTCCACGAGGTGCTGGCGCGCTCGGCGCTGAACTCGGTGCCGGGGACGTCGCTGCCGTTCAACTGGACGATCAACCCGTACCGCGGCTGCACGCACGCCTGCCGCTACTGCTTCGCCCGGCCGACCCACCGCTACCTGGAACTCGACGAGGGCGCCGACTTCGACCAGCAGATCGTGGTCAAGACGAACGTGGTGGACGTCCTCCGCCGCGAGCTCGCCCGCCCCTCCTGGCGCGGCGAACAGGTTGCCCTGGGCACCAATACCGATCCCTACCAGCGGGCCGAGGGCCGCTACCGGCTGATGCCGGGGATCATCGAGGCGCTGGCCGGCTCGGGGACGCCGCTGTCCGTGCTGACCAAGGGCACGCTGCTGCGCCGCGACCTCGACCTGCTGTCCGCGGCCGCGTCCGAGGTCTCCGTCGGCATCGGCGTCTCCCTGGCCTTGGCCGACGAGGACCTCCGCAAACTCGTCGACCCCGGCGCCCCGTCCGTCCGCGGCCGCCTCGACCTGATCCGCGCCGTACGCAACGCCAACCTCCCCTGCGGCGTCATGGTCGCGCCCGTCCTCCCCTGGCTCACCGACTCGACCGAGCACCTGGACTCGCTCCTGGGGATGTTGGCCGAGGCCGGCGCCACCGGCGTCACCCCACTCGTCCTGCACCTCCGCCCAGGCGCCAAGGAATGGTTCATGACCTGGCTCTCCCAAACCCGCCCCGACCTGGTCCCCCGCTACACCTCCCTCTACGCCCACGGCCCCAACGCCGCCCCCAGCTACCTCACCGCCTTCCAGTCCAAAATCCACCCCCTCCTGGACAAACACGGCTTCGGCCGAGCCTCCCACCACCGCTCCGACCCGATCCCCGCCTCCACCGACACCCCGCCCGGCCCAACCGCAGCCCGCTTCCGCCCACCCCCACACCGCAACCCCGTCCGCCACCCCCGAGGCACCCACCGCCCCGCCCCCCTCCCCCACCAAACCCCCGACCCAACCCAACAAACCCTCTTCTGACCCGACGTTTGCCGAGTCGTCGATTTCGGTGCTTCAGCGAGCGGAACTACAACAGAAATCCACAACTCGGCGAACCACCGCCGGGTGAACCGCCCGTCAGCACCCAGCGAGCTTCCGTCATCGGGCGACCGCCGCGCCAGCTCCAGATCCGTTCGGGGGATGCGGTTCAGCAGGCGCGTAGCGGCGGCGGAGGAGTCCGCGTAGCGGCGGCGGAGGAGTCCGCGTAGCGGCGGCGGAGGAGTCCGCGTAGCGGCGGCGGAGGAGTCCGCGTAGCGGCGGCGGTGGGTGAGTGCGGTCAGCGGATTCACGTGGGTGGTCGACGGGCAGCCGCACCCAGAGGGGCGGGTGGGAGCGCCCGGCGAGCGCCCGCGACCGAGGAGCGGGCGTGGCGGGTGGGTGGGCTACGCGGTTACTCCCACTCGATGGTGCCTGGGGGTTTGCTGGTGATGTCGAGGGTGACCCGGTTGATTTCGTCGACCTCGTTGGTGATGCGGGTGGAGATGCGTTCGAGGACGTCGTACGGGAGACGGGCCCAGTCGGCGGTCATGGCGTCTTCGCTGGTGACCGGGCGGAGGACGACCGGGTGGCCGTAGGTGCGACCGTCGCCCTGGACGCCGACCGAGCGGACGTCGGCCAGCAGGACGACCGGGAACTGCCAGATGTCGCGGTCCAGGCCGGCCGCGGTGAGCTCGGTGCGGGCGATCAGGTCGGCGGCGCGGAGGATGTCGAGGCGGTCCTTGGTGACCTCGCCGATGATGCGGATGCTCAGGCCCGGGCCCGGGAACGGGTGCCGGTAGACCATCGCCTCCGGCAGTCCGACGGCCAGGCCGAGCTCGCGAACCTCGTCCTTGAACAGGGTGCGCAGCGGCTCGATCAGGCTGAACTGCAGGTCATCGGGCAGGCCGCCGACGTTGTGGTGCGACTTGATGTTCGCGGCGCCGGCACCGCCGCCGGACTCGACCACGTCCGGGTACAGCGTGCCCTGGACGAGGAACTCGATGTGCCGCTCGGCGTCCACCTTGCGGGCGGTCGCCTCGAAGGTCCGGATGAACTCGCGGCCGACGATCTTCCGCTTCTGCTCCGGGTCGGTCACACCGGCGAGCGCGCCGAGGAACTGGTCCTCCGCGTCGACCACCTCGAGCCGGATCCCGGTCGCGGCGACGAAATCCTTCTCGATCTGGTCCGACTCACCGGCGCGCTGCAGACCGTGGTCGACGTACACGCAGGTGAGCTGGTCGCCGATCGCCTTGTGCACCAGGGCCGCCGCGACCGCGGAGTCGACGCCGCCGGACAGCGCGCACAGCACCTGCTTGTCGCCGACCTGCCGGCGGATCAGCTCGACCTGCTCGTCCACGACGTTCGTGGTGGTCCAGTCGCCGTTGCAGCCGGCGATGTCGTACAGGAAGTGTTCGAGCACGGCCTGCCCGGCCTGCGAGTGCAGCACCTCCGGGTGCCACTGCACGCCGGCGAGCTGCCGCTCCAGGTCCTCGAACGCCGCGACGGGCGCGCCCTCGGACGCAGCCAGTACGGCGAAGCCGGCCGGCGGGGCGTGAACCGCGTCACCGTGGGACATCCACACGTTGAGGTCCTCGGGGATCCCGGCCAGCAGCGTGCCCGCCGAGCCCACAGTCACCGGGGTCCGGCCGAACTCGCGCAGACCGGTCCGGCGGACCTCGCCGCCGAGCGTCTGCGCCATCGCCTGGAACCCGTAGCAGATCCCGAACGCAGGCACCCCGGCGTCGAACAGCCCGGAGTCGACCCGCGGCGCACCCTCGGCGTAGACCGACTGCGGTCCGCCGGACAGGATGATCGCCTTCGGGTTCCGGGCCAGCATCTCCTCGACCGGCATCGAGTGCGGCACGATCTCGGAGTACACCTTGGCCTCGCGGACCCGGCGCGCGATCAGCTGCGCGTACTGCGCCCCGAAGTCGACGACCAGTACCAACTCATGCTCGCTCACCCGCAAAGCCTATCGGTGCACCTCAGCAGGGCCGTAATCCGGCGTTCGGAGGGGGTCGTTGGTGAGGTGGAGGTCGGGGAAGCGGCGGCGGAGGGCGGCTTCGTGGCGGGCGGCGGAGGCGGGGTCGCCGATGTAGTCGGCGATGAGGTGGGGGCCGAACCACAGGCGCACTCGGCGGCGAGGTGGGGAGCTCACCTGCGGGACGCTATCGCCGTCAGTTGTCGGCCGTATTGCTCCGCGTTACGACCCGAAGTCGCTTCGGTGCTCTGAAGGACAGCAGGTCGATCATCGGGGGCTCTTCCACGAGTTGTACGGCGGTCAGCAGGTCGGCCGCACACTCCAGCGCTACCCGCGCCTCGAGGCGAGCTAGGCCGGCGCCGAGACACCGGTGAATCCCGACTCCGAAGGCGAGATCGGCAGGCCCACCGTGGCCGGTCAGCCCGAGCAGAACGGGCGCGCCGGCAGGCACCTCCACCTCGCCGATCACAGCAGCCCGCGCCGCGACCCGCCGCCACGTAGGCACCGAGGAAGCCTCCCGCAACACCTCCTCCACCGCTTCGGCGGGCGCGAAAGACCTTCCGAGACACCGCTGGAAGGCGGTCGAGATCAATTGGGTGGTGGTTTCCTGGCCTGCGATCAGGAGGAAGTAGGCGACGGCGCAGACTTCCTCGTCGGTGAGGCCGAGGGCGACCAGTACGGCGAAGAGGTCGTCGGCCGGGGTTCGCCGGGCGGTTGTCGTGCGGGTGCGGAGCCAGGTGTAGAACTCAGCCGCGGTGTGGGCGAGCTCCAATTGACGGTCCTCGTCCGGCCGGCCCCAGAAGAGCTCCAGGGAGTCTTGGCTCCAGGACTTGAGCGACGGTACGTCGACGTCGCGCAGACCGAGCATGTGGAGGAGTACCAGGGCCGGAGGCTCGGCGGCGATGGATTCGACCAGGTCGACTTGCTGACCGGCCTCCAGCGCGGACATGGCGGAGGTGACCCGGGTCGATACGAGGGAGCGGGTCAGGGGCTCGATGGCTGCGACTCGGGCCGGGCTGAAGAAGCGGGCTACGGCTGCGCGGATCGGGCGGTGGGACTCGCCCGCGTTGTTCGCGAGCGTCGGCGGGAGTGCGAACCCGGCCGCCGACAGGACCCGCAGCGCCTTCACCGACAGCGGTGTGTGCGCGACTACGGCGTTGTCCGGGCGGAACGTGTCCGGATCCAGCAGCACCTCACGGGCGAGCGTTGGGTCGTCGACCACCCAGTACCCGAGCTCCTCGTCGTACCGAGCAGGGCAACCGGTCACGCGAACCAGCCCGGGGCGGCGCTTGCAAACCCGTCCGTTGCACTGGCTCCGGCTGGGATGCGCGCGATCACCGGTACGCCGGTCGTCGTCGGCAGATCCTCGAGGTTGCACTGCTCGGCGAGGTCAGGCTCGGTCGGCCAGGAGCCGATGATCAGCCCATCGATCGGAAGGTTGCGGCGGCGCAGCGCCTCGACGGTGAGGCCGGTGTGGTTGAGCGTGCCCAACCCGGAGCGCGTGACCACGACAAACCCGAAGGGCGTCGTCAGATGCTCGGCGAGGTCGGCAAGGCCACGGCCTTCTGCATCGAGGCCGACCAGCAGACCACCGGCGCCTTCGACCAGAACGGTGTCGTGTGTCGCCGCCAGGTCGTCGATCAGCTTGGCGTGCTCTTCGACGGTCGGCAGGAGGACGCCTTCCCGGCGCGCGGCTGTCGTCGGCGCGAGCGGGTCCCGCAGGCGAACGCCCTCGTGGAAGGTGATCAAGCCGGCCGGAGCGGCAAGCCGCCCGCCGTCGTCAAAGCCGGTCGCGCCGCCCCGCGCGGCGCCGGAGGCGCCTTCGCGGAAGGCGGCCGCGCCACCCTGCGCGGCGCCGGAGACACCTTCGCGGACGGTGGCAGAGGTGGGCTGGGCGGCGCGGGGGGCAGCTTCGTGGAAGGTGGCCGGGGTGGGCTGCGCGGTTAGGCGGCGGATTTCGTCGAGGTCGCCTGGTTCTTCGGGGGTGACTCCGGTTTGGGCGGGTTTGACGATTGCGACCGAGCCGGCGAGGGCGGCGCGTGTGGCCAGGGCGGCGGTGGCGATGGTTTTGCCGACGCCGGTGTCGGTGCCGGTGATGATCGTGATCATGTGAACCGGCCGATCGCGTCGAGCACGACGGTGCACGCGCGGTCCAGGTCGGCCGAGGTCAAACCCGCGTTGGCGGTCAGGCGCAGGCGCGAGACGCCGTCGGGAACGGACGGCGGGCGGAAACTGCCGACCCGCACACCTGCGGACAAGCAGAGTTCGGCGGCTTGGACCGTCTCGCGTGGTCCGGGCATCGGAACGGAGACGACCGCGCCGGACGGTGGCGGAACGTTGCAGGCTGCCGCGAGTTGCGCCGTCGCACGGTGGATGGCCTCGGGACGCCCCGGCTCGGCCTGCAACACCTGGAGCGCGGCCAGAGCAGCAGCGCAGGCGGCCGGATTGAGCCCGGTGTCATAGATGAACGGCCGCGCCCGGTTGACCAGGTGCTCGCGCAGCACCGACGGTCCCAGGACAGCGCCGCCTTGCGAGGCCAAGGACTTGGACAACGTCATGGTGACGATCACGTGGTCGAGACCCGCCAGCCCCGCCGCCGCAACCGAACCACGCCCCCCGCCGGTGACGCCCAGACCGTGGGCTTCGTCGACCAGGAGTACGGCGTCGTGCGCCTGAGCAACGGCGGCAAGCGAGGCCATCGGCGCCTCGTCGCTCAACACGCTGAACACGGACTCGGTCATCACCAGCGCATGCGGTTCGTTGCGCTCGGCAAGAACCTTCTCGACGGCATCCACGTCGTTGTGCGGGACGACCTCGACCCGCGACCGTGAGAGACGGCAGGCATCCACCAGTGAGGCGTGGACGTGTTCGTCGGACACCAGCACAGTGCCAGGCCCACCAAGGGCGGTGACGACGCCGAGGTTGGCGAGGTAGCCGGAGGAAAACGCCAAGCCAGACTCCTGACCGACGTACGCGGCGAGCGCCGACTCAAGCTCCTCGTGCAGGGCCGTCGTACCGGTGACGAGGCGGGACGCTGTCGCGCCGGTTCCCCAAGTCTGCAAGGCCTCGGCGGCGGCGGAGACGACACGCGGGTCGCGCGACAGGCCGAGGTAGTCGTTGCCCGCAAGGTCGATCAGGTCATCACCAGCAGACCGAGCGCGGAGCCGGCGGGTGAGGCCCCGCGACTCCAGAGCAGCCGCCTTGGGCGCGAGCCACGACTCGAGCATCAGCCGACCTCCTCCACAGCACCGGTGATCGCCGAGGTAATCGTCGCGATCTCCTCGGCGGTGCAGACGTACGGCGGCATCGTGTAGACAAGGTCGCGGAACGGCCGCACCCACACGCCCCGCCGGAGTACGGCGTCCGTCATCCGCTTCATGTCGACCGGACCATCCAGTTGTACGACGCCGACCGCACCGATCACGCGGACGTCCTTGACCCCCGGCAGCGACGCCGCCGGAGCCAGACCAGCCGACAGACCCGCAGAAATCCCGGCGATCCGGCCGGCCCAGTCCTGCGACAGCAGCAGGTCGATCGAAGCAAGCGCGACCGCGCACGCCAACGGGTTCGCCATGAAAGTCGGGCCGTGCATCAGCGCACCACCTGGACCGTCGGACACGGTGTGCGCGACGTCCGTCGTACACAAGGTCGCGGCCAGCGAGAGGTACCCGCCGGTCAGCGCCTTGCCGACGCAGAGGATGTCGGGATCGATCCCCGCGTGCTCGGACGCGAACAGAGTCCCGGTCCGGCCGAAGCCAGTGGCGATCTCGTCCAGGATCAGCAGGAACCCGTGACGATCAGCGAGGTCACGCAGCACCCGCAGGCAGGCCGGGCTGGATGGGTACATCCCACCCGCGCCCTGCAGGACCGGCTCGACGACGATCGCGGCGATCTCTCCCGCATGCTCGTCCGCGAGCGCGGTCAGGGCGGCGGCCCAGGCCCGGAGCTCGGGATCGTCGTCCGGCCGGTCGAACCCGGCCGGTGGCCGCGGGCCGAACACCTGCTCCTTCAGGGCCCCGGTGAACAGCGAGTGCATCCCGTTCACCGGGTCGCAGACACTCATCGGCGCGAACGTGTCGCCGTGGTACCCGCCGCGGACGGTCAGCATCCGGGTTCGCCCGTTGTTGCCCCGGGCAACCTGGTACTGCAGGGCGAGCTTGATCGCGACCTCGACCGACACCGAGCCCGAGTCGCAGAAGAACACGTGCTGCAGCGGGTCCGGACTGATCTCGACCAGCCGCTCGGCCAGCCGGATCGCGGGCTCGTGGGTCAGTCCGCCGAACATCACGTGGCTGAAGTCGTCCACCTGGCTCTTCACCGCGGCGTCCAGCACCGGGTTGCGGTAGCCGTGGATCATGCACCACCAGGACGCCATCGCGTCGATCGCCTCGACCGTGCCGCCGGCCTCGTCGTCCAGCCGCAGCCGGACGCCAGCGGCGCCGCGGACCAGCCGGACCGGGGACGGATCGCTCAGCGAGGAGTACGGATGCCACAGCCGTTCCGCATCCCGTTGCCACCACTCGCCGCCCACCACGCTCACCTTCCGTCCTGATCCGTCCGCACGCGGTCTGTTAGCTCTCCGTGCACTGAGCAGCGGGCCGACCAGCCCATCGGATGGACTTGGACGATCATCCGGCGACGGCACTCGGCGCAGTAGCGGGGCGGCTCCAGAGCCAGGGCCCGACGGCAGTCCTCGTGACTGCCGTCGGCCAACTCGCGGCCGCAGTGGCCGCAGTAGACGAGCGTGGTCACAGCGTCTTCTGAAGTTCCTTGACCGGCATCTTCAGCTCGGCCAGCAGGTCGAGGTCCGCGGTCGCCGGGCGGCCGAGGGTGGTCAGGTAGTTGCCGACGATCACGGCGTTGATGCCGCCGAGCAGACCGTCGCGGGTGCCCAGGTCGCCCAGGGTCAGCTCGCGGCCGCCGGCGTACCGGAGCACCGTCCGGGGCATCGCGAGCCGGAACGCGGCGATCGTGCGCAGCGCGTCCTTGCCGTCCATGATCTCGAGGTCGCCGAACGGCGTCCCCGGCCGCGGGTTGAGGAAGTTCAGCGGCACCTCGTGCGGGTCCAGCTCGGCCAGCTGCGCGGCCAGCTCGGCGCGCTGCTCGAGGGTCTCCCCCATCCCGACCAGGCCGCCGCAGCACAGCTCCATGCCGGACTCCTTGACCATCAGGCAGGTGTCCCAGCGCTCCTCGAAGGAGTGCGTGGTGACGACGTCGCCGAAGTACGAGCGGGCCGACTCGAGGTTGTGGTTGTAGCGGTGCACGCCCATCGCCTTGAGCTCGGTGACCTGCTCCTGGGTGAGCATGCCGAGCGAGCAGGCGATGTTGATGTCGACCTCGGCGTTGATCGCCTCGATGCCGGCCTTCACCTGCGACATCAGCCGCTGGTCCGGACCGCGGACCGCGGCCACGATGCAGAACTCCGTCGCCCCGGTCTTCGCGGTCTCCTTGGCGGCCTCGACCAGCTCGGGGATGTTCAGCCAGACCGAGCGCACCGGCGAGGTGAACTGACCGGACTGGGAGCAGAAGTGGCAGTCCTCCGGGCAACCGCCTGTCTTGAGCGAGATGATCCCCTCGACCTCGACCTCCTCGCCGCACCATTTCACCCGCACCCCGTGCGCGAGCGCGAGCAGGTCGGCCAACTGGTCGTCGGGTGATTGCAGGACCTCGACCAGCTGTTCCTGGGAAAGGCCGACGCCCTGCTCCAGAACCTGCTCCCGGGCCACCTCGAGGATGTCGCTCATCGTTCTCCTGCCTCATCTGACGGTCGGCCCACAGTAAGTCAGCCCATGGCTGGAGGGCTGCGAGGGGCGTCACGTGGAACACGTGCGACCGAGGCGTCGCAGCAACTCTCCGCAGCCCCGGCAAAACTTTCCGGGATTTTCTGCGGAACCTCGTAACCCCCCGTAGACGGGCTCGTTGATGTGTGCAGAGGCGGTTACCGCAAGGAAGACCGCCACCCGGTTACAAGGAGCGACGAAAAGCTGATCATTACGATCGGCACGCAGAGTGGTCACAACCACTCGCAAAACCTCGAAACTCCGGGAATCGGATGTAAGGTAGTGACCAAGAGCTCGGGTCGCCAGCTGTGGTTGGTGACCCGATCCCAAAGCGCCGGGCGCCTCACCCCGGCTTGAGTGGGTCCCTCGGGAAACGATTTGGGCGGAAACGTTCCCGAGGGACCTGCTCCCTTTTCCGGAGCTTTTGGCAATTCCCACCAGCCTCAGCAGCCTCACGGGTTTGCTGAGGTTTCTTCATTTCACCTGACAGCGGGTGAACTATTGTCGTTGTGTTACGACTTCGTCACAGACGGCTTCGGAATGATCGGGAGCCGCAGCGCCCCCGGCGCATCGGCCGGTACGACGGGATGCCCCGGCTTCACCGGTTGCACCCGCCGGTACGCCGATCCGACCGGCGGCCGGACGTCGTTCTCCCCCTTGTTCGGCCAGAACGAGAGCGCCCGCTCGGCCTGCGCGGTGATCGTCAGCGACGGGTTCACCCCGAGGTTCGCCGAGATCGTCGACCCGTCCAGGATGTGCAGGCCGTCGTACCCGTAGACCCGGTGGTACGGATCGACCACGCCGGTCTCGGGCGAGTCGCCGATCGCGCAGCCGCCGATGAAGTGGGCCGTCATCGGCACGTTGAACGGCTCGCCGATGGTGCCGCCCGGCGTGCCGTTCATCAGCTTCGCCATCCGCCGGACCACCTGGTTCGCGACCGGGATCCAGGGCGGGTTCGGGGCACCGTGTCCCTGCTTCGACGACAGCCGCCAGCGGCCGAACCGGTCCCGCTTCCCGAAGGTGGTGATCGAGTTGTCCGCGGTCTGCATCACCAGCGCGATCACGGTCCGCTCGGACCAGTGCTTCAGGTCGTACAGCCGGCGAATGTTCTTCCGCTGCACGCCGAGCTCACGCACCCAGGTCCGCCACCGCGGCCGGTCCCCATCCCCGTCGGTCAGCACGGTCTGCAGCAGCGACATCGCGTTGCTGCCCTTGCCGTACCGGACCGGCTCGATGTGGGTGATGTCGTCGGGGTGGAATGACGAGGTGATCGCGACTCCGCGGCTGTAGTCGATATCGCGGTCCCTGGCGATCGCCCCGAGCAGCGACTCGGAGTTGGTCCGGGTCAGCACGCCGAGCCGGTCGGACAGTCGCGGCAGTTTGCCCTCGTCCCGGAGCCGGTGCAGGAGTTTCGCCGTACCCAGGGCGGACGCGGCGAACACGACCTGCTGGGCGGTGAACCGGCGCGTGATCTTGCGGTTCGAGGTACGGCGGGTGTCGACGGCGTACCCGCCGTTCGGCAGCGGCTCGACCGAGGTGACCGTGGTCATCGGGAAGACCGTGGCGCCGGCCTTCTCGGCCAGGTAGAGGTAGTTCTTGGTCAGCGTGTTCTTCGCGTTGTGCCGGCAGCCCGTCATGCACTCGCCGCAGTCGATGCAGCCGGTACGACGCGGTCCGGCGCCACCGAAGTACGGGTCGTCGACCTCGACGCCGGGCTTGCCGAAGAAGACGCCGACCGGGGTCGGGTGGAAGGTCTCGCCCACGCCCATGTCGTCGGCGACCTGCTTCATCACCTCGTCGGCCGGCGTGAAGTGCGGGTACGTCGTGACGCCGAGCATCCGCTTGGCCTGGTCGTAGTACGGCGCGAGCTCGGACTTCCAGTCGGTGATGTGCGCCCACTGGCGGTCGGTGTAGAACGCAGGCAGCGGCTCGTACAGGGTGTTCGCGTAGACCAGGCTGCCGCCGCCGACCCCGGCGCCGGACAGGATGATCACGTCCCGCAGCGCGCTGATCCGCTGGATGCCGTACCAGCCGAGCTTCGGCGCAAACAGGAACCGGCTCTTGTCCCACGAGTTCTTCGCGAACCCGGCGTCCTCGAACCGTGCCCCAGCCTCGAGTACGGCGACCTTGTAGCCCTTCTCGGTGAGCCGCAACGCGCTGACGCTGCCGCCGAACCCGGACCCGATGACGACAACGTCATAGTCCAATTTCATGGGCGGCCCAGTTTCTTCAGCACTCGGAGGGCGCCGGTCATGAACTCGGCGTACGCCTCGTCGGAGATGCCGTGCGAGGCGGCGATCGGGAGCACCCGCTGGGTGGCGATCGCCTGCGGGTCGACGTACCGGCGGATGCCCTCGGCGCCCTGGCGGCGGCCGAGACCGGACGCCCGCATCCCGCCCATCGGGGTGTCGATCGAGCCGAACGTCGCGCCGTACGCCTCGTTCACGTTGACCGTGCCGGCCACCAGTTGGGCCGCGACCGCCCGGCCGCGCCGGCCGTCCCGGGTCCAGACGCTCGCGTTCAGCCCGTACTCGCCCTCGTTCGCGCGCTGGATCGCCTCGGACTCGTCGGAGAACCGGTAGATCGACACCACCGGCCCGAACGTCTCGTTGTCGAAGCACTCCATCTCCGGTGTCACCCCGGACAGCACGGTCGGCTCGTAGAACAGCGGGCCGATGTCGGGCCGGGCCTTGCCACCCGCGAGTACGACGGCGCCCTTGGCGCGAGCGTCGTCGACGTGCCGGGTCACGGTCTCCAGCTGCGCCTTCGAGATCAGCGAGCCCATGTCGACGTCCCAGCCGGTCCCTGCGGAGATCCGGAGCTTCTGCACCCGGTCGATGAACGCGGTCACGAACGCGTCGTACACCTGGTCGGCGACGTACAGCCGCTCCATCGAGACGCATAATTGGCCGGCACTCGAGAAGCACGCCCGTACGGCGCCTTCCGCGGCCCGGTTGATGTCGGCATCCCGCAGTACGAGCATCGGGTTCTTGCCACCGAGCTCCAGGCTGCAGCCGATCAGCCGCTCACCAGCCTGCTTCGCGACCAGCCGGCCGGTCTTGGTCGAGCCGGTGAAGCAGATGTAGTCGGCTTTCTGGATGATCGCGCCGCCCACAGTCGGGCCATCGCCGTTCACCGGCTGCCAGACCTCACGTGGCAGGCCGGCGTCGTACAGCAGCTCGATCGCCCGGAGCGCGGTCAGCGGGGTCTGGCTGTCGGGCTTGTGGACGACGGCGTTGCCCGCGAGCACAGCCGGTAGGCCGTCGGACATCGCCATGCTGAGGGGGTAGTTCCAGGGCGAGATGATGCCGACGACGCCCTTCGGCACGAACCGCTGCTCGGCCCGGGTCAGGATCGGGAACATGCCCAGCTTGCGCTGCGGCTCGAGCAGCTCGGCGGCCTTGCGGGCGTAGTAGCGAGCAGTGAGGGCGACGTGCGCGACCTCCTCGAAGGCCTGCTTGCGCGCCTTGCCCGACTCGAGGATCACCAGGTCCACGAGCTCGTGCCGGTGGTCCAGGACCAGGTCGTGGTACCGCAGCAGGATCGCCGCGCGCTCGGCCAGCGGCACCCGCTTCCAGGTCTGCTGGGTCCGGCGCGCGGATCGGACCGCCGCGACCACGTCGTCCGGGCTGGACACCGGCAGCGTGGCGATCGGCTGACCGGTGGCCGGCGCGTGCGACGTCCGCACCCCGGCCGAGGCGCGAAGCAGCCCCGACAGGCGGCGGACGACCGACTGATCGGTCGCGTACGACGCGGTCGGGTCGAGCTCGGGATCCGCAGGAATCGAGGTCTGCTCGCTCATTCCTCCACCTCGCTGGCGCTCGGCTCCGGAATGAGCGAAAACGCTGCTCTGCCTTTGATTCGCTCGCTACGCTCGCTCATGTAACCAGGCTACCTGCCGGTAATACCCATGTCAGTACCGGAAATCGGCCGTGTCAGGCCTCAGCGTTCCACCCGGCAGACCACTAAGCTGAACGGCTGAACCTGCGAAGGGGTGGAACGTCGAGATGGTGGACAGCGGGGGGCTGTGGACGCCTCCTGAGGACGAGCTCGCTGAGGCTCTGCAGACCGCACAGGTGCTGATCGAGGAAGGCCGGGCCGACGAGGCCGGGCCGTACCAGCAACGCGTGATCGAGCTGGCCCGGGAGCGCGCCGAGGGGCACCCGAATCACTACGAGGCCAAGCACCTGATGGCCGCGACGCAGTACGAGCTGGCCGGCTCGCTGAACGCGTCCGGACGGCACGAGGAAGCGCTTGCCGCGCTGCACGAGGCCCAGCTCGGCTACACCGAGCTCAGCGACGCCGGCGTCCTCGACGCCACCTCCTTCCTGGCCGACGTTCGCGCCCGGCGGGCGATGACCCAGGCCCACCGCGGTCACGGCGCGACCGCCGTACTGGAGATGGACGGCGCGGTGATCGCGTACGGCCAGCTCGTCGGCGGCAAGGACGGGCTGAAGCACCAGCCGGACTTCGCCCGGGTGCTGGCGATGAACGCGCTGATCCTGCGGCGGTACGGCGACCCCGCCCTGGCAGTCGCGTCCGCCGACGCGGCGACGCAGCTGTTCCTGCAGCTCGCAGACCAGATCAACGAGAGCCCGCAGTCGCTGTCCTACGCGCGCTACCTGTGTACGGCGACCGCGGTGTCGGCTGACGTACACGCTGCCGAGGGACGGCTCGACCTGGCGCTGGAGGCGGACGAGGTCGGCCTGAGCACGGCCGACACGCTCGCGGACTCGGAGTCGGCGACCGACATGCGCACGCTGGTCGCCGCGCTCACCCGGAAGGGCAAGCACCTCGGCGTCGTCGGCCGGATCATAGAAGGCGAGACCTGCCTGCGGACGGCGTTCGACACCGACGCGGAGACCGCTCAACGGGTCACCGAGGAGCTGGACCGCGGTCTGCCGCTGACTCTGGTCGCGGCGCTCGAGAACGCGGAGATCAAGCTCGGCCCGTTCGAGCAGTACCACCGGCTGGTGGCGCTGAGTGAGCCCGCGCCCGGGATGACGCTGGCGACAGTGTCAGGTCGCACCGACCCGGAGTCGGCCGCCGTACGCGCGACCGAGCTGAGCGAACTGGTCCGCCCGCTGCTGATGCAGGACGTGGACACCGCGCTCACGCTGGGCATGGAGGCGCACTACCTGTTCGCGATCTCGTCCGAGCGGGAGTCGCACCGGATGCGGTACGAGACCAGCACCTACGCGCCGATCTGGGCGCAGCTGCTGCTCGCCATCTCCGAGGCGTACTACCAGGCCGGCCGGACGGACCTCGCCCTGGACCTCGGCGGCTGGTGTGCGGAGGTCGCGACCGCGCTGATCCCGTTCACGGACGACGACGCCGTGATGAAGGACCTCGCCGGCTCCTGCTACCGGCACCACGGCGACCTGCTCGCGGCGACCGGAGACGTGATGGCGTCCCAGCACGCCCACGAGGCCGCCCAGCAGCTCCAACTCGGCCGGTAACCTCCGGGTAATTGACGCTTCCCCTCGCCAGGCGGACGCTGGCGCTTGAGAGGGGGAACGAACATGCATGTAGTGCAACTGCACAATCGAACGGTCGACAACTTCGCCCTGCTGGTCAACCAGGTGCGACCCGACCAGTGGACGGCTCCGACGCCCTGCTCGGACTGGAACGTTCGTGACCTGGTGAATCACGTCGTCGGTGAGGAACGCTGGACCGTGCCGCTGATGGAAGGAAAGACCATCGCGGAGGTCGGCGCCACCTTGGACGGCGATCTGCTCGGCGACGACCCGGTGTCCGCCGCGACGGCGGCCGCCCGGGCCGCTCAGGGCGCCGCGGACCAGCCGATCGAGAAGGTCCATCTCTCGTACGGCGACGAGGACGCGTCCGAGTACCTGCGGCAGCTAGCGGCCGACCACCTCGTGCACGGGTGGGACCTGGCCGCCGCGATCGGGGTGGACCCACGGATGGATCCGGACCTGGTGGACGAGGTCGCGACCTGGTTCGCGGAGCGGGCTGAACTCTATCGCTCGGCCGGCATGGTCGCCGCTTCCGTCGACGGCTTCACGGACCCGGCCGACCAGCTCATCGGCGCCTTCGGCCGCGACCCGAACTGGTCGACGACGGACACCGTCGTCACCCGCTTCGGAGCTGCTTTCGACCGGCAGGACATCGATGGCGTGATGGCGCTCGTCACCGACGACTGTGTCTTCGAGTCCACCTCACCCGCGCCGGACGGCGAACGGTTCGAGGGCGCGGCCGCCGTTCGGGCCGTGTGGGAGAAGCTCTTCGCGAACACGGACGACCCGCGGTTCGAGACCGAGGAAACCTTCGTGCAGGGTGACCGGGGTTTCGTCCGCTGGACGTACTCGTGGCGGGAATCGTCCGGCGAGCGCGGTCACGTCCGCGGCGTCGACGTACTGCGCCTGCGCGACGGCAAGATCGCCGAGAAGCTGTCGTACGTGAAGGGCTAGTCCGGTAGGTCCGTCTTCAGAGCGCCGACGAACAGGCCGGCCTCGGCCTCGGTCATCCCCGTCTCGGAGACGACCAGGGCGGTGGCCTGGTGGAGCTCGCCCTGCGCCTTGAGGGCACGGGTGCGCTCCGCCAGGTTCGTGCCGGGCACGCGGACGACCGGGGTGTCGGTGACCGGTGAGACGTAGCGCCCGAGCCGGATGTCGTCGACGAGGCCCTTGGCGTTCTTCAGGTCCAGGCCGGTCCGGTCCCGGACCAGTTTGACCGCGTGCACCGACTTCTTGGTGGTGAGCAGGAACCGCACTTGGTCCACGTCGTCAGGGGTGAGCCTGGCCCGCGCGGCGGCGAGGGCGACGTTGTCGGCGTCCTGGTTGCTCCGTCGGCTGAACAGTCCCATGCCGCCATCCTTTCAGAACTGCTCAAGCCGCGAGGACTCGACGCAGGTCGCTCCGGTTCATCCGGCGAGGGTGCGCAGGAGCTGCGGCCAGACCAGCTCGCCGAGCTCCCGATCCGCCTGCTCGGTTCCCCCTCGGGCCATCCGCTGCCCGCCGCTCTTGGGCGTCTCCCCGGGCAGGATCACCCGATGCCCGGCCCTCGCCGCGACCACCGTCCGGGTGGGGCGAGCCTCGCGCGCCAGGCTGATCTGCTCCGCGAACTGCACCGACGGCCAGACCCGGTCGTCACCGCCGGCTACGAGCAGGACCTCGCCGCGGATCCGCTCCACCGGGATCCGGGCGGCGTGTCCGTCGTACTTCTTCAGACTCTGGCGGTACCAGGGGGTGAAGCTGGGTGGGTCGTCGTCCGGTTGCCAGGTCAGGTCGAGCGGGACGAACGGCAGGGGTTCGCCCTGCCAGGTCCAGGCCGACGTCTGGTGGCCGGCGTCGTTCCAGGCCCAGACGTATGCGGTGGGGGCGAGTGCGATCACCGCGTCGACGTGTTCGTCGAGGGCGCCGAGCAGCAGGGCCGCTTCGGCGCCGCGGGACACGCCCATGACCACGATCCGGTCATTGCGCTGCTTGAGCTCGTCGAGTGGAAACGACTCGAGCGGGATCTCGCTGATCGTGGCGTCGAACCATCGCGGCGCGTGGACGTCGTACCCCTCGGCCTCAAGGATCCGGGCCCGCTCCAGATCCGGCGTACCACTGGATCCGTGCAGGAGCAGGACGCCCGTGGTCAACCTACGACGACCTCGACTCGCTGGAACTCCTTGAGCTCCGTGTAGCCGGTGGTGGCCATCGCGCGCTTGAGGGCGCCGACCAGGTTCATCGTGCCGTCCGGCACCCAGGACGGGCCGAACAGGATCTGCTCGAGCGTGCCGGTGACACCGACCTCGACCCGCTCGCCGCGGGGCAGATCGGCGTGCCAGGCCTCGGCGCCCCAGTGGAATCCTCCGCCCGGCGCGTCGCTCGCCCGAGCCAGCGGCGAACCGACCATCACCGCGTCGGCGCCGCAGGCGATCGCCTTCGCCACATCGCCGGACCGGCCGACCGAGCCGTCCGCGATCACGTGCACGTACCGGCCGCCGGACTCGTCCATGTAGTCCCGCCGCGCCGCGGCCACGTCGGCCACCGCGGACGCCATCGGCACCGCGACCCCGAGCACCTTGCGGGTCGTGTGCGCCGCGCCGCCGCCGAACCCGACCAGCACGCCGGCCGCACCGGTCCGCATCAGGTGCAGCGCGGCCTGGTGCGTCGCGCACCCACCGACGATCACCGGTACGTCGAGGTCGTAGATGAACTGCTTGAGGTTGAGCGGCTCGGCCTGGCCCGACACGTGCTCGGCCGAGACCGTCGTACCGCGGATGACGAACAGGTCGACGCCTGCGTCCACGACGTGCTTCGCGAACTGCTTGGTCCGCTGGGGCGAGAGCGCGCCGGCCACGGTGACGCCGGAGTCGCGGATCTCCTGGACCCGCTGCGAGATCAGCTCGGGCTTGATCGGCGCGGAGTAGATCTCCTGCAGCCGGTGCGTCGCCTGCTCCTTGCCGAGGGAGGTGATCTCCTCCAGCAGGTTCGACGGGTCCTCGTACCGGGTCCACAGGCCTTCGAGGTTGAGCACACCGAGACCGCCGGCCTTCCCGATCGCGATCGCGGTGGCCGGCGACATCACCGAGTCCATCGGCGCGGCCAGGATCGGCAGCTCGAACCGGTAGGCGTCGATCTGCCAGGCCACCGAGACCTCCTCGGGGTCCCGCGTCCGCCGCGACGGCACGATCGCGATGTCGTCAAACGCGAACGCCTGCCGCCCCCGCTTCGCCCGCCCGATCTCAATCTCACTCATACCGACAATCTACCGGTAGCCCCTCGCGCGCCCGGCGCGCGCATCCGCTGGTGGACACACTGCCCGCGGGCCTGGGTCAGTTGTGTCGCTGCCGAAATTCGGCGCGGAGCCTCGGCCCCAGCAGCCCCTCGATCTCGGCGCGCCGCTCACCTGGTCTGGGGAACGCCGCGAGGAGCCTCCGCACGAACGAATCTGCCGTCTCAGACATCAACCCGACATTCAGCAGGACCCCGCGATTCCGCGGGGGTGGTTCGGGGTCAGCGGCCGGAGTAGTTGGGGGCTTCTACGGTCATTTGGATGTCGTGGGGGTGGGACTCCTGCAGGCCGGCTGAGGTGATGCGGACGAAGCGGCCCTTGTCCTGGAGCTCGGGGACGGTGCGGGAGCCGCAGTAGAACATCGACTGGCGCAGGCCGCCGATCAGCTGGTGGGCGACGGCGGACAGCGGGCCGCGGTACGGGACCTGGCCCTCGACGCCCTCGGCGATCAGCTTCTCGTCGGTGCCGACGTCGCTCTGGAAGTAGCGGTCCTTGGAGTACGACTTGCGCAGCCCGCCGGCCGACGACATCGCGCCGAGCGAACCCATCCCGCGGTACGCCTTGAACTGCTTGCCGTTGATGAACACCAGGTCGCCCGGCGACTCCTCGCAACCGGCCAGCAGCGAACCCAGCATGACCGTGTCGGCGCCGGCCACGAGGGCCTTGGCGATGTCACCGGAGTACTGCAGGCCGCCGTCGCCGATCACCGGGACACCGGCCGGCTTGCAGGCCAGCGACGCCTCGTAGATCGCGGTGACCTGCGGTACGCCGACGCCGGACACGACTCGCGTCGTACAGATCGAGCCCGGGCCGACGCCCACCTTGACGCCGTCCGCGCCGGCCTCGACCAGCGCCTGGGCGCCGGCGCGGGTGCCGATGTTGCCGCCGATCACGTCCACGCCGCGGGTGGCCGGGTCGGCCTTGAGCCTGCGGATGATCTCGAGCTGGGCCTGGGAGTGACCGTGCGCGGTGTCCACGACCAGCACGTCGACACCGGCCTCGACCAGGGTCATGGCGCGCTTGTACGCCTCGCCGAAGAAGCCGATCGCGGCGCCGACCATCAGCCGGCCGGTCGAGTCCTTGGTGGACAGCGGGAACTTGTCCCGCTTCACGAAGTCCTTCAGCGTGATCAGGCCGGTCAGCTTGCCCGCGTCGTCGACCAGCGGGAGCTTCTCCACCTTGTGCCGGCTGAGCAGCGCCATCGCGTCGTCGGCGGAGATGCCCTGCTTGCCGGTGATCAGCGGCTGCTTGGTCATCACCTCGTGCACCGGCCGGGTCAGGTCGTTCTCGAACCGCATGTCGCGGTTGGTGACGATGCCGACCAGGACGCCGGCGTCGTCGACCACCGGCACACCGGAGATCCGGTACTGGCCGCAGAGCGCGTCGGCCTCGCCGATGCTGGCGTCCGGGCCGATGGTGATCGGCTGCGCGATCATGCCGGACTCGGAGCGCTTGACCAGGTCGACCTGCTGGGCCTGGTCCTCGATCGAGAGGTTGCGGTGCAGGACGCCGAGACCGCCCTGCCGGGCCATGGCGATCGCCATCCGGGCCTCGGTGACGGTGTCCATCGCGCTGGACAGCAGCGGGATGTTGACCTCGACGTTGCGGCTCACCCGGGACCGGGTGCTGGCCTCGGAGGGGATGACGTCGGACTCGTTGGGCTGCAGCAGCACGTCGTCGAAGGTGAGACCGAGGACGGCGAACTTGTCGGGAACTCCAGCGGGTGTGATGTCCATAGGGAAAGCAGGCACCTTTGCACGGCGAGAACGGGACACCATCCTATGCCGCCCGCACCCAACCCCCGAATCCGCCATCCACAGGCGGCCGTCACCCGCCGTACACACCCGCTACGACGTGGCGCCCGGACCACCCGTGAATCCGCCCGGCCGTGGCGGGCCGGGCGGACAGTGTCAGCGGGTGGTCGGTGTGTTGACGACGTCCAGGATCTGAAGGACCTCGGTCGACTCGGTGGAGCCGTGAGCGCGGGCGATGGCGGCGTGCTTGCCCTCGGCGTACGTGCCGCTGGAGTGCTTGCCCTTGGCGTAGGTCTTCTTGACCGAGCCGGTCGCAAGCTGGCCGCTGGAGTGCTTCGCCGACGTCTGCGACCCGAAGAACTCCTCCGCGCTCGACACCTCGACCGGCGCACCGGTCGGTGTCGGCAGGACGTCCGGCAGGACCTCCTTGATGATCTCGGTGAGCTCTTCCAGCGGCCCGTCGGTCGGCGGCTCCTTCTGGTCCGCACCGGGGTCCTCAGCCGGCTGGGTGTCACCGGAATCCGAGCCCTCGTCCGAGGAGCCCTGCTCCGACCCCGTGTCGTTGCTCGGCACCGTGGTCGGCGTCGTCGTCGGGTCGGTGACCGGGTTGTTCCCGGTCTCGCCCGTCTCCTCGTTGTTCGGCGGCGTGCTCGGCGTCGTCGTCGGTTCCGAGGTCGGCTCGGTCGTCGGCGTCGTCGGGTCGGTCGACGGCGGCGTGCTCGGCTCGGTCGTCGGCTCCGTGCTCGGCTCGGTGGTCGGCTCCGTCGACGGCTCGGTCGTCGGCTCGTCGGCCGGCTTCTCCTCCGTGTTCCCGGTGTCGGCCGGCTTGGTCGTCTCGACCGGCTTGGTCGGCGGGACCGAGATAACGGTCGGGTTCTGCTCGGGCACGACCCGCTGGAGCACCTCAGGCAGGGCGTGCACGGCCGTGGCCGGCGGTGTCGGCGCGACCTTGTCGGCGGCCTTCTGCTCGGCGTCGCGACGCTCTTCCTGCTTCTTCTGGAAGTCCTTGGCGACCTTGACGATCTTCGTCTTGTCGACCACCGGCATTCCGTCGAGCTGCTCCTTCGGGAAGCTGGTCTGCGGACGGACCGCGTCGACCATCTTCTCGATGACCTTCTCGTACGGCGACAGCGGATCACCAGTGACGGCCGCGGCAACACCGGAGACCGACAGCGCGGCCACCGCGGCGACCCCGAGCGCCAGACCACGCGTCGCCACCTTGCGGGCGAACGGGTCCGTCACCGGGTTCAGCGTCGCGCAGCGCGCCAGGAAGCTCTCCGGGTCGTCGATCGTCTCCACCGGGAGCTCGTCCTCGACCTCTACCGCGAGCCGTAGCTCGGCCAGCAGCTTGACGGCCGGGTCATGCTCTCCCGCGGTACGCGCGGACTCCCCACCAGCGGCCAGCAGGTCGAGAAGCGCGTCATCGGCGTCGATCGCGTCAAGGTCGAAACGGTCAGCCATGATTCCCCTCCCCTGCTCCTCGTTCCAGCTGTGCCTCATGCCCCACAAACCCCCTGAGCGTGTTCAACGCTCGATGCTGTGCGACCCTCACCGCCCCCGGTGTCATCCCCAGTGCCCGGCCGGTCTCCTCGGCTGACATCCCCGCTACCACCCGGAGCCGCAGGATCTCCCGCAACTTCTCCGGCAACTTGTCCAGCAGGCCCATGATGTGCTGGACCTCCGAGTGCCGGACTGCGTGCTCCTCCGGCGTCGGTGACTCGTCCGCGCCGTCCGGCAGGTCCGGCGTCGAGACGTCGGCCACCGCGAACGCACGCTGGGCATCGGCGACCTTGCGGGCCGCGATGCCGTAGACGAAAGCCTCGAAAGGCCTCCCCTCATCACGGTACCGGCTCAGCGCGCCGAACACCGCGACACAGACTTCTTGTGCGACGTCGTCGACCATGTCGGCGCCGCCGGGGTACGTCCAGAGCCGGGACCGCACATAGCGGTGAGCCACGGCGCGCACCCTTGTCAACAGGTCGTTGAGAGCTGTCCGGTCGCCTTCGCTCGCAAGCGCGGCAAGATCCCTGAGCTCGACCCGGTCGTGGGTGTGCGGTACTTGGACCTCGGTCACCCCTCGCCCCCTCGTGTTGGACCGGTCAGCCTGAAAGATGGTACGGCGCTCATCTTCTCTTGCCTAGTGGCAATTCGTGATCGCACCAGGTTTTTGGTCACGATCTGTCACTACCCGCGGGTCAGGTAGGACTGGCGGTCGGACGGGTCGAGTTTCTCCACGGCGTAGCGCAGGGCCGGGCGTGGCATCCGGGCAGCATGCCGGTCGAGAAAGGCGCGGAGAGCGAGCTCGTCGGCGACGCCGGCGTACTTGAGGGCGATGCCGACGGGCTTGGACACGACCGGGTCGGTGTCGTCGACCAACAGTTCCGCCAGGGCGAAGAGGTCGGCGAGCGCATCGGGATCACCGGATCCTGTGAAGGCGAGCGGCGCCGTCATCGCGGTACGCCGGCGCAGCGGATCGGCCGATCGGGCCAGCTCGAACAACGGCGTACGTGGCTTGTCGAGCAAATAGCTGCCGACGACGCGTGGGGCGGCCCGGTCGACCATGTCCCAGGTGTCGATCCGGTCGTGCCGGCCGAGGTACAGCTCGTAACAGCCGCGACGTTCGTCGGCCGGCAGTTTCGCCTTCCTGGCCTTGAAGTCGAGCACGCAGAACGCCGCCAGGCGCGGTTCGTACTCCGGGACGTCGAGCAGCCGGTCGACCTCGCTCAACGGCAACGCGGTGTAGCGCTTGGCGATCCCGAACAGCGTCCCCATCCGGACGCCGAGAACAGCGGCCGAACCGTGGTAGTGCTTCTGCGGATGCTCGGCCGGCCGAGCCTGCGACCGTAACTCGTCGACCAGCGCGGATGCCGTCAGGTCCATCCTGGGAGCGTAGTCAGTTCGGCGGTTCGAAGTGGAGTACGGCGGACGCGTGGTCGCCGCCCCAGTCGACGGGACTGCGGCCGGTCTCGCGCCAGCCGGAGCGTTGGTAGAGGGCGATCGCGGCGTGGCAGTTGTCGGCGACTTCCAGGGTGACGGGCCGGTCAGCGACCGCGAGGGCGTGGTCGAGCAGTCGGCGGCCCAACCCGCCGCCGGTGGCCTTCGGGTCCACGAACAACCGCTCCACCAGCGCGCCGCCGGACGCGTCCGCGGTCAGCACGACATGGCCCGCCACGCGGCCGTCGTCGGTGGTGATCACCCAGGCGCCGAGCATGCCCGGCGGTGTCAGCCAGTGGGTCGGGTCCGTTGGCCAGTTGACCGGATAACCGGCGGCCACATGCACCTCCCGCAGAATCTCGGCACAGCTCGCGAGATCCGCGTCGGTCCGCTCCCGAATCACTCCCCAACCCAACCACACCGGCAAAGACGAACCGCCCGGCTGGTCCGTGGACCAGCCGGGCGGTTGTCGTTCGACCTGAGGATCAGTGACCGTGGCCGTGGCCGTGACCGGCGGCGGCGGGCTCCTCTTCCTCGGGCTTGTCGACCACCAGCGTCTCGGTGGTCAGCAGCAGCGCGGCGATCGAGCCGGCGTTGGCGAGCGCGGACCGGGTCACCTTGACCGGGTCCAGCACGCCCTGGGCCAGCAGGTCGCCGTACTCGCCGGTGGCGGCGTTGAAGCCGCTGCCGGACTCGAGCTCGGCCACCTTCGACGTCACCACGTAGCCCTCGTAACCGCCGTTCTCGGCGATCCAGCGCAGCGGCTCGACGATCGACTTGCGGACGATCCGGACACCGGTGGCCTCGTCACCTTCGAGGTCCAGGCCGTTGTCCAGCACGGTCGCCGCGTGCACGAGCGCGGAGCCGCCACCGGCGACGATGCCCTCCTCGATCGCGGCCCGGGTCGCGGACACCGCGTCCTCGATCCGGTGCTTCTTCTCCTTGAGCTCGACCTCGGTGGCCGCGCCGACCTTGATCACGCAGACGCCACCGGCCAGCTTGGCCAGCCGCTCCTGCAGCTTCTCGCGGTCCCAGTCGGAGTCGGTGCGCTCGATCTCGGCCTTGATCTGGTTGACCCGGGCCTCGATCGCGTCGGCCTCGCCGGCGCCCTCGACGACGGTGGTGTTGTCCTTGGTGACGACGATCCGGCGAGCAGTGCCGAGCACCTCCAGACCGACCTGGTCCAGCTTGAGGCCGACCTCGGGAGCGACCACCTGCGCGCCGGTCAGCGCGGCCAGGTCCTCCAGCATCGCCTTGCGGCGGTCACCGAAGCCCGGCGCCTTGACCGACACCGAGGTGAAGTTGCCGCGGATCTTGTTGACCACCAGGGTGGACAGCGCCTCGGCCTCGACGTCCTCGGCGATGATCAGCAGCGACTTGCCGGACTGCACGACCTTCTCCAGCAGCGGCAGCAGGTCCGCGATCGCGGAGATCTTGCCCTGGTGGATCAGGATGTACGGGTCCTCCAGCACCGCCTCGCCGGCTTCGGCGTCGGTGATGAAGTACGGCGAGATGTAGCCCTTGTCGAACTGCATGCCCTCGGTGAACTCGAGCTCGGTGCCGAAGGTGTTCGACTCCTCGACGGTGATCACACCGTCCTTGCCGACCTTGTCGAAGGCGTCCGCAATCAGGGCGCCGATCTCGGCGTCCCGGGCGGAGATGGTGGCGACGTGCGCCATGTCGCCCTTGTCGTCCACCGCGCGGGCGGTGTCGACCAGCTTGGCCGAGACAGCCTCGACGGCCGCCTCGATACCGCGCTTGAGGCCCATCGGGTTGGCGCCGGCGGCGACCGCCCGCAGGCCCTCGTGCACCAGCGCCTGCGCCAGCACCGTCGCGGTGGTGGTGCCGTCACCGGCGATGTCGTTGGTCTTGGTGGCGACCTCCTTGGTCAGCTGCGCACCAAGGTTCTCGAACGGGTCGTCCAGCTCGACCTCACGGGCGACGGTGACACCGTCGTTGGTGATGGTCGGGGCGCCCCACTTCTTGTCCAGGACGACGTAGCGGCCCTTCGGCCCCAGCGTCACCTTCACCGTGTTCGCGAGCTTGTCGACGCCGCGCTCCAGGGCGCGCCGCGCGTTCTCGTCGAACTCGAGGATCTTCGGCATGAAAAATCCAGTCCCTCTCTGAAATTCGCTCTTCGTGACAGCAGTACGAGCGCTGCGCCCAACTCCCCCGCCCATCACCCCGGCCGGGGGCCCAGACCGACTCCGCCCCGGCGCCGGTACGGCACCAGGGCGGTGTCAGTCAGGAACAGCGAGCAGTCGTCACTTGCTGACGACTGCGAGGATGTCGCGGGCGCCCAGGATCAGGTAGTCCTGGCCGTCGTACTTGACCTCGGTGCCGCCGTACTTGGAGTAGATGACCTTGTCGCCGACGGCGACGTCCAGCGGGACGCGGTTGCCGTTGTCGTCGATCCGGCCCGGACCGACGGCGAGGATCTCGCCCTCCTGCGGCTTCTCCTTGGCGGTGTCCGGGATCACCAGGCCGGACTTCGTGGTCTGCTCGGCTTCGAGCGGCGCGACGAGGACGCGGTCCTCGAGCGGCTTGATCGTGACCGACACTTGCTGACCTCCACGGTCGATTCGCTTGTCTGTGGTTCTGCGATGGTCGCGCTCCCCTGCCGTCGCGGGGGTCAAGGGCCGGACCGCTGGCACCCTCCACCGGAGAGTGCCAATACCGAATCTAGGCCGCCTTTAGCACTCGGTCAACTCGAGTGCCAGGATCACGCCGACGGCGAAACCACGACCCGCATCAGCTCTGACCGGCGTACTGTGATCGAGCCGCTGCGGAATGTGGTCGAGTGCTGGGCCAACCCGGGGTCGGCGTGGGACCGTTCTGTCTGTACGGCGTC
The DNA here is from genome assembly GCF_044458365.1 of Kribbella sp. NPDC050470. Classification (NCBI taxonomy): domain Bacteria; kingdom Bacillati; phylum Actinomycetota; class Actinomycetes; order Propionibacteriales; family Kribbellaceae; genus Kribbella; species Kribbella sp. NPDC050470. Next base: position 373,729 of record NZ_JBITHV010000009.1, on the reverse strand, counting down.
CCGGCCGCTCCGGGACCGGGTGCCCGAGGAGAGACCATGGCCCTCAGCTTTCCCTCTCTGCCCAAACTGTCCGGCCGCACTGTCGCGGTCCTGGCCGCGGCCGGCGCGCTCGCGGTCGGCGCCGTCGCCGCGGGCGCATCGAAGGACCAGCCCACTGCAGCGCCCGGTGCGGACGCACCAGCCGTCGCACCGCCCGAGCAGGCCCCGGCCGCGGACACTGCCAGCACCAGAGCCGCTGCTGCGGCTGCTGCACTGCCGCAGTGCCGGTCGGCCATGCTCGTGCCGGTCAATCGGACCTGGGGCATCCCGATGCCGTCCGTGTACGGCGCCTCCAGCACCTACTGCAACCTGATGTACGGCGACGACCCGCACCGCGGCTCCACAGTGTTCGGCGACCCGGACACCGCGATCCGCGTGCTCCAGCGCAACCTGAACTTCTGCTACGGCACCAAGCTCGCCGTCGACGGCATCTACGGCAGCAACACCCGCGCAGTGGTCCGGATGGTCCAGCGCAAGCACAAGCTCGTCGCGGACGGCATCTACGGCCCGAAGACCCGCTCAGCCATGAACTGGCGCCTCTACTCGATGTCCACCCGAAGCTGGAGCAAGGGCTGCTCGAGCCCCCTCTAAAGTGACGGGGTGACAGTCACTGCCTTGCTGGACGGCGCCGGCGCCGAACTGCTGGCCGAGGCGTGCACGAACTTCCAGCCGGGCCGCGAGCTCCAGCTCGTCGAGAAGCTCCGCCGGCAGTACGACGCCACGCTCGTGAGTGCCGCAGTCACGCAGGCCGCGCTACGCCACCGGGCGGTCTCCAAGTTCGACAGCGACGCGGCCAGGATGTACTTCACGCCAGACGGCCTGGAGCAGGCGACCCGCAGTACTGTCGGCGCGCACAGGGCGCAGCGCATCGCAACGACAATGCCCGGCAGCAGCGTGGTCGATCTGGGCTGCGGCATCGGCGGCGACCTCATCAGCGCCGCACGCGCGGGCCTACGGGTCACCGGAGTCGAGCGCGACCCAGCCACCGCCGACGCCGCCCGCGCCAACCTGGCAGCACTCGGACTGCCCGGCGAGGTCATCGTCGGAGACGCCGAGTCCTTCGACCTCGCGCCGTACGACGTGGTGTTCGCGGACCCGGCGCGGCGGGCGGACGGGCGGCGCGTGTTCGACCACAACGCCTACTCGCCACCGTGGTCCTTCGTCACGGGGCTCCTCAACCGCACGGCCTGCGTGAAGGTCGCGCCCGGCATCCCGCATGACGCCGTACCGGATGGTGTGGAGGCCGAGTGGGTCAGCGACGCCGGCGAAGTGAAGGAGGCAGCACTGTGGTCCGGTCATCTGTACGCCGGCATCACTCGTCGGGCAACGCTTCTACCCAGCGGCGCGACCGTCACCGACGCCCCCGAAGCCGACAGCGGTCCAGTGGGTCAGTACATCTACGAACCCGACGGCGCTGTGGTGCGTGCCGGCCTGGTGACTGCAGTGGCCGCCGCAGTAGACGGCTGGTTGCTGGACCCCCGGATCGCCTACGTCACCGCCGACGCCCTGGTGTCGACTGCACTCGCGTCGGCGTACGAGGTTCTGGAAGAGCTGCCCTACAAGGAGAAGGCGCTGCGTTCCTGGGTCCGCAGCCATGACATCGGCACGCTCGAGATCAAGAAGCGCGGCGTCGACCTCGACCCCGCCCAGCTGCGGAGGAAGCTCGCGCCGAAGGGCTCCGGCTCGGCAACCCTGATCATCACCCGCATCGACCGCGACGCGATTACCTTCTCCTGCCGCCGAGTCGCTCCCAGCGCCACAGCAGGGTGGCCTGGATAATCTGCCGGGACGCCCTTGGAGGTGGCCATGCTGAACGCCGGTCGGTCGGCGGTCCTCTTCGTCGTCCTCGCATTCGGCCTGGCCGGATGCGGGTCCGGGTCCGGGTCCGATCCAGCCGCGCCGCCACCGAGCTCGCCGACGACGTCCGCCCCGGTCGGGATGATGGCCGCATGCCCGTCCGCGGACGCGAAGGCGTTCACCGCGCCGGTTGCCGGCGGCGCCACGGTCAGCGGCGTGCAGCTGGGTGACGCCAGTCGGGCCGTCGTGTTGTCCTACGAGTGGGGCGGTTCGCCGTGCGACTGGTCCGGTGTCGCGACCGAGCTGGTCGCCCGTGGCTACCGGGTCGCACTCTGGGAGTACGGCACCCTCACCGGCCTGGATCGGGTCAAGGAGCTGCAGGCCGTCGTGGACCAGGTCCGGGCCGCCGGCGCGACCAAGGTCGTGCTGGCCGGCGGCTCGATCGGCGGCTGCATATCCATGATCGGCGGCTCCATGATCACCCCGGCGGTCTCCGGCGTCGCGGTGTTGAGCTGCGCATCCTGGTACGACGTGGAGCATCGGCTGCCGACCACGCCGCTGGCCGCGAAGCTCCGGGTTCCGTCGCTGTACCTGGCCGGCGACGGGGACAGCCTGCCGGTCGCCGAAGTGCGCAAGGATTTCGCCGCCGTACCCGCCAAGGACAAGAAGCTGGTCGTGGTCACCGGCTCTACCGCGCACGGTGTCGAGCTCCTGGACGGCACGGAGGCCACCGTCGCGAAACAGGCGCTGTTCACCTTCCTCGACCGGGTCACCCGGTAAGACACCCGGCGAGTTGCGTTCTGAGCACAGTCGAACATATGATCGATCTTACGTGCGGGCCTTCGGGCGGCTTCCGGTGGGCGAGGTGCTGCGTCTGCTGCTGCAGCCTCCCGGAGGCCCGCCACTAAGCCGTCACGTTGGTGAAGTCGTGCGTTCACCTGGGTCGGGCAGGGTCAGGGGCAGAACCGGTTTGCCGCTGGCCGTTCACCTGGGGATCGAGCGGCGCACCAGCCCCAGGTCTCTGCCGCGCCCTTCCCCGCGCTGCAGCAGAATCCCGCGCCGCAGCAGGACTCAAGCCGTGCCGTACAGCTCGGCCGCATCCCGCCGGATGATCATCATCCGGCTCGGGTCCTCGAGATCACCGAAGCCGTAGCTGCGGTAGCGCTCATGCGCATCCGCGGTCGCCAGCATGACCCGCCGGACCCCCTTGAGGTCCGGATGCTCGAGCAACGTCGACACGACGAACCTGCCGAGCCCATGCCCACGCTGCTCCGGCACCACGAACACGTCGGCCAGCCAAGCGAACGTCGCCCGGTCCGTCACCATCCGCGCGAACGCAACCATCGCCCCGTCCGCGTCGTACACCCCGAGATTCAGGCTGCCCGCGATCGAGCGCGCCACGACCTCCCGCGGGATCCCCTCCGCCCAGTACGACGTACTGAGGAATCCATGCACCACGTCGACGTCGACGCGCTCGGTGGAGTCGTCCGCCTCGAAGCCGTCCGGCCCGGTCCACTTCACTTGTTCAGCACCTCGGTGATCGGCATCGACGAGTCGGCCGGCAACCCGAGCGGCGACGGCGCCTTCCCGGCCCGGACCAACTCCGAACCGAGCGCCGCCACCATCGCGCCGTTGTCGGTGCACAACCCGGGCCGCGGCACCCGTACGGCGATGCCGGCCTCGGCGCAGCGTTCTTCCGCCATCGCGCGCAGCCGTGAGTTCGCCGCGACCCCGCCACCGATCAGCAGGTGCTCGAAGCCGCGGTCCTTGCACGCGTCGATCGCCTTCCGGGTGAGCACGTCGCAGACCGCTTCCTGGAACGCCGCGGCCACGTGGTTCACCGGCACGTCCTCGCCATCGCGACGCCGGGCCTCGACCCACCGCGCCACGGCAGTCTTCAAGCCGGAGAAGGAGAAGTCGAACCGGTGCCGCTCCAGGTCCCGCTGCGACGTCAGCCCGCGCGGGAACGTGACGTACAGCCGGTCACCACCGTCACGGGCCGCTTTGTCGACATATGGACCGCCAGGGAACGGCAGCCCGAGCACGCGCGCGACCTTGTCGAAGGCCTCCCCCGCAGCGTCGTCGATGGTGCTGCCCATCGGCACCACCCCCTCGGTGATGTCCTCGACCGCGAGCAGCGACGAGTGCCCGCCGGACACGAGCATCGCGACACAGCCCTTCGGCAGGTCGCCGTGCTCCAACGTGTCGACGGCGACATGGGCCGCGAGGTGGTTCACGCCGTACAGAGGCTTGTCGAGCGACAACGCCAGCCCCTTGGCCGCGGCGACACCGACCAGCAGCGCGCCGGCCAGACCGGGCCCGCTGGTGACGGCGACCGCGTCGACGTCGGTCGGCTTGATGCCGGCGGTCTCGCAGGCGCGCCGGATCGTCGGGACCATCGCCTCCAGGTGCGCACGACTGGCGACCTCCGGCACGACGCCGCCGAACCGGGCGTGCTCCTCGACACTGGACGCGATCGCGTCGGCGAGCAGCGTCTGCCCCCGGACGACCCCGACCCCGGTCTCGTCACACGACGTCTCGATCCCCAGGATCAGGGGCTCGCTGTTGGTCACACCTCCACCTCGCTTCGCTCGGCTCCGGTGTAACCAACACGCGTTGCTCTACTTTTTGTTCGCTCGCTGCGCTCGTTCACGCATCCTCCCGCCACCGCATGATCACCGCATCCTCGCCGCCGGCGTAGTACCCGCGCCGCCGGCTGATCTCCTCGAACCCGAACCCGGCGTACAGCCCGACCGCCGACTCGTTGCTCGCAGCAACTTCCAGCAAGACCGTCCGCCCGCTGCACTGCGCCAGCGCCGCCGTCATCAACTGTCCGCCGATCCCGGCACGGCGCTCGGCCGGCGTCACCGCGATCCGTAGCAACTCGACCACGTCCAGCGCCACCGGCGGCACCAGCAGTACGACGTACCCGACGACGGCTCCTTCGTCCGCGACCAGGATCACCCGGTCCTCGGACCGCCGCTCGAACTCGCCCGTCCACGAGACCGTACTCCACGCCTCCGACCCGAAGCACACCTCGTCCAGCGCGACCAGTGCGGGCAGGTCGTCCGCGGTCGCCGGTCGAATGGCGGGTCTCACTTCGGCAGCACGCTCTTCGGTCCGCCCGACAGCGTGACGTCCGGGCGGCGCAGGTACAGCGGCTCCGGTCCGACGACGTCGAGCGTCCCGGTCGCGACGCCGGTCGCCAGCACCTCGGCCGACGGGTACTCGACGACCGCGACATCCGCGACCCCGAGCGCATCGGCGTACAGGACCGCGCCGCGCCCGATCACCGGCAGGCCGGACAAGATGTGCGCCACGTCGGCCGGCTTGTCCACAGCCGGCCCTTCCAGCCGACGACGGCTGCCGTCCGCGGCCGGACCGTCGTACAGGGCCCAGTAGATCTCCTTGCGTCGCGCGTCCGTCGCGACGGCCACGGGCAGCATGAGGTCGGTCTGCCGGGCCAGGATGTCGAGGCTGCACACGCCGGCGACCTCGATCCCGAGTACGTCGGCCATCGTCCGAGCGGTCACCAGACCGACCCGCAGCCCGGTGAACGGCCCCGGTCCCACACCGACGGCGATCCGGGTCAGGTCGCGCACCGAGCAGCCCGCGGTCTCCAGGCATGTGGCGATCGCGGGCGCGAGCAGCTCACCGTGCCGCAGCGCGTCGACGGTCGTGGACGACGCCAGGATCTCGCCGCTGACCGGATCGGCCAGCGCAACAGTGACCGCAGCACTAGAGGTGTCGAAAGCAAGCAACATCAGTTCTTCTCCAGTACAGACACGCGAAGGCCGGACGCGGCCCAGCGGGGGCCTACCGGGGTGACGCGGATCTCCCGGGTCTCGTCGGTGTCGTCGTCGCCGCGGGTCACCACGATGTCCAGACGGTCCGGCGCCAGCGACTCGGCCAGCCCATGACCCCACTCGACCACGGTGACCGCGTCGTCCAGGCTCGCGTCGAGGTCGAGATCGTCCAGCTCGGCCAGCCCACCCAGCCGGTAAGCGTCCACATGCACCAACGCCGGCCCGCCCGCGAGCGACGGGTGCACTCGCGAAATCACGAATGTCGGCGACGTGATGTCACCCCGCACCCTCAGCCCGGCGCCGAGGCCCTGGGTGAACGTCGTCTTGCCCGCGCCCAGGTCACCGGACAGCACCAGCACGTCGCCCGCGCGCAGCTGGCCGGCGATCTCCTCGCCGATTGCCCGCATGTCGTCGGCCGTCGGCACGGTCAGCTCGGCCGGCATCGCCTTCGCGTAGATCAGGTTGTGGTCGTGCTGCTCGACGACCGAGTACCCGCGCCGGCGCCAGAACTCCACGGTGTCCGGCAATTCCACTCGCGCGATCAGCTGCACCCGGCTCAGCCCACGCCGTACGGCGACCTCCTCGGCGCAACCGACCATCGCCGAGGCGACGCCGCGCGCCTGGTGCCGCGGGTCGACCGAGACGCGGCGCAGGTTGAGGACGTCACCGGTCTCTTCGAACAGCACCGCGCCGGCCGGGGAGCCGTTGACCCGGACCAGCAGGCCGCCGTACTTGTTCACCGCGTCGATGACGGTCGTCGCGTTCTCGGTCAGGGCGGTCGACGGCGGGTCGAGCACCCGGCGGGCGGAGAACGCGTGGTGGATCACCGCGACGATCTCATTCGCGTGCTCGGCGGTCGCGTCGACGACGTGCAGGTCGGTCATGTGTGTCCCAAGGATTGTTCGGCTCGCTCGATCATGCCAAGGAGCGCGGCCGTGTACTCACGGTGGTGCTCGATCAGGCCCAGGTGCCCACAGTTCTTCACCTCGACGAGCTCCGCGCCGGGCACGTGCCGGACGATCTCCTCGGCGTGCTCGAACGGGGTCAGGTGGTCCTTGTCGCCGCCGATCACGACGCACTCCACCTTCTGCAACGGCTCCAGGGCGTGGTACTTGTCGTGCAGCGCGAAGATCGGGTAGAACTCCGCGATCACCGAGATCGGCGTCGCCGCGATCATCTCGTTGACGAACTCGGTGAACGCCGGCGGCACCTCGGAGCCGAACGAGTACTTTCGGGTCAGCAGGTAGCTGATGTCGGTGCCGGCCTTCCGGCTGCGCTCGACCACGTCCGGGATCCGGGCCAGCGCGGCGACCGTCGGGGTGGCCAGCGCCCGGGCGAACATGCCGACCTTGCCCGGGAACACGATCGGGACCCGGTCCAGCGCGCCCGCGCTGGTCGAGCACAGGCCGACGCCGATGATCCGGTCGCCGAACAGCTCCGGGTGCTGCTCGGCCAGCGCCATGATCGACATGCCGCCCATCGAGTGGCCGATCAGGATCACCGGGCCGGTCGGCGCGAACTCCTCGAAGATCCCGTACAGGTCGCGGCCGAGCTGGTCGATGCTGACGTTCTCCTTCGGCGACCGCCCGGACCGGCCGTGCGACCGCTGGTCGTAGAACACCATCGTCCCGATGCCGGCCAGGTCGCGGCGCTCGAAGTGCCAGCAGTCCATGTTCAGCCCGTAGCCGTGGGCGAAGATCACCGTCAGGTCTTCCGGTGGCAAGGGCAGCTTCTTGCCGAAGCGGCGCTTCGGTGGCGGCTCCGGCCGGCGGGACCGCTTCAGCTCGTCGACCTCGACGTACAGCTCGACGCCGTCGTCGGCGGTGAACACGTACGGCGTGCCACGCAGCGAGCCGAACGGCTCGGCCTCGAGCTGAGCACGCTGACCCGACCGGCGGCCGATGACCTGCCGCTCCACTGCGACTCCGGCCGCAGCTCCGGCCGCCAGCACTCCGACCGCGGCTCCGATCAGACCGGCGGTCCGCCCTGCCTTGGACACCACGGTCTACCTCTCGATCGGGGCGGTGGCGCTGTCGACGTACCGGCGTGGAATCCGGGGCCCCAGCCTGGTGACGATCTCGTAGTTGATGGTCCCGGCCGCATCGGCCCAGTCGTCCGCGGTCGGCTCGCCGGCGGTCCCGGGGCCGAACAGCACCACCTCGTCCCCCGCGTCCGCCTGGTCCTCCTCGAGGTTGACCACGCACTGGTCCATGCAGATCCGGCCGACGATCGTACGGCGTTCGCCGCGCGCCTGGACCGGGCCGCCGTTCGAGGCGTGCCGCGGCAGGCCGTCGCCGTACCCGAGTGGGATCAGGCCGAGGGTCGACGGCCGCGGCGCGGTCCAGGTCAGGCCGTAGGAGACGCCGGCGCCGGCCGGGACGCGTTTCACCATCGCGAGCCGGGCCTTCAGCGTCATCGCCGGGATGAGCCCCAGCTCGGCCGACGGCAGCGCGTGCCCGAACGGCGAGAGCCCGTACGTCGCCACACCCGGCCGGACCAGGTTGAAATGGGTCTCGGGCAGGGCCAGCGTCGCGCCGGAGTTGGCCAGGTGCTTGAACTCGGCGTCGATGCCGAACTCCTCGGCCATCTCGACGGCCTCGGTGAACGTGGCCAGCTGCGCCTCGTTGGCCGGGCTCTTCGGCTCGTCCGACGACGCCAGGTGCGACCAGATCCCGACGATCTCGATCCGGCCGGCCTTCTCCGCGGCGAGCGCGGCGCGGATCAGCGCCGGCCACTCCTCCGGTACGGCGCCGCCCCGGCTCATGCCGGTGTCGATCTTGAGGTGGACCCGGGCCGGGTGGTCCTCGACGCCGGCGACCAGCTCGTCGATCTCCCACGGTGCGCCCGCGGACAGGTCGATGCCGGCCGCAATCGCATCGGACAGCGGCTCGCCCGGCGTGGTCAGCCAGCAGAAGATCCGGCCGGTGTCGCCGGCGTCACGCAGCGCGAGCGCCTCCTCGAGCACGGCCGCGCCGATCCACGCGGCGCCGGCTTCGCGGGCGGCCTTTGCGACCTGGACCATGCCGTGGCCGTAGCCGTCGGCCTTGACCACGGTCATCAGCTGGGCGCCCTCGGCACGGGCACGCAGGGTGGTGACGTTGTGACGAATCGCGGCAAGGTCGACGACCGCCTCGGCGCGGACCGGGCGCTCGCCGCCAAGTGACTGGAGGGTAGACATAGCTCCTCCAGTGTCTCAGGCCCCGTCGATCAGTTCCGCCAGGGCGGCCATGTCGTGGAAAACCGCGTCCGCCGAGGACAGCTTCGCCGGGTCCGTCATGCCGGCGTACCCGAAGACCTTCATCCCGGCCGCGTTGGCCGCGGCGACGCCGAGCGGACTGTCCTCGACGACCACGCAGTCACCGGGTTTGACGCCCAGCGAGCCCGCGGCGTGCAGGAACAGGTCCGGCGCGGGCTTGCCGTGGGCAACGTCCTCCGCGCTGAAGATCCTGCCCTCGAAGCGGTCCAGGAAACCGACCGCGGTGAGCGCCGTACGAATCCTGCGGTGGGTGCCGGACGACGCGAGGCAGTACCGGACACCTTCCGCGTCCAGGTGGTCGAGCACCGCTTCGACGCCGGCGATCGCCTGCAGGTTGGCGAACCCGTCGAACAGCCGCTGGTGGTAGCGATCCTCCAGGTCGGCCGGCAACGGCCCACCCAGCTGCGCCTCGGCCTTCAGCCGCATCGAGGCCATGCTGCCGCCCATGAAGTCGCGGACCGTCTCCTCGAACGTGTACGGCAGGCCCGCCTCGGTCAGCAGCTCGGCCAGGATCGTGTTGGCCAGCCGCTCGGAGTCCACCAGCACGCCGTCGTTGTCGAAGATCACCAGTCCGGTCACGCGGGCCACCCTATGCAATGCGGCCGCCGCAACAGGTGTTGCGGCGGCCGCCAAGGGTTCGCGGGAGAGCGTGAGGGGTCAGTTCTCCTGGATGGAGAAGTCGGTGAAGCTGAAGCGCTGCTTGGTGTTGCCGGTGGACACCACCTCGACGCCGTAGTCGACCTGCCAGGTCGTGGCCTTCGGGGCCCAGCCGCGCTTGACCATGTCGTTGAAGAAGTCGGCGAGCGGCATCGTGCCGGACTTCTGCGTCACCTGGGACACGTACGCCGTGTAGCCGTCCTGGTGCCAGACGTCGTAGGTGAAGCCGCCGAAGGTCACCGTGCCCACCTTGCGGCCGGCCGGGACCTGGCCCTTGTTGTCGGTCCAGATCATCAGCTCGTTGTTCAGGCCGTCGCCGATCCACGCGTCGAACGCGACGTTGTAGATGCAGCTCGCGCAGTTGGCCGGCGTGGTGGCGGCGAACTTGGCCGACTTGATCTTCGACAGCGGGACGTCGTCGTAGTCCTTGTGCACGTTCGGGTACGCCTGGACGCCCTTGTCACCGGGCAGCGGCTGGGTCACGTCGACCCACCAGTTGTCCCAGCTGCAGGCGCCGAGCGTGTAGGTGCCGTTGTCGTTGTTCCACATGTTGTTGTGGACGTAGTACGCGCCGAAGGTCCGGCCCTCACCCTGGTTGTTGCTCGACGTGGTGGTCCACACCGGGCTGGTGCAGCTCTTCGACGGGCTGCTCGTCGACGTCGGGGTCGACGTCGTGGTGGGAGTCGCCGTGGCCGTCGGGGTCGACGTCGTGGTCGGGGTCGCGGTCGGGGTGGAGGTGGTGGTCGGGCTCGCCGTCGGCGTCGTGGTCGGCGTCGACGTCGGGCTCGCTGTCGCGGTCGGCGTCGGGGTGGTCGGCTGCGGCGGCGCCTCGACGAAGTCGTAGTGCGCGGTGTACCGCAGCCGGGTGCCGGCCTGGTACCGGTCGCCGTTGCGGCTCAGCGCCCGGAGACGGTACGTCTTGTCGTTGGTCTGGGTCGGGTCGATCGACAGGATCGACGGCCCGGCCGCGGTCGCGGTGATGGCGATCGGCTTCGTGGGGAAGCCGTGCACCACGGTGCAACCGGAGTTGGAGTCCAGGACGCAGGTCTCGACGCGTCCGAGGCTTGGGAGGGTCGAAGCCGTGCTGTCCGTCGCGGCGCTCGTCGTGGTCGCGGCGACAGGGGAGTCCTTGGCCGCCTGAACGGCGATGGGCGCTGCGACAAGCGCGCCCATGGCAAGGAACACCGCCGGGACGACGATGCGGCTTCGGGCAGTTCGGGTGGGGGGCATGCGAAACATTCCTCGTCTGCTCGATGGGCCCCACTGACTGCCCCAGCACTCCAGCGCGGCCCTCAGCTTTTCGGTTGGTTTCCCCAGTGAGGCCAGGTTCGGCCGACGTCCCCGAAACGCCGTACCGATCCGGGCAGACCGGGCGCCGAGGGGGCGCCGGCCCTGTCCTTCTCGTTTCGCTCTCGCGCGTACGGCGCCCGACGTTATCCAACCGTGATGTGAAACGCCAACCCCGGGGTCCCGATTTTACGCAGAGTGCATATGCAACGCTCGCTTGTTCGACCGCGTCCTTAAGGGTGTGAAGATGCGGATGATCACGGTCGCCGGAGCCGGCCTGCTGCTCGGTCTGACCGGCTGCGGAAACGAGTCCGGCACCGGTGGTGCCACCGGCGCGTCGCTCGAGGGCAGGACCTTTCTGTCCGCCGCCGTGACCGAGGACGGGAAGCCGAAACAGCTGGTCCCGAACTCGCGGATCCGGCTCAACTTCACGGACGACGGCCGGTTGATCGCGGAGGCCGGATGTAACTCCATGCAGTCGGCGGTCGACACCGGCGACGGCAAGCTGTCACTCGACAAGGAGCTCGTCACGACCACAATGGGCTGCGACGAGCCCCGGCACCGCCAGGACGGCTGGCTGTCGACGATCCTGACGTCCGACCCGGCCTGGAAGCTCGAGGGCGAGCGGCTGACGCTGACGTCCGGCGGTACGACGATCTCGCTGACCGACCGCGAGACCGCCGAGCCGGACCTCGCCCTCGACGGCACCAAGTGGTCGCTCGAGACTGTGGTCAGCAACGACACCGCCTCCCACCAGGTCGGCTCCGAGAAGGCGTGGATCACCATCAACGGCGAACGCGTCACCGGCTCGACCGGCTGCAACGAGCTCCAGGGCAAGGTCGCCCAGGCGACCGGCAAGCTGACGTTCGGCGAGATCGCCACCACCCGCCGCGCCTGCCCCGGCGACGCCGGCAAGCTCGAGCAGTCCCTGCTGACCGGCCTCAAGGGCGACGTCACCTACGAGATCGACGCCAATCGCCTCAAACTCCGCACCGGCCCCAACGGCCTCGACTTCACCGGCGCCCGCTGAGCCGGGTTTGCGGAAGAAAGTGGCCGCCTGGCGACTACTTCCTTCCGCAAAGCTCAGCGGAGGCGGAGGTCGAAGGCCTGGACCGTGTTCTGCGGGGTCTCGTAGGAGATCAGCAGGCGACCGTCCTTGGCCAGCTTGCCGTGTTCGGCCGGGGTGAGCGGGATGGACCAGCGGCTCGTGCCGCGGGTGATGTCCTTGCTCGCCTGCTTCACCACGTGCCCGCTCATGTCAGGCGACCATGGCGGCGTGCCGCCGTCGGTGACTGCGCAGGGCGTCAGACCGTAGTCGGGTGGCGGGTCCGCGGCCGGCGAGCAGCTGGTCGTCCAGACCGGGATGGCGTCGATCGCGCCGGTGGTCAGGAACGCCCGGGCCGTGCCGGAGCCCGTGGACCGGGTGTAGACGTCCACGCCGGCTTTGCCGAGGTCGGCGTACAGGATCTTGAGGTCGGTCGCCGGGACCCGGCCGGAGATCGGCACGCCGTTGCGTGCGGACTGGGCGATCGTCTGCGGGGAGAGCGCGCCGTTGAGGTTCGGGTTCGAGACGTTCGGCGGGGCCGGGGTGGTCGGCCGGTCGGCGGGCGGGGTGTAGCCGGGCAGGGTTGCGAGGCCCCAGCGGTACGGGTCGGACTGCACGGAACCGAGTGCGGACCAGCCGAGTCGCGTGCTCATGTCGATGTGCCGCAGCGTCGTCGCACCGGCCGCTGACGTGTCGTCGTTGTCGTACGGCGTGATGTTGAGCCCCAACCTGGACGGGTCGACCGCGGCCGGCAGCGTGGCCAGCGGGATCTTCACCTCGAGGTCGTAGCCGCCACCGGCGTACGCGTGCGGGACCGTGGTCTCGTTGCTGCCCACCCACTGCGCCGTCGAGGCGACCTGGACGCCGGGCGCGTTCCCGGTGTCCAGGTCACCACTGGAGTAGCCCTGGTGGTTGTCCGCGTCCCTCGACCAGCACGGTCCGCCGCTCTGGCTGAACGGGAAGATGCCTAGCTTGAACGTGTTGGCGGTGTCCATCAGCGCCTGGGACGCGGTTCCGCGCGGGTCGAGCAGGATCTCGACCGAGTCCGCCTGCCAGTGACCGACACACTCGGCCGGCGTGACGGCGTACGACTGGTAGTCGTCGCGGACGTGGATGAAGAAGTACAGCGCGTCGTCCGACCAGCTCACCTTGGCGGTATTGCCTTCGCCTGTTGACGAAACGCCGCAGTCGTCCACGCCGGTGCAGTTGGTCGCGCCCTGCCAGATCCGGCCGAGGTCGAGGGTCGGGCCCGGGTACTCGCCCGGCTCGGCCTTCCCGTCGACGACCGGCTGCGCCTGCGGAATGGTTGTCGTCGGCACCAGAGTCAGCGTCAGTGTCTCGCTGCCGGTGGCGGTCCGGATCGGGATCGAGACGTTCTGAGTCGCGGGCAGTGCCGAGTCGGTGTTGGTGAGCTTGAACGTGACGGTGGTGTCGGCGCCGGGTTGGACGGTGTACGGCTTGGACGGCGCGTCCACGGTGAAGTTCGCGGGCAGGTCCAGCGACACGGCACCGCTCTGCGGCTGGGCCGACCAGTTGTGGACCACGACCGGTACGTCGATCGTGCTGCCGATCGCCATCGACTGGATCGCCGACGAGCGGCCGAGGCGGTTGGCCTGTGGGGCGGTCGTCGCCAGCCACTCGTCGTACTCCTGCCAGTTGCCCCAGCGCTTGAACCGGCCCTCGGCGGCGGCCACGATGCGTACGACATTGTCGGTGTAGCCGGTCGCCTTCGCGGTGGTGTAGGTCGCGGCGATCTTCGCGTTCTGGTCGACCGGGGCGTTCGCTGCCGGGGTGACTGTGAACGTGACGTCGGCTTGTGCGCGCGCCGGGACCGGCTTGGGGCCGTCCGTGGTCCAGCCCGGCGGGACGGTCAGGTTTATGTTGCCTGGGGCAAGCTTCCCCTTCGGCGCCTTGAGGTGCACAGTGGCCTGGAACGGCTCGCCGGCGATGTTGTAGAAGCGGCTGAAGGTCAGGTACTGCAGCGTGCCGAGCGGCAGCCCGCCGGGGTCGGGCTTGGTCGCGCCGAAGAGGATCGCTTCGTCCGAGCCGGCCGACGGACTGCTGTTCGGCTGGAACGGCACGAACGACTGGGTCATCGCGAACCGCGGGCAGGCCGGGGCCGAGGTGCCCTTGAACATCACCCGGCTCTGCGTCGGGTACGCCGCGCGCCCCTCGTCCGCGACCTGCTGCCAGATCTTGGCCGAGCCGGCCGGCTGACCTTGCAGGTTCCCGGCCGGCCACTTGTACGGCGACTCGTAGCCCGTCCACACGCCTGCGACGGTGTCGAGCCCGTTCGGGGTGAAGCCGGTGGTGCAGTTGGCGGCGGACGTCGTACCGCCGGTTCCCGCCGTACTGCCGCCGTACTGCCGCCGGAGAAGACCTTCTTGACCTGCCAGGTGCTGAGAGCGTTCGGCCCCTCGAGCTGCTCGGGGAACCTGGTCGGGTCGGCGGCCGCGAGCACGCCCTCCCAGATCAGCCGCCCCGCCTGCTGGTGGTTCCCATGCCCCGCCGCGAGCGTCGGCGTGAACCCGATGTAGATCTCCGGCTGCGTCTCCCGGATCACCCGGGTGACCCGGCGCAGCGTCTCCTCCTCGTCCCAGAAGTACTGCGTCAGCGGCGCACTCTGGTTGTAGAAGAAGTCGATCCGGTCCAGGTTGAAGATGTCCACGGTCCCGGACCGGTAGTGCGCCACCCGGTCCTCGTTCTCCCGCCGCAGCCCGAGATCCGGCCCGAGCTCGGTCCCGACCGCGTTCCCCCCACCCTCGCCCCGCGTCACCATGATCACGCCACACTTCACGCCGTACCGCTGGTGCCACACCCCACAAGGCCCGATGATGCTCGTGTCGTCATCCGGATGGGCCCACTCCCCCATCACATGAATCTTCGTCGCGGCATCAGCCACGTACCCCGTGCTCACCGCCTCAGCAGGCACCGGCAACGCGGCCACAAGAGCAAGAACCAGCAGTACGGCGAAACGCTTCATGTGCAATCTCCCAGGGCGGCGGAGACACCAGCCCTCCAGTCCTATCCGCCCCAAGCCGCCCCCGCAACCGCACCCGAAGTGTCCCCCACGCACCCGCAACGCCCGCTCCTACGTCGCGTGCTCGCCGACTGCTCCCTCGCACCCCCATCTGCGCGGCTGCCGCCGCGCGTTCGGCTACGAGGTGGTCCCGCGGACTGCGATCAGTCAACGCTGCCGCTGGACTGCTGTCGTCGCCTCGCACCCGAACCCGCGTCACCGCCAACCCCATGCATTGGATTCCCACGCGATCCCGTGGACCGGTGTCAGTCGCCGCTCCCGCCCGACGGTTTTCGAAGCGTGACGTCCGCGGTCAGAAGCTCTCGATGCCTTTGCCGAGCATGACCACGCCTATGACCAAGAGCAGGACTGCCATCACCGTGGAGCTCTCGCGGACGAGCGCGTCGAGAAACGTTCGGGGTGTAACCCGATCCGCGGCACCCCTCCCCCGCGGTCACATGACTGGTTATCCCTTCAAGTTGTCCCTTCTCTCCCCGCATTGCGCGGGAGAAGGGGCAACTTCAGGGGTTCTCCCCTGAAGTGCCCGCGCCGTGTGGCGAGTGCTGGACGGCTGGTGCTGGATGGCAGGCGCGGCGCCTGTGCTGTGGTGGGTGGACAGGGCGGGCGGGTGGTGCAGTTCGACAGGAGGTGTCCGGTCCTCCAGCCCGCTCGGTGGCCGGTTCAGGCGAGGACCGGCCGGCAGTGGGCGTATACGTCCTGTCGAGCGGTACCGAACCCCAGCACGTTCCGCGGGAGAGCGGTGACGACCCGAACGTTCCTTGACGCGGCACGAGCTGTGACGCCTCGATCCCGGCTGTTCGTGTGCGAGACAACGACCACAGTCCAGCGACAGCGTCGACTGACGGACGGCTCGCCCCGACCACCTTGCCGTCGATCGCGCGGCGGTAGCCGCGCAAATCGAGGTGGGAGGCAGCAGCCGGCGAGCGCGCGACGCAGGAGCGCGTAGCGGCTGCGTGGGGGACTAACCGTGCAGGAGTTGGCGGGTGGCTGCGGGGAGGGTGGCGGCTACTGCTAGGGCTGTGATGGGGGCTGAGGAGGAGGCAAGGTTGGCGGCGGCCGCGTGGAGGTGGGCGCCTAGGCTGGCGGCGTCGAGGGTGGTGAGGCCGGCGGCGAGGAGGGCTCCGCAGAGGCCGGCCAGGACGTCGCCGGCGCCGGCGGTGGCCAGCCAGGGGGTGGCGTTGGTGTTGACGCGGACGTGGCCGTCGGGGGCGGCGATGACGGTGGTGGAGCCCTTGAGGAGGATGGTCGCGTCGTAGCGTTCGGCGGCCAGGCGGGCGTGTTTGAGGCGTTCGGCTTCGACGGTGGCGCGGTCGACGCCCAGCAGGCGGGCGAGCTCGCCAGCATGCGGAGTCGCGAGTACGCCGGTGTGGTCGCCCGAGTCCTCGAGTGCGCGGAGGCCGTCGGCGTCGAGGACGATCGGCTCGTCGGCGTCGAGGAGGTCGCGGACGCGGCTGACGTCCAGCTCGTCGCCCAGACCGGAGCCGACTGCCCACGCCTGCACGCGTCCCTCACCGGCGACGATCTCCGGATGGGCTGCCCGGACTTCGGCCGCGACGGCGTCCGGGCCGACGTATCGGACCATGCCGAGCGGGCCGCCGAGCGCACCGGCTGTGGCGATCACGGCCGCTCCCGGGTACTGCGCTGAGCCCGCCATCAACCCGAGTACGCCGCGGGAGTACTTGTCGGATTCGCCGTGCGGGACGGGGTACAACGCTCGTACGTCGGCGGCCTGGAGCGACTCGACGGGAGCGGGCGGGAGGTCGAGGCCGATGTCGACGAGGTGGACCGGGCCGCAGGCGGTGGCGGCTGGGTCGATGAAGTGGCAGATCTTGTGGGTGCCGAAGGTGACGGTGAGGGCTGCGCGCACGTGGGGTTCCGGGGTCTCGCCGGTGTCGACGTCGACGCCGGACGGGGTGTCGACGGCGACAATCGGGATGCCCTTCTGAGCGGCCAGTTCGACGGCGGCGAGCGCGTTCGGGCGGAGGCCGGGGTGTCCGCCGATCCCGACGATGCCGTCCACCACCACGTCGGCGTCTCCGATGTCGTCGGTCGAGCCGACCCGTCCACCGACGGCCAGCAGCGCCTCCAGCCCGGCGGCGTGCGCTTTGTCCGACAGCAGTACGGCGACCACGCGCGCACCGCGTCGAGCCAGCCGGACCCCGGCGTACAGGGCATCACCACCGTTGTCGCCGGACCCGATCAGCAGTACGACGCGAGCGCCGTACGTGTGACCGAGGAAGTTGCTGATGGCAACCGCGAGACCGGTCGCGGCGCGTTGCATCAGGGTGCCCTCGGGGAGGCGCGCCATCAGGTCGGCCTCGGCTGCCCGGACCTGCTCGACGGTGTGCGCGCGGCGCATCAGCCCTCCAGGATGACGACGGCGGAAGCGATGCCGGCGTCGTGGCTCAGGGACAGGTGCAGGCTCTGGACGCCGAGCCGACCGGCCTGGTCGGCGACGGTGCCCTTGATCTCCAGCCAGGGGCGTCCGGTCTCGTCGGTCTGTACCTCGGCGTCGTGCCAGTGCATGCCCGCCGGCGCGCCGAGTGCTTTGGCCAGTGCTTCCTTGGCGGCGAACCGGGCGGCGAGCGACGCCGGCGGCCTGGCGGCCTCGGAAGCGGTGAAGACGCGATCCCGAAGACCCGGTGTGCGCTCGAGGGTCTTCATGAACCGCTCAACGTCGACCACATCGATACCCACGCCGACGATCATGTCCATCACCCTAGCCGCCGGCTTGGAACGACGAGTTAGGCGCCGGGCGGCGCCGCGGTGCTCTGGCGGACGCGCATGTCCACGGCGAGATCCATACGGAGGGCAGCCGGGGTGACGCCGCGGGCGAGGTCGAGGACCATCCGGGTGGCCAGCTCGGCCATCTGGCGCAGCGGCTGGTGGACGGTGGTCAGCGTCGGCGAGACCCATTGCGCGACCGGGAGGTCGTCGTACCCGACGACTGACAGGTCGCGCGGGATCTCCAGCCCGAGCTCCCGCGCCGCCTGGTACACCCCGAGCGCCTGCAGGTCGCTGCCCGCGAAGACCGCGGTCGGCCGCTCCGGCAGCTTCAGCAGCGCCAGCGCCTCGCGGTGCCCGCTGTCCACCTCGAACTCCGCCGCCCGGATCAGCGCCGGGTCGACGTCCACCCCGGTCGACCGGAGCGCGTCGGTGTACCCGTCGACCCGCATCCGCGAGCACAGTGTCTCCACCGGGCCGCCGATCATCCCGATCCGGGTGTGCCCGAGCTTGCGCAGGTGCAGGGTCGCCATCCGGCCGCCGTTCCAGTTGGCCGAGCCGATGGACGGTACGTCGTCGCCCTCGTCGCCGACCGGGTCGACGACCACGAACGGGATCCGCCGCGCCTCGAGCTGCGCCCGCTGGTCGGCGTCCAGGTCGGAGAAGACCATGATCACGCCGAGCGGGCGGCGGAGCAGGACGGACTCGATCCACTCCTGCCGCGGCCGCCGGGCGCCGCCGCACTCCGACAACACGAGTTCGACGCCCTCGGCGCGGACCACTTCCTCGACGCCGCGGATCAGCTCGACCGCCCACGCGCCGCCGATCTCGTGGAACACCAGGTCGATCATCGGGCTGCTCGCCGTACTGGTGGTCCGGCGGCGGTAGCCGTGCTCCTGGATGATGCTCTCGACCTTCGCCCGGGTCTCCTCGGCGACGTCGGAGCGGCCGTTCAGCACCTTGGACACGGTGGGCACCGAGACCCCCGCCTGCTCCGCAATTTTCGAGATGGTCATCCGCTGACCCACGACGTTCCTCCACCCGGTTCGAGGCTGTGCAAGCAGCAGAATACAAGCTAACCTCGTCGGAGGTATCGAGAATTTGCCCGAAACTTTCGAGGAGTTGGATGTCCGCCTGGCGCGACACGACCGCACGTCCGGACGACCGGGTCGAGGCTTTGCTGGCCGAGCTGACCCTGCGGGAGAAGGTCTCCCAGCTGGCCGGCCTGTGGGTCGGCGCCCGGGACAGTGGCGAGGACGTCGCGCCGTACCAGCACGACATGAGCGCCGACCCGCCGGTCTGGGACGAGGTGATCCGGGACGGGCTCGGCCAGCTCACCCGCCCGTTCGGCACCCGGCCGGTCGACCCGACCACCGGCGCCCGGTCGCTGGCCGCGGCGCAGCGGCAGATCATGGCCGCCAACCGGTTCGGCATCCCGGCGATCGCCCACGACGAGTGTCTGACGGGCTTCGCGGCGTACGGCGCCACCATCTACCCGACCCCGCTCGCGTGGGGAGCCACATTCGACCCGGAAATCGTCGAGACCATGGCCCGCCACATCGGCACGGACATGAAGTCGGCCGGGACGCACCTCGGCCTCGCACCCGTCCTCGACGTCACCCGCGACTACCGCTGGGGCCGCACCGAGGAAACGATCGGCGAGGACCCCTACCTGGTCGGCACGATCGGTACGGCGTACGTCCGCGGCCTGCAGGACGGTGGCGTTCACGCCACGCTGAAGCACTTCGCCGGCTATTCCGCCTCCCGGGCCGGTCGCAACCTCGCGCCCGTGTCGATGGGCCGGCACGAGCTGGCCGACGTGATCCTGCCGCCGTTCGAGCTGGCCATGGTCGAGGGTGGCGTCCGTACGGTGATGAACTCGTACGCCGAGATCGACGGCGTGCCGGTTGCCGCCGACCCGGAACTGCTGACCACGCTGCTACGCGACACCTGGGGCTTCGACGGGACGGTCGTCGCGGACTACTTCGCGATCGCGTTCCTGCGCACGCTGCACCAGGTCGCGGGCACCGACGGCGAAGCGGCCGCGCTCGCGCTGAAGGCCGGCATCGACGTGGAACTGCCGACCGTGCACACCTACGCCGACGCGCTGATTGCAGAGGTCGAGGAGGGCCGGCTCGACGTCAAGTACGTCGACCAGGCCGTGCGCAGGGTACTGCGGCAGAAGTGCGATCTCGGTCTGCTCGACCCCGACCTGGACCTCGAGCCGACCGGACCGGTCGAGCTGGACACCGCGGCCAACCGGGAGATCGCAGCGCGGTTGGCCGACGAGTCGATCGTGCTGCTCGCGAACGACGGCGTACTGCCGGTTGCCCCAGGCAAGAAGATCGCGCTGGTCGGGCCCCGTGGGATGGACGCGCACGCGATGCTCGGCTGCTACACCTTCCCGATCCACATCGCGCCCCGCTACCCAGGCACCGACGACGGCGTCCAGATTCGCACCCTCGCTGAGGCGCTCGTTGCGCAAGGCATCGATCTGAAGACGGCCGAGGGATGCGGGGTCGACGACGACTCCGACGACGGCTTCGAAGAGGCGATCACCGCTGCTTCCGAGGCGGACGTCGCGATCGTCGCGCTCGGCGACCGGGCCGGCTTGTTCGGCCGCGGTACCTCGGGCGAGGGCTGTGACGTCGAGACCCTGGCCCTCCCCGGACGCCAGGCCGACCTGCTCGACGCGGTCCTTGACACCGGTACGCCGGTCGTCGTCGTACTGCTGTCCGGACGCCCGTACGCCCTCGGCCGATTCGCACACCGTACGGCGGCCATCGTGCAAGCGTTCTTCCCCGGCCAGGAAGGCGGTCCGGCGCTGGCCCGGGTTCTGACCGGAGCCGTCAACCCGTCCGGCCGGCTCCCGGTCAGCCTGCCGCGGAGCGAGGGCGCGCAGCCCGGGACCTACCTCCATCAACCGCTCGGCGGCCGCAGCAAGGTCTCGTCGGTCGACCCGACACCACTCTTCCCGTTCGGCCACGGAACGTCGTACACGACCTTCGAGTGGACCGACTCGACCGCCGATCGCGAGACCACCCCAACCGACGGGACCGTGACGCTCAAGGTCACCGTCCAGAACACCGGCGCGACCGACGGCACCGAGATCGTCCAGCTCTACCTCGGCGACCCCGTCGCCAAGGTGACCCGCCCGGTCACCCGGCTGATCGGCTACCACCGCATCGACCTCGCCGCCGGCGAGTCCCGGACCGTCGAGTTCACCGTGCACGCCGACCTCACGTCGTTCGCCGACCGCACCGGCACACGCATCGTCGAGCCCGGCGAGATCAACCTCCGCCTGGCAAAATCCAGCACCGACATCCAGTCCACCCACACCGTCACCCTGACCGGCCCCGAGCGCACCGTAGACCACACCCGAACCCTCCGCTGCGCTTCGCGCGAAATCAGCTAGCGCCAAGCACGGACCAGGTCGTCCGGACCCCAGTGTGCGGCGAGAGGTATGCCTTCATCCACACCACATCGCGACACGGCAACCAGCGGCGTATCCGCCCCGGCGCCCGGCACCGCCGCCATGTCCCGCGCCAGTGCCTGATACTCGCGTCCGCCGAACGGTTTGGAATCCAGCCACTTGATCGAGCCCACGAAATGCACTGCGCGCGCGACCGGTTCGCGATCGGCCCCGACCAGGTCGATCTCGGGATTGTTCTGCCGGTTCCACCACCCGCCCACCGCCTCGGTGGCAGCCCAGCCATCGTCAGCCAGCAGCCGGACCAGGGACTCGCGGACGAGCGGCTCGACCGCCCGGCCGCGCCAACTCGTCCAGGCGCGTTCGATTCGCTCCAGTGCCAGGTCACCACGGCCGCGCTCGATGAGCGGGATTCCCCGTTGCAGGAAGGCCAGCCAGAACCTCAGGTAGGGATCCGCGATGCGGTACCGCTTGTTCTTGCTGTCGGCCTTGGTCGACAGCGGCAGATCGGCGACCAGGACCTGCTTCGTCTGCAGAGTCGACAGGAGTGGGGAGAGCGTTCCCGGCAGCATCCCGCGACCGCCGCCGGCCTGGGCCGCGACCGCTGAGAACGTCCGCTCGCCGGTACCTACTGCCTCCAGGACCGCACGCGACTGTGACGTCTCCGGAAACTCCCCCAGCAACGACAGTTCACCCGCCACCAGCAGCGGCGCGAGCGGATTGCTCGCGGCTTCCCGCAAGAAGGCCTTCCGGCTCATTCCCTTCTGCCAGGACTGGACGATCTCCGGAAAGCCTCCGGTCATCAGGAGTGCGTCGACCGCGTCGGCGGCATCCAGACCCGTCATCGCCTGCACATCCGCCAGGTGCAGCGGTCGCACAGTCATCTTCGCCGCCCGCCCGAAGAACGGCCGGCCGTAGGCCTGCAGCGCCTCCATCACCGACAGATCGCTGCCGACCAGGACCAGCAGGACGGGCTTGGCCGAAAGGTAGCGGTCCCAGACCGTCTGCAACGCCCCTTCGAACTCCGCGTCCTGCTCCACCAGCCAAGGGACCTCATCGATCACCGCGATGCTCGGGGTGTCATCCGGCAGTGCGATCGCCAGCGAACGCAGCGCCTGATTCCAGTCGCCGGACTGGAGACCGGCGACGAGATCGGCCCCGGGCAGCCCGGACAAAGCCGCGATGAACTCCGTCCGTTCGGCGGCCGGCCGACGGCCGCGGGTTGCCTGGAACATCACGTAGGGCAGACCGGACCGGTCGCAGAACTCCTGGGCCAGCCGAGACTTTCCCACCCGGCGACGCCCAGTCATGATCACGGCGCGCCCACGGCTGTCAGTGCCGCCGGCAGTTACCGTGCCGAGCTGCCGGTCGAGCAGCTTCAGATCAGCCGCCCGCCCCTTGAACCTCATCAGCCACACCTCCGAGAACAAACTATGAATCAATCATAGTTTTATTCAATCATAGTTTGATGCGGCATGATACGTCGCGACTACCGGTAGATCGTGCGGCCGGCGGTGTCTGGGGTGCCGCTGAGGCGGTGGAAGTGGGTGTTGACCTGGTCGCGCCACTCGCGGGCGTTGCGGAGCTGCAGGTCGAAGCGGGCTGTGATGTTCTCGCGGGTGGCGGGGTCGAAGCGGTCGGCGATGGCTTTCCAGCGGGCGACCATCGCCTCGACTTCGTCGTACCCCTGGAAGTGGGTGTCGTAGATGTGCTGCAGGACGGTGCGGCCGTTCTGCAGGACGTGGTCGTAGGGCACGTGGTGGAAGAACAGCAGCAGCTCGTCCGGGCAGGTGTGGACGTTCTCGTAGCCGCCGGCGAGGGGCTCCGGGTACTGCGCCGTGAAGCCTGATCCGGTCGCGACGGTCCGGTCGACGCCGACGCCGTACCGGTCGGCGAAGTGGTAGGTCCCCCACTCGGAGTATTCGTACCCGTTGACGTTCGGCCCGTAGTGCGTGCCCGGCGTGACCATGAAGCCGACCCCCATCGGCGCGGTGTAGCGCTCGTACGTCCGCCACGAGTCCGCCATGATCTCGACCAGCTCGGCCCGGGTCCGGTCGTCCATCGCGAACGCCGCCGCGGCCCACTCGTGCAGCAGGCTGACCGGATCCGCGGCCGGGTCCCAGGCCAGCCGCCCGTGCGCATAGAGGTTGCTCTGGGCAAGCTTGTGGCCGGTCCAGTTCGGATCGTCACCGACGTTGGCGACGCCCACGACCGCGGCGGCGCGCTCGGCCGTCGTCGGCCCGCCGGAGCCGGTGGTGTCGAACTGCAGGATCTCCCGCCACCACGGCCCCAGGTAGCAAAGGTCCTTCTGCTGACCGGTGTACTCCTGCGTCACCTGCAACTCGACCGCGGACCGGGTCTCCTGCAACTCCCCCAGCAACGGCGACACGGGTTCGCGCGGCTGGAAGTCCAGCGGCCCATGCTTGATCTGCAGTACGACGTTGTCGTCGAACAGCCCGTCCAGCGGGACGAAATGGTCGTACGCCGCCCGAGCCCGATCCGTACTCCGGTCCCGCCAGTCCTGATGGCAGTCGTAGACGAAGCACCGCCAGTACACAGTCCCCTTGTACGGCGCCAGCGCCCGAGCCAGCAGGTTCGCGCCATCCGCATGATGCCGCCCGTAGCTGTACGGACCGGGCCGGTTCTCGGAGTCCGCCTTGACCACGAATCCGCCGAGGTCCGGCACCGCGTCGTACACCCGGCTGACGGCCGCCGACCACCAGCGGATCACTCGTTCGTCCAGCGGATCTGCCGTCTCCAGCTCGCCGAGGACGATCGGCGCCGCGAAGTTCACCGACAGGTGGATCGCGATCCCGTACTCGCGGAACACCGCGGCGAGCCGGGAAAGGCCAGGCAGGTGGTCACTCATCAACCGGGTCTCGGCGGCGTGCACGTTGCCGTTGTTGACCACCACCGCGTTGATCCCGACCGACGCCAGCAGGCGCGCGTACGCGCGGACCCGAGTCAGGTCCTGCACCACCCGGCCGTCGCGGAAGAATATCGATCCACCGGAGTACCCGCGCTCGACGGAACCGTCGAGGTTGTCCCAGTGCGCCACCATCCGGACCTGTACCGCCGGCCGCTCGACCACGGTGAAGTCGCCGGTCATCCACTCGAAGTACCGCAGCAGGTAGAAGTCTCCGTAGAGCAGGCCGCGGCCGCCCTCGGCGGCGACGACGAGTTGGTTGCCTCGTCGCGTCACCACGAAGCCTTCGGCCCCGAGCCCATCGGCCGGCAACGCCTGCTCGACCCACGGAGCGAGCGGCGTCTCCTCGAGCCGCCCGAGGGTGCACAGGGCAACCTCTACGTCATGTGGGACTCGGCGGGTCTGCCGGAGCTCGCCCCGGATCGTCTGCGCCAGCGCCCCGGAGGCGTGGATGGTGACCTCGGGCAACCGCTGGCCACCGAGCCAGCACGGGTCAAACGTCATCCGAGCGCAACACCACCACACCGGTTGCCCGGAGCACCAGCTTGTCACCGGCCTCGATCTGCGAGCCGGTGAGTAGGTCGGTTCCTGACTTGTCGGCCGCCACTCGCACCTCCCGGTCCCCGTGGTTCAGCAGGAAGAGATACCGCTGACCGTCCTTGTACCGCCGCGTCGCTTCGACGCCGTCGATCCTCGCATACGACCCGGTCAACCCGGACTCCTCGATCACCGACCCCAGTACGGCGTCGAGGCCGGCTGCGTCCAGCATGGTCCCGATGTACCACGAGTGCCCCGCGCCGAAGCGGTGTCGCGTGACGGCCGCCGTACCCGCGTAGAAGTCGGCGGAGTAGGTGCCGATCACCTCGGCGTGCTCGGGAATGACCAGGTCGAAGACGAGTGACGCCTCCGACGTCAACCCGTCCAACTGCACGGGGTTCACCACGGTCGGAGGCTGCGCGTCGGTCTCGTCCACGCGGATGCCGAGCACTCGCGCGAGCGGTCCCGGGACATCGGTCAGGAACGCGTTGTCGTCGACGTCGACCCGCCCGGACAGCACACCGGTCACGAACTTTCCACCGCCCGCGACGAAGCCCTTCAACTGCCGGCCCAACTCGTCCGGCACCATGTGCAGCAGCGGGGCCAGGACCACGTCGTACGCCGAAATGTTGCCGTCGACCGGGATCACGTCGACATCCACGTCGAGGCGTTGCAGGGCCGTGTACCAGGCGATCGCGGTCTGGACGTAGGACACGTGCCGGGACGGACCGTCGGAGATCTCGACCGCCCACCAGCTGTTCCAGTCGATCATCAGCGCGACCTTGCTGCGCGTCTCGGCGCCGACGAGGCCCTCGAGCAACGGGAGCTCGGCGCCCAACTCAGCGATCTCTTTGAACACGCGAGTGTCGGAGCGGGAGGCGTGGTTGATGACAGCGCCGTGGTACTTCTCCGACGCACCACGGGACGCCCGCAGCTGGAAGAACAGCACGGTGTCGGAGCCGTGCGCCAACGCCTGGTAGCTCCACAGCCGCATGACACCCGGACGCTTGACCGGGTTCACGTCCCGGCAAGCGGTCGTCGACGGCGTCTGTTCCATCAGCCAGAACGGCTTGCCCTTCAGCCCGCGCATCAGGTCGTGCGTCAGCGCCATCCGCGGCGCCGACCGGTCGTCCGGCGGGTAGTTGTCCCAGGAGATGACGTCCAGGTGCTCGGCCCAGCGGAAGTAGTCGAGCGGCCGGTAGAAGCCCATGAGGTTGGTGGTGACCGGCGCATCACTGTGTTGGCGTATGGCGGACTTCTCCGCTTTGAAGTTCTCCAGCAGGGCGTCCGACATGAAGCGCAGGTAGTCGAGGGTGATCCCCTGGAACGCGGTGTGGTTCGGTCCACGCCAGTGCTCGCTCAACGCCGAGGGCGCGACGATCTCGCCCCAGTCGTAGAACGTGTGGCTCCAAAACGTCGTGCACCAGGCGTGGTTCAACGCCTCCAGCGTGCCGTAGCGGTTCTGCAGCCAGACCCGGAAGGCGGCTGTGCAGTTGTCGCAGTAGCAGGAACCGCCGTACTCGTTGCCGACGTGCCAGGCGACCAGGTTGGGCAGACCGGCGTACCGCTCGGCGATGCGGCCGGCGAGCTCGACCGAGAGCCGCTGGAAGACCGGCGACGACGGGCAGTGGTTGTGGCGAGCGCCGTACACATGCTTGCGGCCCTCGAAGTCGACCCGCGTGACCTCTGGGTGCTTGCGCGCCAGCCAGGCCGGTAGTGCGCCGGTGGCGGTGGCCATGATGACGTTGCGGCCGTCCAGCGACTCGGTGATCCGGTCGAGGACGCCGAAGTCGTACACGTCCTCGGACGGCTGCAGCAGGCCCCACGAGAACACCCCGATCGTCGCGGTGTTGATCCCGGCCAGGTCGAACAGCCGGGAGTCCGCGGCCCAGACGTCAGCCGGCCACTGCTCGGGGTTGTAGTCGCCGCCGTACCAGATCGTCACACGAACCTCTTCTCCACGTCGGCGACCAGCGGTCGCGTCACTCGGGCCAGCAGGTAAAGCGCCGGCGACAACAGCAACACCGCAACCCAATCAGAGGTGAGCGCGACCAGGCCCGTGAACGCCGCGCCCAGGAGCAGGACGTTCAGCGTGCACCGCCAGCGCGCACCGAGGTAGTACGCCGCCAGTCGCGCGGTGTCACGCCCGCGGAACGAGAACCGGGACGTGATCACCACCGCGTTGGCCAGCCACACGGCCACCAGAGCCGCCACCACCGCCGGCGTGGTCGCGATCAGCACGACCGCCGGCACCCACACCTTGAGCACCTCGCGCCAACTCGACCGGTATCCCCGGACGAAGTCGCGCCCCGGCGATCCGTCCTTCCGGCGTACGGCGTACAGGCCGGCAACCATTGCCGGACCGGCCGGGATCAGCGCAACGGCGAACAGCGGCGCGTTGCGCGGATCCGGCGCCAGCAGCAGGACCGTGGCGAACGTCGGCAGCAGCGCGATCACCAGGCAGCCCTCGACCGTCATCAGGTGGTAGACGAAGGAGCAGGTCCGGTACAACCTGCCGTCGACGAACCCCGTCGACAGCGTCGACATCACTTGCCGCCGTGTTCCGTCTCGTACTTCGTTTGCGCGTCGTTGACCATCTTCAGGTACTTCTCCGCGCCCTTGCCGTTGAGCTCCTGGACGAACGCGTCCCACTGGTCCATCGGCCGCTGCCCGAGCACGAACTTCAGCGTCTGCTGGTTGACGTAGTCGGTCAGCGGCGTGTTCAGCAGCGTCGCCTGCTCCCGGTCGGCGTCACTCAGCGGGTACGGCGGCTCGACGGCCACCGGCTTGTGCGTCGCGGCCATCTCCTCCTGCCACTTCAGCTCCGCCGGGACCATCATCGACTGCAGCAGCTCGGTCGTTCCGCCGTACGCGAAGACGCCGCCGGAGAAGCCGAAGTCCTTGCGCAGGTCCTTCTTCCCGGCGCCCGGGTTCAGGCCGTTGTAGTCGATGGCCGGCAGCAGCGCCGGCTTGCCGTCCTGCTGCTGGTACGTCGTGCCCTCGACACCCCACTTGGCGAACATCTGGCCGGCGTCGGAGTACCAGAGCCAGTCGACGAACTGCATCATCGCGACGAAGTTCGGCTGCTCCTTCGCCTTCGCGCTGATCATGATCCCGTTCTCCAGCCGGGACCCGCCCATCACCTGACCGGCCGGACCGCCCGGGACGAGGATCCGGGCGACCTCGTACTTGCCCTTGCCCAGTGTGCTGTCCATCGTCTTGCGGTACGTCGTGATCTCCTGCGAGTTCCCGCTGATCACGAACGACTGGCCGGTGACGAACTTCTGGATCGCCGGGTCGTCCTGCTGGGTGAACGTCTCCGGGTCCAGCAGCTTGCCGGTCACCAATTTGTTGAGGTAAGCAACCATGTCCTTGTACTGCGGCATCCCGGCCGCGGCCTTGAACTGGCTTTCGGACGGGTTCCAGACCGCGCCGTCGCCGTACCCCCAGCCGGCCGCCGTGCCGTAGGCCACGGCCAGCTGGTTGAGCAGGTTCTTGCCCTGGTAGCGGTCCGAGAACGGCGTCTTGTCCGGGTAGGCCTGCTTCAGCTTGGCCAACGCAGCCGCCAGGTCGTCCCAGGTCTTCGGCACCGGGATGCCCTGCTGCTTGAAGATGTCGGCCCGGATGTTCAGCGTGTAGTCCGGCCAGAGCTCCTCATGCAGGCCGGGCAGCAGGTAGAACTTGCCGTCCTGCTGGCGCAGCGTGTCGATCTCCGGCTCGAGCTTCCACTTCTTCACCTTGTCCTGGAAGTTCGGCATCAGGTCGAGGTAGTCGCTGACCGGCAGGATCGCGCCGGACGACACGTACGCCGACTCCTGACCCGGGTAGGTCTTCGGGATGATCAGCGGCGCGTCCCCGGCCGACACCAGCAGCGACCGCTTCTGCTCGTAGTCGCTCAGCGGTACGACGGTCGGCTGCAGCGTGACGTTGTTCTGCTCGGCCATCGCCTTCCAGAGCAGCCAGTCCTTCTTGTACGGGTACGTCGGCGGGTCGTTGTAGAGCACCGAGAACGTCACCGGCTCGGTCGCCTTGAACTGGGTGCCGACGGCGTAGTTGTCCATGGCACCGGTTCGGTTCTTGCTGGTGTCGGCCTTCTCGTCACCGCCGCCGGAACTGCACGCGGACAGACCCAAGGCGGCGGCCAGGGCCAAGGCGATGCCCGCCCTCTTCACGCTGATCATGTGGACTTCCTTTCAGAAGGGCGATCCGGCGTACTCAGCCCTTGACGGAGCCGAGCATCACGCCGGTGACGAAGTACCGCTGGACGAACGGGTAGACGCAGAGGATGGGCAGGACGGTGAGCACCATGGTGACCGCCTTGATGCTGGCCGCGATCTGGGTGAGGTCGTCGCCGGTCGCGCCGGCCGAGGTGCCGGAGGTGGCGCCGGCGACCAGGTTCCGCAGGTAGATCGTGACCGGGAACAGCGACTTGTCGTCGAGGTAGAGGAAGGCGCCGAACCAGGCGTTCCAGTTCGCCACCGCGTAGAACAGCATCATCGTGGCCAGGATCGCCTTGCTCAGCGGCAGCACGATCCGCAGCAGGATGCCGAACGTGGTCAGGCCGTCGATCATCGCCGCCTCCTCGAGCTCCGGCGGCATGTTCTCGAAGAAGGCCTTCATCACCAGCAGGTTGAACACGCTGATCGCGTTCGGTAGCACCACCGCCCACAGCGTGTTCTTCATCCCGAGCTGGGAGACCAGCACGTAGTTCGGGATCAGCCCGCCGTTGAAGAACATCGTGAACACGACGAACCCGATGACGAACGTCCGGCCGCGCAGGTGCCTCTTCGACAGCACGTACGCCATACAGGTCGTGAGCACCAGCGAGATCGCGGTCGCGACCACGGTGTAGAGCAAGGTGTTGGCGTAGTTGCGCCAGAACATCGCGTCGTTCATCACGACGTGGTACGTCGAGGTGTCGAAGCCGACCGGGAACAGGTTGACCTTGCCGGCGCTGATCGCCGACTCACTGCTGAACGACTGCGCGACGATGTTCAGGAACGGGTACAGCGTCAGCACCACGACCAGCAGCAGGATCGCGACGTTGAAGACCTGGAAGGCCCGGTGCCCGGTGCTGTCCTTGATGCCGGCCGTCTGGTTCACCACAGTCCCGCTCCCAGTACGCGGCGCGAGATCGCGTTCGCACCGAAGACGAGCGTCAGGCCGACCACGGCCTCGAACAGGCCGATCGCGGTCGCGTAGGAGAAGTTGTTCGACACCAGACCGACCCGGTAGAGGTACGTCGAGATGACGTCGGCGGTCTCGTAGGTCAGCGGGTTGTAGAGCAGCAGGATCTTCTCGAACCCGACCGACAGGAACGAGCCGATGTTCAGGATCAGCAGCGTCACCACGGCCGGCGCGATCCCGGGCAGGGTGATGTGCCAGGTCTGCTTCCACCGGTTGGCGCCGTCGATCCGGGCCACCTCGTACAAGGTGTCGTCGATCTGGGTGAGCGCGGCCAGGTAGAGGATGGTGCCCCAGCCGGCCGTCTGCCAGACGTCGGAGGACACGTAGATGGCCCGGAACCAGTCCGCGTCCTGGATGAAGTTCACCGTGCTGCCGGTGGTTGCCTTCAGCACCTGGTTGACCGTGCCGTGCAGCGAGACCAGCTGCAGGATCATCCCGGCCACGATCACCACCGAGATGAAGTGCGGCAGGTAGGACACGGTCTGGACGAACTTCTTGAACCGCTGCCCGCGGAGCTCGTTCAGCAGCAGCGCCAGTACGATCGGGATCGGGAAGACGACCAGCAGGCTCAGGCCGCCCAGCACCACCGTGTTGCGGAACACCTGCCAGAAGGTCGGGTCCTCGATGAACATCCGGATGTAGCGCAGCCCCACCCACTGCTCGCCGAACATCGATCCGCCGGGCATGAACCGGCGGAACGCGATGATGTTCCCGGCCATCGGCAGGTACTTGAAGATCACGAAGTACGCGATCGGCAGCGCCAGCAGCGCGTACAGCCGCCAGTCCCGCTTCACGTCCGCCCAGACACCCCGGCGGCGCTGTACCTCAACACGGCGGTTGTGCACGCCCGCAGCCCTCCTCACCGAGTCTCTTGGTCGCTCACACAGAGTTCTCGAAACTTTCGCTGGGAACTTCGATACTTGAACGTGGACACACCGTACGCACGCCCCCACACGCCGTCAATAGGTTGAGCAAGCGTTTTCCGGAGTCGGTCCGTTCAAATGGTTGAGACGTAAGCCACGCCCGCCCGGGGTGGGTCGTCGTACGTCGGGGTGGGAAGAATGGGCTCATGCTGCAGCCGACGCGGGAGGTGACTCCCTACACCGAGCTGGACCGGGCGGCCTGGGCGCAACTGGCCGAGACGACCGTGTCCCCGCTGACGGCCGAGGAGATCGAGCGGCTGCGCGGTCTCGGCGACGAGATCGACATGGACGAGGTACGCGAGGTCTACCTGCCGCTGTCGCGGATCCTCTCGCTCTACGTCCGGCACGCCCGCGCCCTGCACGCCGACACCGAGAGCTTCCTCGGCAAGCCGGCCGCGACCCGGACGCCGTTCGTGATCGGCATCGGCGGGTCGGTTGCCGTCGGCAAGTCGACCACCGCCCGGTTGCTGCGCGAGCTGCTGGCCCGCTGGCCCGAGCACCCGCGGGTCGCCCTCGTCACCACCGACGGGTTCCTCTGGCCGAACGCCGAGCTCGAGCGCCGGAGCCTGATGATGCGCAAAGGCTTCCCGGAGTCCTACGACCGCAAGGCGCTGCTGCGCTTCGTGGTCGAGGTGAAGTCCGGGATGGACACCGTCGAGGCGCCGGTCTACTCACACTTGCACTACGACCGGATGCCCGGCGTCCGGACCACCGTCGAGCAGCCGGACATCCTGCTGCTCGAGGGCCTGAACGTCCTGCAGCCCGCGCCGCGGCACGCGGACGGCAAGAGTGGCCTGGCGGTCAGCGACTTCTTCGACTTCTCCGTGTACGTCGACGCCGCCGCCGACGACATCCGGTCCTGGTACGTGCACCGCTTCCTCAAGCTGTGGGAGACGGCCTTCCGCAACCCGGAGTCGTACTTCGTCCGGTACGGCGAGCTCAGCCGGGACGAGGCGATCAAGAAGGCCGAGTCGCTGTGGGACGGCATCAACGGCCCGAACCTGCGGGAGAACATCCTCCCCACCCGCTCCCGCGCCACCCTGGTCCTCCGCAAGGGCGCTGACCACACCGTGCGTTACGTCCGGTTGCGCAAACTCTGAACCGCCGGCACGATCGCCACGGCGACGACCGCGGCAGTCAGTGCGAAGGCGACCGAGTAGCCGGTGCCGGCGACGATCGCGCCGAAGACGATGGCGCCGATGCCCCAGCCGCCGTCGTACGCCAGGTTCCACAGCGCGCTGACCTGGCCGTAGCGGGACTTCGGGACCCGGTTGTACATCAGTGACAGCGTCAGGTTCTGCGCTGCGCCGAAGCCGATGCCGAACAGGGTGGAGCCGACGACGATCGCGGTCGCGCTCCCGATCAGGACCAGGGCGCCGGCGCCGAGCGCAGCCAGGACCAACGCCACCGGCAGCAACTTCGCCGGGCCGACGCGGTCGCCGTACCGGCCGGCCAGCCAGCGGGCGCCGGGGGCTGTGATGGCCTGCATCAGCAGGGCGGCGGCCACCAGGGACTGGTTCTCCTCGGCAACGGCCAGCGGCAGGAAGGTGACGCTGATGCCGGCGGCGACGGTGACTGCGGCGAACACGAACGTCGGCATCAACAGGCCGCTCCCCCGCAGACCGCCGAGCACCTTGACGTGCTGCTCTTCCGTGCTGGGCAGCTTGGGCATTCCGCCGAGGGTGATCAGACCGACCAGCGAGGCCGCCGCGGCGAGGACGAACAGCGCGTCGAAGCCGATCACGCCGGTCAGGTAGACGCCGAGCGGCAGACCGATCGCGGCCGGCAGTCCGACGACGACGCCGTACACACCGAACGCCTCACCGCGGCGGTGCGCCGGAGTCACCTCGGCGATCAACGCGACCGCGCCAACGACCAGGATCGCCAGTCCGGCACCGCGGACGACGCAGACCGCGAGCACCAGCGGCAGTGACGCGGTGGTCAGCAGGACCAGGGACGGCGCGCCCAGCAGGACCAGCCCGAGCCCGAGGACGACCTGGTACCCCCAGCGGGCCAGCATCCGGGGCACGAGCAGCTCGACGCCCACCGCGGACAGCATCATCGCGCCGGTGGACAGCCCGGCGCCGATGCCCCCGGAGCCGCTGGCGGCCAGGTAGAGCGGGACCACCGAGGTGAGCAAGTACATGCTCAGCGAGGAGCCGAACACGGTAAACAGCAGCCGGCCGAACTGCCCGGTGAGCAGGCGCGGTGTCGCGGGAACCAGGGTGATTTCGCAGTTGGTCATGCCTCAAACCTAAGAACAGACCGGTCTCCCCTACAGATCCAGTTTCAACCCGCCACAGAGGACCAGTATCGGAGCGGTTACCTTCGTCCGATGGGTGACTCGGTACACGTGTGGTTGGCCCCGGCCGGCGACCCGTCGGCCGCCCACACGCTCCTGCTCGACCTGGCCGCCTCCTTACTAGGCGGCACGCCGTCCCTGCACCACACACCAACCGGCCAGCCCCACATCGACGGCCTCTCCGTAAGCCTCAGCCGCACCCCCACCCTCACCGCAGCCGCCGCCTCCTTCGCTGCCCCCGTCGGCATAGACATCGAAGACCTCCACCCCCGCGAGGTGGGAGGACTAGCACGCCGCTGGTTCGACCCCCTGGAACTGCAGTGGCTAACGGGGCAAGCCGACCAGCTGACCGCCTTCCTGCACCTGTGGACGGCGAAGGAAGCTGTAGGCAAGGCGCTCGGGTTAGGCCTACACAACACCGGCCTCCGCCGCCGCATGCCGCTCCCTCCCACCAACGACCCGCCGCTCCGCGCCGGCCTGGTCCCGTCCGCCCCAACCCTCGCAGTCCTACACCCACCCGTCGACAAACAAACCATCCTGGCCCTGGCCGCCCCCGCAACAACGGCCGAGCTGGCAGTGACCACGCATCACCAAGCCGTCCCACACAGAACGGTCGCATCACAGACGAGCCTCCGAGTGGTTACCCAAGGCAA
This sequence comes from Kribbella sp. NPDC050470, assembly GCF_044458365.1. NCBI lineage: Bacteria > Bacillati > Actinomycetota > Actinomycetes > Propionibacteriales > Kribbellaceae > Kribbella > Kribbella sp. NPDC050470. Next base: position 340,120 of record NZ_JBITHV010000009.1, on the reverse strand, counting down.
CTGATCGACGAGGCGGAGGCGCCCGACACCGGCAGCCTCGACCCGTGCAGCCTGTACTCAATCACTCAGATTCGGCACTCATACCGCTGATCGGAACTAGGCGCGCCCGATGATGGGTTGCGTTTGTATGCCCGGCGTGGCTCCGGTGAAGAGCTGTGGACGAGCGGCGACTGGTATGTACGGATCGGCGGGAGCGGGCCGCGGGCTTGGTCGGCTTGCTGTGTGGTCGCGGCGGGAAGCGCCGCCGCGCATCCGTCCGGGATGTGAGCAATTTCGTCCGGATCCCGGAAACCACGGCCGAAGCACCGGGGCCTTGACCAGGTACTGGGGTCCTCGGACATGTCATTGCCTGTCCCAGGACCCCAGAAGGTGTTCAAGCCTCCGAGAGATGCCCCACTTCGACCAGCATGCGGACGAATCCGTCCACCTACCGAATATCGCGGTCCCAGGAAACCAGGTGCTCGAGGACAACCTGCCAGACGACTCCACCGGATATCCGGCCCCGGACCCGACCGGGCCCCGACACCCGACCAGGCCCCGACCTGAACCCCCGATCCGATTCCCCCGGCTGACCACGCTGACAAACCCGGCGCCAACCACACCGACCCACCGCATCCACCCCCAGCACGTGACCATTCGGGCGAGCTGCTCCGGAGCAGCTGCGTCCTTCCCTGGTCGTGGGGGGGGGGGGGGGGGGGGGGGGGTGGTGGAGGCGCGCGGGCGCGGCCCCGCGCGGGCGCGCCCCCCCCACAACACGCACC